>JBGFRC010000036.1:0-24260 GCA_041695325.1 Pseudomonadota bacterium
TGATCCGGCTGCTGGAGTGGGTGGACGCGCAGGGCGCGTGGGGGCCGCTGCTGTTTATCCTGGTGATGACGCTGGTGGTGGTGCTGCTGCTGCCGGGGGTGATGTTCACCACCGGTGCGGGGTTCGTGTTCGGCGTGGTGGAGGGGACGGTCTACGTGGTGCTCGGCACCACGCTGGGCGCCACGCTCGCCTTCCTGCTGGCGCGCCGCGTGTTCGGCGCGCGCGCCGCGCGCTTTATCCTCTCGCATGCCAGGCTGAAGCTGGTGAGCGAGGAGCTCACGCCGCAGGGCTGGAAGATCGTGTTGCTCAGCCGGCTAGTGCCGTTCTTCCCCTTCAAGCTCTCCAACTATTTCTTCGGGCTGACGCGCTTTTCGCTGCGCGGATTCGTGATGGGGACCTTCGTGGGCGAGATCCCGTTTTCACTGCACAATGTGTATCTTGGCTCCATCGCCGCCGGCATCGCTACCCTGGGCGCGCGCAGCGGTGAGCGCACGCCGCTGGAGTGGGGCTTGTACGGCGCCGGCTTTCTCGCCACCGTCGCCGCGGTGGTCATCATCAGCCGTCTGGCGCACCGCGCCCTGGCGCGATACACGGCGGAAGAAGAAACCGGAGGCGCGTCATGCCGTGGCTGAAGTGGCTGCCGTGGCGGTTTTTCATCCGCCGCCTGGCGCGCGCCCACGGTTTTCTCGACCCGATAAGCCTGCTTTCGCGCCTGCATCGCTTCGCCCAGCCCTCCGAGGTGGGCGAGCCGGTGGAGCTGTTGCGCGCCGGGGTGGTGTTCCACGCCCGCGGTCTCATCAACAGCCGCGTGATCCAGCACAACCTGGACTGGGTGTGGCCCTACTGGATCGAACGTCAGTTCGACCCCAGGGACGACGCCTTCATCCCGCGCGCGTTCTCAATCACTCACGTCAATCTCACTCACCGCAACTGGACTGCCATCGGCTGGCCCGATTGCCCGGAGCTGCCCATCGTTGATCCGCGCGGCTTGCTCACGCCGCGTTACGATGGCTGGTCGCTGGAGGGCTGGATCATGACCGATGACGGGCGCGCTCTGTTGCCGTCACGAGCGCCGGGCTGCGAGCAGCGCCTCGACATCGGCGATGGGCTGACCGTGGTCACGGCAAGCCGCGCGGCGGGACTTGAGCTGGAGAGCCGCGCTTCGGTCGAGCCGGCGTCCGGTTTTCCGGTCTGCCGGATGACGCTGACCGCGCTCACGGACAGCGCGGGCTGGCTGGCGCTGGCGCTGCGCCCCTATAACCCGGAGGGGATCAGCTTTATTCACGAGCTGGCTCTGACGCCGGAACGCATGGCGTGGAACATCGAGGGGCAGCGCGCGGTCGAATTCGACGCCCCGGCGGAGCGGCATCACGTTTCGGACTACCGCTGCGGCGACGTGCACATCCATCTGCGCGAGCTTGAAGATCAGGAGCAGGGCGCGTGCGAGGTGGGCATGGCCACGGCGGCGGCGCTGTTCAGGCTGGAGGCCGGCAGGCCGCGCACGCTCCGGGTCAGCGCGCCGCTCCCAAACAAGGCAACATGCCCACCCGCCGACTCATGGGAAAAAAGTCTGCACGGTCACTGTCAATTGCGCGTTCCCGACGCGCATGTTCAGTTTCTGTACGATGCGGCGCTGCGCGCGCTGATTCTGCATTCGCCCGCTGACGTGTATCCCGGCCCCTATACCTACAAGCGCTTCTGGTTCCGCGACGCGGCGTTTATCATCCACGGGCTGTTGTGCGCCGGGCTCTTCGGGCGCGCCGAACGCGCGCTGGATCGTTTCCCCGCGCGCCAGACCGCGCGCGGCTATTTTCATTCCCAGGAAGGGGAATGGGACTCCAACGGCGAGGCGCTGTGGATCCTGCGCCGCTACTGCGAGCTCACCGGCCACGCGCCTAAACAGGAGTGGCGCAAGGCCATCACGCAGGGCGCGCGCTGGATCGCGCGCAAGCGCCTGCCTGAGAATACCGGCGCGCCGCACGCGGGCCTGCTGCCGGCGGGGTTTTCCGCCGAGCACCTCGGCTCCAATGACTATTATTACTGGGACGACTTCTGGGGCATCGCCGGTTTGCACGCGGCGGCGGTGCTGTGCGCCATGACAGGCGACGAAGCCTTGCGCGAGGAGTTCGCGCGCGAGGCGGAAACATTTCAGCGCGCCGTCGAGCGCAGCCTGGCCGGTGCGGCCCAGCGCCTGGGCCGGGCGGCGATGCCGGCCTCGCCCTACCGCAGGCTGGACGCCGGGGCCGTCGGCTCGCTGGCCTTGGGCTACCCGCTGCAGCTCTCTGCGCCGGATGATCCGCGCCTGCTGGATACGGTGGAGTTTCTGCTGCAAAACTGCATGGTGCAGGGCGGCTTCTTCCAGGACATGATTCACTCCGGCATCAACCCCTATCTCACCCTGCATCTGGCCCAGGTGCTGCTGCGCGCCGGCGATGCTCGTTATCTCACGCTGCTGGATGCGGTAGCAAAGCTGGCCTCGCCCACCGGCCAGTGGCCGGAGGCGATCCACCCCCGCACCGGCGGCGGCTGCATGGGCGACGGCCAGCACGTGTGGGCGGCGGCGGAGTGGGTGCTGATGCTGCGCCATTGTTTCGTGCGCGAAGAGCAGGATCGGCTGATCCTGTGTCAGGGCGTGCCGGCGCGCTGGCTTAAGCCGGGCGCACTACTCGCCTTCGGCCCCGCGCCGACGTCGTTCGGTCCGATCTCACTCAACGTCGAGCGCAGCAAAGACGCCCAGCGCGTGAACGTCGCCTGGCAGGGCGCCTGGCGCGGCGCGGCGCCGGTGACGGAAGTACGCCTGCCCGGCTTCGCGCCCGTCGTCGCTGAAGCGGGTACGACATTGGTTGAAGTGGTAAAAGGAAACACATGAATATCGTCATGCTGACCAATACCTACGCGCCGCACGTGGGCGGCGTGGCGCGCTCGGTGCAGGCGTTCAGCGAGGAGTACCGGCGCCGCGGTCACCGCGTGCTGGTGGTGGCGCCGGAGTTCGCCCATCAGCCGCAAGATGAAACCGACGTGGTGCGCGTTCCGGCGATCCAGAATTTCAACGGCAGCGATTTTTCCGCGGTGTTGCCGGTATCAGGGTTGCTCACCGAGGCGCTGGACGCCTTTCGGCCCGATGTCGTGCACGCCCATCATCCGTATCTCCTCGGCATGACGGCGCTGCGCGTGGCGCGCTACCGCGAGCTGCCGCTGATCTTCACCCATCACACCCTGTACGAGCAGTACACCCATTACGTGCCGGTGGACTCGCCGGCCTTCCGGCGCTTCGTGATCGAGCTCGCCACCCGCTACGCCAACCTGTGCGACCAGGTGTTCGCTCCCAGCGAAAGCATCGCCGCCTTGCTGCGCGAGCGCGGGGTCGAAGCACCCATCGCGGTGGTGCCCACCGGCGTGAACGTGGAGCGTTTCGCACAAGGAAACGAATCGGCGTTTCGCAAAGCGATGGCCATCCCTGACGGCGCCTTTGTGGTGGGACACCTGGGGCGGCTGGCGCCGGAGAAGAATCTTGCGTTTCTGGCCGAGGCGGTGGCCGCCTTTCTCAAGACAGAGCCACGCGCCCATTTCCTGCTGGTGGGCAAGGGGCCATTGGAGACCGGTGTCCGGGCGCTATTTGAGCGCGCGGGTTTACGCGCGCGCCTGTATGTGGCGGGTATCCTTGACTCTGCGCAGTTGGCTGCCGCCTACCATGCCATGGACGTGTTCGCCTTCGCCTCCAGGAGCGAGACCCAAGGCATGGTGCTGACCGAGGCCATGGCCGCGGGCGTGCCGGTGGTAGCGCTGGACGCGTCCGGTGTGCGGGAAGTGGTCAAGGATCAGCGCAACGGTCGGCTGCTGCATGAGGAAAGCATCGAAGCCTTCCGCGCGGCGCTGCAATGGCTCGCGCAACTGCCTGCGGAAACGCGACGGCAGCTCGCCCAGGGCGCGCGCGCGACCGCCGATGATTTCTCCATGCCGCGCACCGCGGATAAGGCCCTGGGCTGCTACGAGGCATTGCGCCAACAGGCCTTTGACGCGCGGCCTGAAGCTTACCGGCAGTGGCAACACCTGCTGCATCTCATCGAGGCCGAATGGGGCATTCTCAAGGGCGTGGCGGGCGCCGCCATCGCCGCCTTCAGCGGCCCGGACGCGCACGATCGAGGGCCGATGTGATCGGGCGCATCGAAGCCTTTCTGCGCCGCCTGCGCCGTGGCTTGAGCCGCAGCGAATGGCTGGCGCGCCTGCTGCGGCTGCCGCCGTCGAGGGGCACCGAAACCGCTCCCGGTCTGGTCATGATCCAGATAGACGGGCTGGCGCAGCGCGAGCTGGAACGCGCGCTGAGGTCGGGCGAGATGCCCTTTTTGCAACAGCTCATCAAGCGCGAACACTACCGGCTGCATCAGTTATATGCCGGCGTGCCGACGGCGACGGCTACCTTCCAAGGCGAGCTCTTTTACGGCGTCAAGCACGCCGTGCCGGGCTTCAACTTCATGGAGCGCGCCTCAAACCGCCTGGTACGCATGATTGAACCTGCCACCGCCGCACGCGTCGAACGCGAGCTGGAAATCAACGGCGGCGAGCCTTTGCTCCAGGGCGGCAGCGCCTATGCGGACGTCTACACCGGCGGCGCGGCGGAGCCGCACTTCTGCCCCTCCTCCCTGGGGTGGGGACCGGCCCTGCGCGCGGCCAACCCGCTGGTGGTGGCATTTCTCATCCTCAGCAACGCTTACAGTTTTCTGCGCACCGCCGCGCTCTTGGCGCTAGAGCTCTTGCTTGCGCTGGTAGACTGCGCGCGCGGGCTGATTGACGGCCAGGACGTGTTCAAGGAATTGAAATTTGTCCCCACTCGAGTAGTGATCGCCATCCTGCTGCGCGAGCTCGTCACCATCGGGGCAAAGATAGACGTGGCACGCGGCCTGCCCATCGTCCACTTGAATTTTCTCGGCTATGACGAGCAGGCGCATCGGCGCGGGCCGTCTTCGCTCTTCGCCCACTGGACCCTGAAGGGAATTGATGACGCCATCGCCCGCATCTGGCGCGCGGCGCACCGCTCCGCGCGCCGTCACTATGACGTCTGGGTTTATTCCGATCACGGCCAGGAGCACGCCCTGCCCTACGACAAGATGCACGGCCGCAGCTTCGCCGAGGCCGTGGCCCATGTGTTCGGCGAACACGAGGACGGGGCTGTCCGCTATCGGTCAAACGGGCAGAGGGGAATTCAGTTGCAACGGGTACGGCTGGCCGGCGGCAAACGCATCCAGCGGCTGTTGCCGGTGCCTGCCAACCGGAAGGAAGGGCCGGAAATTCCGCAGTTGACCGTGGCGCCGCTGGGTCCGGTGGCGATGATCTATTATGAACGGGAATTGGCCGCGGCGGAGCGCGCCCGCCTTGCCCGCGCGCTGGCAGAGGAGACCCGCGCGCCGCTGGTGCTGATCAAGGACGGTCCGGGCTGCGCCCGCGCCTGGAGCGAGGCGGGGGAGTTCGCCCTGCCGCAGGACGCCGCCCAAGTGCTGGGAGCCGATCATCCGTTTCTCAATGAGGCGACGCAGGATCTCATCGCCCTCTGCCACCACCCCGACGCCGGCGACTTTCTTGCCTGTGGCTGGCGCGCCGGGAGCCAGGCTTACAGCTTCGCGATTGAGAACGGCGCACACGGTGGCGCGGGACCCGATGAGACCCGCGCCTTTGCCTTGCTGCCGCGCGACATCCCGCTGCCCGCGAACGGACGCGGTTATCTTAAATCCGGCGATTTGCGCCACGCGGCGCTGCGTTTCCTCGGCCGCAGCGAGATCAAAGCCCCCAGGGCGCCGCGCCGCGCTGGCGCGCGCATGCTGCGCGTCATGACCTACAACGTACACAGCTGCATCGGCATGGACGGCAAACTCTCGCCCGAACGTATCGCGCGCGTGATCGCGCGCGGCGCGCCGGACATCGTGGCCCTGCAGGAGCTGGACGTGGGGCGGGCGCGCACCGAGGGCGCCGACCAGGCACATCTCATCGCGCGCTGCCTGGAGATGGATTTCCACTTTCACCCGGCGCTGCACCTGGAAGAGGAACGCTACGGCGACGCCATCCTGACCCATCTGCCCATGCGCCTGGTCAAGGCGGGGCCGCTGCCGAGCATCCCCGGCAAGCCTTTTCTTGAGCCGCGCGGGGCATTGTGGGTGGCGATGGATGTGCAGGGCACGGAGATTCAGGTGCTGAATACCCACCTCGGCCTGCTACCGCGCGAACGCCAGGCACAGATCGAGGCGCTGCTCGGCCCCGACTGGCTGGCACATCCCGCATGCCGGGGGCCGGTCATATTCTGCGGCGATTTCAACGCGCTGCCGACATCAAAGGTGTGCCGGCGCTTGCGCGAGCGGCTCAACGACGCCCAGAACAAGCTGGAGCGGCGCCGGCCCCAGGGCACGTTTTTCGGACGCTTCCCCGCCGTCCGCATTGATCACGTGTTCGTGAACGATCGCTTCGAGGTGGCCGACGTCGAAATTCCGGACTCGGAGCTCTCGCGCGTCGCCTCCGACCACCTGCCCTTGATCGTCGAGGTGAATTTGCGCTTTTGATCTGCATCAAAGCCTGGAGGCGCGGCCCGCGCCATGATTGCGCGACGGATTTCCGCACCAGACCTGGAGGACAGGCCATGAAAATGCAGCAAATCCTTGACATCACCCGCGCCCGGGGGCTCCATCCCGGCCGGCTCGGCAAGACCGAGCTTGTGCGGGCGATTCAGCGCGCCGAAGGCAACTTCGACTGCTACGCCACCGCCTATGACGGCGTGTGCGACCAGTACCAGTGCCTGTGGCGCGAAGACTGCTTCGCCGCCGCGCGCCTGCCCGTGCGCGCGAAAAAGCCTGCTTCCCGCTGACCGCCGCGCATGGCGCTAACCCTGTTCCGGCACGGACGCATCCCGCTCTGGATCAAGATTTGCTATACCCTGTTCGTCGCCGTGCTGGCGCCGCTGTACTGGATCCACCATGGCCCGGCGAATTTCCTCTGGGCCTCCGATATCGCACTCCTGGTCATGATGATCGCCCTGTGGCGCGAGAGCCGCTTGCTTGCCAGCATGATGGCGGTCGCGGTGCTGCTGCCGGAGCTGGTATGGAACCTGGATTTCTTCACCCGCCTGCTCGCCGGGCGCGACGTGATCGGCTGGGATGCAACCGGCTACATGTTCAACCCCGCGCAGCCGCTGTGGCTGCGCGCCCTGTCGCTATTCCACGTGTTCCTGCCGCTCCTGATCGTGTTCATGCTGTATCGGCTCGGCTACGACCGGCGCGCCTTGCCCGCGGCCACCGTGCTGTGCTGGGTGGTGTTGCCCGTCACCTATCTGCTCACGGAGCCGGAGCGCAACATCAATTGGGTATTCGGACCGGGCGAGCCGCAGACCTTAGTACCCCCGCTGCTCTATCTCGCAGGATTAATGCTCCTCGCTCCCCTCGTCATCTACCTGCCCACGCACTGGGCATTGAGAAAGGCGTTTCCGGGAAACGAAAGTTCATTGCCATTTCACGCCTCACGTGATAAAAGGCCGCTGTAGACCGCAACCTTGGAGGAAACCATGGCCCTCTCGGACGAAGCCGCCGCCGCGCTGGCCCGGGAGATCGGGATCAACGCGCAGGAGATCGCCCGGCGCAAGGAATTCCTGGAATTTGATGAAACCGATACCCGCTTGCTCACGGAGGTTCACGTGCGCCTGCAAAATGTGTCGCGGCGCTTCGTGGACGACTTTTACGCCCATCTCCTCAAGTTCGATGAAACCCGCCGTTTCATCTCCGACCCCCCCGCCCTCGAGCGCCTGAAGCAGTCCCAGGCGGCCTACTTCGATAGCCTGACCGCGGGCGACTACGGTCCCGGCTACATGCTCCGCCGCCTGCGCGTAGGCGCCGCCCACCAGCGCATCGGGCTTGAGCCCAAGTGGTATATCGGCGCCTACAGCAAGTACCTCGCCGGACTGTTGCCCGAACTGTGGCGCCTGCTTGGCGACGACCCGGACAAATTCCTCGCCAGCTACCACGCGCTGCAGAAGATCGTGTTCCTGGACATGGGGCTCGCCCTCGACACCTATATCCATGCTGACCGCCATGCCATCACCTCCCTCAAGCGCTACACCGAGGACATCATTGCAAGCCTGCCCGCCGGCCTGGTGGTCATGGACCGGACACTCAGGGCGCTGAGCGTCAACCGTTCCTTCCGTGAGATGTTTGGCCTGAAGAATGGAGAAGACGTCGCCGGGCGCGAGCTCGAAGAACTTCTGCCGCTGCCCGATTTGCGCCAGCAGGTGCAGGCCGTCATCGCCAGCGGGATGGCCTTGCACGGCATTAACGCCGAACTGGACGCAAGACGCTTGCGCCTGACCATCGCCGGCGCCCGTCTTGCGGAAGACCAGCGCTTGCTTTTAATGCTGGAGGACGTCAGCGAGCACGAGGCCCAGGCGCAGCGCATCGAGCAACTTACCCTCTACGACCCGCTGACCGGACTGCCTAATCGGGCATTGTTCATGGATCGCCTGAAACAGGTGTTGGCCGATGCCGAACGGCATGGGCAACGGGTGGCGATTCTGTTCATGGATCTTGACCGCTTCAAGGAAATCAACGATGCCCACGGACACGCCATCGGCGACCTGGTGCTCTCCGAGGTCGCGCAGCGCTTCAAGGGCGTGTTGCGTCAGGCGGACACCCTGACCCGCTTTGGCGGGGATGAGTTCATCATCATCGCCGGTGAAGCCGATCAGGCGTCCGCGGTCCACATCGCCGAACGTTTGCAGCAGGCGCTCGGCGACCCCATAGCGGTGAAGGGGCAGTCTTTTTCGCTGGGGGCGAGCATCGGCATCGCCTTCTATCCCGAGGATGGACTCACGTCCGATGAACTGCTCAAACAGGCCGACATCGCCATGTATCGCGCCAAGGCAGCGGGCGGCGGCTATCGCTTCTACCGCCCGGAGATGAGCGCGGAACTGGCCAAGCGCCTGGAGCTCGCTACCCGCCTGAGTGGCGCCCTGAAGGCGGGGCAATTGCAGCTCCATTACCAGCCCATCGTGAATCTCCAGACCAAAACCCTCTCCGGCGCCGAGGCCTTGTTGCGCTGGAACGATCCCGAACGGGGCTGGGTGGAGCCGAAGGAATTCATCCCCATCGCCGAGGAGCGCCGCATGATGAAGGCGATCGGAGAGTGGGTGCTGCAGGAGGCCTGCCGCCAGCTGAAAACCTGGCAGACGGCGGGCCTGTGTTTCCCCGGACGGCTCGCCGTCAATAAGGCCTGGCAGGAAACCGGCCTCAATTTATCCGGAAGACTCTCCATCAACATCGCCGCCCAGCAGTTGGAAGAGGCCGAGTTCGTCAGCAAGGCGCGGGTCATCGTGCGCGCCGCGGGCCTGACGCCCGATTGTCTTGCGCTGGAGCTCACCGAAAGCGGACTGATAGCGAATGCGGAGCGGGCGATCGGGATGATGGAAGCCCTGAAAACGGCGGGGTTTGCGCTCTCGATAGACGATTTCGGCACCGGCTATTCGTCGCTCACCTATCTCAAACGCCTGCCGGTGAACAAGCTCAAGATTGACATCTCCTTTGTGCGCGACATGATCAAGGACAGCAATGACTACACCATCGTCGCCGCCATCATCGCCATGGCACGCATCCTCGGCCTCAAGACGCTGGCCGAAGGAGTGGAAGAAGCGGCGCAGGCGGAAGCCCTGCAGGCGCTGGGCTGCGATGAGGCCCAAGGGTATTACTTCGGCCATCCTGTGCCGGCGGAAACCTTCGCGCAAACATGGCTCAAAACCCCCGCTTCAGACAAGAACTGAGCACTGACGCGGAGCACGAAAAAAGGCCGGAGAGCATCTGGCACGGGGTGACTTGGTGGGCGGAGGTCCTCCGTTGTGGACTTGGCGCCGTGGCGAAGGAAGGGGTAGAGGAAATCATCAGCTTGCAGCCACACGGCGGCAAGGGGAAGCCGTATCAGATGAAGCAAGTCCGACAGATCTTGCTGCGCTATCACATGACGGAGGACTGGCATGAGCAAGTACGAACTGATTATCTACTGGAGCAAGGAAGACGACGCCTTCATCGTCGAGGTGCCGGAATTGCCCGGCTGCATGGCCGACGGCGCCACCTATGAAGAAGCCGTGGCCAATGCGCAGACGGCCATCCGTGAATGGATCGAAACGGCCAAGGCGATTGGGCGGCCCATCCCTCAGCCCAAGGGGCGCCTCATGTACGCATGACATTTCGTTGCAAGGCGATCAGTCTGAGATCCGCTAACGTATTGACGCGATGACCACCTCCGGCATTACCCAGCTCATCATCAACTCGCCCTACGAGGAACCGGCGCTGAAGGAGGCGTTGCGCGCCGCCGCCCAGCGTGAGCACCGATCCATTGCCAACATGGTGGAGGTGTTGATTCTGGATTATTGCGGCAGGAACGGGATTGCAATTCCTGAACAGGATGATCTGTTCGATAACGGCCCGAAGCAGACCAAGGGCCGGAAATAAGGCCGCGCATGATTTCCGCCTACCAGGCCAAATACTTCGCGCACGACCTCACCCGTCGTTGTGCCCCTGACAGCGCCGAAAAGCTGGCGGGCGCGGTGGCCAGTGCGCAGGTTGACCTCAATCCCCACCAGGTTGATGCGGCTCTGTTTGCGTTTAAGTCGCCTCTCTCCAAGGGTGCAATCCTGGCCGACGAAGTGGGTCTCGGCAAAACCATCGAAGCTGGCCTTGTCCTTTCTCAGAAATGGGCAGAGCGTAAGCGGCGCATACTGGTGATTACTCCATCGAATCTGCGCAAGCAGTGGTATCAGGAGCTGACGGAGAAATTCTTTTTGCCGTGCCGGATTCTCGAAGCCAAGTCCTACAACGCCGAGATAAAACAGGGCCGCTTCCGGCCGTTCGAGGCGGACGACATCGTGATCTGTTCCTACCAATTCGCCAAAGGCAAGGCGGCGGACGTGAATGCCGTGGCGTGGGACATCGTGGTGATCGACGAAGCTCATCGACTGCGCAATGTTTACAAGCCTGCCAATGTCATCGCCAATACTCTGCGCATGGCGCTGGCAGGCAAGGACAAGCTGCTGCTCACGGCCACGCCCTTGCAGAATTCCCTGCTGGAGCTGTTCGGCCTGGTGAGCTTTATTGATGAACACGTTTTCGGCGACCTGAAGAGCTTCCGTGATCTCTACACCAATTTGAATCAGGAACAGGTGTTCGCGACGCTCAAGGCCCGGCTCAAGCCCGTGTGCCATCGTACCCTGCGCCGACAGGTCACGGCCTATATCCCGTATACCAAGCGCCTGCCGCTGGTGGAGGAGTTCACCCCGGCCGAGAGCGAAGACCGGCTCTACCAACTCGTCTCGGACTACCTGCAACGGGAGAATCTTCAGGCCTTGCCGGCCAGCCAGCGCTCCCTCATGACGCTGGTGCTGCGCAAGCTGCTGGCATCTTCCACCTTCGCCATCGCCGGTGCGCTGACCTCCGTGTCCAACCGGCTCAAGGACAAACTCGGGAAGCGGGAATCGCCTGAATCGCTCGAAGAAGAGATGGATCAGGACTACGAGGCCCTCGACGAAACCGCCGAGGAGTGGCCGGAGGACGAAGCGCAGGAACCCTTGACCGAAGTCGAGCGCACCGCCATCGAGCAGGAGATCGCCGACCTGGAATCCTTCGCCAAGCTGGCGTCCTCCATCGAACACAACGCCAAAGGCAAGGCCCTGCTCAAGGCGCTGGACATCGCCTTTGCCAAGGCTAAGGAGATTGGCGCGGCGCAGAAGGCGATCATCTTCACTGAATCGCGCCGCACCCAGAGCTACTTGCTGCGCCTGCTGGCGGACAGCCCCCACGCCGAAGGCATCGTTCTGTTCAACGGCACTAACACCGACGAAAGCTCCAAGCGGATTTATGCCTAATGGCTGGAGCGCCATCAAGGCAGCGACCGCGTCACCGGCTCGCGCACCGTCGACATGCGCTCGGCCCTGGTGGACTATTTCCGCGAACAGGGCCGCATCATGATCGCTACCGAGGCCGGGGCCGAGGGCATTAACCTCCAGTTCTGCTCGCTGGTGGTGAACTACGATCTCCCCTGGAACCCGCAGCGCATCGAGCAGCGCATCGGCCGCTGTCATCGCTACGGCCAGAAGCACGATGTCGTGGTGGTGAACTTTCTCAATCGCAAGAACGCCGCCGACCAGCGCGTCTATGAATTGCTGCGCGACAAGTTTCAGCTCTTCGAGGGCGTGTTTGGCGCCAGCGACGAAGTGCTGGGGGCCATCGAGTCCGGTGTGGATTTCGAAAAACGCATCGCGGCCATCTACCAGACCTGTCGCAAGCCCGAGGAAATCCATGCCGCCTTCAACCAGCTCCAGCTTGAATTGAGCCTGGAGATTGACGAGTCCATGACCCGCACCCGGCAGAAACTGCTGGAACACTTCGACGACGAAGTGCGCGAAAAGCTCAAGGTGCGCGATGAAGCCTCCAGGGCCAACCTTAACCGCTTCGAGCGCCTGCTCATCGAGTTGACGCGGCACGAACTGAACAGCCACGCTCGTTTCATTGACGATTCGTCTTTCCGTCTCGAAAGCTGCCCGTTCCGCGGCGACATTCCGCTCGGCCTGTACGAGTTGCCGCGCCGTTCCGGCGAGGCGCATCTCTACCGCCTTAATCACCCTCTTGCCGAGGCCGTGGTGGCCCAGGCCAAGGGGCGCGCGCTGCCGCCGGCCGCGATACGTCTTGACTACGGCCAACACGACGGCAAGGTCTCCATCCTGGAACAGCACATCGGCAAATCTGGCGTGCTCAAGCTTTCGCTGCTGAGCGTCGAGGCGCTGGATCAGGGAGAGGATCAATTCCTGTTTGCCGCCATCACCGATCAAGGCGAAGTGCTCGACGACGAGATCACGCAGCGCCTGCTCACGCTGCCCGTCGCGCAAGCCGCGACGCTGAACACCATTCCGGGCGAGGCGCGCCTCGATGAAATCACCGGGCTGCGCCAACAGGCCGCGCTCCAGCGCATTTCGGAGCGCAACGCGCAGTTTTTCGAGGCCGAGGCCGCCAAGCTCAGCGGCTGGGCCGACGACCAGATCGCCAGCGCCGAACGGGCGCTCGACGAAACCAAGCGCCGCATCCGCGAGCTGCGCAACCAGTCCACCAAGGCCAGCAGCATCGAGGAACAGGCCCGCATCCAGACCGAAATCCGAGACGCCGAGCGCAAACAGCGCAAGCTGCGGCAGGAAATTTTCGATGTCGAAGACCGGATTCTCGCCAAGCGCGACGAGCTGGTCGAGGCCATCAAATCCAAACTCAAACCCGCTGTGAAGTCGCAGGTCTTATTTACGCTGTGCTGGAGCCTGTGCCGGTAAAAATGTCCGCTATTCCAATTTTGTGCATTATGGGGTATAAAAATGGAAAATCATGTATTCAACTTTAAATATCAGATAGATAAACATGCCTGAAAAGACGGGAACCGGCCTGCCCGGCCTTCTGACTCCCTATAACCCTTGGCGGGTGGCCCCCGGGGGCGAATGGCGGACCGGGCTGCCGGAATACCAGCGGCCCGTGGTGCGCGAGCTGCTGGCTGATCTTTCCGAGTTGCCCCAGATGGTCTCCATCACTGGGCCGCGGCGCGTGGGCAAGACCACGGCGCTCAAGCAGGTTATCGCCCATCTGCTGGATCATGAAAAGGTCGATCCCGCCCGGATTCTGTATTTCTCGTTTGACGACCCCGAAGTCTACGGCTCGGCCGATCTCCAGCGCACCCTGTTCGAACAGCTCGTGGCCCATGCTGGCGCCAAGCCGGGCGGCGCGGGCCACTGGTATTTCTTTCTCGATGAGATTCAGCGTCTGCCAAAGTGGGAGCTGCATCTCAAGAAATATTACGACCTGAAGTACCCCATTCGCTTTGTGGTGTCCGGCTCGGCTTCTTCTCCGATTTTCCGCAGCTCGCAGGAAAGCCTGCTCGGGCGCATCAAGGACCGGCACCTGCTGCCTTTCAGTTTTCGCGAATACTGCCAATACCACTTGCGTGGCCGCGCGTCCTTCACCGCATCACTGGACAGCTACACGCATCTGCGGAACCTGTTGATGGAATCCAGGGGAGAGGAGACGGTCCGGTTCGTCAACGACATGCGCTCGGCGCTCGCGCCATTCGAGGCGGATGTCGGTCGGGCGGTCGTGAGTTATTGCCGCGAGGGCGGTTTTCCGGAGGTGTGGGGCCTCGCCGATCCCGTGCGCAAGATGGAATACCTGATGGAACAGCAGGTGCGCAAGGTGCTGTATGAAGACCTCATGGCGCTCACCCAGTACCGCAAGCCGGAAAACGTGCTGCGTTTCTTTGTCTATCTGCTCGCGCATCCCGGCATCGAAATCAACATGTCCACCGTGGCGCGCGACGCCGGGGTGGAGCGCCGCGTCGTGGACGAAAACCTGCCGCGCCTGGAAATGACCGATCTCATCCTGCGCATCCGCAAATTCAGCCACAAACCGCTGCGCGTGCGCGAAGGCAACATCAAGTGCTATCCCATTGATCTCGCCCTGCGCAACGCCGTGCTCAAGACCTGGGACGATTTCACCCAGAACCCGACCATGATGGGGTTGTACGCCGAAAACCTGGTGGCGCACGAGCTGCGAAAATGGCCGGAGGCGATCGAAGTGACGTACTATCGCGAGAAGGCGCAGGAAGTGGATTTCGTCGTCACCCATGGCGGCGCCCGTTACCTGCCTTTGGAAGTCAAGCACCGCACGGCGGCCGCATCGGTCTCCGGCCTCAGGCATTTCCTGAAGAAATTCGCGCTCGACTTCGGCGTCGTCATTACCCGCGATCGCGAATGCCGGTTCGAGGGCGGTATCCTGTTCCTGCCGCTGCGCTATTTCCTGTTGGCGAATTGAGCTCAATACGAAAACGACGATGAACGAATTACCGAGGAAGTCATTGATGACGGAAAACAACGCCCCGGCCTCCGCAAACTTCGAAAAGCTCAGGGCCAAGCTGCGCGAGCTGTTCGAGCTGGACAAGGCCGATCTCGACTTCGGCATTTACCGCGTCCTGCGCGCGCGGCACAAGGAGATTGCCGAGTTCCTGGACAAGCATCTGGAAAAGACGGTGCGCGAGGCGCTGCAATCACACGGTAGCCTGCGCCAAGATCAGTTGCAGGAGGATTTGCGCAAGGCCGAGCAGGCAGCGCGGGACCTGGGTGTGCCATCCGAGCAAACCCAAAAGGTATTGGAGATACGCGAAAAGCTAAAAGCCGCGAACGACATCGACGCCCTCGCCGACGAAGTCTACTCCCATCTCTACACCTTCTTCTCGCGCTACTACCAGGAGGGCGACTTCCTCGGCCTGCAACGCTCCACCGTGCACGGGCGCGAGAAGTACATGATCCCCTACAACGGCGAGGAGGTGAAGCTGGTCTGGGCCAACATGGACCAGTACTACATCAAGTCCTCCGAGCTGCTGCGCGACTATGTGTTTCAGATCGCCCCTGGTGCTGGCACGCTGCTCGAAGCCGCCATGACAGAGCGTTTCACCGTCCACTTCAAGCTGGTGGAGGCCGATACCGAAAAGGACAACCGCAAGACCAGCAGCAAAACCACCCGTGCCTTCGCGCTCGATGACGAAAGCCCGTTTGTCGAGGACGCATCCGACACGCTCACCATCCGCTTCCGCTACCGGGAGCACACCGCCGAGCGCAACCTGCAGGACAAGCTCAACGCCGACACCGAAAAGACCTTGGCCGACAACCTGCCGGCCAAGTGGAAGGCCGTGCTCTTCGCGCCCGATCCGGCCTACCAGGGAAAGGACAAGAAGGACACGCGCACGATTCTGCAAAAGCACCTGCGCTCCTACACCGCCAAGTATCAGTTCGACTACTTCATCCACAAGGACCTGGGCAGCTTCTTGCGCCGTGAACTGGACTTCTACGTCAAGAACGAAGTCATGTACCTCGACGATATCGAGGACACGAGCGCCCCGAAAGCCGAGGAATACCTCTCCAAGATTCGGGCACTGCGCCGCTGCGCGGTGCCGGTGATTGGCATGCTGGAGCAACTGGAGAATTTTCAGAAGAAGCTCTGGCTCAAGAAGAAGTTCGTGGTGGAAACGCGCCATTGCATGACGCTCGACCGCGTACCCGAAAAGCTCTACCCGGAGATCGCCGCCAGTGCCGCGCAGCGCGAGGAGTGGGTGAAGCTCTATGCGATTAACGAGATCAAGAAAGACATGGCCCAACCCGGTTACAGCGAACCGCTGACGGTCGAGTTTCTCAAGGCCAATCCATACCTGATGCTCGACACACGCTACTTCAGCCGCGACTTCATGCTCAAGCTGCTGGCCGCTATTGAGAACATGGACGATTCGCTCGATGGTGTGTGTTTCCAAGGCGATAATTTCCAGGCCCTCCAGGTAATGTCCGATTCTTATCGGGAACAAATTGAGTGCATCCACATAGACCCGCCATACAACACGAAAACAAGCGGCTTCCTGTATCGAAACAATTATCAGCATTCGAGCTGGCTTTCGATGATGCAGGATCGGCTACTCAATAGTTTTCGATTGCTGAATGGGAATGGTTCTTTCCTATGTCATATAGATGAGAACGAGTACGAGCGTTTGCACCTGGTTTTAGAGAACAGCGCTATCCCAAATGCTGGAACTGTCATATGGGACAAGAGAAACCCAATGAACGCAGGGCGAGGAATCGCAACGCAACATGAATACGTTGTTTGGCGGTCTTGGAGTAATTTGCCGCTTTACCTCAAGAATGAGGCAATACTTTCTGTGCTCCAAACAGCGGCAGATATCATTTCCAAGCATGGCGGTGTAACAGCGCAGGCAAGAAAAGAATTTGCGACTTGGGTAGATAGCAATCCTGATCTATCCGGTGGCGAGAAGGCTTACAGATATCTTGACGATCAAGGCCGGGTCTATCAAAGCGTCAGTCTCAGGGCGCCAGAGCCCAGGACTGATCCTAAGTTCCATCAACCACTTATTCACCCAATCACGAAAAAACCGTGCCCCGTTCCGCCCAATGGGTTTTCACGTACTCCAGAAACCCTGCACGCAATGCTGCTACGTGGTGAAATTCTCTTTGGAGAAGACGAAAGTACCCAGCCTCGGCAAAAAGTTACCTTGGTCGCTGATAAGAAGCGGCAGGTAACTTCGGTTATTCAAGATGCAAGAAAAGGGAAGGCGGATCTCGACCCGCTGGGTCTTGATTTCCCATACTGTCATCCTGTTTCGTTTTATACCGAATTGCTTGCGGCAGCGTGCGACTCCCCCAATGGGATGATCTGTGATTACTTTGCTGGTTCAGGCACTACAGGTCATGCTGTTATCGCCCTCAACCGCAATGAGAAGAGTGTTAGTAAGCGAAAATACATTCTTGCCGAGGTGGGTGAGCAATTCGATGCTGCGCTTGTGCCGCGCCTGAAGAAGGTGGCCTATTCCGCCGACTGGAAAGACGGTAAACCGCAGAATCGCAACACCGGCATCTCCCATGCGTTCAAGATCGTCCGCCTCGAAGGCTACGAGGACGCACTGAACAACCTGCGCCTGAAGCGCACGCCGGAGCAGGAAGCTGCGCTCCAATCTGCACCCGAGAAGGCACGCGACCAGTACCTGCTCGGCTACTTCCTCGACGTGGAAAGCGCGGGGTCAGCAAGTCTGCTCGATCTCGACCAGTTCCGCGACCCGTTCGCCTACAAGCTCAAAGTCGCCACGTCCAGCGCCGGCGAGACGGTAGACACGACCATTGATCTCGTCGAGACCTTCAACTGGCTGCTCGGCCTGAAAGTGAAGCACATCGACGCACAGAAAGGCTTCCTCACCGTCACCGGCGAGAAGCGCGCGGGCGGCCGCACGCTGGTGATCTGGCGCACGCTGTCCGACGATCCCATCGCCGACAACAAGGCGCTGGAGGGCTTCCTGGGCAAGATCAAAGTCAATCCGGCAGACACCGAGTTTGACTACATCTACATCAACGGGTCCCACACGCTCACCGACCCGCACAACAAAGTGCATCTCATTGAAGAAGCCTTCCAGCGTCTGATGTTCGATACCCCGGACTTCGGCATGGAGGCCTGAACGTGGCGCATTTTGCGGACAAACTGGTACTCGCCCGCTGGGCGCTGGCGCAGTTCGGAGTGGAGGACTTCGAGCGCATTTCCGCCACGCTCAAGGCGCCGGAGTTCGAAGGCTGGGCGGAGGACGGCGGCACAAAGTACGTGCAGCAGCTCATCACCAGATTGCCAAAAGCACGTCCTCTTTCGGACGATCAACTGCGCGAATACGATGGCAACATCGGCGGGCACTGGAAGCACATCACCCGCCACCGCAACCTGCACGGGCAGACGCTGTATCCGCTCTACTTCCAGTATCTCGGCCTGTTGGTCACGGAGATGTACCTGGATCGCTACTTCCGCGACCGTGACAGCCTGGTGGCGTCGCTCAACGTGGCCGTGGACAACTACAATCGGGACGTCGCGCAGCGCGAGCAGTTCACGCCCTACACCGCGGATGATCTCAACAAGCTGGCCTTCTGGATGGCGACAGGCAGCGGCAAAACGCTGCTCATGCACTGCCACATTCGCCAGTACCTACACTATCTTGGCAAGGTTGGGCGGCAGGAGCTGAACCGCATCATCCTGCTGACCCCGAACGAGGGCCTGTCGCGCCAGCACAGGGAGGAGTTCGAGCTGTCAGGCATGGAGTCCGAGTTCTACGACCGCCACGGCGGCACGCTCTTCACCGGACGCGGGGTGGACATCATTGATATTCACAAACTGCGCGAGGCCAGCGGCGAGAAGACCGTGGCTGTGGACACCTTCGAGGGTAACAACCTGGTGCTGGTGGACGAAGGCCATCGCGGTGCAGGCGGCGAGGAATGGATGGACAAGCGCGCGCGGCTGTGCGCGCAGGGATTCTCTTTTGAGTACTCCGCCACCTTCGGACAAGCGATCAAGGCGGCGAGCGGCGCAAAACAGAAGGCGCTGACCCAAACCTATGCCAAGTGCATTCTGTTCGACTATTCCTACAAGTTCTTCTACGACGACGGTTATGGCAAGGACTTCAACATCCTGAATCTGGCCGAAGAGCACGAGGACGAAACGCGCCCGCTTTACCTAACCGCTTGCCTGCTTTCGTTCTATCAGCAATGCCGGCGCTTTGCCGACGGCGGCAGTCAGCTCGTGCCGTATCTGCTGGAATCGCCGCTCATGGTGTTTGTGGGCGGCTCGGTAACTGGCCAGCGCCAGACGCAGGAAGACACCGACTTAGTATTGATCCTCAAGTTCCTCGCCGCATTCATCGCCGATCGGGCGGAGAGCGAACGCCGCCTGCGCAAACTGCTTGCGCGTCAGGACGGGCTTGTCGCCGGCGGGCAACGGGTGTTTGAACGCTTGTTCCCCTATATGGAGACGCTCTACAAACCGGAGCAGGCCGCCGAGCTGTTTAGCGACATCCTGCGTTACGTGTTCAACGCGCCGGGTGGCGGGCAGTTGCACATCATGCGCCTCATGGGTGCCGAGGGCGAGATCGGACTGCGTGTCGGCGAGAATGAATGGTTTGGGGTAGTAAACGTCGGTGACGCCAAAAAGCTCTGCGACCTGTGCGCCGAGCGTAAAACGGCCGATGAACATTACGTGGTGGAGGACCTATCGTTCTCGGGCTCGCTGTTCGACGAGATCAGGCGGCCCGGTAGTCCGATACGATTACTGGCCGGCGCCAAGAAGTTTACCGAAGGCTGGAGCTCGTGGCGCGTCTCGGCGATGGGCCTGATGAACGTCGGCCGGAAGGAAGGCAGCGAGATCATCCAGTTGTTTGGCCGGGGCGTGCGTCTGAAGGGTTTCCGCTTCAAGCTCAAGCGCAGCAGCGCCCTCGACGCCATGGATTTGCAGGGTGATAGTCTGCCCGCGACGCATCCCGACCAGATCGAGCTGCTGGAGACGCTGAACATCTTCGGTATCCGCAGCGACTACATGAAGGAATTCGAGGAGTATCTCGAAGAGGAAGGCGTCGGCGATGACGAGCGCCGCGAGATCATTTTCCTGCCCACGATCAAGCTGCCGGAGTTCGACCAGGAGAAGGTTCAGCTTCACGTCATCCGGCCAAAAGCCGAAATGCCGGACTTCAAAAAGACCGTGCGTCTGAAGCTTGAAAGTCTGGAAGGCAAGCTCAACAACAAGGTGATCGCGGACTGGTATCCGCGCCTGCAAAAGCGCACATCGCTTCAGTCAGGCGGCGCCGCGGCGGTGGCCTTGAATCAGGAAGCACTGCGCAATGAACATCTCGCGTTCCTGTCATGGGAGACCGCCTGGTTCGAGCTGGAGCGCTACAAGCGCGACAAGGCGTATTACAACATCGTCTTCTCGCCGGCGGAGCTGCGCGACATCTTCAAGTCATCCTGGTGGTACGAGCTGTTCATCCCGCCGGGCTATCTGGAGTTCCGTGGCCTCGACCAGCGCCTGCTGTGGCAGGACATCGCGGTGCATCTGCTCAAGGGCTACCTCGACCGCTTCTACCAATTCCACAAGCGCGAGTTCGAAGCGCCGTATCTCGAATATCAGGTCCTGCGGCCAGCGGATGATCTGGTGCTGAATCAATATCAGATACTGGTCAAAAAGTCAGAGAAGCAGCTTATCAAGCGTTTGCGCGACCTGGCGGAGAAATTCAAGGCTGGCCAGTTCGAGGCTTTCAGCTTCGACAAACTGTCGATCTTTCAGGCTGCGCGCCATCTCTACCAGCCGCTGATCCACCTGAGCCACAACGGTGGCGAGGATGCGCTGGTCAAGATCGTCCCGACCCATCTCAACGAGGGTGAAAAGCGCTTCGTGGATGACCTAGAAGCCTTTTGCAAAGCGGAAGCCAAGGGGATGCTCGCTGATGTCGAGCTATATCTGTTGCGCAACCACAGCTCGGACAAAGCCATCGGGTTTTTCACCGAGAGCGGTTTCCGGCCAGACTTCATCCTGTGGCTGCTCAAGGACGGCAAACAGACCATCGCCTTCATTGACCCGAAGGGAATGCGGAATTTCACCGACAACTTCAACAATCCGAAGGTGCAGTTCGCGCAGAAGATCAAACAACTGCAAGCCGACCTGAAGCGCGACGACATCTGCCTGGAGTCGTTCCTGCTGTCACAGACGCATCGCAGTGAACTTCGCTGGCCTAAGCCTGGGGAGGCTGGCGTACAGGCGACGGCTGATGACTACCGGCAACACCACATCCTCTTCGCGGTAGATAACCATCCGCAGTATGTGCGCGAGCTTGTTTCCTCGTTGATGTGACAATGCGAGAGCCTGACCGCCCGTCACGCCACTTGCAGGCAGAAAAGCGCAAGCGTCGCGCCGGGCTACAGCGGTGGCGGACTTTCGCACCGGGCAATGCTACGGCGGCTACGGCTACAAGCCTTCGCCGCCTGCGCAATGCCCTCGGTAGCTTCGTTTGGCGCAGCTCCCTTTGTTTCCGCTTGCGCGAGCCACTTGCAGGCCCGGCTATCGCCCGGCCTGCCGCGCTCGCCGTGATGCTCGATCTATCCGGCGCGTGCATGAGTTTTATCATTGGCGAACGCATGTACTTGGGGCTGCGCGCGCGATGATTGAGTTGCTGCTGCTCTTTGTGGTGTCTCTCGTGAACGGCGTAGCCACGTGGGGTGTCGTGCGCATATTGAGCGAGATTAAATTTTTGCGCCGGGACGTTGACCACGCGCACCGGCGTCTTGATGATCTAGTGCGCGCAAAGCTGTGAGTTTGTTTGACTGGCTAAGTGGTGTAAAATCTCCTCAACGCAAGCCGCCGGAGAATGCCATGCTCAACGTCAAGCTCTCACCTGCACTCGAAAAGGCCGTCGAGCAGCAAGCGCGGCGTGAGAAAAAAACCAAGGCCGCGCTTGCGCGCGCTGCTCTTGAGCGGTATGTCGAAGAGGCTGCCGACTATAAAGCCGTGCTCGCCTTTCGCAAGCGCCCTGGCCGCACAATAAGTCTCGCTGCCATTAAGAAACGGCATGGCTTGGAGGGTTGAGTTTTCATCGTCAGCGGCAAAGGCTTTTGCCAAACCGGGTTGGCGACTACCGTCTGATCTGTGATTTACGTGACGCTGAGCGCACGCTCTACGTCGTCAGGGTCGGCCACCGACGCGACGTTTACCGAGACTGAGCCGGATACGGCGTAAGCGCGAGCGCCGCCTCTGTCAGCACCTGCCGCCGGTAGAATTCCGCTCTTTGCTCGATCTCCTCGCGCTCCGCCGTCAGCCGCTCCACATCCTCCCGTAACAGCTTGATCTGACTCTCCAACCCGTCTACCTGCGGGCACCGCCAGAATAACGCCGCCAGCTCGCCGCTGGTGAATCCTGTGCGCCAGCAGGGATGATAAAGCAGCCCGTCACGCCCGAAGCGCCAGCCGCGCCAGGCGCGGCCCAGGAGGGCTTCCAGGTCGCCGGTAGCGTACAGCGTGAGCAGACGCGCCGCGACGCGCGGGATGCGCGACAGGCCACACCGCCAGCGGCTGAGGGTTGAGCGATTCACGCCGGTGAGATTCAGGATTTCGGCGTCGAAGAGTAAGTCAAGGAAGTCCATATCCATTTCCCTTTGTTTTTCAAAGGGATGGGATTATAGACTAAAGCGTTTTCAGCGTGTCATCGTCAATTTGACATAATGCTTGGAATTATGCGCAGCGCAAAAAACGCGCTGTCCGGCTCGCGCCCGCAGTGTTGCATTATGTGTAAATTGCCTCCGCCTGTTTTTGATCCCCCGCCCGCCCAGCGGGTCGCTGCGCGCGGGGCTTCAGCCGCTGCGCGGCTTCCGCTCCCCGTGCTCGCGCCCCGCTTCCCGTCCGCCCCGAAGGGCTCCCTACATTTATGTTGTTGCAAGCAGAAGCTCAATCTATATATCAAATCGTCGGAAGCGCTACGCTTAAGAGAGCGGTACTTGTCCAATCCGCAGTGCCCGAAGTGGTACAGGGACAGGGCGGACGACATGACGTTCTGGCAGCAGTTTCACGGCTCGCAGCCGCTGGCAGGTTAAACGGCAGTCAACTCGAAAGCATCCTCTATTCAGAAAAAGCCCGGCCCGGCGCTGGGCTTTCTCTGTTTCTGCCATTGAAAATCCATCCGCCCGCTACTGGATCGGCTCGCCACAAAGGTACCCGTCGAGGTGGTGGAAAACTACGAACACTTGCCGCAGCCCGTCTACCAGCGCATTCAGGAAGCGGGCGTGGATGTGAGGGCGTGGCCTTTCGAGGTCGTGTATACCTCATCGCCGCCAACTCGACTCCGCGCAGCGCGCGCAGGGACTTCCTAAATCTGGTCAAGCACTTTGATGTATTGGAATCACTTCGGCCCCGGCCTTGAGCTTGTCGAGGTAATCCGCCCATTGCTGCATCATGGCGCGGCGTTCCTTGAGGAACTTGGTACGGTTATAGGCAGTGCCGAGCGCGTCCGGCACGCGGTGGGAGAGTTGGTGTTCGATAACTTCCGGCTTCACGCCTAATTCCTGATGCAGGATCGTGCGCGCCATGGCGCGGAAACCGTGAGTGGTAATCTCGGTTTTAGTATCGTAGCCCATGCGCCGCAAGGCGGCGTTCAGCGCTGCATCACTCAAGGGCTTTTTCGGGTCGCGTCCGGGAAATACAAATTTTCCGCCGCCGGTCAGGGCGTGCAGTTCTTGCAGAATTGTCACGGCATGACTCGCCAGCGGGACGAGGTGTTCGCTCTCGGTCTTAGTAACGAAGTAGCGCCATTCGCCTTTTTCAAGGTCGAACTGTTGCCATTCCGCTTTGCGCAGTTCGCCGGGCCGCACAAAGAACAAAGGCGCCAGCTTCAAGGCGCATTGCACGACGAAGGTGCCCCGGAAGCCGTCGATGGCGCGCAGTAATTCGCCCACCGCCGCCGGTTCCGTGATGGCCGCGAAGTGTTTATGCTTGGACGGTGCCAATGCGCCGCGCAGATCGTTGGATGGGTCGCGCTCGCAGCGTCCGGTGGCGATGCCGTAGCGGAATATCTGTCCGCAGTTCTGGTGCGCACGGTGCGCGGTATCCAGCGCACCCCGGTTTTCGATTCGCCGCAGCACTGTCAGCAGTTCCGGCGCCGTGATCCCCGCAATCGGTTTATTACCGAGCCAGGGGAAGACATTCTTTTCCAGCCGTTGCATGATCTTATCGGCGTGAGAGGCCGCCCAGTTCGGGGCATACTTGGCGAACCACTCGCGGGCCACCACTTCAAAACTGTTTGCCGCCCGGTCAGCCCGCGCCGATTTCGCCGCCTTGCGGTGACCGCTGGGATCAATGCCATCGGCCAACAACTTGCGCG
>JBGFRC010000005.1:0-22878 GCA_041695325.1 Pseudomonadota bacterium
CCGGTGTACACGGTGCGCACCGACACGATGGGCGCGTCAATATTGGGATATTCGCGCACCGTGAGGCGCTGGGAGGCGATGACGCCGATCAGGATCACCATCAGACTCATCACGGTGGCGAGCACCGGGCGGCGGATGGATAGTTCCGGCAGATTCATGCTAACTTCCGGCCGGCGCGGCGGGCGCCTGGTTTCCCGTTTGACTGGTGATTTTTACCGCCATGCCGTCGCGCAGCCTGGTCTGGCCCGCGGTCACCACCACGTCGCCCGCGCTCAGGCCGGCGCTGATCTCCACCTTGCCGCTTGCGCGCTGGCCGGTCTGCACTTTTGTTTGCAGCGCCTTGCCGTCCACGATGCGGAACACAAACTGCTCATCGCCGATGGGCCACAGCGCCTGCTCCGGAATGAGCAGCGCCTGTGTCCGGGTTTCCAGCACCAGCGCCACGCGCGCAAACATGCCCGGACGCAGGCGCAGGTCAGAATTGGCGATGCGCGCGCGCATCAGCACGCTGCGCGTCTGTTCATCCAGGCGCGGGTCTATGGCGTACACCTTGCCTTGGAAAGATGCGCCGGGGTAGGCATCCACCTGAACGTTGACCTGCTGCCCCTGCTTGATGCCGGCCAGATAGGTTTCCGGCACGCGAAAATCCAGCTTCAGGGAACCGACGTCCTCCAGGTTGACGATGTCATCGCCTTCCCTGATGTAATCCCCCACGCTTACCCGGCGCAAGCCGAGTACGCCGGGAAACGGGGCATGGATGCGGGTCTTGGCCAGACGCGCCTGCTGCAGGCTGTAACGCGCGCGCGCCTCGTTGAGCCGGGCCAGAGCCTCGTCGTAGTTTTGTTTGCTGAGGAGCTTTTTATCGAATATCTCCTGCGCGCGGGTGAAGTTGAGTTCGGCGAGCTTGACCGTGGCGGCGCTTTCGGCAAGCTGGGCGCGCAGCTCCGCGTCATCAAGGCTGATGAGCGGGGCGTTTTCCGTTACTGCATCGCCCTCCTTGAAGTGAACTGCAGCGACACGCCCTGCGATCTCGGAACGAATCATCACCGACTCGTTGGCGCGCAACGTGCCCACCGTGCTTACCTCCCTCGCCACGGCGCCGGTTTCCACCGCCGCCGCTTCCACCGGCAGCGCCCTGCCGCCGGGCGGCCCGCCGCCCTCGGGCGCATCTTGCCGCGCGCCGTCGGTGCAGGCGCTCAACGCCAGTAGATTTCCCAGCAGGACAGCGTGCGCTGCGATGCGGATTGTTTTCGTCCAGCACATATTACGCACCTTGTGTGCTGGAGGGGGGCACGATACCGGCGAGGATTACTTTGACCACCATGCGGCTGTAGCGCAGCGGATCATCAGCAAAGTCCACGTCCGGGAAGTGGCGCAGCATGTTGCGCGCCTGGAAGAAAAAGATATTGGAGCCCACCAGAAGTTGCGCGATGAGCGCCGGATCAAGTTCTTTGCGCAGCTCGCCTCTTCCTTGAGCGTTGCGCAAGATTTCCACCAGCCGCGCGAAATTCTCGCCGCACAATTGTTCCGCCAGTTCCTTGCCGCGGCGCACGCCGCCTTCCAGCAACTCGCGTTGCACCAGCCGCGTCAAATGATAATGACGCTCAAGGTGGGCGATGTGGGCCGCGGCGAAGTGCAGCAGACGCTCGGCGAGATCGCCGTCGCGGTTCACCAGTTCGTCCAGCAGGCGGCGCGCCTCGGCGCAGGCCGAGCCCAGCACGGTCTGATAAAGCGTCTCCTTGGACGAAAAATGATGGAAGATGTTGCCCTTGCTCACGCCGGCCTGCTCGGCGATCATGTTGATGGATACCCCCTCGTAGCCGTGTTCGGCGAATAGCCGCTCGGCGGTGTGCAAGATACGCTGGGCGGCTTCCGCCGTGGCGTGAGCAGGGGAGGTTGCGGAGGAAGCCAAATTGGCGGGAGCCACGGGATATGTCCTTGATGTTTTGCCCCATTGTACAAACCGGATGGTCGGTTTGCAACCTTGGGGTTAGAATACGAAGGTCTGCGGCTTGGGCGCGTTGATCAGCGGCGGGATGCCGGTTTCAAACAGACTTTCGCGCGTCCACTCGTGCGGACCCAGGCGCGTGATGAGCAGGGCTTCCATCACGGGCGTCTGTCCCACGATCATGAACAGCCGCCCGCCCACTTTAAGTTGCTCCTGAAAACAGGGCTCAAACAGCGGCAGCGAGCCGGTCACGGCGATGGCATCGTAAGGCGCGTGTTTTTCCCAGCCGTTCACGCCGTCGCCGGTTTCTAGCGTCACGTTGCGGATGCCAAACGCCTCAAGCGCCTCACCTGCGCGCGCGGTGAACTCAGGATAGATGTCCACGCTGTATACATGCTGGGCGAGCGAGGCGAGCAGAGCGGTTAAATAGCCGCTGCCGGTGCCGATCTCCAGCACGGTATCGGCGGGTTGTAGCTCCAGCGCCTGAATCAGCCGGGCCTCGACCTTGGGCGCCATCATCACCTCGCCGTGGCCGAGCGGGATGTTCATGTCCGCAAACGCCAGGCTGCGGTACTGCGCCGGCACGAACCGTTCCCGCGGCACGCGCGCAAGCAGATCGAGCACGCGCGGGTCCAACACCTCCCAGGTGCGGATTTGCTGTTCAATCATGTTAAAGCGGGCTTGTTCCAGATTCATGATGTTCATGGGCTGTAGTTCGCGTGACGGACGTGACGCAAAGGCCCAACAGGTTAAGCGCTTTACGGTTTTCACGCAAGGGCGGGCGGGCAAAACCGCTTGCAAAAACGCGGGCTTTAGGCTAGTTTGGACCCAGCAGCTAGGGGTGCCCATGCAGTAAATGGGCTGAGAGATAAGGCCTTCCGGGAGGAGCGAGGCTATACCCTTTGAACCTGATCCGGTTTGCACCGGCGTAGGAAAGCGGCGCCCCCACCGTGTTCCTGCGCCCTTATGTCGAGGTGTATCATGAGCGCAGCGCCAGATAAAATCCTGAGCAATACTTTCACGTTAGACCCTGCGGTTACGCAGCCGTTTCCCAACTCGCGCAAGGTGTATGTGACGGGCACTCGCGCCGACGTCCGCGTGCCCATGCGCGAGGTGACGCTGTCCCCCACGCCTGCGAGCTTCGGCGCCGAACCCAACCCGCCGGTGTATGTGTATGACACCTCCGGCCCGTATACCGATCCGGAGGCGCGCATTGATCTCTGCCGCGGCTTGCCCGCGATGCGCGAGGCATGGATCAGCGAGCGCAACGATACCGAGGTGCTGGCTGAGCAGAGCTCGCGCTACGGGCGTGAACGCGCGCACGACCCCAGGCTCAAGCCGCTGCGCTTTGAGCACACCCGCAAGCCGCGCCGCGCTAGGACGGGCATGAACGTTACGCAGATGCACTACGCGCGCCAAGGCGTCATCACGCCGGAGATGGAGTTCATTGCCATCCGGGAAAATCAGCGCCTGGACGAGGCGCGCACGGAAGGCCTGTTGCAGCAGCACGCTGGCGAGTCGTTTGGCGCGAGCATTCCGCGGCGCATCACCCCGGAATTCGTGCGCGACGAAGTGGCGCGCGGACGCGCCATCATCCCCGCCAACATCAACCATCCCGAACTGGAGCCGATGATTATCGGCAGGAATTTTCTGGTCAAGATCAACGCCAACATCGGCAACTCTGCGCTCAGTTCCGGTATCGCGGAGGAAGTGGAGAAAATGGTCTGGGCCGCGCGCTGGGGCGGCGATACGGTGATGGACCTGTCCACCGGCAAAAACATCCACGAGACGCGCGAATGGATCATCAGGAATTCACCCGTGCCCATCGGCACCGTGCCCATCTATCAGGCCCTGGAAAAGGTGGACGGCAAGGCCGAGGAGCTCAGCTGGGAGATTTTTCGCGACACCCTTATCGAGCAGGCCGAGCAGGGCGTGGACTATTTCACCATCCACGCCGGCGTGCGTCTCGCCTATATTCCGCTCACCGCCAGGCGCGTCACCGGCATCGTGTCGCGCGGTGGTTCGATTCTCGCCAAGTGGTGCCTGGCGCATCACAAGGAAAATTTTCTCTATACGCATTTCGAAGATATCTGCGAGATCATGAAGGCCTATGACGTGAGCTTTTCGCTCGGCGACGGCCTGCGCCCCGGTTCCATCGCCGACGCCAACGACGAGGCGCAATTCGCCGAATTGAGAACCCTGGGCGAACTGACCAGGATCGCCTGGAAGCACGACGTGCAAACCATGATCGAAGGCCCCGGCCACGTGCCCATGCACCTCATCAAGATCAACATGGAAGAACAGCTCAAGCACTGCTTTGAGGCGCCGTTTTACACCCTGGGGCCGCTCACCACCGACATCGCGCCGGGCTACGATCACATCACCTCCGGCATCGGCGCGGCCATGATCGGCTGGTACGGCTGCGCCATGCTGTGTTACGTCACACCCAAGGAGCACCTCGGCCTGCCGGATAAAAACGACGTGCGCGAAGGCATCATTGCCTACAAGATCGCCGCCCACGCGGCGGATCTGGCCAAGGGCCACCCCGGCGCGCAACTGCGCGACAACGCGCTGTCCAAGGCGCGCTTCGAATTCCGCTGGCAGGACCAGTTCAATCTCGGCCTCGACCCCGACAAGGCGCGGGAATTCCACGACGAAACCCTGCCCAAGGAATCCGCCAAATTCGCCCACTTCTGCTCCATGTGCGGCCCGCACTTCTGCTCCATGAAAATCACCCAGGACGTGCGCGACTATGCGGCGCAGAAAGGAATAACCGACATCGGCTCCGCCGTGGAACGGGGAATGGCGGAAAAAGCGCAAGAGTTCAAGGAGCAGGGGGTCAGTCTTTATCAAAAGACTTGAAAGCCGTCTCCGGCTGACTTTGTCAAGGACGGTTTCATCAGGTAAACCCGCGGACCCTGTTTAAAAGCCGCGCCGTCCGCCATGCTTGCCCTCTATCCTCAGATCAAGCCCTACGTCGAACACAGCCTGGCGGTGGACCAGCCGCACGTGCTGCACGTGGAGGAGTGCGGCAATCCACACGGCTTGCCGGTGTTGTTCGTGCACGGCGGGCCGGGGGCGGGGTGCGAGGCATATCACCGGCGCTTTTTTGATGCGGACGTTTATCGCATCATTTTGTTCGATCAGCGTGGCGCGGGGCGATCCATGCCGCACGCGGAGCTGGAAGGAAACAACACGCAGGCGCTGGTATCCGATATGGAGCGCATACGCGAGCGCCTCGGCATCGGGCGCTGGGTGGTGTTCGGCGGCTCGTGGGGCTCGACCTTGGCGCTGGTCTATGCCGAGACGCACCCTGAGCGCGTACTGGGCCTGATCCTGCGCGGTATTTTTCTGTGCCGCCCGCGCGAGATACACTGGTTTTACCAGGACGGCGCGAATCGCATCTTCCCCGACTACTGGGAGGACTTCGTGCGGCCCGTCGCCGAGGCCGAACGCGGCGACATGCTGCGCGCCTACTACCGTTTGCTGACCGGTGCGGATGAAATCGCGCGCCTCGCCGCCGCCAAGGCCTGGTCACTGTGGGAGGGGCGTACGCTGACGTTGATTGAAAATCGCTCCATGGTGGAACACTTCAGTCATCCGCACCGCGCGCTGAGCCTGGCGCGCATCGAGTGCCATTATTTCATGCACGACAGCTTTCTCGATGAAAACCAGATTCTGCGCGCCGCGCACCGGCTGCGCCACATCCCCGGCGTGGTGGTGCACGGGCGTTACGACGTGGTGTGTCCCCTGGAAAGCGCGTGGGAGCTGCATCAGGCCTGGCCGGAGGCGGAGCTTAAGATCGTTGCCGACGCGGGGCACGCGGCGAGCGAGCCCGGCATCGTGGACGCGCTGGTGCGCGCCACGCAGGGTATGGCGCGGCGCTTGGCATGATCGCCCTGTTACAGCGCGTGACGCAGGCGCACGTTGAGGTCGCCGGCCACACCATCGGAAAAATCGGTCCGGGGCTGCTGGTGTTTGTCGGCGTGGAGCGCAGCGATGGCGAGAAACAAGCCGAAAGGCTGCTGCACCGGTTGCTTAATTACCGCGTGTTTGCCGACCAGGATGGAAAAATGAACCGCAGCCTGCTGGACGCGCGCGGCGGTTTGCTGCTGGCACCGCAGTTCACCCTAGCCGCGGACACGCACAAGGGTTTGCGGCCGAGTTTTACGCCGGCCGCGGAACCGCGGCACGGCGAGTGGTTGTTTGATTATCTGGTGCGGCAGGCGCGCGCGCAATACGGCAAGGTCGAGGCGGGCCGGTTTGGCGCTGACATGCAGGTCACGCTCACCAACGACGGTCCGGTGACTTTTTGGTTAAAGGTCTGACCCCAAGCCGGTTTGACAGCCTGCCTGTCTATGCTCAGTATAGGGGGTGGCGGAACTTTTTACCCGCCCATCAGACCAATATTGCACCCTATCAGGAAGTCAGGAGGTAAGCCATGAAGACATTCAAGACCCTGCTGTTTTCCCTGTTGTTCGGCGCCGCCGCCTTGGCCTTCGCCGCCGGTGGTTCCATCACCATCACTGCGCCCACGGACGGCGCCACCATCAAGGCCAACACCGAAACCCAGCTGGAGTATGTGGTCGATCCCGGTGCGCGCGGTGATCACATCCATCTTACCATAGGCGGCAAAGACACCATACTCCGCGCCCTCAAGGGCAGTCATCCCCTGCCGAAATTCAGCCCCGGCAAGCACACCATCACGCTTAAAGTGGTGGACAGGGGCCATACCCCGGTCGGCATCGAAAAGACCATTACGGTGACTGCCGAGTAGGTGCTGCTCGAAAATCTCGCCTATACCGGCGTACAGCTGGCGCATAACTTCGGCGCGGTGGCGGTGGCGGGTTCCGCCGCCGCCGCGGTCTGGCTGGTTCCCGGTAATGTCCTGCTGCAACGCAAGCTGGCCCAAGTGATGGCGCTGGGCTGGGTGGTGCAAGGCGCAAGCGGCGCGCTATTCGGCGCGGTGAGCTACGGCTTCTACGGCAAATTTCCCGACATCAAGGGCGTCGCCATTGCCGCGCTGGCGATAAAAATCGTCAGCGCCGTGACCGGGTTTGTGCTGGTGATGGGGTATCTGGAGAAGGCCGGGGAGTGGAACATAGAGCAGCGCCACCGAGCTTGGCGCGCCTTGCTCGGGCTCGCTTTTATCCCGCTGATTGCCGCGGCCTTTCTAAGATGGTTTGCTTAGAAACAGAGATGCAAGCGAGCGGCTTAGCGGTGATAGTGTGCGCTCAATTCATGCACGGCGTTTACAAACGCAGTAGCGTGTTCGGGTTTGACGTGCTGATGGATGCCGTGGCCCAAATTGAATACGTGTCCCGTGCCGGGGCCGTAGTTGTCGAGGATGGTGGCGACTTCAGAGCGGATGCGCGCAGGCTGAGCATAGAGTATGGCCGGGTCCATGTTGCCTTGCAGGGCGACCTTATTTCCAACGCGCGCGCGCGCGTCTTTAAGATCGGTGGTCCAGTCTACACCGAGCGCGTCGCACCCCGTCCCCGCCATCGCCTCCAGCCATTGTCCACCGTTTTTGGTGAATAAAATTATCGGCACGCGCCGTCCCTCGTGTTCGCGCGTCAAACCTTTTACGATCTGCTCCATGTAGCGCAAGGAGAACTCTTTATAATCGCGCGGCGTGAGTACGCCGCCCCAGGTGTCGAACACCATCACGGCCTGCGCGCCCGCGGCGATCTGCGCGTTGAGATAGGCCGTGACCGCGCGCGCCAGTACGTGCAATAGCCGGTGCATGACTTCAGGTTCGTCAAACAGCATGCGCTTTACCAGCGCAAACTCCTTGCCGCCTTGCCCTTCCACCATATAGGTGGCGAGCGTCCACGGGCTGCCCGCGAAGCCGATCAGCGGCACGCGCCCGTGCAACTCGCGCCGGATCAGGCGCACTGCGTCCATCACGTAACGCAGTTCATGCTCCGGATCGGGCGCGCCGAGCGATGCAACGTCTTGCGCGCTGCGCACCGGATGCTTGAAGCGCGGGCCTTCGCCTTCCGAGAAGTACAAACCCAGCCCCATCGCGTCGGGAACGGTGAGAATGTCGGAAAACAGAATCGCGGCGTCGAGCGGAAACCTGTCTATGGGTTGCAGCGTGACCTCGCAGGCCAGCTCCGGCGTCTTGCACAGGGTCATGAAGTCGCCCGCCTTTTGGCGCGTGGCGCGGTATTCCGGCAGATAGCGCCCGGCCTGGCGCATCATCCATACCGGCGTGACATCCACGGGCTGGCGCAGCAGGGCGCGCAGAAAACGGTCGTTTTTGAGCGGGGTCATGGGATAGTTGACTGTGTTATAACAATGACGATCTTTTCGAGTTGGCGGCGGCCTATGGATTCGGCTTCGCCCGCAGTCATCCTTTAGTAGATGGTAACAAACGTAGCGCCTTCGCGGTGAAGGACGTCTTCTTGCGCCTGAACGGTTACGCGCTTGCCGCCTCGGAGGAAGAGGCTTACACGGCCATGATTCAACTCGCGGCAGGCGAGTGGCAGGAAGCGCGGCTCGCAAAGTGGCTGGCAGAGTATGTTGAGCGTTTGTAAATTCGCGGGCTGACGCCGAGTTTAAACGTCCAGATAATCCAAAATCCCCTGCGCCGCCTCGCGGCCCTCGAAGACGGCGGTGACGACCAGGTCGGAGCCGCGCACCATATCGCCGCCGGCGAAGATTTTCGGGTTCGTGGTCTGGTGTTTGAATTTGCCCTTCGCGGGGGCCAGCACTCGGCCTTGCGCGTCCAACTGAACATTGAATTCGTCGAGCCACGGCGCGGGGCTGGGGCGGAAGCCGAAGGCGATAATGACGCGGTCGGCGGGGATGATCTCCTCGCTGCCCGGCACAGGTTGTGGGGTGCGGCGGCCGCGCGCGTCGGGCGCGCCGAGCGCGGTGGTGACGACTTTCACGCCTTCCACGTTGCCTTTGCCCACGATCTCGACCGGCTGGCGGTTCCACAGGAACTGCACACCTTCCTCTTTTGCATTGGCCACTTCGCGCCGCGAGCCCGGCATGTTGGCCTCGTCGCGCCGGTAGGCGCAGGTGACGCTGGTAGCGCCTTGGCGGACGGCGCTGCGGTTGCAGTCCATGGCGGTGTCGCCTCCGCCCAGAACCACCACGCGCTGGCCCTTCATGTCCACGAAATCATCCGGTTTCCTTTCAAAACCCAGTGAACGGTTGATGTTGGCGACGAGATAAGGCAGCGCCTCGTGCACGCCGGGCAGGGTCTCGCCGGGGAATTCGCCTTTCATGTATTTATATGTTCCCATGCCCAGGAACACGGCGTCATATTCATCGAGCAATTTCTTGAAAGCAATATCCTTGCCGATCTCGGTGTTCAGACGGAATTCCACGCCCATGCCTTCCATCAGCATGCGCCGGGTCTTGACCACGTGTTTCTCCAGCTTGAATTCGGGGATGCCGAAGGTGAGCAGGCCGCCGATTTCGGGGTAACGGTCAAACAGCACCGCCTTCACGCCATTGCGCGTGAGCACGTCGGCGCAGCCTAGGCCCGCCGGTCCCGCGCCGATGATGGCCACGCGCCTGCCGTTTGCCATCACCCCCGACATGTCGGGCCGCCAGCCCTGCTTGATCGCCTCGTCGGTGATGTATTTTTCAATCGCGCCGATGGTCACCGCGCCGAAGCCGTCGTTCAAGGTGCAGGCGCCTTCGCACAAACGGTCCTGCGGACACACGCGCCCGCACACCTCGGGCAGGGAGTTGGTCTTGTGCGACAGTTCCGCGGCCTCGAACAGGTTGCCTTCCTCGATCAGCTTCAACCAGTTCGGAATGTAGTTGTGCACCGGGCACTTCCATTCGCAATAGGGGTTGCCGCAGTCCAGGCAGCGCGCGGCCTGTTTGGCCGCGCTGTCGGCGTCGAACTGGCCGTAGATTTCAGACGATTTGTGGATACGGATCACGGCCGGCGTCTTTTCCGGATCCGCGCGCGCAACGTCGAGAAACTGAAAATAATTCTTCGGCATGCAGGGTTAAGTGACAACGCGGGTTTAATCAGCCTGTTGACGCGGGCGCGCACCCCCGACGGCGCCGCCGCGCGCGTACATCTTGACCGGCGCGCGCAGCGGTTCGTCGTGGATGGACTTGGGGCGCGGCAGCAGCAGGGTGTCCAGCGCCGCGGCCTTGGGCTTGACCAGCCAGAATTGATCCGCGTAGTCATTAAAGTTATCGAGCACGGTCTTGCCCCAGGCGCTTCCGGTTTCATTCACGAATTCGCGGATGAGCGAGTGTAAATGTTTGCGGTGCGCCTCGAAGACCGCGTCCCGCAGCCGATGCAGATCGGTCAGTTCCGGATTGTGGCGCGCGCCGAAGCCGCCGAGCAGGTCCAGTACGTAAGCAAAGCCGCCGGTCATGCCGGCGCCGAAGTTGAGGCCGGTAGGGCCGAGCACGACTACTTCGCCGCCGGTCATGTACTCGCAGCCGTGATCGCCCAGGCCTTCCACCACCGCCATGGCACCGGAGTTGCGCACCGCGAAGCGCTCGCCGGCGAGTCCGGCCGCAAACAGCCTGCCGCCGGTCGCGCCGTACAGACAGGTGTTGCCGATGATAGTGGTTTCGTTGCCCTTGAAGGCGCTGCTGCGCGGCGGGTAGATCACGATCTTGCCGCCCGCCATGCCCTTGCCGACGTAGTCGTTGGCGTCGCCTTCCAGTATCAGGTGCAGGCCGCCAGCGTTCCACACGCCGAAGCTTTGCCCGGCGCTGCCGCTCAAGCGCACCGTGATGGGCGCGTCGTTCATACCCTGGTTGCCGTGGCGGCGTGCGATCTCGCCCGATACGCGTGCGCCGATGGAGCGGTTCACGTTGCGTATTTTGTAGTTGAACACACCGCCGCGCTTGTGGACGACGGCCTCCAGCATGTCGCGCACCATCTGCTCGGCGAGCTCGCCTTTGTCGAAGGGTTCATTGCGCTCGCGCAGGCAATAATGCGGCTTGGTCTTGGGCACGCCCGCGTCGGACAAGAGCGGCGCAAGATTCAGGCGCCGTTGCTTGCCGGTCTCACCGGGCAGGATGCGCAGTAAATCGGTGCGCCCGATCAGATCGGCCAGGCTTTTTAGGCCGAGCCGCGCCAGCCACTCGCGCGTGTCGCGCGCCACGAAGCGGAAGTAGTTTTCCACCATCTCCGGCAGGCCGATGAAGTGCTCCTTGCGTAAGGTATCCTGTTGTGTGGCCACGCCGGTGGCGCAGTTGTTCAGATGACAGATGCGCAGGTACTTGCAGCCGAGCGCGATCATGGGCGCGGTGCCGAAGCCGAAGCTCTCCGCGCCCAGGATCGCGGCCTTGATGACATCCAAACCGGTCTTCAGGCCGCCGTCGGTTTGCAGGCGCACCTTGTCGCGCAGGTCGTTGGCGCGCAGCACCTGGTGCGTTTCGGACAGGCCGAGCTCCCATGGGCTGCCCGCGTATTTCACCGAGGTGAGCGGGCTCGCTCCGGTGCCGCCGTCGTAGCCGGAGATGGTGATCAAATCGGCGTAGGCCTTGGCCACGCCCGCCGCCACCGTGCCCACGCCCGCCTCGGCCACCAGCTTGACCGACACCAGCGCCTGGGGATTGACCTGCTTTAAATCAAAGATCAGTTGCGCCAGGTCTTCGATGGAATAAATATCGTGATGCGGCGGCGGCGAGATGAGCGCCACGCCGGGGCGCGAGTAGCGCAGCTCGGCGATCATCGCGTTCACCTTCTCGCCCGGCAACTGGCCGCCCTCGCCGGGCTTGGCGCCCTGCGCGATCTTGATTTGCAACACCTCGGCGTTGACCAGATACGTGGGCGTGACGCCGAAGCGCCCGGCCGCGACCTGTTTGATCTTGGAGGTCTTCTCGGTGCCATAACGGCGCGGGTCTTCGCCGCCCTCGCCGGAGTTGGAGCGCCCGCCCATGCGGTTCATGGCGATGGCGAGCGCCTCATGCGCTTCGGGCGACAAGGCGCCGAGCGACATGCCCGCGGAATCGAAGCGCGGCAGGATGGCTTCAATCGGCTCCACTTCGTCAACCGGGATCGGCGCAAGGTCCGCGCGCGGCGCCAGCAGGTCGCGCAGCATGGCGATGGGGCGCTCATCCGAGAGCCTCGCGAACTCCCGGTATTTTTCATAATCGCCGGTCTTTACCGCGGCCTGCAAGGTCATGACCACGTCCGGGTTGAAGGCGTGGTACTCGCCGCCGTAGATGAACTTGAGCAGGCCGCCTTGCTGGGTGGGCTTGCGCGGGTTCCAGGCCAGGCGCGTAAGCAGGCGTTGATCGTCCTCCAGATCGTCGAAATTCGCTCCCTGCAGGCGGCTCACCGTGCCGGTGAAGCACAGCTTGATCACCTCGTCATGCAGCCCGACCGCCTCGAACAATTGCGCGCCGCGGTAGCTGGCGATGGTGGCGATGCCCATCTTGGAGATGATCTTGTACAGGCCCTTCTCGATGCCCTTGCGGTAATTGGCCAGCAGCTTCATCACGTCCTTGCCGGCGATCTCGCCGCTGCGGATCAAATCGCGCAGGGTTTCATAGGCGAGATAGGGATACACCGCACTTGCACCGTAGCCGATCAACACCGCAAACTGGTGCGGGTCGCGCGCGGTGGCGGTGTCCACTACGATGTTGGCGCTGCAGCGCAAACCCTCGCGGATCAGGCGATGGTGCACCGCACCGGTGGCGAGCAACGCGTGGATGGGGAGTTTGTCCTTGGCGATGTCGCGGTCGGACAGAACCAGTATCACCTTGCCCGCGCGCACCGCGGCTGCGGCCTCGTTGCACACCTGCGCCAGCGCGGCGCGCAGCGAGCCGTTCAGGGGATAATTAAGATCAATGCGCGCGTGCGCGTAGTCCGGGCCTTGCACGCCGAGCAGCGCCCTGAACTGCGGTTCGGACAGCACCGGCGTATCCACCGTGATGCGCTTGGCAAGCTCGGTGCTTTCCTCAAACAGATTGCGCTCGCGTCCGAAACAAGTGGCGAGCGACATCACGATCTGCTCGCGCAGCGGGTCTATGGGCGGGTTGGTGACCTGCGCGAACTGCTGGCGGAAGTAGTCGTAGAGCGAGCGTACCTGCCGTGACAGCACCGCCATAGGCGTGTCGTCGCCCATCGAGCCCACCGCCTCCTGCCCGCTCTCGGCCAGGACGCGCAGTATCTGATCGCGCTCTTCGAACGTAATCTGGAACAGCTTTTCATAGATATGCTGCGTGTCCCGGTTCCACGCCAGGCCTGATTCAGCGTCAGAGGCGCCGGCGGGCAGGCGTTGCGCGTGTTGTTTGAGCCAGGCGGCGTAGGGCCGGCGCGACCTGAGACGGCGGTCAATATCATCGGGCAATAACAACTCGCCGGTGGCGGTATCCGCGGCCAGCATCTGGCCCGGCATGAGGCGCCCCTTGGCCACCACTTCATCCGGCGCGTAGGGATAAACGCCGATCTCCGAGGCAAGGGTAATGTGACGGTCTTTGGTAATCACGTAACGCGCCGGGCGCAGGCCGTTGCGATCCATCAGGCACGCCGCGTAGCGCCCGTCGGTGAGCACGATGCCCGCCGGGCCGTCCCACGGCTCCATGTGCATGCTGTGATATTCGTAAAACGCGCGCAGTTCCGGACCCATGGTCTGCACGTTCTCCCACGCCGGCGGAATCAGGACGCGCATGGCGCGGAACAGGTCCATCCCGCCCGCGATCAGCGCCTCGAGCATATTGTCCAGGCTCAAGGAGTCCGAGCCGGTCATGGACACCAGCGGACGCACGTCGTCCATGTCGGGGATGAGCGAACTGTGGAAGGTGTGGCTGCGCGCCGTCGCCCAGTTGCGGTTGCCCTGCAGAGTGTTGATCTCGCCGTTATGCGCCAGGTAGCGGAACGGCTGCGCCAGCCGCCACTCCGGCCAGGTGTTGGTGGAAAAGCGCTGGTGATATACCACCAGCGCGGAGGCGAAGCACTCGTCGCGCAGGTCGGGATAAAACAGCGGCAGGTTGGCCGGCATCACCAGCCCCTTGTAGGAGATTACCCGGCACGACAGGCTGGGAATATAAAACGCGCCGTCATTCGCGTTCAGCGCCTTCTCGGCGCGGCGGCGCGCGATGTACAGGCGGCGCTCGAAGTCGTCTTCCATCAGATCATCCGGCGCCTTGATGAACACCTGCTCGATCAGCGGCAGGGTTTTCAACGCCTGCGCGCCGCACGCCTCCGGGTTGATCGGCACCCTGCGCCAGCCCGCCACGGTGAGATTTTCTTTTTGCAGCTCCTCATGGAGACGCGCGCGCGACTTTTCCGCCAGCGTCTTGTCCTGACTCAGAAACACCACGCCCACGGCGTAATGCCGGCCGAGTTTGTGACCCAGTTCGCCCGCGACGGCGCGGAAAAACGCATCCGGCTTCTTGATTAATAAACCGCAGCCGTCGCCGGTCTTGCCGTCGGGCGCGATGGCGCCGCGGTGCGACAGACAGGCGAGCGAAGAGACGGCGGTCGCCACCAGCCAGTGGCTGGCCTTGCCGTCCATCTGGGCAATCAAACCGAAACCGCAGTTGTCTTTTTCAAACTCGGGGCAGTAGAGGCCGCTGCTCAGGCGCTGCGTGGTTTGCATAATGGTCATCAAAAGGTTAGACCCTGGTCTAGCCTGACTGTCTCATTTTTAAGACGCAAAGGGTCTGACAGTATAGCGCTACCGTCGGCGGGGCTCAACGTGATGAGGCTCAGGAAGGCTGTTGGGGTGCGAACAGGCGCTCGTATTCGGCGATGGCGTAGCGGTCGGTCATGCCGGCGATGTAGTCGCATACCGCGCGCGCGCGTCCGGTTTTGCCCCGGGCCCGCTCCAGCGCCTCGGCCTTGGCCGCGAACTCTGGAGGCAGCAGGCCGGGCTCGGCGAGAAACGCCTCAAACAGCGCGCGCAGGGTGCGCGCGGCCTTGTTGGTCATGCGCTGCACGCGGTAGTGTTTGTACAGATGCTTGCGCAGGAATTGCTTTAATTCCAGGCCTTGCGCGCGCATCGAGTCGCTGAAGGCGATCAAGGGTTTGGCCAAGCGGCGCACGGCGTCGCTGTCTTCCGGCGCGGCGCGCTCGATGCGCGCGCGGCTGGCGTCCACCAGGTCCACGATCTGGGCGTTGATCATGCGCCGCACCGACTCATGAATGGCGCGCCGCGCCGGGAGATTGGGGTAGCTCGTTTTGACCCGCTGGTACTGGGCGCGGAACAGTTCAACCTCGGCCAGTTGCTCCAGGGTGACGAGCCCGGAACGCAGACCGTCGTCCACGTCGTGGCTGTTGTAGGCGATCTCATCGGCCAGATTGGCCAACTGCGCCTCCAGACCGGGCTGGGTCTTGTTCAAAAAACGCACGCCCAAATCGCCCAGCTCCCCGGCCTTGGCGGGCGAGCAGTGTTTGAGGATGCCCTCGCGCGTCTCGAAGGTGAGGTTCAGTCCCTGGAACTCGGCGTAACGCTCCTCCAGCTCGTCCACCACGCGCAGCGATTGCAGGTTGTGTTCAAAGCCGCCGAACTCGCGCATGCAGTCGTTCAGCGCATCCTGGCCGGCGTGGCCGAACGGTGTGTGGCCGAGATCGTGCGCCAGCGCGATGGCCTCGGCCAAATCCTCGTTCAAGGCTAGCGCGCGCGCCACGGAGCGCGCGATCTGCGCCACTTCGATGGAATGGGTGAGGCGGGTGCGGAACATGTCGCCCTCGTGATTCACGAACACCTGGGTCTTGTATTCCAGGCGCCGGAACGCTGCGCTGTGCACGATGCGGTCGCGGTCACGCTGATACTCGCTGCGATAAGCGGGCGGGGATTCCTGATAACGCCGCCCGGCTGACTTGAGCGGATCAGCCGCGTAAGGGGCCAGAGTCATGCGTGGCTGAGAACGTTGCTGCCGGACTGGTGAGGGTTTCGATGAGCTTGTCGGCGGCAAAGTCGCTGGTTAGCACCGCTACGCCAATGGCTTTCAGCAGCACCAGCCTGAGCTTGCCCGCCTTGACCTTTTTGTCCACCGCCATCAATTCCATGAAACGCTCCGCGCTGAGCGTGGGGGGCGCGGCCACGGGCAGGCGCGCGCGCGCGATCAGGCGCACGATGCGTTGCAAATCGGCGTCGCTGATCCAGCCCAGACGGCGCGACAAATCCGCCGCCAGGCACATGCCCGCGGCCACCGCCTCGCCGTGCAGCCAGACGCCGTAGCCGAGGCCGGTCTCGATCGCGTGGCCGAAGGTGTGGCCGAAATTGAGCAGCGCGCGCACGCCGGACTCGCGCTCGTCCTGCGCCACGATCTCGGCCTTGTTGCGGCAGGAGCGTTCGATGGCGTAGGCCAGGGTTGGGGCGTTGCGCGCGAGCAGCTTGTCCAGGTTCGCGTCCAGCCAGTCAAAAAACGCCCGGTCGCGAATCAGGCCGTATTTAATGACCTCGGCGAGGCCGGCGCCCAGCTCGCGCTCCGGCAGGGTGTTCAAGGTCTCGGTATCCGCGATCACGCATTGCGGCTGATAAAACGCGCCAATCATGTTTTTGCCAAGGGGATGGTTGACGCCGGTCTTGCCGCCCACCGAGGAGTCCACCTGCGCCAGCAGCGTGGTGGGTATCTGGATATACGGTACGCCGCGCTGATACGTGGCCGCGGCGAAGCCGGTGAGGTCGCCGATTACCCCGCCGCCCAGCGCAATGAGCGTGACGTGACGGTCGCAGCGCTTCTGCAGCAGCGCATCGAAGATCAGATTGAGCGTGTCCAGCGTTTTGTACCGCTCGCCGTCGGGCAGCGCCAGTGTGTGGCATTCAAACGCCTTGAGTGCGGAGAGGACTTTATCCAGATACAACGGCGCCACCGTGACGTTGCTCACCACCATCACCTGCTTGCCGCCGACGTGGGGAGCAAGCAGATTGGCGCGCCCCAACAGGCCGCCGCCGATGTAGATCGGATAGCTGCGCGCGCCGAGCTCGAGCTTCAGGGTTTGCATGGCGTCATTATCTCAAAAAAAAACAGTAGCGAGGGACTAGCGGCTAGTGGCGAGGGAGAAAAATATTATTACATCCTCGCTACTCGCTACTCGCTACTATCCCCAGGCGGGTGATGATTTCCTCCACCACGCTGTTCGCGCCGCGCCCGCCGGTCTCGACCACGATGTCGGCGGTTTCCCGGTACAGCGGATCGCGCACGCGCAGCAATTCTTCCAGCCGCGCTCGCGGATCGGGCGTGTGCAGCAGGGGGCGGTGGCGGCTGCTGGCGGTGCGCTTGAGAAGATGCTCGACGGGTGCGTGCAGGTATATGACCCGCCCATGTTGCTTGAGCAAGGCGCGGTTGGCCGGGTCCAGTACCGCGCCGCCGCCGGTGGCGAGCACCAGCGGGCCGCGCTTGACCAGCTCGGCGAGCATCATCGCCTCGCGCGCGCGGAAACCAGCCTCGCCTTCCAGCTCAAAGATGAGAGTGATCGCCGCGCCGGTGCGTAGCTCGATCTCGTGGTCGCTGTCGCGGAACGGCAGATGCAGGCGTCTGGCGAGCGCCTTACCGATGGTGGTTTTACCCGCCCCCATCAGGCCCACCAGAAAAAGATTGCCCGGCAAGGTCATGGTCGCTCCCGGCATCCTGCCTCCCGCGACACTAGCAGGCTGTTGAAAAACAGCCTGCGTGCGGTACAGGGACGTGCCGCCATTTTTCAAGCACGGTTTTAAGTGCTTGAAAAATGGAGCAAAGCAAAAACCGCGTTTTTTGCTTTGCGTGTTGGAAAAGGCCAGGGATGGACTTTTTCAACATCCTGCTAGCACGTCCCGGTGCGTCGCCGGGCATCTTTTACCGTCCGGTGGGAAAATCAAGTGGCGGCGTTCACTGCGCCAGCCCGGGACCATGATCCGGGGCAAGCCCCAGGACGTCTTGCAGTATCTTGGGCGTGACAAAGATCAGCAATTCAGCCTTGTCATCCTGCCTCTGGGTGCGTTTGAATAAAAAGCCCACGTAGGGCAGGTCGCCGAAGAACGGCACCCGGTCCGAAATCGTACGCGCCGTGGCGGTATAGGTGCCGCCCAACACCACCGTCTCGCCGTTATCCACCGCCACCTGTGTGGCCACCTCACGCGTGTTGATGCTGGGATACAGGTTGCCGGCCAGGTTCACGGAGTCGCCTTGCGTGTCGCGCTTGACCGTGAGATCCATGATGATGTGATTGTCCGGCGTGATTTGCGGCTTTACCTTCAGACCCAGTACCGCCTTGCGGAAGCTGACCGAGGTGGCGCCGCTGGAGGTCGCCTCCAGATAAGGAATTTCCACGCCGTCTTCGATGGTGGCCTCCTTTTGATTGACGGTGACCACGCGCGGATTGGAGATCACCTCACCGCGATTTTCGGCTTGTAGTGCGGACAGCTCAAGCTCCAGCAGGGTGCCCAAGGGCAGCTTGGCCAACGCCAGCGCGATGGAGGGCCCCCTTACCGGCAAATTGACATTGAGACGTTCGCTTTGCAGCAGGACGGGATTGCTATCGCCAGGGTTGCCAAGGGGGGCGTTTCGGTTCAACTCCGTGGTGCCTTCCAGGGTGCCGGAAGTGATGATCCGCCTGCCGCTGGTGGCGTCGCCGCTGGTGTCCCGGCTCGCACCGAAGCGGATGCCGAGGTCCTTGCTGAACAGGTTATCGGCGATGACGATGCGCGACTCAATCAGCACCTGGCGTTGAGGCACATCCAGGGTGCTGACCAAACGGCGCACGTCCGCCAACCTTTCCTCCACATCCTGTACCAGCAAGGTATTGGTGCGGTCATCCACTGTCACATTGCCGCGCGGCGAGAGCAAGGAGTTTTCCTTGGCCTTGAGCAGCGCGGCCAGATCCGAGGCCTTGGCGTAGTTGACATGGATGAACTCGGAGCGCAGCGGGGCGAGCTCGACCACCTGTTTTTTGGCCTCCAGCTCCAGCTTCTCACGCGCCGCGACCTCCTCGATGGGCGCGACTTCCATGACGTTACCCACCTGACGCAGGGCGAGCCCTTTGCTCTTTAAAATGATATCCAGCGCCTGATCCCAGGGCACGTCTTGCAGGCGCAGGGTGAGATTGCCGGTGACCTTGTCGCTGGTGACCAGATTCTGGCCGGTGAAGTCGGCGATGAGCTGCAATACCGAGCGCACCGGTATGTCCTGAAAGTTGAGCGAGAGTTTCTCGCCGGTATAACCCACTCTCTTTTTTTCCGCTATTTCCTGCTCGGTCTGGGTGAGCGGCTTCACCTCGATGGTGAATACATTGTCCGCCTGATAGGCGAGATGTTCATATTCGCCCTGCGCGGTGATCGCCAGGCGCGTATTGGCGCCCTGGCGCGAGGTTTCCACGATTTTCACCGGCGTGGCGAAATCCACTACGTCCAGTCTGCGCTCCAGGTTCTCTGGTACGCCGGTGTTCAAAAAGTCGGCGATGATTTTGCCGCTTTCCCGATGCACGTCCACGTTGATCTTGGGGTCGGACAGCGACACGATGATGCGCGCCTCGCCTTTCTCGCCGCGGCGGAAATCAATGTTGCTCACGCTGTGCTTCGCGCCGGAGACAGTGGCGGGCGTGGCGCCTCTGCTCGCCAGCGCCTCGCCGCCGCTTGCGTCCAGGGTGAGATAGATGTCGTTGCCCTCGCTGCGCGTTTCATAAGGAACCGGTTTGTCGAGGTTCACCACTACGCGCGTGCGTCCCTGGGCGCTCGCTACGCTGACGCTGCGCACCGCGCCCAGCCCGACGGTTTGCGAGCTTCTCGGGAGGCTGTGCGCGGTATCGGCGAAATCCAGCACGATGCGCGCGGGGTTGTCTATGGTAAAGCTGAGCGGAGCGGGCGGCGGCGCGGAGTGCCTGAGCTTGATCTGCACCTTGCCGCCGGGCAGGGACGAGCTGCCGATCTCCTGCAGCGTAGGGCCGCTCGCTGGCGCCTCAGCCTCGGCCCAGGCGCCCCAGAGCATCAAGCCGAGCGCGAGCGCCGTTGCCTGGTATGCGCGCCGTGTAAGAAAAAGTGTATTGGATAGTATCAGGGTCATTTCTTCGCCCCCCCTTCAGTTGGTTCGCTGAGCGCCAGGGATGCCGGACGTTCGATCCAGCGTCCCTGTCCATCGTCTACGATTTCGATCAAGTCGGTGCCTTGTTCAGTGATGGCTGTAATCTTGCCGTAATTCTGGCCCATGTAATTGCCCACTTGCACGCGGTGCACCGCGCCTTCTTTGTCCTGGATCAGCGACCACGTCCGGCCGTCGCGCGAGAGCGTGCCCACCATGCGCAGGCTGTCCAGCGGATAGTCCTCCAGCATCTCCTTGGCGCGGTTGAGGTCGGGCCGGAGCGCGCCGCCTGCGCCGCCCGGCGCGGCCGCGCTGAGCTGTGAGGGCGTGAACGGATCGCGCAAGGCCGCCGCTTCGTAAGCATAGCTGTTATAGGTTTTGACCGTGGGCAAGGGCTCGATCGGCGCCGCAGGCCGGACTTTGACCTCATCCGCGTAACGGCGCACTTCATCCAGGTCGCCGCCGCCGCAGCCGGCAAGCAGGACGCCGAACGCAATGATAAATTGGCCGCGCGCGTATCTCATGTCTTGCCGCCCGCGGGTTTGCCGGCCTTGTCCGGCTCCTTCGGTTCCTCGAGGTAACGGTAAGTCTTGGCGGTGATCTCCATGACCAGCGGGCCTGCGGTCGCCGCGCCCTTGTTGGCGGTTTGCTGCGCCTGGCTGATGGAAATATCATGCAGGGTGACGATGCGCGGCAGCGCGGCGATGCCGCTGATGAAATTACCGAACTGGTGGTAGTTCCCGCTGACCTTGATCTTGATTGGCAGTTCGGCATAGAAATCCTTGGGCGCCTCCGCTTCGGGCTTGAACAGCTCGAACTCCAGGCCGCTGGCAAGCCCGGTTTGCGAGATGTCCACCAGCAGGCCCTCCACCTCGGTTTGGCTGGGAAGCTGGCGCAGCATGGTGCCGAAGGACTGCTTCATCTCCTCCATCTGCTGGGTGTAGGCGGTCAGATTAACCGCCTTCTTCTGTCTGGTCTCGAAAGTTTGTTTCAGCTCCTGCTCCTGCTGCCGGATTTGCGTAAGCCTTTCCCATTGATTTCTGGTATCGAACCAATAGCCCGCGCCCAGCACTGCAATGCACAGCACGCCTATTGCAACCGCTTTGGCGGGTTGGGGCCAGTTGCCGATGTTGTTAAAATCCAGTTCGTTGAGATTCATGGCTGGTCCGCGGCGGGGGTGGCGCATTTTCTTGCGGCTGTTTCTGGCTGACGCGCAGGATATAGGCGACGGCGCGCTGCCCGTCGTTGTCATAGGCTTGTATCTGATCCAGCGAGGGCTGCTCCAGCCAGGCAGAGGCCTCCAGATTGCGCATGAACGTCGCCACCCGGCCGTTGGAGTCAGCGACGCCGGTCAGCGTGAGTTTGCCCCCCTCCTGTTTGATGTGGGTGTAATACGCGCCGTCCGGCAGGGTCTTCACCAGCTCATCCACCACATGCACGATTTCCGGACGGCTGCGCTGCAACTCCTGAATTACCGTCATGCGCGCCAGCAGTTCCGCGCGCTGCTTCTCCAGGTTTCTGATCTCGGCTATTTTTTTATCCAGTTGCGCGATTTCCTGGGTGAGGAAATGATTGCGCGCGTCCTGGGTTTCGATCATGCCGGCGATGTAGCTATGGGCGTATACCACGATCACCACGGACACGAACGCGGCGAAGCCGGCAATTACGCCGAACTCGCGTTGCCGCTCTTTGCGCCGCTCCTCGCGCCAGGGCAACAGGTTAATGCGCGCCATGGCTAGTCAAAGCTCCGCAGCGCCAGGCCGCACGCGATCACGAGCGAGGGCGCGTCGCCGGTGAGCGCCTGGGCGTTTACCCGCGGCGCCACCGACATGCCTATGAACGGGTTGAACACTTCGGTGTGCACGCCTACGGCGGACTCCACCAGGTTCGCGATGCCGGGGATCATGGCGTTGCCGCCCGCGAGCAGAATGACGTCCACGCTGTGATACTGACTGGAAGAATAAAAGAACTGCAACGAGCGGTTGACCTGCTGCGCCAGCGCTTCCTTGAACGGTTGCAGCACCTCGGTTTCGTAGTCGGGCGGCAGTCCGCCGAACTTCTTCGCCTTGCCCGCCTCTTCGTAGCTCATGCCGTAGCGGTTCTGGATCTCCTCGGTAAGCTGCTTGCCGCCGAAATTCTGTTCACGCGTGTACACCAGTTTTAAATTGTCCATCACGTTCAGGGTGGTCATGGTGGCGCCGATGTCGAACACCGCGACCGTGCCCGCCAGGCCGCGCGCGGGGTTTTGCGCGGCCATCAGCGCCAGGACGTTTTCCGCGGCATAGGCCTCCACGTCCACCACTTTGGGCTTCAAGCCCGCCAGCTCCAGCGCCGCCACGCGCGTATCCACGTTTTCCTTGCGCGAGGCGGCGAGCAGCACGTTCACCGCGCCCTCCTCCGCGGGGCCGAGCACTTCAAAATCCAGGTTGACTTCTTCCAGGGGATAGGGGATGTACTGGTCCGCCTCCACTTCGATTTGCGCGGCCATCTCATCGTCCGACAGATTGGCCGGGAGGGTGATGATCTTGGTGATGACCGCCGAGCCCGCCACCGCCACCGCGGCGTGCCGGGCGCCGGTTTTGGATTGCTTGACCGCGCGCCTCACCGCTTCGCCCGCCGCCTCCACGTCGCTCAGGGCCTTTTCCGTCACCGTGCCGGCCGGCAACGGTTCCACCGCGTAGCTCTCCACGCGATAGCGCTCGCCACTGCGGGACAGTTCCAGCAGCTTTACGCTGGTGGCGCTGATGTCTAAGCCCAGCAGCGGTGGCTTGCGCGACAACACGGACAGGGGAGGGAGCCGCACCTTTCGTTTCCCTTATAAATTTAGGTGGTTACATAGCATAGATGGTTTAGTTTATTAGATACAAGCGGGAACTCCGTGTCAACATAAAATTTATTCCCCGCGCTTTTGGCGCGGGCTCCTTAGTGAAGCTCTGAATAAGTCCATCCTGCGACGCACAGGGATGTGCTAGTGTCGCGGGAGG
>JBGFRC010000012.1:0-22389 GCA_041695325.1 Pseudomonadota bacterium
CTAAAAATAAAAAGGCAGCCCCCGTTCAGGGGACCGCCACTTTAAATTTCTTAATTTTACCGCTTATCCGTTTGCGGATAAATACACGGGCATTGTTGATCAGACAATTAAACGCCGTGCGCGGACGCCGCCATAAAATACAGCATGGGAATGGACAGCACGGTGTTGACGCGCGAAGTCAGAAACGCCACGCGCCGCGCCTTGGCCTTTTCCTGATCGGTGGCCGGCTTCAGTCCCAGCACCTTTTTCTGATTGGGCCAGATCAGGCCCCATACGTTCAATAACATGATGGTGCCGAGCCAGGCGCCGATGCCGATCACGGCGTCATCGCCCTGCAAGCCGAAGGCGGGCACAAAGCGCTCGCCCAGCAACGCCGCACCGGCGAGCCAGGTGACCAGCGCCGCCCAGCGGAACCACAGCAGCGCGCGCGGCAGCACGTATTTGGTGATGCCCGCGCCGCCCGGCCCGCCCTCATCGGCGTTGGCCGCCGCCATCGCGGGGGCCTGCACCAGATTGAAATAATACAGCAGGCCGATCCAGGTGATGCCCGCGAGAAAATGTATCCAGCGCGCGATGAACGGTACCCATTCATTTTCCATGATTTTATTCCTCTTGTTGGTGGACGCTACGGTGAACGTTACACAAGGACATTGGCGAGGAACGCCAGAATCACCGTCAGCACCAGGCCTGATATAATGGTTCCGGTAATTGAATCCAGCGGGTTTTTCATTGTTTCTTCCTCCATGGTCAGCAATCACGACTAGCAGGTTGTTGAAAAAGCCCTTCCATGGGCTTTTTCAACTCGCAAGGCGAAAAGTGTCATTTTCGCTTTGCTTCATTTTTCAAGCACATAAAGCGTGCTTGAAAAATGGCGGCGCGTCCCTGCACCGCACGCAGGCTGTTTCTCAACAGCCTGCTAGCGGCTCAAAGAGTAAAACAGCCCGCGTGACAATGCAATACAAGGAATCCCCACAGCGTGTGCGGAATTAGCGGCGAACTGCGGCTGGACAGCGCCGCTCCCGATTCGGCGGCGGTGCGGCGCATGACCGAGGCGCTGGCACGGCGCGGGCCGGACGACAGCGGCCTTTACAGCGACGGCCCGCTCGCTTTCGGCCACCGGCGGCTCGCCGTCATAGATTTGTCACAGCGCTCGCACCAGCCCATGGTGGATGATGCGCTGCAACTCGCCATCGTCTTCAACGGCACCATCTACAATTACAAAACTCTGCGTGCGGAATTATCGGCGCAGGGTTACCGATTCTTTTCCGACGGCGACACCGAAGTCATCATCAAGGCCTACGCCGCCTGGGGCGAGCGCTGCGCGGAGCGGCTGCACGGCATGTTCTCCTTCGCCGTCTGGAACATGAACAAACAAACCCTGTTCCTTGCGCGCGACCGCTTGGGCATCAAGCCGCTGTATTACAGCCGCACGCAAAATTATTTTCGTTTTGCCTCCACCACCCAGGCGCTGCTCGCGGCGGGCGGGGTGGATACCCGCATAGACCCGGTCGCGCTGCATCATCAGCTCACGCTGCACGCCGTCATCCCCGCGCCGCGCACGATTCTGCAAGGCGTGCGCAAGCTTGCGCCCGCGACCACCATGACCATCACCGTGCAAGGCGCCGCCAGCATACACCGCTATTGGGAATTAAAAGCGCAACGTCCGGCGCAGCCGAAAACCGAACAGGAGTGGATAGCCGCCGTGCATCAACGCTTAAGCGCGGCGGTGGAAAAACGGCGCCTGATCGCCGACGTGCCGGTGGGCGTGCTGCTCTCCGGCGGGCTCGATTCCAGTCTGATCGTCGCGCTGCTCGCCGAGGCGGGGCAAAAAAATCTGCGCACCTTTTCCATCGGCTTTGAAGACGTGGGCGGGGAAAAGGGCAGCGAGTTTGAATACTCCGATCAGGTCGCCGCGCGTTATGCGACGCAACATCGCCGGTTTTTGATTCCCAACGGCGAAGTGCTCACACGCCTGCCGGAATGCGTGCGCAACATGTCCGAGCCCATGGCGGCGCAGGACGCCGTCGCCTTTTATTTGCTGGCCGAGCGCGTATCGAAAGAGGTCAAGGTGGTGCAAAGCGGCCAGGGCGCGGATGAAGTATTCGGCGGCTATTTCTGGTATCCGCTGATGCAGCAGGAAACCGGCAGCGAGTTGGAACGCTTCCGCAAACACTATTTTGACCGCACGCATCAGGAGTTTCTGGAGACCGTTGCCCCTGAGTATCACGGCGCGGATCATACCTCGGAACTGATCGGCGAATTACTCGCCGCGCCGGGTGCGGAGACGTTCATGGATCGCGTACTGCGCATGGATGTCACCACCCTGATCGTGGACGACCCCGTCAAGCGCGTGGACAATATGACCATGGCCTGGGGGCTGGAGGCGCGGGTGCCGTTTCTCGATCACGAGCTGGCGGAGCTGGCCCTGAGCATGCCGCCGGAGCTGAAACTGAAATCCGGCGGCAAGCACCCGCTGAAAACCATCGCGCGCGGATTATTGCCCGGCGCCGTCATTGACCGGCCCAAGGGCTACTTCCCCCTGCCCGCGCTGAAATACGTGCGCGGTGAATTTCTGGACTTCATGCGCGAGGTGTTGAATTCCGAAACTTGCCACCGGCGCGGCCTGTTTCAGCGCGCCTATGTGGAGAAACTGCTCGCCGCTCCTGAAAAATACATGACGCCGCTCAACGGCAGCAAGCTGTGGCATCTGGCGCTGCTGGAATATTGGTTGCAATTGAATACAGGCGCTTGATCGTTCATGAGCCGGCGGCCTTCTACGGCGGATGACCGCAATCAACCCTCATGACCGTGCGCAAACCTTCTGTGCTTCGCATAATTCGTAAAGGCGGCAGAAGCTGAGGTTCTTAAGATGCGCGCCAATAAGCATGGCGCTGGCGGAAAGGGTGAATAACGTTTCCCAAAGCTCACCCACCATCTCGCCTGCGGCGAAAGCGGCGAACGCCAGAATAGCCCAGCTCAGCAGCGCAACAGCGAGCACCCAAAGCCTGCCGTGCCGCCGGTACCCCGGTATGAAGGCGCATACTCCAGTCCTCATCAGCAGCAAGGCCAGGATTTGGTGAGTGATTTCCTGCGCCAGAAATCCAAGGCCAAGCCCGGGCAGAAATATCACGCTGAGCGGCAGCATCAGGCAATGCGCCACGCACAGGCTGGAGGCGGAAATACCCATTCTGTCCCGGTGTGGAACGTATGTTGTAAACATTTTTATTTCCTTCCTAAGCTGATTTTCCCCGATCGGAATTCAGGATTGCTTCAGCACCCTTTATACATGCAACATAGTTGCATTTATAGACAACAAAAAACCCGGGTTCATCCACCCAGCGTTAGCAGGGTGTTGATAAACCCTGTTTATCAACACCCTGCGGTGCGGTGCAGGGAAGAGCGTAGCGAAGGGTTCCACCGCCATTTTTCAAACACGGAAGTGTTTGAAAAATGAAGCAAAGCAAAAATCGCATTTTTGCTTTGCGTGGTTGATAAAGTCCAGGATGGACTTTATCAACACCCTGTTAGGGGATGGTTCGCCAGCCTGCACGGCGGCTTCCTGTTGGCGGAAAGCTTGTGCAGCTTGTTTCCGGGTAAACATTGAGCGCACAAGCCTTTTACGGTCAATTCAAGTTTCTGTGCGCGATAGCCTTTCGGTAGTTTGATTGAACAGGATTTGCCGGTATCTTTCAGACAAAATACCCTGCAACAACAGTTACACTTGAAATGCGCGTGCTGCCCGGCGTGTTCCTCATCCGCCACGTTGTACCGCCACACCCGATCATCGCCCGGAATCTTGTGGGCAAGGCGTTGGCGGGTCAGCCATGCCAGCACGCGGTATACGGTAACCCGGTCAATAGCGTGGGCCCGGCCTGTCTGCGCCTGCTTGCGCGCTGCGCGCAGGCAAGTGCGCCCTGTCTGCGTGCGATGCACAGGCAGGCCAAGGCGGCTTTCTATTTCATGGTGAGTCAACGCGCGCCCGGCCTCCAACAAAGCCGCCAGCACCTGAACGCGCGCCGTTGTCACCCGTGCGCCCGTATGGCGAATCATGTCTTCAGCGGTGTTGGAAAACAGGGTGGTCATGTTTGCAATTCGGGTTCCCTTGTTATGTATTTCAGCACGGATCACCGCGTTATGCAACTCTATTGCATTTAAAGCGGACGCTGGTTATCATACCGCAGAAGCACCACTCATGCTATTGCAGCAAAAACCTTTGGGATCGAGCCCTTGATGCGCGCGCGACTATTCGGCAATCGAATCCGCTTCGGCAGGCTGCTGAACCTGCTGCCAGTCTTTGCGCTGCTGTTCGCGGCGGCGCACGTCAGCCAGCACGACCTGGTGGAGGGCGGCGGCGGCCCCGCTGGACACAGCGAATGCCAGCTCAGTCACGCGCCGGGCGCGCTGTTATGCGCGTCCTCTTCGGCTACCCTGCTGTTTATTCTTGTCTTTGTCGTAACCTTGACCGGCGCCGCATCTTGCACTCAAACCTCGCTGCGCCTCTCGCCCATCCGCGCCCCTCCCTCACAGCCCTGATCTTTTTTCATCGGTAGTTCGCTGCCGTAGCGCACCGTATCGGGTGTGCTGTGGCTTTGGTTTTTGACCGGATAGAGACAGGAGTCATCCATGTTGACCAGATTCACCCGTTACTCGCGGGCTGCCTCGGCCGCCTGCCTGCTTGGCTATTCAGGCGTTCTGCTCGCCAACGACGCCGAAGCAATGCAGCAACGCCTGCAGCAACTTGAGCAGGAAATAAAGGCTTTAAAACAGAGCATCAGCGCCATGCAGGATGCCGCCCAGCAACATCCCCGCCAGCCCGCGCCAGTTTCTACCGCCGCGCCGCCGGGCGGCCACAGCCCCATCCAAATAGGATTGAGCGGCTTATTTGCCGCCGGCGGATCGAGCGTGGACAATGAGACTCTGGAGGGCTTGCAGGCCGGCGCGCACGACCCCAACCGCAACGGCTTCACGGTGCAGAACGTGGAGCTTACCCTGAGCGGCACGGTGGACCCTTACTTCGACGCGCAGGCCAGCCTCATCTTCCAGATTGACGCCGACGGCGAGACCAAGGTCGAGATGGAGGAGGCCTTTTTCACCACGCGCGGCCTGCCCGCGGGATTGCAGGTCAAGGGCGGGCAATACTACACCGAGTTTGGCCGCCACAATCCACAACATCCGCACAGTTGGGCCTTCGTGGATCAACCTGTGATCCTGTCGCGCCTGCTCGGCGGCGACGGCCTGCGCAGTCAGGGCGCGCGCGTGTCCTGGCTCACACCCGCGCCGTGGTATTCGGAGCTCTATTTCGGCGCGCAGAATGCCAGCGGCGAGACGGTGACCAGCTTCCTGTACGAGAAGGACAAGAAAGTCGCCGGCTATACCCTGCTGGAGCGCAAGGCGCGCAATTTTGATGACCTTCTGTACTCGGCGCGCTGGCTGAACGGTCTGGACCTGTCGGATACCGTGTCCATGAACCTGGGCTTCTCCGGATTGCGGGGACCGAACGCCAGCGGGTTTAATACCGATACAACGATCTATGGCGCCGATCTGTATCTGAAATGGCAGCCCGCGCAAACCCAGCGCGGCTTCCCGTTCGCGGCCTGGCACACAGAACTGCTGAACCGCCGCTATGAGACGGACGACGCCACGCTCAAGGACTGGGGCGGATTCACCCAGGCGCTGTGGGGCTTCACGCCCGGCTGGGTGGCGGGCCTGCGCCTGGAATACGCCGAAGCAAGCGGCGGGGCGGGATCGTATGACATCAGCGCCGACGCGCGGCGCGCCAACCGCACGCGCCTGTCGCCCAACCTGACCTGGTATCCCACCGAGTACAGCAAGCTGCGCTTGCAGTACAACCGCGATTGGGCGGAGCATCTGCCGGAGAAGGACGCGCACGCGTTGTGGTTGCAGATGGAGTTCAGCCTCGGCGCGCACGCCGCGCATACTTTTTAGGAGCGCGCCATGCAACTCATACACAGACTTGTTTTGGCCATCGGCCTGATAGCGCTGCCGCTCTTCTCCCAGGCCGCGCTCAAGGTGGTGGCCACTACGCAAGACCTCGCAGCCATCGCTCAAGAACTGGGCGGGAACCGGGTGGAGGCGATCAGCCTCACCCCGGGCACGCGCGACCCGCACTACGCCGAGGCCAAGCCCGGCATGATCCGCCAGGTGCATCAGGCCGATCTGTTGCTGCTGGTCGGGGCCGATCTGGAAATCGGCTGGCTGCCGCCGCTGTTGCAGGCGGCGCGCAATGCACGGGTGTTGCCCGGCAGCGGCGGCTATCTTGATCTTTCCACCACGGTGCCGCTGTTGGGCGCGCCCAGCGCGCCGGTGACGCGCGCCATGGGCGACGTGCATGCCCAAGGCAATCCTCACTACTGGCTGAATCCGGCCAACGGGCTGCGTATGGCGCGAGCCATCGCCGCGCGCCTCGCCGCGCTGGATAACGCGCATGCGGCGGACTACCAAGCCAGGCTGGCAAACTTTGAGCAACGGTTGCAGACCAAAATCACTGCGTGGCAAGCGGCGCTCGCGCCGCTCAAGGGCAAATCGGTGATCGCCTACCACGACTCCTTTCCGTATCTCGCCGACGCCTTCGGCTTGCGCATCGTCGCTCATGTGGAGCCGGTGCCCGGCATCGCGCCCGGTCCCGCCCACCTGCAAAAGCTGGCGGCGCGCATCAAGTCGGATCAGGTAGGATTGTTGATTATGGAACCTTACTACGAACGGCGCTCGGCGAATTATCTCGCTGAACAAACCGGCGTCAAGATCGCCGTGTTGCCGCAGTCGGTGGGGAGCGCGCCGGAGATCGTGACCTATTTCGATCTGTTCGACGCCATCGTCGCCGCGTTGCAAAAGGCCGGGGCACTTTGAAGTGGAAGGCTGGATGATTCTGCTGCCGGCCTGCGCCTTAAGCGTGCTGTTGATTCTCACCCACACCTATCTGGGGCTGCACGTGCTGGCGCGCGGCGTCATCTTTGTGGACCTCGCCCTGGCGCAAGTGGCGGCGCTGGGCGCGAGCCTGGCGTTTCTGCTCGGCCATGACCCCCACGGCGGCGCGGCCCTGTCGTACGCCTTCGGCGCCGCGCTGCTCGCCTCCTTCGGCTGCGCCTGGCTGGGCAGGATAGCGGATGTCACCACACGCGAGGTGGCCATCGGCTGCGTGTACGTAACGGCCAGCGCCCTGGCGATATTGATCTTGAGCCGCTCCGTGGTGGGTATGGAAGAGCTGAAAACCCTGCTCAACGGCAACATCCTGTGGGTGCGCTGGCAGGACGTCGGCGTGATCGCCGCCGTCTATTCCTTGTTGGCGGCGGCGCAGATCCTGTTGCGCAAGCGCAGTGCGCTGCTGGCGTTCGGCAAGCAGGCCACCTTCGGGCGCGAGCTGCTGTTCTTCATGTCATTTGCCGTGGTCATCACGCTCGCGGTGCAGATCGCCGGCGTGTTGCTGGTGTTCGCCCTGCTTATCATGCCCGCCTTCAGCGCCACGCTGCTCGCCGCTGCGCCGGCACGGCAGTTGATACTGGGCTGTCTGCTGGGTCTCCTCGGCAGCGTCGCGGGCCTGTGGCTCTCCTATGCGGCGGATATTCCCACCGGCACCACCATGGTGGCGGTGCTGGGCCTGCTGCCGCTGCTGGCGCTCGCGCTGCGGCCAGTGGCGGCATGCAGCCGAGGGGGATGAAATGCATCCGGGGGTAATGCGTCCTGGAGTCACGCCGTTTCACCGGGGCTTACTTGCTAATAATGCACAGGTTCGGCGTCTGTTTCAGACTCATCCTTATAGAGCGGCCACAATAAATGCGCGTCGAGCAGCAGGCGGTAACGCGTTTCGCGCGCATTGAGCTGCGCCAGCGCGGCGGCGAGGGCGGTTTCCAGGGCCAGGCGGCGTGCGTTGAGCGTGTCGCTCAAGCTCGCTTCGCCCAAGCTGTAGGCGCGCGCCATGAGTTCGGCGTTGCGCTGCATGGCGTCCGCCGCCGCTTGCGCGCTTTGCCAGGTATCGTAGGCGCTGCTGGCGGCTGCGTAGGTATTGACGATCTCGGCATTAAGGCGGCGCAATGTTTCAGCTTCGTTTTGCGCGGCGATTGAGGATTGCGCCAGCGCGGCGGACTCAGCGGCGGCGCGCGCCTCGCCCGGCAGCGGGATAGACAAGAATAATCCGGTGACCTGCTCCGCGCCGCCTCTTTCCGATGTGGTGTTGAGCCCTACGATGGGATCGGGAATTCTATCGGCGCTGGAGCGGTTGAGACGCAGTTGCGCGCGCTCCACTTCGCCGCGCATCAGCGCCAATTCATGATTGTGCTCCAGAATGCGCGCGCGCCAATAATCCAGCTCCTCCTGCAACGGCTCCGGCTCGACCAGAACCGGACTGTCCGGCAGTGTGAGACCCAGATAGCGCTGGTTGAGATCGGTGGCTGCGGTTCGCGCGCGCAATTGGGCCTGCTTGAGGGCGTAGTCGGCCTGCGCCAGCGCCGCCTCGCCGAGCGCACGCTCCAGCGCCGGGGCGTCGCCGGCCGCGATGCGCTTGTTCACGATGGCCAATTGCTGCTTGAGCAGGGCCGCCTGCTCTTGCCACTGCGTGACTTGCGCCTGTTCCCGCAGCCAGCTAAACCAGTAGCGCAGTAAATCGCGTCCGGATTCATGCAGCGCGTCGCCCAGGGCGAACCGCGCCTGACGCACGCCTTGCGCGCCGAGCCGCCGGTCTATCCCGGCCTTGCCGGGCAGGCGCACGCTGCGCTCCAGCCCCGCCTCCCATTCATTAAAATCGCCCTCGTTGTCCGTGTTGCGCTGCCTGGCGCCGAGCCTGGCGGTAAATTCATACGGCCCGGCGTTGAGCCCGCGCGCGTTGGCCTGCTCCAGCTCGATACCCGCCTCCGCCGCCTTGACGCGCGGGCTGTTGGCCATGACCTCGGTCACCACCTTGAGCGGCGGCAGATCGGGATAAGTTTCTTGCCCGGCGCAGACTGCGGCGGCGCCGGCGGCAAGGGTCAAAAACGCAATGATGCGCTTCACAAAAAACTCCCGGACTCCACGACCGGAGTCAGGTAATAAACGATAGGGGCGCGCGGCAGCGCCTGCCTGATGTCGTGCAGCAAGGTCTGTGCATCGGCGTGCTGCATGATGATTTGTGTCTTTACCCGCTGCGCGCAGCCGCGCACCCTTTCTGCGCTGTTCTGATAGGCGATATTGCGCCCGTGACCCGCCACCTCGGAGATCGTGAAACCGCCGGCAAGCGCTTCGTGCTCCAGCAGCAGGTCGAGCAGCTCATCCTCCAGCGCCTTGGGGACAATCAGCGTCAAGCAACAATCGGGGGAATTCACGTTCAGGCCTCCTTGGGGGATACGCCGAAGCGGCGATAGAGTATGGGCAGTAAGATGAGCGTCAGCAGCGTCGCGCTAATGAGGCCGCCGATCACGACTATCGCCAGGGGCTTCTGGATTTCCGATCCGGGGCCGCTGGCGAACAGCAAGGGCGCCAGGCCGAAGGCGGCGATGCTGGCGGTCATTAGCACCGGGCGCAAGCGCCGTTTCGCTCCTTCAACTACCACATCGGCGAGCTCCATGCCCCGTGCGCGCAATTGGTTGAAATAACTGACCATCACCACGCCGTTCAATACCGCGATGCCGAGCAGCGCGATAAAACCGACCGAGGCGGGGACGGACAGATATTCCCCCGACAACCACAGGGCGAACACGCCGCCCACCATGGCGAACGGGATGTTGGACAGCACCAGCGCCGCCTGGCGTACCGAGCCGAAGGTGGCGAACAGCAACAGAAAGATCAACCCCAACGCGACCGGCACCACAACGGCGAGGCGCGCGGCGGCGCGCTGCTGGTTTTCAAATTGCCCGCCCCAGCTCAGGCGGTAACCGTCGGGCAGCTTCACGCGCTCGCTCACCGCCCGCCTGGCCTCCTCCACAAAGCCGACCAGGTCGCGGCCCTGCACATTGGACAGCGTCACCGCCATGCGCGCGCCGTTCTCGCGATCAATCTTGACCGGGCCGTCCACGCGCTTCAAGCGCGCCACCTGCGAGAGCGGCACGCTTGCGCCGTCCGGCAAAGTGAGTGTGAGGCCTGCAAACATCACCGGCGAGGCGCGCACTGCATCGGCGCCGCGCAACAGCACCGGCGTGCGCCGCGCGCCTTCCAGCACCACGCCCAGAGTCTTGCCTTCAAGTTGCGAGCGCAGCGCCGCGCTGATTTCATCCACGTTCAAGCCCATGCGCCCGGTGGCGAGACGGTCTATCTCCACCGTCAGATATTGCACGCCCTCGTTCTGCACCGTGTACACGTCCTGGCTGCCGGGGACGGTGTTCAGCGCCGCCTCGATCTCCGCGGCCAGGCGGTTGAGGGTGGCGAGCTCCGGCCCGAACACCTTCACCGCCACGTCGCCGCGCACGCCGATAATCATTTCCTGCACGCGCATGTCTATCGGCTGGGTGAAGCTGTAGGAAATGCCGGGCAGTTGATCGAGCACCTTGCGCAGCTCATCTTTCAGCCACTCCCTATCTGGCTCGCGCCATTCATCGCGCGGTTTGGTCTGCAGATAGGTATCAGTCTGATTCAGCCCCATCGGGTCCAGGCCCAGCTCATCGGCCCCGGCGCGCGCCACGATGCCGGTGACTTCCGGTATCTCGCGCATGATCGCCTGATGGATTTTCAGATCCAGCGCGGCGGTTTGCTCCAGGCTGATGGAAGGCAGTTTCTCGACGCCGACGATGAGATCACCCTCGTCCATTTCCGGCATGAAGGTCTTGCCGGCTTGCAGGTACACCACCGCGGTCAGCAACAGTGCGGCGGCGGCGGCTGTCACCACGGTTTTCACGTGCGTCAAGGCCCAGCGCAACAGCGGTTCATACAGGGCGTGCGCCTTGCGCGCCAGCCATGGTTCGCGATGAGCCTCCTGCTTCAGCAGAAATGAGGCCAGCACCGGAATAATCGTGAGCGAAAGCAGCAGCGAAGCGGACAGGGCAAACACGATAGTGAGCGCGACCGGAACGAATAATTTCCCTTCTAAATCCTGTAACGTCAACAGCGGCAGAAACACGATGATGATAATCAGAATGCCCGCCGTGACCGGCGCCGCCACCTCGCGCACCGCGCGGTAAATCACGTGCAGGCGCGGCAGCTTCGCGGCGCTCCTGTCGTGCGCCAGATGCGAGACGGTGTTTTCCACCACCACCACTGCCGCGTCCACCAGCATGCCGATGGCGATCGCCAGCCCGCCCAGGCTCATCAGATTGGCCGACATGCCGAACAGCCGCATCATGATAAAAGTGACCAGCGCCGCCAGCGGCAAGGTCAGCACCACTACCAGCGCGGCGCGCAGGTTGCCCAGAAACAGGATAAGCAGTATCACCACCAGCACGATGGCCTCCAGCAGCGCTTTGGAAACCGTGCCCACGGCGCGCTCCACCAGACTGCCGCGATCATAAAACACCTCGGTCTTCACTCCATTAGGGAGCGTGGGGGCAAGCTCCGCGAGCTTCGCGCGCACACCCTCCACCACTTGCTGCGCATTCGCGCCGCCCAGGCCCAGCACCAGGCCCTGCACCGCCTCGCCCTTGCCGTCCTTGGTCACCACGCCGTAGCGGGTGAGACTGCCGATGCGCACCTCGGCCACGTCGCCCACGCGCACTGGTGCGCCATCGCGGCGTGCGACGACGACGGCGCGCAAGTCGTCCAGCGTCTTGATCGTGCCTTCGGAGCGCACCAGCAGCACCTCTTCGCCGTCGGTGAGGCGTCCCGCGCCGTCGTTGCGGTTATTGGTTTCCAGCGCCGCCTGCAACTCATCCAGGCTGATACCGCGCGCGCGTAGCGCCATGTTGTCCGGCGCCACCTCAAAGCTGCGCACCAGCCCGCCCAGCGCGTTGACATCAGCCACGCCCGGCAAAGTGCGCAGCGCCGGACGGATCACCCAATCCAACAGGCTCCGGCGCTCCATGAGCGACAGATCGCCGCCCTCGATGGTGAACATGAACATCTCTCCCAACGGCGTGGTGATCGGCGCGAGCCCCCCGGAAATGCCGGGGGGCAGGTCGCCGGCAACGTTGTTGTAGCGCTCCGCGACCTGCTGCCGCGCCCAATAGATGTCGGTGCCGTCCGCAAAATCGAGGGTGATGTCGGTCAACCCGTATTTGGTCACCGAGCGCAGGATTTTCTGATGCGGAATGCCGAGCATCTCCACCTCGATCGGCGCGGTGATGCGCGCCTCGATCTCCTCCGGCGTCATGCCCGGCGCCTTGATGATGACTTTGACGTGAGTGGACGAGACATCGGGAAAGGCGTCTATGGGCAAGCCGTTGAAGGCATAACCGCCGCCCGCGATGAGCAACAGCATGAGCAACAGCATCAGCAGACGCTGGCTTAAGGAGAACTCTATCAGACGCGCGAGCATCACTCGCCTCCTCCGAGTCCCTGCCAGGCCCCCTTCAAGGCCACCACGCCGCGCACCGCAATGTGCTCATCGCCGCGCAACGGCGCTTCAATGATGCTGCTCTCCGCGCCCTCGGTCACCACCGTCACCGCATGCGCCCGGTATCCGTCCGGGGTCTGGACAAACACATACACCTGATCTTCCCGGCGCACCAAGGCCTGGTTCGGCACCAGCCATTGTTCTGCAGCAGAGTCGGGTGCGGCGATCAGCACCTCAATCTGCTGGCCGGGGCGCAGGCGCTCCGCGCCCTCGGTCACCTCGGCGCGCACCATCACGGTCTGATTCGCGCTGTCTACACCGCGCCCCACCGACAGCACCTTGCCCTCGGCCTGAAGGCCGGGTACGCTGATCTTGCCGCCCTCGTTTATCTGCGCAACGCGTGACAGCGGTACGGCGACCTCCAGCCACAAGGGCGAGAGGCTCGCCACTCTGTACAACGGCGCCGCCGCCGAGGCGGACTGCCCGGCGACCGCCAATTGCTCCAGCACCACGCCGCTGACGGGCGAGACGATCTCGACACTGCTGCTGAGCGTGCGCCGCGCGCGCAGCTCGCGTATCGCCGCCGAGCCCATGCCATACAGCGCCAGCAGCTGCTCGCGCTCCGCCAACTCGGCGGCGGCCTCGTTGTATCCGTTCCGGGTGGCTGAATAGCGGCTCTGCGCGATAATGCCTTCCTGGAACAGCTCCTCATCGCGCCTGAGATTGTCGCGTTGCAACTGTGCGCGCGCCGCCGCCTGCAAGAACGCGCGTTGCGCCTCGATAAGCGCGGGGCTTTGCAGGCGCGCCAGCGCCTGCCGCCGTTTTACCTCCTGGTTCACCGCCACCAGCATGGCCTGCACGAAACCGTCCGTGGGCGCGCTCACGATGTGCATCTGGTTGTTGGGAATAACCACTTGCGCGGGAAGGCCTGTGCCCAGCGCGGCATCCCGCCTCTGCAGAGGCGCGCTCACTATGCCCAGGGCCTGACCCTGTTGCGCAGACAGCGTGATGTCCTCGGCGGCATCCAGCGCCGCAACGTTAAAAATACCGCTCAATAGCAGACAACTCATGCGCAGTTTGCGCATATCATTTACTCCTGTGGCTGGATAATGCCGGATTCCAAACGCGCGCGGGCGCGGTCCGGAGGCCAACTGTCTAACAGTTTGTTGAAAATCAAACACTTGTGTGTTTGATTTTCGATGCGGCACTTTTCCGCTGCGCCGTCCCGGCTCCGCGGAAAAGTCCAGGGCGCACGTCCTGTGCGCCCGTTCGCCATGCCACCGGCATGGCTCACCCCTGTGGCGCCTGGCAGTTCGTTTTTCAACGAACTGCTAATGAACTACCAGAGAGCTAAACGAGAGGAGGAGCGTGAGCAGGGGGAAGGAGGAACGACGGACGCGCGGCGGTAACGCCGGGCGGTGGAACAGCAAACGGACGGGTCTGCGCCTGTTGTGACGTAAGCCCGCAAGGGAGTATGCCTGGATCGGAGGAGTCGGAAAACTCTTTAAGGGAGACCCGAGTAGTGGCGGCGCCCTGCGTATCCAGAGCCTCAACGGCGGCTTCGGGACAGGGCGAACCATCAAGGCAATACAATTCCACCACGTCATGCTGATGGACGCCGGAGGCAGCGTGCGGTTCGGCGTCAAAGTGGGCGTGCAGCAACGGCGCAAAGCATTGCAGCAGCGCAACTAAAAAAACCGCGTACAACCTTCTGTAGCGAATCGCCATGGCGCTATGGTAACCGCAAACAGTATCCAGAGCAATCCGCATTGAATGCGACACTCGTTGCGGGGCGCGCCGGCGTCACGCGCAAATTTGATATCATAGAATGCGATGAGCGCCCTGTTGAAATTGGAAAACATCGAATGCCGCTATCAGGAACAGGTGGCGGTGCGCGATTTTTCCCTGCGCGTCAATGCGGGCGAACTGGTGTGCCTGCTCGGCCCCTCCGGCTGCGGCAAGAGCACCTGCTTGCGCGCCGTCGCCGGTTTCGAGGAGGTCACGCACGGCGAGATTGTGCTCAGCGATCACGTCATCTCGCGCCCCGGCTACACGCTGGCGCCGGAGCAGCGCCAGATGGGGATGGTGTTCCAGGACTACGCCTTGTTCCCCCACTTGAACGTCGCCGACAACGTCTGCTTCGGCCTGCGTGGACTGACGGCCAAGGCAAAGCTATCCGCCGCCGCGCATCTGCTGGAGGTGGTCGGTCTCACGGGCCTGGGTGAGCGCTACCCGCACGAATTATCCGGCGGCCAGCAGCAGCGCGTGGCGCTGGCGCGGGCGCTGGCGCCCAAACCGGCGCTGATCTTGCTGGATGAGCCGTTTTCCAACCTGGACGTGGACATGCGCGAGCGTCTCAGCCAGGAGGTGCGCGCCATTTTGAAAAATCAGGGGAGCACCGCGATGCTGGTCACGCACGACCAGCACGAGGCGTTTGCGGTGGGGGATCGTATCGGCGTCATGCACGATGGGACCATCGTGCAAACCGACACGCCGTACAACCTGTACCACAAGCCGGCGAGCCGTTTCGTGGCCGACTTTATCGGTCAGGGCGTGTTCCTGCGCGGCACCTTGACCGCGCCGGACACCATCACCACCGAGGTCGGCGTGATCCGCGCCCAGCAGCGACACGACTGGCCGCCCGGCAGCGAAGTAGAGCTGTTACTGCGCCCGGACGACGTAGTGCACGACGACAACGCGACTATGCGCGCCGAGGTGCTGGCCAAGGCCTTCAAGGGCGCGGAGATCATGTACACGCTGCGCCTGCCCACCGGCAGCCGGCTGCTGTCGCTGTTTCCCAGCCACCACAATCACGCGCTGGGCGAGCGCGTCGGCATCAAAATCGAGGCGGATCACGTGGTGGCGTTCAAATGCTAAATCCCCCGGCTGTTCAGCAAGCTCACGGCCACCCCCTTTTTTAAAAAAGGGGGGATTTACGGCGCGCTACCTGCCGCCGCCGCTTTTCAACTCTTGCTCAATCTGCTCCAGGCTGATGTGGCGCACGTCCTTGCCCTGCACCAGATAGATCACGTATTCGCAGATGTTGCGCGCGTGGTCGCCGATGCGTTCCAGCGCGCGCGCCGCCCAGATCACGTTGAGTACGCGTGAGATGGTGCGCGGGTCCTCCATCATAAAAGTAATGAGCTGGCGCATCACGCCTTCATACTCCTGGTCCACCTTGCGGTCCTCGCGCGCCACCGACAGGGCCATGTCGGTGTCCAGGCGCGCAAAGGCGTCCAGCGCGTCGTGCACCATGCGCTGCACGTGATTGCCGAGAAATTGTATCTCCTGATAATTGTTCTTGGGCCGCTCCTCGCCCGCCAGGCGCACCGCCATGCGCCCGATCTTGTCCGCCTCGTCGCCGATGCGCTCCAGATCGGTGATGGTCTTGATCACCGCCGTCACCAGGCGCAGGTCGCTGGCCGCGGGCTGACGGCGCGCGATGATCATGTTGCACTCCTCGTCTATGCCCACTTCCATCTGGTTCACCAGATAGTCGTTGGTGGACACCGTGGTGCCGAGATCGGCGTCGCCGCGCACCAGCGCATCCAGCGCCAGTTGCACCTGCTGCTCCACCATGCCGCCCATGTGCAGCACGCGCGAGCGGATGTCTTCCAGCTCTTCGTTGTACTGGCGTGAAATGTGAGTCGAGATTTCCGGTTTCATGTGGTTATCCTCAAATCTGCTCTGCTCTGCTTGCGCTGCTCACTCATGTAGTTGCCGGGCGGTCATCGTGATTTAATCTTCGCCTTCCCTGGCGTTACCTTTGTGGTCATCGCACACACCAGCCAGGCCATCCATGGCCTGTCGTTCGGTGACTTCGTCACCTCACCCGTATTTGCCGGTAATGTAGTCTTCCGTCTGCTTCTTGCTCGGATTGGTGAAGATCAGCGTGGTGTCCCCGAACTCGATCAGCTCGCCCAGATACATAAACGCGGTGTAGTCGGACACGCGCGCCGCCTGCTGCATGTTGTGGGTGACGATGATGATGGTGACGCGATTGCACAACTCCGCGATCAGCTCCTCGATGCGCGCGGTGGCGATGGGATCGAGCGCCGAGGTCGGCTCGTCGAACAGCAGTATCTCCGGGTCGGTGGCCAGCGCGCGCGCGATGCACAGGCGCTGCTGCTGTCCGCCGGACAGGTTAAAGGCGAGATCGTACAGGCGGTCCTTCACCTCGTCCCACAGCGCCGCGTCCTTCAGCGCCGCCTCCACCTTGTCGTCCAATACGCTGCGCTTGTTCACGCCGCGCACGCGCAAACCGTAGGCCACGTTGTCATAGATGGACTTGGGGAAGGGATTGGGTTTCTGAAACACCATCGAGATGCGCATGCGCACCTCGATCGGGTCGACCCGCGGCTCGAGGATATTGATGTCGTCCGGGTATATGACGATCTCCCCCTGGTAGCGGTTGTTCGGGTAGAGATCGTGCATGCGGTTGAAGCAGCGCAGGTAGGTGGTCTTGCCGCAGCCGGAGGGACCGATGAGCGCGGTGACGCGCTTTTCCGCGATGTCCAGGTTGATATTCTTCAACGCCTGCTTTTCGCCGTAATAGAAATTCAAGCCGGCAACGCGCGCCTTGAGTTGCGGCTTTTCGGCCCTGCTCGCCACGCTGAGCGGCTGCGCTGGGGTTTCGGCGGGTGTCATTGGCGACTGCCGGTCAATATCCTTGGCGACGGTGCGTATCTCGGGATGCATAGTATAACTCCTACCACTTGATGCGTTTGCGGTAACGGTAGCGGATATAAATGGCGAGCGCGTTCATCGCCAGCGTCATGATCATGAGCACCACGCCGGCGGCGGCGGCGTTCTCAAGGAACGCGGCCTGCGGGCGCGACACCCAGTTGAACATCTGTATCGGCATCACGGTGAACGGATCAAACAGCCATTGAAATGAAATATAGGGGGCCTCGGCCTGCAGCGGGGCCTGAGGCAGAAAGGCGATGAAGGTGAGCGCGCCGATGGTGATGAGTGGCGCCGTCTCGCCGACGGCCTGGGCGAGCCCGATGATGACGCCGGTCATGATGCCGCCCGTCGAGTAAGGTAGTACATGATCGCGAGTGGTCTGCCACTTGGTGGCGCCAAGCGCGTACGCGGCCTCGCGCATCGCCCCCGGGATCGCGCGGACGGCCTCCCGCGTCGCGATGATTACCACGGGCAGAATGAAGAGTGCGAGCGTGAGCCCGGCGGTGACAATGCTCGAGCCGAGATCGAGCATGTACACGAACAGCCCGAGCGCCAGCAGACCGTACACGATCGACGGCACGGCGGCGAGGTTCGTGACGTTGATCTCGATGAGTTCGGTAATCCAGTTGCGCGGCGCGTACTCCTCCAGGTAGATCCCGGCGGCGATGCCGAGGGGCACGGCCGCGAACATCGTCACCAGCATGACGAGCGCGCTGCCCACCCAGGCGGAGAGGATGCCGGCCTGCGCAGCATGGCGCGAGGGGAACGAGACGAAGAACTCCGGCGTCAATCGTTGATAGCCGTCGATGAACATGTCGAGAATCAGCGCGAGCAGCGTCACCACCCCGACGAGCATCGCGAGCAAGCCCACGATCCCGAAGACATGGTCCCAGCGCTTGTGCGCCGCGATGAGGGCGCGAATCTCGCGAAGCTGCGTTGCTTCGGTCGCCATCAGTACACCTCGCGGTAACGGCGGCGCAGGTAGTGGCCGATGATGTTGAGGAAGAGCGTCATGAGCAGCAGGACCAGGCCCGCGGCGAAGATGCTCTGGTAGCCGAGGCTTCCGTGCGGGAGATCGCCCCCCGAAACCTGCACGATATAGGCGCTGATGGTGGCCGCGCCCTCGAGCGGGTTCCAGGTCAGGTTCGGCTGGGTGCCGGCCGCGATCGCGACGATCATGGTTTGGCCGATCGCCAGGGATATACTGAGGATGTACGCCGCGACGATGCCGGACGCCGCCGCCGGGGTCACAACCGTGAGTGCCGTCTGCAACCGGGTTGCCCCCATCGCGTAGGACCCCTCGCGGATCTGCCTGGGCACCGCCCGCATGGCGTCCTCGCTGAGCGAGCTCACGTACGGGATGACGCTGATGCCGATGACGATGCCGGCCGAGAGCATGTTGAAGCCGGGCAAGCCGGGATAGATGGTCTGCAGCAGGGGCGTGACCAGCAGCAGCGCGAAGTAGCCGTATACTACCGAGGGTACCCCACCGAGGAGCTCGAGCAGCGGCTTGATGATCTCGCGCACGCGGTGCGGAGCGAACTCGCTCAAATAGATGGCGATGATGGTGCCGAGGGGTATGGCGACCAGCACCCCGACCGCGGCCGTGACCAGCGTTCCGGACACGAGCGGCAGGATGCCGTAACGCGGGTTGTAAAACAGCGGCGTCCACTGGGTGTCGGTCAGGAAGTCCCAGACCGAGACATGCTCGAAGAACCCCAGCGACTCATACACCAGGATCACCACGATCGCGATCGTGGTCGCCACCACGGACAGCGCCGCCACAAACAGCAGGAACTCTATCAACCGTTCCTTGATGTGACCCAAGGACCGGGGTGAAAAATCCGCTGCATTGGAACTCATGGCCCCGGTTATTTCTGGTAGGTAAGCGGTTAAAACAACCAGTTTAATAGCGAATTATGACGATTCTGTTACAGAGGTGACAGTACTCCCTAAAAACAAGGCTGTAACAGAATGAAAAACAAAAGGAAAGCGGGGCATCGCACGATGCCCCGCCGCAAGCGCTACAGCTTGGCCTCGCGCTTGAGCAACTCTTCGATCGTGATACCAATCTCGGGCACGCCGCCGAACACGGTGCCGAGCTTGCCTTTCTTCACGTGTTCCAGTGCGGTCTGGTAGGCCGAGGCGGGCAGCGGCACATATCCGACTTCTTTAGCCAGCTGGCTCGCATTCTGCAGATAAAACTCCACGAACTTGCGCACTTCGGGCTTCTGCAGGGAAAGCGCGTTCACGTAGATGAATATCGGGCGCGACAGCGGCTGGTACGTGCCGGCGATCACCGTTTCCGGCGACGGCGCGACCGCGGGCTGGCCTTCCTTCCCGATGATCTTGACCGCGTTCAGCTTGTCCTGGTTCTCGAGGTAATACGCCATGCCGAAGTAACCCAGGCCGCCCTTGTCGCGGGAGACGCCCATGACCAGGACGTTGTCGTCCTCGCTCGCGGTGAAGTCGCCGCGGGATGCCTTGGCCTTGCCGACCATCGCCTCGGTGAAATATTCAAAGGTGCCGGAGTCGGCGCCGGGGCCGAACAGCGCCAGCGGCATGTCGGGGAACTTCGGGTTGACCTGTTTCCAGTTGGTGATCTTGCCCGCTGCGGCGGGCTCCCACATGGTCTTGAACTCGGCCACGGTCATCTCACTGGCCCAGGTGTTGTCCTTATGCACCACGACCGTGATCGCGTCGAACGCGATCGGCAGCTCGATGTATTCCACGCCATTCTTGCCGATGCGCGGGCCGGTCACCACCGTAGTGCCGTCGAAGCCGGCCTTCCTGCACGCCTCCATTTCCGATTTCGAGATGGGGCGGGAAGCATTGCTGATATCCGTTTCGCCGCGGCAGAATTTCCTGAAGCCGCCGCCGGTGCCGGAAACACCCACCGTCACCCTGACGTCGCGGTTCTGCGCCTGAAACTCCTCCGCCACCGCCTCGCTGATGGGGAACACGGTGCTGGAGCCGTCCGCTTTAATAACGGTTTGGGCCGCAACCGGCGCGGCACCCCATGCCAGCGCCAGCACGGCCAGCGCGCCCACGCTATTTAAGAACTGTTTCGCATACATTGCAATGCTCTCCTTTAGGTAAAATGATGACTCATGCCGAGCGCCATGTTGGCAGAGGAATGTGACAATTTGATGAAAACGCCTGCACCTCTGTCCACCGTCAGGAACAGGACGTGAATTTTCTGTTTCATGAATATGTTATTTTGTCATCTGTACGTCACCGAACCGAAACAGTCCACGCGTAACTTTGTAATGATGCCATGTTTACAAACGGCGATCACGATATGCTGAAACTCGATTGGAGCGACGAGACCCCATTCAGCCTCGATCCTACGGTGCTGCGCGCGATTATTGATCACGCCAAGCCGCTCGGACACCACGAGGAGCGGGACACGCTCAACCTCGGCTTCGGTTTCCTGTACTACGGCCTGGTGCGCGCACTGCGTCCGCGCCACGTGCTGGTCATCGGTTCCGGCTACGGCTTCAGCGTCGTTTGCCTCGCCCTCGGCCTCAAGGACAACGGCCACGGTGGTCTCAGCTTCGTGGACCCGTCGTACTCGGTCTTCAAGCACGGGCCGTTCCACACCGTCGGCGGCACATCCCAATGGGACGACCCGCAGCGGGTGTGGGCGCACTTCCGCCGCTTCGGCGTTGAGCGTGTCGTCACGCACTACAAACAGACGAGCGCCGGGTTCTTCGCCGACTACGCTGGGCGCGGTCTCCCGGCGATCGATCTCGCCTTCATTGACGGCAGCCACGCCTACGCCGACGTGCGCCACGACTTTCTCTCCTGCCTGCGCCATACCCACCGCAACAGCTACCTCTTGTTGCACGACACTCACATCTACGTGCGCGAGCTGGTGCGCCATGCCGGAGTCAAGCGTTGGCTCAAGGTCGTCGCCCAGCAGCAAGATTATTTCGAGGTCGTTGATTTCCCGTTCTCCTCGGGCGTAGCGCTGGTGCGCGTGCTGCGTGAAGGACCGTGGGAACCCGTCGAGTAGCGGTTGCCGGCCTGGTGGCCGTCGCCGTCCTGGCCGGCGCTTTTTTCTACTGGCGCTACATCTGGTTCTTTCGCGACCCGCCGCGCACGCCGCCCGCCGCGGAAGGGCTCCTCAGCCCGGCGGACGGCACCGTAGTCTACGTGCGCCGGGTCGAGCCGGGCGAGGACGTCGTAGCGATCAAGCAAGGCGTGCAGGCCAAGGTCACAGACATCCTGCGCCAAGACGCGGATGAGCCCAAGCTCGTCATCGGCATCTTCATGAGCCCGTTCGACGTCCACTACAACCGCGCCCCGCTCGCCGCCACCATCGGCTTCATCCGCCGGCATCCGGCGCTCGGGGAAAACGTCCACATGGGCGCCATGCACTGGCGCACGCTGTTCAAGCTGGCGCCGTACTACGCGGGCAGCGTGCACATCGTGCAGAACGAGCGCACGGTGACGCACTTCGTCGGCGAGTACCGCGGCGCGCCGCTCGCCTGCTACGTGGTGCAGATCGGGGCGCGCACCGTGAACGGTATCGACAGCTACCACCACGAGGGCGAGCGAGTCGAGCGCGGCGCGGTCTTCGGCATGATCCGCATCGGCTCGCAGGTGGATCTGATCGTACCGTGGCGGGCGGGGCTCGTTCCGCAGGTACGCCCGGGCGACCGGGTCCGAGCAGGGGAGACTATTCTGATCCGATAAACAAATCTTTTACGCAGTCTGTAACAATTATGTCATCAAGTGTTCATAGACTGCCCGCCGATGAGCGCGCTCGACCAACCGGAGCTATATATCAACCGCGAGCTGTCGCTGTTGGAGTTCAACCGGCGCGTGCTGGAGCTAGCGGCCGACCCCGCCGTGCCGCTGCTGGAGCGGCTGCGCTTCTTGTGCATCTCCAGCAGCAATCTGGATGAATTCTTCGAGATCCGCGTCGCTGGCCTGAAGCAGCAGGCCGCCTTCGGCGTGGAGCAACCGGGCGCGGATAGGCGGGGCGCGCAGGAAACCTTGAAGCGCATCGCTCTGGAGGCGCACGCGCTGGTGGCTGGGCAATATCGCCTGCTCAACGAGACGCTGATCCCGGAACTGCGTGAACAAGGCATTTCCTTTGTGCGCCGCACGCACTGGAACGAAAAGCAGGCGGAGTGGGTAAAGCACTATTTTCACCACGAGCTGCAGCCGGTGCTCACCCCGATGGCGCTCGATCCCGCGCACCCGTTCCCGCGCGTGCTCAATAAAAGCCTGAACTTCATTGTATCGCTCACCGGCAAGGACGCCTTCGGGCGCAACAGCGGCGTCGC
>JBGFRC010000047.1:0-20205 GCA_041695325.1 Pseudomonadota bacterium
GAGCCTGCGCTTCACGTCCGCGGGTAAACGATGATGGCGGATGTAGGGAGGATTCGCGACGACAGCTCTCAGTTTTGTTTTCGGCGGATCAAGCACAAAATCGCGAATCTCGACGGCCGAGAGATCGCGTGATGACAATCCTGAAGCCTCGGCCTCCTTCAGCGCGGCTTGGTCGATCTCTGTTCCGTGCAATTGCACGCGCACCTTTTGCAGCTCAGCCACGGCCAGCGCGGCACGGAAAAACGCCCCGGCTCCAACAGCAGGATCAAAAACCGTTCGATAGCCCTTGGCTATGGGGTACGCCGCCATGGCTTGCGCCGCCCACGCAGGGGTCCAGAACTGCCCCTTTTCACGCAGGGCCTTACGTTCAGACCCTGACGCCGGCAGTTTTTGCGCGATCTCTACCATCGCCAAGCTCGCTCTTTTACAAAGCCATCAAGCATATCCAACACCGTGAGATTCAACTCCAAACTTCCGCCTTCGCATCAGAAAATCACTGCCGCGAAGGCGCCGAGGATTAAGCAAAAACTCATGCCATCCAATATGCCCTAACGCAGACAGCTCAAATGTAATATCCTCGCTTGAGACGCAAAGCGCATGCTCGAAGGAGTGCATTGGGAATCCTTGGCTCAAAGGCGACTGGCTGCCGCGACCGCCTTCACGGCCACATCGGTGAGATCGTTCGCGGCAATGATTTTGAGGCCGCTCTCGCGCAGCAATTCGCGCGCCTCCTGGGCGCGGTTGCCTTCCAGGCGCACCACCACCGGCAGCTTGATGCCGATCTCGGACACGGCCTTGATGACGCCTTCCGCGATGAGATCGCAGCGCACGATGCCGCCGAAGATGTTGACCAATATCGCCTTCACCTTGCTGTCGGATAAAATCAGCTTGAACGCCTCGGCCACTTTTTCCGCCGTGGTGCCGCCGCCGACATCGAGAAAGTTGGCCGGTTCGCCGCCGTGCAGCTTGATCAAATCCATGGTCGCCATGGCGAGTCCGGCGCCGTTGACCATGCAGGCGATGTTGCCATCGAGCGTGATGTAGTTGAGATTGAATTCACGCGCCGCAGCTTCGCGCTCGTCTTCCTGGGTTACGTCGCGCAGCGCGGCAAGATCGGGGTGGCGGTACAGCGCGTTGTCATCGAGCACGATCTTGGCGTCGAGCACGAGCAGTGCGCCCGCCGCGGTCACGATCAGCGGGTTGATTTCAATGAGGCTCGCGTCCTTGCCTGCAAACACATGGTACAACGCGCGCGCAAGCTGGGTGAACGCGCTCACTTGTTTATCCGCAAGGCCGAGTGCGAAGGCGATCTCGCGGCACTGGTAGGGCTGCAAACCCGCCACCGGTTCCACGTGCAGCGTTTGTATTCGATGCGGATGGGCCTCGATCTCCATCCCGCCGCTGCCGGACGCCAGCAACTGCACGCGCTCGCGCGACCTGTCCACAGTGAGGGCAAGGTATAGTTCACGCGCAATCTCCGCCGGAGATTCAATCAGCACCGCATGCACGGGCAAGCCCTCGGCGCCGGTCTGCGCGGTGACAAGACGTGAGCCGAGCAGGCTGCTCACGGTGGTTTTCAATTGATCCAGCCCGCGCACGCGCTGCACGCCGCCCGCCTTGCCGCGCGCGCCCGCATGCACCTGCGCCTTGACGATCCACTCGGCGCCGCCCAGCGCGCGCGCCGCGCCCACTGCCTGCTGCACGTTGCGCGCGACCGCGCCCTGGGGCACAGGCACGCCATGGTCCTTTAACAGTTGCTTCGCCTGGAATTCGTGGAGATTCATAAGGTCGCAGGAGCATTATAGCAGGCCCTCAGCGGCACGGGTCCCGCCTGCGGCAAATGGCGGAGTTGTCTGAAAATACGTTATGCTAGACGGGTTATGAACCTGATCCGCCTGTTGCTGCTCGCCCTCGGCATCTGGCTGCTGACGCTCGTGGTCAAGCGTTATCTCGCGCTGGCCAGGCGCAAACGGGAGGGGGCGCCACGCATCGGCACCATGGTGCGCTGCGCGCTGTGCGGTCTGCATATACCGGAGAGCGAGGCGCTCAAGCGCCGAGAGCAGTATTTCTGCTGCGCCGAGCACCGCGATCAGACGCCCGTTTAACGCGCCCGCAAGCGGCGAATGACGCCATGTCTTATCTGTTCTCCGCTTACGAAAGCCTGACGGAACAGGAACCCACCCCGTACAGCACGCCCTGGAAACTGCTGGCGTTGCTCATTCTCTACCGGCTCACCATCGCCGCCGCGGCGGCGCTGCTCCTGTTGAGCGATCAACTGCCGCAACCTCTGGGACTGGACAAACCGGTTTTATTCACCCAGCTCACTCTGTTTTATCTCGCGTTCGGCCTGATGTGCGCCGCCGCATGGCTCGCGCGCCGTCCCGGTTTGCGCATCCAGGTGTATGCGCAGATATTGATTGACATCACGGTCATTACCCTGATGATGCACGCCAGTGACGGCGTCGCCAGCGGCTTGGGCATCTTGCTCGTGGTGGCGGTCGCGGCCGGAGCCATACTCTCACCGGGACGCATCGGAATATTTTTCGCCGCCGTCGCCAGTCTCGCTATCCTCATTGAGCGCGGCTATGCCAGCCTGACGGAAACCGTCGCGCAAAGCAGCTATACGCAAACCGGCGTGCTGGGCGCGGCGTTTTTCGCCACCGCCCTGCTCATTCATGCGCTGGCGCGCCGCGCCCATGAAAGCGAAGCACTGGCCACCCGGCGCGGCGCCGACCTTGCCAATATGGCGGAGATCACGCAATACGTCATTGAGCGCATGCAGACCGGCATCCTCGTGCTGGACCGTGACGGCTGTATCCGCACTGTCAATGAATCCGCGCGCCGTCTGCTCGGTCTATCCGCCGCGACGCCAAAAACCCTGGCCGAAGCCGCGCCCGCGCTCGCCCGGCAATGGTCGGAGTGGCGCGAGGCCGGCGTTCAGCCTGCAAGCGCCGGGAGCGACTTTTTCGCGCGCTTTGCAAAACTGGGTACGGCGCGGGACAGCGACACCTTGATCTTTCTGGAAGACAGCGCCGAGATTACACAGCAGGCGCAACAGCTCAAGCTTGCCTCGCTCGGACGGCTCACGGCCGGCATCGCGCACGAGATACGCAATCCGCTGGGCGCCATCAGCCACGCCGGCCAATTGCTCGCCGAATCGCCCGCCCTGCAGGATGGAGACCGGCGTCTTACCCAGATCATCACCGACCATGCGCGGCGCATGAACACCATCGTGGAAAACGTATTACAGCTCAGCCGGCGCGAGCGCACGCACAGCGACAATCTCGATCTTGCGTTCTGGCTCGACGAATTTGTGCGCACATTTTGCGAGAGCAACACCCTCAGCCCGACAGAGATCAGCGTACAGCAAGACGATGGTCACGTCAGCGTCCGCGCCGACGCCAATCAGCTGCATCAGGTGCTGTGGAATCTATGTCAGAACGGCCTGCGTTACAGCCCCGCTCAGGCACGGCCCAAGCTGGTCTTGCGTTACGGCTTTCTTTCAGACCAGCACGCGCCGTATCTCGACGTGATGGACCGAGGCCCCGGCATCAGCGAGGAAAACGCCGAGCATATCTTCGAGCCGTTCTTCACCACCGAACCCGATGGCACTGGGCTGGGGCTGTACATCGCGCGCGAGCTGTGCGAGTGCAACCACGCGCATCTTAAATATATCCGACTCCCTCAAGGCAGTTGCTTCCGCATCATCTTCGCCGACCAGCGCAGACGGGTCCTGGAGGCCCTTCATTCATGACAACGCACACCGCATTAGTAGTGGATGACGAGCCCGATATCCGCGAGTTGTTGCAGCTCACGCTGGAGCGCATGAACATCGTCACCCACACCGCGCCGAACCTGACCGAGGCGCGCGCGCTGCTGGGCCGACAGCGCTTCAATCTGTGCCTCACGGACATGCGCCTGCCGGACGGCAACGGCATCGAGCTGGTCGAGCACATTCAGCGCAACGCGCCTGAGACGCCGGTCGCGGTCATCACCGCGCACGGCAACATGGAATCGGCGATCCAGGCTCTCAAGGCGGGTGCGTTCGATTTCGTCTCCAAGCCGGTGGACCTGCAGCTGCTGCGCAGCCTGATCGCCGGCGCACTCAAGCTCGCCGCCCCGGCGCAACCGGAAGCACAAAACCTGCTCGGTGACTCGTCCGCGATGCAGGTCATCCGCGCCACCATCGCCAAATTGGCGCGCAGCCAGGCGCCGGTGTACATCAGCGGCGAATCCGGCACCGGAAAAGAGCTCGCTGCGCGCTTGATACATGGTCAAGGACCGCGCCGTGACGCCGCTTTCATCGCCGTCAACTGCGGCGCGATCCCCGAACACCTGCTGGAGAGCGAGTTCTTCGGTCACAAGAAGGGCAGCTTCACCGGAGCCGTCGCCGACAAGGCCGGGCTGTTCCAGGCCGCGCAAGACGGCACGCTGTTTCTGGATGAGGTCGCCGACCTGCCGCTGTACATGCAGGTCAAGCTCTTGCGCGCCATTCAGGAAAAGGCCGTGCGTCCGGTGGGCGCGCAAAAAGAAATTCCGGTGGACGTACGCATCCTGAGCGCCACGCATAAGGACCTCGGCGCGCTGGTCAAACAGGGCGGGTTCCGTCAGGATCTGTACTACCGCATCAACGTGATCGAGCTGTCCATGCCCGCGCTGCGTGAACGGACGCAGGATATCCCGCTGCTCGCGGAACACTTCCTGCAGCGTCTCGCCGCGCAGAGCGGCACGCCGACCGCCGTGCTCACGCCGCGCGCCGTCGAGGCGCTGCGCCGTTATCCCTTTCCCGGCAACGTACGCGAACTGGAGAATATCCTGGAGAGAGCGCTTACCTTGCGCGAGGGCAAGGCCATTGACGTCCAGGACCTGCGCCTGCCGGCGCACACTGAGCACCTGCAACCCGGAAGTCTGCCGCTGGAAGACGAGATCGGCAACATTGAGCGGCAGCGCATCGTGAAAGCCCTGGAACAGACCCGCTACAACAAAACCGCCGCCGCCAAGCTGCTCGGCATCACCTTCCGCGCCCTGCGTTACCGGCTGAAAAAGCTGGGCCTCGATTAGCAGTTCGTTGAAAAACGAACTGCTAGGCGCCACAGGGGTGAGCCATGCCGATGGCATGGCGAACGGGCGCACAGGACGTGCGCCCTGGACTTTTCCGCGGAGCCGGGACGGCGCAGCGGAAAAGTGCCGCATCGAAAATCAAACACACAAGTGTTTGATTTTCGGAGCGAGGCGCGGACATGTGCCGCGCCAAGCGAGTTGAAAATCGCCAAGGATGGCGATTTTCAACAAACTGTTAAGGCGCCCTTTAACAGGCTGTTGAGAAACAGCCTGCGTGCGGTGCAGGGGCGAGCAGCACTGCTGCGAGCGGGCAAGCCAAGGATGGCTTGCCCTGGTCTTGCAAGCGAAGCAGGATGCGAGAGCGCCGCAAGCACCGCCATTTCTCAAGCACGCTTTATGTGCTTGAGAAATGAAGCAAAGCGAAAATGACACTGTTCGCCTTGCGAGTTGAAAAAGCCCATGGAAGGGCTTTTTCAACAACCTGTTAAGTTCAGCCTCTCAACTTTTCCTTCAGCAGGGCGTTCACCTGCGCCGGGTTGGCCTTGCCCTGGCTCGCCTTCATCACCTGGCCGACGAAGAAGGTCAATAATTTTTCCTGCCCGGCGCGGTATTGCGCCAGCTGTTCGGGGAATTTTTTAATCACCTCGGCTATCATCTTTTCTATCGCGCCGCTGTCGGTGACCTGCTTGAGTCCTCTCGTTTCGATGATCGTGTCGGCGTCGCCCTCGCCGCGCCACATGGCCTCGAACACCTGCTTGGCGAGTTTGCCGGAAATGGTGTTGTCGCCGATGCGGCGCAGCATACCGGCAAGCTGCGCGGGGCTGACCGGGCTAGCGGTGATGTCCAGATTGTTCTTATTCAACGCGCCGAGCAGCTCGCCCAGCACCCAGTTGGCGCTCTGCTTCGTCTCGCCGCCCGCACCGCGCACCACGTCTTCATAATAGGCGGCGAGCTCGCGGCTGGTGGTCAACACGCCCGCCTCGTAAGGCGTGAGCGCATAGTCTTTCATGAAGCGCTGTTTTTTCTGATCCGGCAGTTCCGGCAGGGTTTCACGCACGGCCTCGATGTAGCCGGCGTCAATTTCCAGCGGCAGCAAATCCGGATCGGGGAAGTAGCGGTAATCGTTGGCCTCCTCCTTGCTGCGCATGGAGCGGGTAGCGTCTCTATCGGCATCGTACAGGCGCGTCTCCTGCACCACGCTGCCGCCGCCCTCGATCAATTCGATCTGGCGCTGCACTTCGTAGGCGATGGCCTTCTCCACAAAGCGGAACGAGTTGATGTTCTTCAGCTCGGCGCGGGTGCCGAATTCATGCTGACCCTTGGGGCGCACCGAGACGTTGGCGTCGCAGCGGAAGGAACCTTCCTGCATGTTGCCGTCGCAGATTTCCAGATAACGCACCAGCGAGTGGATTTTTTTCATGTAGGCGACCGCCTCTTTGGCCGAGCGCATGTCCGGTTCGGAGACGATTTCCAGCAAAGGCGTGCCCGCGCGGTTCAAGTCTATCCCGCTCATGCCGTGAAAATCCTCGTGCAGCGATTTGCCGGCGTCTTCTTCGAGATGCGCGCGGGTAATGCCGATAGTCTTAGTACCGCCATCTTCGAGTTCGATCTCAATACGGCCCTGCGCCACCACCGGCAATTCGTACTGGCTGATCTGGTAGCCCTTGGGCAGATCGGGATAAAAATAATTCTTGCGCGCGAACACCGAGCGCGGCGCGATCCTGGCGCCGACGGCGAGGCCGAACTTGACCGCCATGCGCACCGCCTCTTCATTCAACACTGGCAGCACGCCGGGCATGCCAAGATCAATGGCGCAGGCCTGGGTATTAGGCAACGCCCCGTACGCGGTGGGCGCGCCGGAAAAAATCTTGCTGCGCGTGGCGAGCTGGGCGTGTATTTCAAGCCCGATGACGGTTTCCCATTCCATATTTATTCAAATCCCTCCGGCGCGCGCCGGTGCCAGTCCGTGACTTGCTGATACTGATGCGCGACATTGAGCAGGCGTGGTTCGTCGAAGTAGTTGCCGATCACCTGCAACCCCACCGGGCGCTTGCCCACGAAGCCGGCGGGAATGGAGATTGCGGGCAGGCCGGCGAGGTTGACCGCGATGGTGTAGATGTCGGACAGATACATGGTGACGGGATCGTCGGCCTTTTCGCCTAGATTAAAGGCGGCCGTGGGCGAGGTCGGGCCCATGATGACATCCACTTGCTCAAAGGCCTGCTTGAAGTCATCGCTGATGAGGCGGCGCAGCTTTTGCGCCTTGAGGTAATAGGCGTCGTAGTAGCCGGCGGACAACGCATAGGTGCCGATCATGATGCGCCGCTTGACCTCGGCGCCGAAACCTTCCCCACGCGAACGTTCGTAGAGATCGAGTAGGTCCACTGGGTCCTTGCAGCGGTAGCCGTAGCGCACGCCGTCGAAGCGCGACAGGTTGGAGGAGCATTCGGCGGGCGCGATCACGTAATACACCGGCACCGCAAGAGCGGTATTGGGCAGACTGATCTCTTTTACCGATGCGCCGAGCTTTTCATATTCCTTGACGGCTGCGTCTATCGCCTGCGCCACCTTGTCGTCCAGCCCGGCGCCGAAATATTCCCTGGGCAAGCCGATCTTGAGGCCCTTGATCGAACCATTCAGCGCCGCGGTGTAATCCGGGACGGGTTTGTCCACGCTGGTGGAATCGCGCGCGTCGAAGCCGGCCATGACGTGCATGAGCAAGCCGCAATCCTCCGCCGTGCGCGCCATCGGCCCGCCTTGATCCAGGCTGGAGGCAAACGCAATCATGCCGTAGCGCGACACGCGCCCATAGGTGGGTTTCAAGCCGGTGAGATTGCACAGCGCCGCGGGCTGGCGGATGGAACCGCCGGTGTCGGTACCGGTGGCGGCGGGCGCGAGCCGCGCGGCAACCGCGGCGGCGGAGCCGCCCGAAGAACCGCCCGGCACGGCGGCGGTGTCCCAGGGATTTTTCACCGCCCCGTAAAAACTGGTTTCGTTGCTGGACCCCATGGCGAACTCGTCCATGTTGGTCTTGCCCGGCATCACCGCGCCCGCCGCGTTAAAACGCTCCACCGTGGTGGCGTCATACGGCGCGATGAAGTTGTCGAGCATCTTCGAGCCGCAACTGGTCTTCACGCCTTTGGTGCAGAAAATATCCTTTTGCGCGATGGGTACGCCGGTGAGCGCGCCGCCCTCGTTTTTCGCCAGATGCGCGTCGGCGGCGCGCGCCTGCGCCTGCGCCTGCTCCGCGGTGACGGTGATGTAGCAGTTGAGGAGGGGATTGTATTTTTCGATGCGTTGCAAATAGGCTCGCGTCAATTCTTCGCTGGAGAACTCACGTTTGCGCAGCGCGCGCGATAACTCGGCGATGGTTTTGGTATGCATGATAAGCTCAGATATAAAGATACAAGGTACAAGATACAAGTAAAGGCTCCGGCGTTATCTGAACTTGTATCTTTTCTCTTGTATCCGCCGTTATTCAATAACCTTGGGCACCAGATACAGCCCGGCCTCCACCCCGGGGGCGATAGACTGAAACAGTTCGCGCTGATTGGCTTCGGTGATTTCATCGGGCCTGAGGCGCGCGGGCAACTCCAGCGGATGCGCCATGGGCGTGACGTGCGCGGTGTCCACCGCGTTCATCTGCTCCACCAGGCCCATGATATTGGACAGATTACGCGCAAAGCCGGGGATGTCCTGCTCGGCGACGGCGAGCCGCGCCAGGCGGGCGATCTTTTTGACGTCGGAGGCGGTAAGCACCATGAATCCCTCTGATTGGTGAAAACCGTCAACTTATCATATCTCGGCGCTTGCCCAAAGCCCCCTGCATTGGTACAGTGGACTTTATATACTCCAAAGAGGACGAATTACCCGATGTTTGGACGTTTCCGCAGGCTGTTTTCCGACGACCTCTCCATAGACCTGGGCACCGCCAATACGCTGATCTATGCCCGCGGCCAGGGCATCGTGCTGAACGAGCCCTCGGTGGTGGCAATCCGCCAGGAGCGGGGTCCCAGCGGGCCCAAGACCATAGCCTCCGTGGGCACGGAGGCCAAGAACATGCTGGGGCGCACTCCCGGCAATATCACCGCCATCCGCCCCATGAAGGACGGCGTCATCGCCGATTTTACGGTCACGGAAAAAATGTTGCAGTATTTCATCCACAAGGTGCATCAAAACCGCTTCCTGCGCCCCAGCCCGCGCGTGCTGGTAAGCGTGCCGTGCGGCTCCACCCAGGTGGAACGGCGCGCCATCAAGGAGTCGGCGAGCGGCGCGGGCGCGAGCGAGGTTTATCTCATCGAGGAACCGATGGCGGCTGCCATCGGCGCCGGCCTGCCCATCGGCGAGGCGCGCGGCTCCATGGTGCTGGACGTCGGCGGCGGCACCTCGGAGGTGGCGGTGATCTCGCTCAACGGCATCGTCTACTCCGCCTCGGTGCGCATCGGCGGCGACCGCTTCGACGAAGCAATCATCAACTACGTGCGGCGCAACTATGGCACTCTGATCGGCGACCCCACCGCCGAGCGCATCAAAAAGGAGATCGGCTCTGCCTTTCCCGGCGCCGAGGTGCGCGAGATGGAGGTATGGGGACGCAATCAGGCCGAAGGCGTGCCGCGCCATTTCACCTTGAACAGCAACGAAATCCTGGAGGCTCTGCAGGAGCCGTTGTCGGGCATCGTCAGCGCGGTGCGCGGCGCGCTGGAAAAGACCCCGCCGGAGCTGGGCGCGGACGTGGCGGAACGCGGTCTGGTGCTGACCGGCGGCGGCGCGCTGCTGCGGGATCTCGACAAGCTGCTGTCGGAAGAGACCGGCCTGCCGGTGATTATCGCGGACGATCCGCTCACCTGCGTGGCGCGCGGCGGCGGCACCGCGCTGGAGATGATAGACGAAGGCGGACGCGACTTCCTGGTGCTGGAGTAACGCGGCCGCAACAAAGAAGCTATTTGATTTCGCACGCGCGCCGTGAAACCGCGCGGAATATAAATTCTACCTGCTCGATCCTTACTATCGAGTAACGGCATACTATGCGACAGCGCTTCGAAGGGCAGATGAAGCCCCTGTTCCAGCGCGGGCCCTCCATCACCCTGCGGTTGCTGATATTGATGCTGCTAGCCGTCGCCATGATGGCCACCGATCACCGCAGCGCGCGCCTGGAGCCCTTGCGCGCAGGCCTCATGCTGCTGATCTCACCCCTGCACTATATTGTCAACCTGCCCTTTGCCGCGGGCATGCGGCTCCGAGACGCCTTTGTCTCGCGCACCTCTTTCGACCGCCTGCGGGAAGAGCGTCTCGCGCTCATGGCGCGCGTGCAACGATACGAGGCGCTGGAGGTGGAAAACCAGCGCCTGCGCGAATTGTTGCAGTCATCAGTGAGGGTAGGCGGCCGCACCTCGGTGGCGGAGATCATCGCCGTGGACCTTGATCCCTTTAAGCGCCAGATTGTGCTCAATAAGGGCATGCGCGATGGTGTGCGTATCGGGCAGCCGCTGCTGGACGCGCATGGCATCCTGGGCCAGGTAATACACGTCGCGCCCTACACCAGCAGCGCCTTGTTGATTACCGATCCCTCGCACGCGCTGCCGGTACAGGTGCTGCGCAACGGTCTGCGCACCCTCGCCTTCGGCGGCGGGGCGTCCCATCGCCTTGACCTGCCTTATCTCGCCAACAACGCCGACATCCAGCCGGGCGACCTGCTGGTCAGCTCGGGTCTGGACGGACGATTCCCGGCGGACTACCCGGTCGGCAGGGTGGCGAACGTAACGCTGGACCCGAACGAACCGTTCGCCAAGGTAAGCGCCGAACCCAGCGCGGCCCTGGAGCGCAACCGCGAGGTGTTATTGCTCTGGCCGGAACAGCCCGGCGCGGCCGCCGACATGAGCGCGCCTCGCTCCCCGTGATACAAAAACACCGCCAGCGCTGGGTCATCAGCGTCAGTTTCGCGGCGGCGCTGCTGCTCACTTTGCTGCCGCTGCCGGACGCGTTGGCGGCCGCACGGCCCGCCTGGATAGCCATGACCCTGATCTATTGGTGCCTCGCCCTGCCGGGACGCGTCGGCGTGGGCGGCGCGTGGACGGCGGGCCTGCTGCTCGACGCCGCGCACGGCGCCCTGCTCGGCCAGCACGCGCTGAGCTTTGCGCTGATAGCCTACGTCGCCACCCGCCTCCACCTCGGCATTCGTCTCCTGCCTCTGCTCCAACAGGCGCTGGCGGTGGGCGTGCTGATCCTTTTCTTCGAACAACTGCCCGGCTTCTGGATAAAAGGCATGTTGCAGCAGGCGCCGTGGAGCTTAAGCTACTGGCTCGCCACCCCCGCCAGCATGCTGGTCTGGCCCGTGGTGTATTTCACGCTGCGTCATGCGCGGCGCCGTTACCGGCTGGCCTGAACTCCCGCATGAAATTTCCTTGTTGTCCACTGCTTACGATTGACCATGGACACGCGCATCAGTGAAGCTGACCGGCTGCGCGATTACATCCGCGAAACCCGCCTGCTGCAAAACCGCGCACTGGCGGCCGTGGCCGCGGTGCTGCTGCTCGCGGTTGCGGTGCTGGCGCGTCTTCTTTATTTGCAGGTTTTTAACCAGGAACACTATCTCACCCTGTCGCAGAACAACCGCATCAGCGTGGTGGCGATCCCCCCCGCGCGCGGCCTGATTTACGACCGCAACGGCGTGTTGCTGGCGCGCAACGTGCCCACCTTCGGGCTGGAAGTGATACCCGAACAAGTGGCCGATGTCGAGGCCACGCTCACGCGCTTAAGCGAAGTCATCGCCGTCAGCCCGGCCGACGTCAAGCGCTTCCGCCGCTTGCTCAAGCAAAAGCGCACTACGCGCGGGGTGTTGCTGCGGCTGCGTCTCAGTGAGGAAGAGCTGGCGCGATTCGCGGTAAACCGCCCCCAGTTTCCCGGGGTGGATATCGTCGCGGGCGTGACGCGCGACTATCCTTATCAAGCAAGCGCGGCGCATGCCGTGGGTTACGTGGGGCGTATCAGCGAGGAGGACCTGGATCAGCTCGGCGATTCCAACTACAGCGGCACCCAGCACATAGGCAAGACCGGCGTCGAACAGGCCTATGAGGGCGTGCTGCACGGCAGGGTGGGTTTTGAACAGGTCGAGACCAACGCCCAGGGCCAGCGGGTGCGGGTATTACAACGCACGCCCGCGCGCGCCGGTCGCAACCTGTACCTCAACCTGGACATGCGCCTGCAGCAGCTCGCAGAGCAGGAGCTGGGCGACAACCGCGGCGCGGTGGTGGCGCTGGAACCCGCCACCGGCGCAGTGCTGGCGCTGGTCAGCCAGCCGGGCTACGACCCGAATCCGTTTGTGAACGGCATCGAGACCGGAGAGTATCAGGCGCTGCAAAGCTCCCTGGACCAGCCGCTTTACAACCGCGCCCTGCGCGGCCAATATCCGCCCGGCTCCACCATCAAACCCTTCGTGGCCCTCGCCGGCCTGGAACTGGGCGTGACCGACGCGCAACGCAGCACCTTCTGCCCGGGCTGGTTTCAGTTGCCCGGGCAGGAGCGCCGCTACCGCGACTGGAAACAGGAAGGCCACGGCGTGATGGATGTGACGCGCGCCATCAGCGAGTCCTGCGACGTGTATTTTTACGAGCTTGCGCAACGCCTGGGGATAGATCGCATGCACAATTTCCTCGCGCAATTCGGTTTCGGCCAGAAGAGCGCCATAGACGCGCCGGGCGAGCTTGCCGGCCTGTTGCCGTCCAGCGCCTGGAAGCGCAAAGCGCGCAATCAATCCTGGTTCCCCGGCGAAACCGTCATCGCGGGCATCGGCCAGGGCTATATGCTCGCCACGCCGCTGCAGCTCGCGGTGGCCGCCGCCACCCTCGCCAACCGCGGCGTGCGCATGCCGCCGCGCATCGTCGCCGCCGTTGAAGACCCGCTCACCCACACCAAGATCACGCAATCCGCCGCGCCGCTGCATGTCGGGCCGGCCGTCACGGTCGCCCATTGGGATACCGTCGTCGCCGCCATGACCGAAGTGATGCACGGCGAGCGCGGCACGGCGCGCGGCAGCGGCGCCGGGGCGGCATACAAAATCGCCGGCAAGACCGGCACCGCGCAGGTGTTCGGCCTGAAACAGGACGAAAAATACGACAAGGACAGGGTCCCGCTGCGCCTGCGCGACCACGGCCTGTTCATCGCCTTCGCGCCGGCGGACCACCCGCGCATCGCCGTTGCCGTGGTCGTGGAAAACGGCGGCAGCGGCAGCGGCGCGGCGGCGCCTATCGCGCGCAAGCTGATGGATCAATACTTGCTTCCCTCCGCGCCATGAACATCCTGGAACCCGGCTATAAAAAACCGGTACGCGGCTTGGCGCAAAGGCTGCACCTGGATATCCCGTTGCTGACGGGTCTGCTGCTCCTGTCCGCGGTGGGTCTCGTCGTGCTCTACTCCGCCTCCGGGCAAAACCCGGACCTGCTGTTGCGCCACGCGGCCCGCCTGGCGCTTGGCTTCGGGGCGATGCTGATCGTCGCGCAGGTGCCGCCGCAACGTTTGCAAGAGGCCGCACCCTGGGCCTACGGCGCCGCCCTGCTCATGCTGGCGGCCGTGCCGTTGTTTGGCGACCAGGCCAAGGGGGCGCAGCGCTGGCTTGACCTCGGCGTGATCCGTTTTCAACCCTCGGAAATGATGAAGCTCGCCTTGCCGCTCATGCTGGCGTACTATCTCGGCGGGCGCCGCCTGCCGCCCTCCGCCGGACGCGTGCTGGTGTGCGGCGCCATGATCCTCATTCCGGTGGCGCTGATCGTCAAACAACCCGATCTCGGCACCGCATTGCTCATCATCGGCGCCGGCCTGTTCGTGCTGCTGCTCTCCGGCCTCCGCTGGTGGATCATCGGCGCCGGGGCGCTGCTCGCCGCCGCCGCCGCGCCGCTGTGGTGGCACTTCCTGCACGACTATCAGCGCGAGCGGCTGCTTATCTTTCTCAATCCGGGCAGTGACCCGCTCGGCGCGGGCTACCACATCACCCAGTCCGTCATCGCCATCGGCTCCGGCGGCGTATTCGGCAAAGGCTGGCTCAACGGCACGCAGTCGTATCTGGATTTCATCCCCGAACGCACCACCGACTTCGTGTTCGCCGTGTACGGCGAGGAGTTCGGCCTGATCGGCGTCCTGCTGCTGCTCACGTTATTCATCACGGTGATCGCGCGCGGGCTGTACATCGCGCTGCGCGCGCCGGATCATTTCACGCGCCTGCTGGCGGGCAGCCTTGCCTTAAGCTTTTCCCTGTATCTCTTCGTCAATATCGGCATGGTGAGCGGTTTGTTGCCCGTGGTGGGCGTGCCGCTGCCGTTCATCAGCTACGGCGGCACCGCGCTCGTGACACTCATGGCCTCCTTCGGTATGCTGATGGCGATCCACACCCATCCCAGAAAACCGGTTTGACCGATGCCCGTCTCTTTGCTACGCGCCCTGCTCTGCCTCGCCTGTGCCGCGCCTTCTGTATCGGCGTCGGCAGCGCCGGCTGAACGCGCTGAAGTGCGCGCCTTCATCAGCGAAATGGAGCAACGGCACGCCTTTGACGGCGCGGAACTCTCGCGAGTGTTCAACGCGGTGGAGCTGCGCCCGGACATCATCGCCCTCATCACCACACCCGCCGAGAGCAAGCCTTGGCATGAATACCGGCCGATCTTCGTCAACCCCGCGCGCATTCAGGGCGGCATCGAGTTCTGGCGCGCCAATTCGCAAGCGCTGGAGCGCGCGGAGCGGATGTACGGCGTGCCGGCGGAGATCATCGTGGCCATCATCGGCGTGGAAACGCGCTACGGGAGGAACATGGGCAAATACCGTGTGCTGGACGCGCTCACCACGCTCGCCTTTGATTATGCGCCGCGCGCGGATTTTTTCCGCGCCGAGCTGGAGCAGTATTTGCTCCTCGCGCGCGAAGAGCGCCTCGATCCACTTGCCGTGAAAGGCTCGTATGCCGGGGCGATGGGGCAGGCGCAGTTTATCTCCAGCAGCTATCGTCACTTTGCGGTGGATTTCGACAACGACGGACGGCGTGACCTGTGGAACAACAGCACGGACGCCATCGGCAGCGTGGCGCACTACCTGAGCGAGCACGGTTGGCAGAAAGACGCGCCGGTCGCCGTGCGCGCCGAAGTAAACGGTGAACAACACAAAATCCTGCAGAACGGCGGCCTGCAGCTCCAGTACAAGCTGGGCGACCTGCGCCGCCACGGCGTGAGCGTCGCCGAACCGCTGTTCGATATCGAACCCGCCCTGCTGCTGGAATTCGCGGCCGAATCCGGCGCGGAATATTGGGTGGGGCTGCATAATTTTTACGTCATTACCCGTTATAATAGAAGCCCCCTGTATGCCATGGCTGTGTACCAGCTGGGCCGGGAGATCAAGGCGCAAAGGCAATGATGTATCACACGTGGCAAGCTGTAGGTGCGAATTTGTTCGCACGGCGCTCTGGCCGAATGAATTCGGCCCTACAAGCTTGCTGCCTGCTGCTCATCTTCCTGCTCAACGCCTGCGGCACCGCGCCCAAACAAACGGCGGGCGTGCCTGCCGACAGCGGCTTCGGCAAAGGCGACGCGGCGCCTCCCGCGCCGATAGACATCGCCTCCATCCGGGAGCCGGTGCCGCGCGACGAGCCGGTTAGTCCCTACGGCAACCCGCCCTTTTACACCGTGAACGGACGCACCTACAGCACGCTGACGAGCAGCGCGGGTTATGTGGAGCGCGGCATCGCCTCGTGGTACGGCGTCAAGTTTCACGGCAAGCGCACCTCCAGCGGCGAGCCATACGATATGTACTCCGTCAGCGCCGCGCACAAGACCCTGCCCCTGCCCAGCTACGTGCGTGTGACCAATCTGGAGAACGGCCGCTCGCTGATTGTGCGCGTCAACGACCGCGGGCCTTTTATCGGCGACCGCCTGATTGACCTGTCCTATGCCGCCGCCGCCAAACTCGGCATACTTGAACGCGGCACCGGCCCGGTCGAAGTGCGGGCGCTCGACCCCGCCGTGGCGGAAGGAACAGTGCGCGTTGCGGCCGGCGAAGCGGAAATGATTTATATCCAGGCGGGTGCATTCCAGGATCCGGGCAACGCCGAGCGCCTGCGCGCGGAGCTGCTTGACAAGATCACGGAAGCCGTCGAAATCGTCAAAACCCGATCTCAGCCACACGTATACCGGGTGCGCATCGGCCCGATGGCAAGCACCGACGCCGCCGGCCGTCTGGCCCAGACCCTCGCGCGTCTCGGCATAGCCGGTGCGCGCGTGGTGGCGGACTAACCCCTACACTCAACTCACATGGACGCTTCTATGAAAGTCTTGCTGTGCACCGTTTTGCTCGTCTTCAGCGCCTGGACGGCGGCCGCTCCCGCGCCCGCTGCACCCGCATTAAGACCCGTCCCCGCAGCGCCGATGCCGCCGGCGCGCGCTTACATCCTGCTCGACTTTCACAGCGGCAAGGTGCTCGCGGAGCAAAAGGCCGACGAACGCATGGAGCCGGCCAGTCTCACCAAGCTGCTCACCGCCTATACAGTGTTTCAGGCCCTGTCCAGCGGCAAGATCAAGCTCGCCGACCAGGTGACCATCAGCGAAAAGGCCTGGAAGAGCGAAGGCTCGCGCACGTTCGTGCGGGCGGGCAGCAAGGTGAGCGTGGAGGACCTGCTCAAGGGCATGATCGTGCAATCCGGCAACGACGCCACCATCGCTTTGGCGGAACACACCGCGGGCAGCGAAGCCACCTTCGTCACGCTCATGAATCAAAATGCGCAATTGCTGGGCATGAAAAACAGCCATTTCACCAACAGCACCGGCCTGCCCGACCCGGATCTGTATATCACGGCGCGCGACATCGCCCTGCTGGCGCACGCGCTGATCCGGGATTTTCCGGATTACTACCAATACTATTCAATGAAGGAATTCAGCTACAACAACATCAAGCAATACAACCGCAACATGTTGTTGTGGCGCGACATCGGCGCCGACGGCGTCAAGACCGGCCACACCGAAAGCGCGGGCTTTTGCCTGGTTTCCTCCGCCCTGCGCGATGACATGCGCCTCATCGCCGCAGTGCTCGGCGCCAAAAGCGAAAAGGAGCGCACCGATCAGAGCCAGGAGCTGCTCAATTACGGTTTCCGCTTTTTTGAAACCCAGCGCCTGTACAGCGCCGCCCAGTCGCTCAAGACCACGCGCATCTGGAAAGGCGCAAGCAGAGAATTAAAGCTGGGCCTGAGCGAAGACCTGTATGTCACCCTCCCGCGCGGCCAGTATGGACACCTCAAGGCGGTCATGGAGATGGAGAAGACCATCATTGCGCCCGCGGAAAAGGATAACCAATACGGCATGGTGAAAATCACCCTGGGCGATGAAGTCGTGGCCGAGCGGCCGCTGGTCGCATTGCAGGCCGTGGAACAGGGCGGCTGGTGGCGGCGCCTGGTGGACAGCATCCGGCTCTGGTTCGCGTAACGCCGCCATGCCCGATTCGCCCATCGTCTATCTGAACGGCAAGTTCCTGCCGCTCGATCAGGCGTGCGTGCCGGTGCTGGACCGGGGCTTCATCTTCGGCGACGGCGTGTATGAGGTTATCCCGGCCTACGGCGGAAAATTATTCCGCCTCGCGCAGCATCTTGATCGCCTCGATCACAGCCTGCTCGGCGTGCGCATCGCCAACCCGCTTACCCACGCCGCCTGGGAGAAGATGCTGGTCGAGCTGATCGCCAAAAACGCCGCCGACGGCAATCCAGACCACTGTATCTATCTGCAAGTCACGCGCGGCGTGGCCAAACGCGACCATGCCTTCCCCAAGGGCGTGACGCCGACCGTATTCGCCATGAGCAGCCCGCTGCCACCCGTCCCGGAGAGCTACGCCACACAAGGCATCGCGGCCGTGACCCTGGATGATATCCGCTGGAAATACTGCCACATCAAGGCCATCACCCTGCTGCCGAACATCCTGCTGCGGCAGGAGGCGGTGGACAAGGGCGCAACCGAGGCGATCCTGGTGCGCGACGGCGAGGTTACCGAAGGCGCGGCGAGTAATGTAATTATCGTCAAAAACAACACCGTCATCACACCGCCCAAGGACCCGCGGCTGCTGCCCGGCATCACGCGCGATTTGATACTGGAACTGGCGGCACAGCACGGCGTCGCCTGGCGCGAAGCCGCCATCAGCGAGCGCGCCTTGCGCGAGGCGGACGAGATCTGGCTCACCAGTTCCACCAAGGAGATCATGCCGGTGACGAAACTCGATGATGCGGCAATCGGCGGCGGCAAACCCGGCCCGATGTGGCGGCGCATGACCGCGCTGTTTCAGGACTACAAGCGCGAACTGCGCGGCCTGCCTGCGCAGGCAGGCGGCAATCATGCATAACATCCTGGTACGCGACCTTGGCGTATGCGACTACGCGCCGGTGTGGCAAGCCATGCGCGAGTTCAGCGCGGCGCGCACACCCGCCACGCCGGATGAAATCTGGCTGCTCCAGCATGCGCCGGTGTTCACCCTGGGGCTAAACGCCAAGCCCGTACATCTGGTATCGCCGGGCGCGATTCCGGTGCTGCGCAGCGACCGCGGCGGACAAGTCACCTATCACGGCCCCGGCCAGCTGGTGTGTTATACGCTGCTCGATTTGCGCCGGGGCGGCCTCGGCGTGCGCCAACTGGTCGGCGCGCTGGAACAGGCGGTGATCGCCGTGCTGGCCGGTTACGGCATAACGGGCAAGGCGCGCGCCAACGCGCCGGGCGTGTACGTCCACGGCGCCAAGATCGCAGCCTTGGGGCTGCGCGTGCGCCAAGGCCGCAGTTATCACGGCCTCAGCCTCAACGTGGCGATGGATCTGACGCCGTTTGAGCGCATTCATCCGTGCGGCTATCCCGATCTCCGCGTCACGGACTTGTGCAATCTCGGTGTTGCAGCGGACATGAGCGAACTCGGCAGCCGACTGTGCGCGCATATCGAGGCGCGATTAAACTCAACTTCCACTGCGTACCCGCTGCTTGCCGTGGGCACATAGACCATGAAAAATTCTGAAAGTGTAAGCTGGCGTGATTTGAAAGGCGCCTCCAAGATGGCGCGCATCCCGGTGAAGGTGGTGCAAAACGAAACCCCGCTGCGTAAGCCGGCCTGGATCCGCGCCAGATCCACCGGCAGCCCGGAGGTCACGCGTCTCAAGAGCATCCTGCGTGAGCACCGTCTGCATACCGTGTGCGAAGAAGCCGCGTGCCCGAATCTGGGCGAGTGCTTCGGCCACGGCACCGCCACCTTCATGATCATGGGTGCGATCTGCACCCGGCGCTGCCCGTTTTGCGACGTGGCGCACGGCAGGCCGCTGCCGCTCGATATTGAAGAGCCGGAAAACCTGGCACGCGTGATTGAGGAAATGAGGCTGAACTACGTGGTGATCACCTCGGTGGACCGGGACGATCTGCGCGACGGCGGCGCGCAGCATTTCGTGAATTGCATACGCGCGGTGCGCGAGCATTCCCCGCGCACCCGGATCGAAATCCTTACCCCGGATTTTCGCGGCCGTATGGACGTGGCGCTCGCCGTCGTCACCCAGGCCCCGCCCGACGTGTTCAACCATAATCTCGAAACCGTGCCGCGCTTATACAAACAGGCGCGCCCCGGCGCCGATTATCAGTATTCACTCACCCTGCTCCAGCGCTTCAAGGCACTGCACCCAGCCGTGCCCACTAAATCCGGCTTGATGCTGGGCTTGGGCGAGGAAATCAGCGAAATTGAACAAGTGATGCGCGACCTGCGCGCGCACAAGGTGGACATGCTCACCCTCGGCCAATATCTGCAACCCAGCCGTCATCACCTGCCTGTGGCGCGCTTTGTCGCGCCGCGGGAGTTCGAGCGCCTGGCGGAGCTTGGCAAACAGATAGGTTTCAGCAACGTGGCGAGCGGCCCGATGGTGCGCTCCTCCTATCACGCCGATCTGCAGGCCTTAGAGATCTTATAGATGCCATCCCTGGCGTTACTTTATGTTTATCTACAAGCACCTGCCCAGCCCTCCCTGGCTGGGCGTTCGCCGCTCCGCGGCTCACCCTATCACGCCGATCTGCAGGCCTTAGAGATCTTATAGATGCCATCCCTGGCGTTACTTTATGTTTATCTACAAGCACCTGCCCAGCCCTCCCTGGCTGGGCGTTCGCCGCTCCGCGGCTC
>JBGFRC010000030.1:0-19688 GCA_041695325.1 Pseudomonadota bacterium
CCCTGGAAGAGGTCGGCGAGCAGTTCGACGTCACGCGCGAACGCATCCGCCAGATCGAGGCCAAGGCCCTGCGCAAACTGCGCCACCCCAGCCGTTCGGAGCAGCTGAAGAGCTTTTTGGACTAACCGGTTGTTGATAAAGGCCATCCATGGCCTTTATCAACCCGCAAAGCAAAAAGTGTGATTTTTGCTTTGCTCCATTTTTCAAGCACATAAACCGTGCTCGAAAAATGGCGGCGCGTCCCTGCACCGCACGCAGGCTGTTTATCAACAGCCTGCTAACCGAATAGCAAGACGTTGGAAGTCTCATTTTTAATAGCCTGCTGGGGATTTCGTGGTAAACGCGCACTGCGGGTTATGCTCCTCCGCATGGCAGTTGGAGCACAGAAGGCGGCATTTTTTCGCTTCTTGGAGCACTGCCGCCCATCTCCTGTTGGAGAGTGAGCGAAGGTCCAGTTGAAACTCCTTTGCTCCAGGAGCAGGATGATGGAACTCTAATGCCGCATAGTTTTTGTTATAGCCGCAACGCTCGCATTCCATCCCCCTCATCTCGATTAATTTCAACTTTCTTTCCCTGCCCCGCTTTTGTTGGGCCTGGTAGTTTTGATAGCGGTCGTTGTTGTGAGCGTTTTTACATTTACGAGAGCAAAATTTTCTCTGGCGGCCGCTTAGTTGTGTTTTGCAATTTAGGCAGCGTTTCATAAACCAGAGTGAAAAGGTATTAGCTTATTTTTAATATCATAATCAATATTATCCTGATACTCAATATCGAAAAATCGCCCCACTGCGATTGGGCGTTAAAAACTGGTAGAATAAAAAAGTTGGGCCTGTAGCTCAGTTGGTTAGAGCAGGGGACTCATCATAATAAGGTGCGTTCATATCGAAAGATGTGAAATGAACGGGATGAATTCAGGGAAACCTTCCAGTCAAGGCTGAAGGCTGATGGCAACCCTGAGCCAAGCCGGGAGTACACTTCCGGAAGGTGCAGAGACTACCTGAGGGCTTGAGTGTCCTTAAATCACAGGCTTTGAGCGTCCCGCACCCTGAGCGATGTATTCGCGGGTGATGAGATAGTCCACTCCCGCTGGAAATGGCGGGAAAAAGTGAATCCCTTGGTCGCAGGTTCGAGTCCTGCCGGGCCCACCATTAATCAGAGTCATGTCCACGCTCCCGCCGAAAGTCGGTTTTGTCAGCCTCGGTTGCCCCAAAGCGCTGGTGGATTCGGAGCATATCCTCACCCAGTTGCGCGCCGAAGGCTACGCGATTTCGCCCACCTATCGGGATGCCGAGCTCGTCATCGTCAACACTTGCGGTTTCATTGACGAGGCGGTGGAGGAATCGCTGGAGGCCATCGGCGAGGCGCTGGCCGAGAACGGCAAGGTGATCGTCACCGGCTGTCTCGGCGCCAAGGGCGACATCGTCAAGCAAGCCTACCCGGAAGTGCTGGCGGTGACGGGGCCGCATGCGCTGCAAGAGGTGATGGACGCGGTGCACGCGCATCTGCCTGCGCCGCACGATCCGTTCACGAGCTTGATACCGCCGCAGGGGATCAAGCTCACCCCGAAGCACTATGCCTATCTGAAAATCTCCGAAGGCTGCGATCACCGCTGCACGTTTTGCATCATCCCCTCGCTGCGCGGCGATCTCGTCAGCCGTCCGCTGCACGAGGTGATGCAGGAGGCGGAGCATCTGGTCAAGAGCGGCGTGAAGGAACTGCTGATTATTTCCCAGGACACCAGCGCCTACGGCGCGGATGTGAAATACCGCACCGCCTTTTGGCAGGGCCGTCCGCTGAAGACCCGTATCACGGAACTGGCGCGCGCCCTGGGCGAGCTGGGCGTGTGGATACGCCTGCACTACGTGTATCCGTATCCGCACGTGGACGATCTCATTCCGCTCATGGCGGAGGGAAAACTCGCCCCCTACCTCGATGTGCCGCTGCAACACGCCAGTCCGCGCATCTTGAAGGCCATGAAGCGCCCGGCCAACAGCGAGGACACGCTGGCGCGCATCCGGCGCTGGCGCGCGGTCTGTCCGGAGATCACGCTGCGCAGCACCTTCATCGTCGGCTTTCCCGGCGAAACCGAAGCCGAATTCGAACAGTTGCTGGAGTTTCTGCATGAGGCGCAACTGGATCGCGCCGGCTGTTTCGCCTATTCGCCGGTCGAGGGCGCGCGCGCCAACGCCTTGCCGGATCACGTGCCGGAGCAAGTAAAGCAGGAGCGGCGCGCGCGTTTCATGCAAACCCAGGCGGCGATCTCGCGCGCCAAACTTGGACGGAGAGTGGGCAAGACCTATCGCGTGCTGATAGATGAAGTGACGGAAGCTTCCGCCTGCGCGCGCTCCATGCACGAGACGCCGGAGGTAGACGGCGTGATCCGTCTGCCGGCCGCGCACGGCCTGAAGGCGGGTGCGTGGGTCAACGCGGTCATTACCGCATCGGACGCGCACGACCTTGATGCGCGCCTGGTTTAGCAGTTTGTTGAAAAACTCGTTTTTCAACAAACTGCGGTGCGGTACAGGGATGTAGCGCCATTTTTCGAACGCGTTAAGCGTTTGAAAAATGAAGCAAAGCAAAAATCACATTTTTTGCTTTGCGTGATTGGAAAAGTCCAAGGATGGACTTTTCCAACAAACTGTTAGCCGCATCGCGCGGGCATATTGACTTTTAAAGTCCACGGGTGTATTACTTAACGGCTTCCTTTTGGGGTTGTAAGGGCCGGTTGAGCAGTGGCGGTAAGCGTCCCTTGATGAAGACCGGCTCTTGACAAATCGGAGCGAGTCATCTTAGTATCACAAGCGGTTTATATATAAACCTATAAGAAGCTTTAATTCCTTGATTAACATCAAAAATTAAAACTTTCACAACTTGTTAAAAACAGGAGAGCAACCAATGATGAATCTTAGTCGCCGTAATTTCCTCAAGGGTGCGGCTGCAGCCGGTGTCGGCAGCATCCTGCCCTTGAGCATGGTCACGGTCGAGGCTCAGGCGGGCGAGAGCTTCACCTTCGCCTGGATCACCGACCAGCACCTGCAACTCATCTCTGGCACCAAATTCGTGAAAAGCTGGGACGACGGTTTCAAGCTGGCGATCAGCGAAGTGATGAACGCCAGCCCGAAGCCCGACTTCTGCTACTTCGGCGGTGACCTGGCCCAGGCCGGCTTGAAGGCCGAGCTGGACCATGGTATGGAAATGTGGGCCAAGACCGGCCTCAAGGCCCGCGCCATTGTCGGCGAGCATGACTACTACCTCGACATGGGCGCGGCTGCCAGAAAGGCTTATGGCATTCCCGCCGACAACTACACCTTCGAGCACAAGGGCGTGCAGTTCCTCATGCTGAACACCATCCGCGCCGCCGAGGACTGGGAAAAGCGCCAGGCCAAGGATCCGCAGAAACGCATGAAGGAAATGATGCGCCTGGACAACTATATTGACGGTTCCCCCTTCCGCCTGGGCCGTGAAGGTCTGGCCTGGTTGAAGAAGACCGTCGCCGGCATGGACAAGAACAAGCACACCATCGTGTGCTCGCACTCCCCGATACAGAAGATCTACAGCGGCTGGAACTTCTGGACCGAGGACGCGGAAGAGATCCAGGCCACGCTGAAGGACTTCAAGCGCGTCACCGTGCTGTACAACCACGTGCACCAGCCGCTCGGCAGCCAGAAGGGCAACATCTCCTTCTTCTCCAACTTCTCCACCGCCTGGCCGTGGCCACATCCGGCCAGCATCGCGGATGCCACCATGTGCTTCGGCGGACGCTACCAGGGCTGCGGCAAGGGTCCGGATTACGTCCCGAACCTGATTCTGCCGTATCACCGCGCCGACGTGGCCAACTTCCGCGACGCTACCGGCTGGACGCTGGTCAACACCGACACGGGCGGCAAGCTGGATGCCGAGATCATCCAGTGGGGTGACAATCCGAAGCGCAAGGTCACCTGGGATCAGCAGCTCAAGGAAATCGACCCACGCCCCGCCACCAAGGCCCAGATGCACTATTAAGAGAATAAGGAGCAAAACCATGACGATACGTAAAAGCACATTGGCCGCGCTCGGCGCGTCCTTTATTCTGGGTTTGGCCACTGCACTGCCCGCGCACGCGGAAGCCGTAACCGATACCTCCAAGTGGGAGAAGGAGTTCAAGGCGTCTGTAGAACGCGGTGAACCCCTGTATCACGGCGGTGTCCAGGTGGACGGCAACGGCGTGGCCTGCGACCAGTGCCATCCGGAAGGCACCAACATTCACCCGGAGACCTATCCCAAGTTCCAGAAGCAACTGGGCAAAGTGTCCCAGCTGTGGGAGATGGTCAACTGGTGCATTGAGAACCCGCTGGAAGGCAAACCCCTCGCCGCGGACAGTCAGGACATGAATGACATGATTGCCTACATGACTTACATCCGCAAGGGTTTCAAGCTGGAGCCGGGCAAGTACTAATCTGTAACCATCGCAGTAACCCTGAACGGCGCTGTGGAGACACAGCGCCGTTTTTTATTGACTACAGAGAAAAGATACAAGATACAAGAGAAAAGAAAAAGAACAGCCGTTAATTCCGCGTCGCAAGATCAATTCCCGTATACGCCGTTTCCGCTGTGTAGTTGATCTCCTCCGGCGTAATCACATACGGCGGCATGAGGTAGATCACGTCGCCCAGGGGGCGAAGCAGTACGCCGTGCTCCAGCGCGTGGCGATAAACAGATAAACCGCGCCGCTCTTGCCATGGATAAGGCGTGCGGGCGGCTTTATCTTTAATCATCTCGATGGCGAGTATCATGCCGGTCTGGCGCACCTCGGCGACGCGCGGGTGATCCTGGAATCGCACGGCGGCGTTGCGCATTGCGCCCGCGAGCAGCTGATTGTTCTCCAGCGTCTTGTCTTGCTCGAAAATATCCAGCGTCGCCAGCGCCGCGCGACAGGCGAGCGCGTTGCCGGTGTAGCTGTGCGAGTGCAGAAACGCGCGCAGCGTCGTGTAATCGTCGTAGAACGCCTGATAGATTTGATCCGTGGTCAACACGGCGGAGAGCGGCAGATAGCCGCCGGTCAGGCCTTTGCCGAGACATAGAAAGTCCGGTGTGATGCGCGCCTGTTCGCAGGCGAACATCGTGCCGGTGCGGCCGAAGCCCACGGCAATCTCATCGGCGATCAAATGTACGCCGTGGCGGTCGCAGGCCGCGCGCAGCAGGCTTAAATAAACCGGGTCGTGCATGCGCATCCCGCCCGCGCATTGCACCAGCGGCTCGATGATGACGGCGCAGGTTTCCGCCGCATGTTTTTCCAGAGCCTGTTCCATGTGGGCGAACATATCCCTGGAGTAATCGGCGCAGGACTCGCCTTGCTCACGGTGAAAGCAATCGGGGCTGGGTACGCTGATGACCTCCATCAACAGCGGCGCGTAGGTCTCTTTATAAAGCGCGACATTGCCGACCGAAAGCGCGCCCAGGGTCTCGCCGTGATAGCCGTTGGTGAGGGTGATAAATTTGGTTTTTTGCGCGCGGCCCTGGTTGTGCCAATAGTGGTAACTCATCTTCAGCGCTACTTCGACGGCGCTGGAGCCGTTGTCGGCGTAGAAGCAGCGCGCCAAGCCCGGCGGGGCAAGCTGAATCAGACGCTCGGAAAGCAGGATGGCGGGCTCGTGTGTGAAGCCGGCGAGCAGCACGTGTTCCAGGCGACCCAATTGCTCGCGCAAAGCGGCGTTGATGCGCGGGTTGCAGTGGCCGAACAGGTTCACCCACCAGGAGCTGACGGCGTCGAGATAGTGCTTGCCGTCGTAATCTTCCAGCCACACCCCTTGCGCGCGCTTGATGGGGATGGGCGGGAACCGCTCGTGATCCTTCATCTGCGTGCAGGGGTGCCAGAGCGCGGCGAGGTCGCGCCGCGCCCATCCGGTGTTTTTCATGGCGTGGATAAGCAAGGGCTGTTCATCAGCATCAGGACAAACCAGGCAGGCTTCAAGAACCGCGCATCTTCAGCCAGCGCGCCATTTCCTCCTCCGGCATCGGGCGGCCGATGAAGTAACCCTGGGCCTCGTCGCAGCCGAACTCGGCGAGACGCTCCAGCGTTTCCCCGTTTTCCACGCCTTCGGCCACCGCCTTGAGGCCGAGGCTGTGAGCGAGATCAATCGTGGAGCGCACGATCGTCGCCGAGTCGGCGTTCGTAATCATGTCGAGCACAAACGACTTGTCAATTTTGACGGCCGTGACCGGCAGCTTCTTCAGGTGGGCGAGCGAGGAGTAGCCGGCGCCGAAGTCGTCAATGTGGAGGCGTATACCCAGATCGCTCAGCTTGCCCAGGATGTCGAGCGCGCGCAGCGGGTCTTCCATGAGCGCGGTTTCGGTGATTTCGAACACGAGCATGTCGGCCTCCATGGCGCGGCCAATGAGCATGGCCTCGACCTTTCTCACGATCGCCGGGTCGAGCATGTTGCGCACCGAGAGGTTGACGGCCACAGGCACGCGAAAGCCTTGCTCACGCCAGCCCCAGGCCTTATGCACGGCCGTCTCCAGCACGCTCAGCGTGAGCGGGTGGATGAGCCCGCTCTTTTCGGCCAGCGGGATGAATTCGTCCGGCGGCACGTATCCCGTTTCGGGATGTACCCAGCGCGCCAGCGCCTCGGCCCCGCACACCGCCCCGTCGGGCAGTCTCACTTTGGGCTGGAAGTGCAGGTCAATACGGCGGTTGCCGATGGCGGCGCGCAGTTCGCCCATCAGCAACAGATGTCTCGGGCTCGAAGGATCGCGCAGCGGATCATACACTGAGAGCGGCGCGCCGTCGCGCTGCGCGAGCGAAAGCGCGACGTCCGCGTGTTGCAGGAGTTGGCGCGGGATAACGCCGTGATCGGGGGCTAGGGCGACGCCGATGCGCGCGCCCATTTCGATCGGGAAACCGGCCGCATCGAACGGCTGTTCGAAGGCCTCAAGAATCGCCTGTCCATGAGCCAGGGCATCCTCGCGCCCGCACGGGTAGAACAGCAGCGCGAACTCGTCCGCCCCGACGCGGGCCGCCATGTCGGCGCGGCGCAGTTGCTTGAGCAGCCGTTCGGCCGCCTGCCGCAGGAGCATATCGCCGTAGTCATGGCCGATGGCCTCGTTCATCTCGCGGAAGCGGTTGATGTTCAGCATGAGGAGGGCAAAGCCCGACCGATCGCGTTGCGCGTCGGCGTAGGCCTGCGCCAGCCGCTCCTGGAGATGCGCGAGGTTAGGCAGGTCGGTGAGCGGGTCGAAGTAGGCGAGGTGACGCACGCGCTCTTCCGCGCGGCGGCGCGCGCGCCGCCCTTCCGCCTCGTCGAGCGCACGCGTGACCGCCGATGGCAGGCGCGCCATGCGGTCTTTCATGATGTAGTCCTGCGCGCCCGCCTTCATCACGGCCACGGCCGTGTCTTCGCCGATGGAGCCCGATACGATGATAAACGGGATATCCGGGCCCTTTTCCCGCACGATGCGCAGGGCGTCGAGCCCGTTGAACTGCGGCATCGCATAATCGGAGATCACGATGTCCCAAGGCTGGCCGTCGAGCGCGCGGCGCAGTGCGACGGGCGTGTCCACGCGCTCGTCCTGCGGCTCATAACCGTCGCGGCGCAGCTCACGCAGGACGAGCTTGGCGTCGTCCGCCGAATCCTCCACCATCAGGACGCGCAGCATCCTTGGCATGTCCGTCCTCCTTCAGTGCGGCCCGGTGGCGGGCGGCGGCTCGTTCAGCACCAGCCAGTAGAGGCCCAGTTGCCGCACCGCCTCCATGAACTGGTTGAAGTCCACCGGCTTGCGGATGTAGCTGTTGGCGCCAAGCGCCGGGATCATGAAAATTACGGACTCACTTGAATTTTTATTTATTGAGACTTGCGTAAATGACTAACATCTCCGGTTGCCACGCCGTCATGGACGACGAAAATTGTCAAGTCTTTTTGCAAGACTATAGTATCCTACAGTGGAAGAGTATATCAGCCACGGTTTCCTTGTGTGAGTTTTGCATCAAGATTCAGATTGTTCCAAATCGCAACGGTGGGGCCGGACTGGTTCATGGTGTAGAAGTGCAGGCCCGGCGCGCCCGCGTCGAGCAGCGTGCGGCACAGTCCGGTGACGACATCGAGGCCGAAGGCGCGCAGCGAGGCGAGATCGTCGCCGAAGGCTTCCAGGCGCTTGCGCAGCCAGCGCGGGATCTCCGCACCGCAGCGGTCGGAAAAGCGCGCAAGCTGAGTGTAATTCGTGATCGGCATGACGCCGGGCACGATGGGAATCGTCACGCCCATTTTTTCGCAGCTCTCCACCAAGCGGTAATAGGCGTCGGCGTTGTAAAAATACTGCGTGATGGCGCTGTTCGCGCCCGCCTGAACCTTTTGCTTGAAGTGCCTTAAATCGTGCGCGGCGTCGCGCGCCTCGGGGTGAAATTCCGGATAGGCGGCGACCTCGATGTGAAAATGATCGCCGGTTTCGGCGCGGATAAACTCCACCAGGTCGCGCGCATAAGGCAGCTCACCGGGCCGGGTGAGCCCCGGCGGCAGATCGCCGCGCAGGGCGACGATGTGGCGGATGCCGTGCCGTTTATAGGCATTCAGCAGTTCGCGCAGTTCGGCGCGCGTGGAGGCGATGCAGGACAGGTGCGGCGCGGCGCGCAACCCCGCGCGCTGAATCTCCAGCGCGGTTTCAAAGGTGCGGTCGCGCGTGCTGCCGCCGGCGCCGAAGGTCACCGAGAAAAAGCGCGGATTGAGCCTGGCCAGCTCGGCACGCGTCTCGCGCAACTTGACGGCGGCGTCTTCGGTCTTGGGGGGGAAGAATTCGAAGCTGAAGACGCGTTGGTGTTGTTTTTGAGATTGCATGGAAAAATAGTGGCGAGCGGCTAGTAGCGAGTGGCCAGGGAAAATATTTCCCTAGCCACTAGTCACTCGCTACTAGTATCTGTAGTGCTCGGGCTTAAACGGCCCTTGCGGCGAGATGCCCAGATATTCCGCCTGTTGCGGAGTCAGTTCGGTGAGCCTGGCGCCGAGTTTTTTCAGATGCAGACGCGCGACCTTTTCGTCCAGGCTCTTGGGCAGCACGTACACCTTGTTTTGGTACTTGGCATGATTTTGCCATAGCTCGATCTGCGCCATCACCTGATTGGTGAAGGAGTTGGACATCACGAAGCTGGGATGACCGGTGCCGCAGCCCAGGTTCACCAAGCGCCCTTCGGCGAGCACAATGAGGCGTTTGCCGCCGGGGAAGATCACGTGATCCACCTGCGGCTTGATGTTTTCCCATGGGTATCGGCGCAAGGCGGCGATGTCTATCTCGGAATCGAAGTGGCCGATGTTGCACACGATGGCGTTGTGTTTCATGCGCTGCATGTGCTCCAGGGTGATGACGCCGATGTTGCCGGTGGCGGTGACGAAGATGTCGCCTTGATCGGCCACGTCGTCCATGCGCACCACGCGGTAGCCTTCCATCGCGGCCTGCAGGGCGCAGATCGGGTCAATCTCGGTGATCCACACCGTGGCGCCCAGCCCGCGCAGGGATTGCGCGCAGCCCTTGCCCACATCGCCGTAGCCCAGCACCACGCAGATTTTGCCGGCGATCATCACGTCGGTGGCGCGCTTGATGCCGTCCACCAGCGATTCGCGGCAGCCGTATAAATTATCGAACTTGGACTTGGTCACCGAGTCGTTGACGTTGATGGCCGGCACCTTGAGCGCGCTGGCCTTCATCATTTCGTATAAACGGTGCACGCCGGTGGTGGTTTCCTCGGACAAGCCGCGCACGTCCTTGAGGAGGTCTGGATACTTTTCGTGCATCACCTTGGTAAGATCGCCGCCGTCGTCCAGAATCATGTTGGGTCGCCAGCCGCTGGGGCCGAAGATGGTCTGGTCTATGCACCACCAGAATTCGTCTTCGGTTTCACCCTTCCAGGCGAACACCGGAATGCCGCAGGCGGCGATGGCCGCGGCGGCGTGGTCCTGGGTGGAGAAGATGTTGCACGAGGACCAGCGCACCTCTGCGCCCAGCTCCACCAGGGTTTCGATCAGCGCCGCGGTCTGGATGGTCATGTGCAGGCAGCCCGCGATGCGCGCGCCACGGAGCGGTTTCTGCGCCGCGTATTCCTCGCGGATCGCCATCAGCCCCGGCATTTCGGTTTCGGCAATGGCAATTTCCTTGCGCCCCCAGTCGGCGAGCGCGATGTCAGCGACCTTGTAGTCGGGGATTACATTTTGCACCGCTTGGCTGCTCATGGCTTTTCCCCCTGGATCAAGCCGCCTTGAGACCAGCGGCGTCGCGCAATATGGCCGCCTTGTCGGTGCGCTCCCAGGCGAAATCGGGTTCTTCGCGTCCGAAGTGGCCGTAAGCGGCGGTCTGACGGTAAATGGGGCGCAGCAGGTCGAGCATTTTAATCAATGCGCGCGGGCGCAGATCGAAGTGCGCGCGCACCAGTTGTTCGATGCGCTCGTCGCTCACCTTGCCGGTGCCGAAGGTCTGTACGCTGATCGAGGTGGGCTCGGCCACGCCTATCGCATAGGACACCTGGATCTCGCAGCGCTCGGCCAGGCCCGCGGCGACGATGTTCTTCGCCACGTAGCGCCCGGCGTAGGCGGCGGAGCGGTCCACCTTGGACGGGTCCTTGCCGGAAAATGCGCCGCCGCCGTGGCGCGCCATGCCGCCGTAAGTATCCACGATGATCTTGCGCCCGGTGAGGCCGCAGTCGCCCACCGGCCCGCCAATCACAAAGCGCCCGGTGGGGTTGATGAAGTAGCGCGTAGTTTTGCTCAGCCACTCTCTGGGCAGCACGGGCTTGATGATCTCTTCCATCACCCCCTCTTGCAGCTTGTCGTAGGCGATGTCCGGGCTGTGTTGCGTGGACAGCACCACCGCCTCAATGCCCACCGGCTTGTGGTTCACATAGCGGAAGCTGATCTGGCTCTTGGCGTCGGGGCGCAGCCAGGGGAGTCTCCCGCTCTTGCGCACCTCGGCTTGGCGCTTGACCAGACGATGCGCGTAGGTGATAGGCGCGGGCATGAGCACGTCGGTTTCATGGGTGGCGTAGCCGAACATCAGGCCCTGATCGCCCGCGCCCTGCTCGTGTTCCCTGGTTTCATCCACGCCGAGCGCGATGTCCGGGGATTGCTTGCCTATGGCGGTGAGCACCGCGCAGGTCTGCCAGTCGAAGCCCATCTCGGAGCTGTGATAGCCGATGTCCTTGATGGTCTGGCGCGCCACGGCGGTCATGTCCACTACGGCCTTGGTGGTGATCTCGCCGGCCAGGAGCGCCATGCCCGTGGTGACCAGGGTCTCGCACGCCACGCGCGCGCGCGGGTCCTGGGCCAGAATCGCGTCCAGGATGGCGTCCGAAACCTGATCGGCGACCTTGTCGGGATGGCCTTCGGAGACCGACTCCGAGGTAAACAAATAATTATTGCTCATTGACAGTCCTCGTGCGCCTTGCTCAGGCTTTTTAAGGTAAAGTCTCCTAGTTTAACCTGTTCCTGATTATTTTCCACGCTTAAATGGCTCCAAGACGGGTGCCCGTGTAAAATGGGCTGTTATCCGGATCAGAGCATTAGAGGAAGATTGATGGTGCGCATCGAAACCCCCGTATGTGAATTCGGCAAACTCGCGCCGGACTTCGCCCTGCCGGGGGTGGACGGCAAAACCTGGACGCTGGAACAATGCCGCGGGCGGAACGGCCTGCTGGTGATGTTCATCTGCAACCATTGCCCTTACGTCAAGGCGGTGCGCGAACGCATCGTGCGCGACGCCGGAGAGCTGCTGGACTATGGCGTGAACAGCGTCGCTATCATGTCCAACGACCCAACCGATTATCCCGAAGATTCGTTCGAGAACATGCAAAAAGTCGCCCGGGAGTACGGCTTCCCGTTTCCCTATCTGTGGGACCGGACTCAGGACGCCGCCAGGGCCTACGGCGCGGTGTGCACGCCGGACTTCTTCGGCTATAACGCCAGGCTGGAATTGCACTACCGCGGGCGCCTGGACGAGAGCCGCAAGGAGCCCGCCCCGCCCGGCGCGCGCCGCGACCTGTTCGAGGCCATGAGGCAAATCGCGCTTACCGGCCAGGGGCCGCGCGAGCAGATACCGAGCATGGGTTGTTCCATCAAGTGGGTGAGCCGCGAAGCGGCGAACGCCCGGCCAGGGAGGGCCGGGCCGGACTTTCGAGCGGAGCGGGAGGCATAGCGAGAAAGGAGCCGCGAAGCGGCGAACGCCCGGCCAGGGAGGGCCGGGCCGGACTTTCGAGCGGAGCGGGAGGCATAGCGAGAAAGGAGCCGCGAAGCGGCGAACGCCCGGCCAGGGAGGGCGGGGCCGGTGGTTTGAAACACCACTGAGGCGCCGCCAAGGACGGCTCCGCAATCGGATGTAAAAACCCGGAAGTGAAGATTGCCACGGGAAGCCCGCGCTTGCCGAGTCCCGGTGGGCGGGTATTGCCGAAAGGCGGCGGGTAGGCGAGAATAATTATTTTGACCAAGCTCATTTTAGCGAGCAGGGCGCACGCCCCGTAGATGCGCGCACCGGCCCCGGCCATTGAGCCTCCGGATGACGCGGCGATTACGAGCCTCAAAACAAGGTGTTGCGGAGTGAGCCGGCCTCCACGATTTTTATTTTTGCTTTAAGGGCAGTGAAATGAAAAAACCGATTGTACTGGGTATCGTCGGCGACTCCGCCGCGGGCAAGACCACCATCACCAAGGGCATCGCGCAGGTATTGGGCGAGGATCGCGTCACCACCATCTGCACCGACGATTATCATAAATACAACCGCAAGGATCGCGCGCGCCTGGGGATTACCGCGCTGCACCCGAATTGCAATTACCTGGACATCATCGAGCAGCACCTGAGGCTGCTCAAAGACGGTCAACCCATCCTGAAACCGCACTACAACCACTCCACCGGCGACTTCGACCCGCCCGAGTACGTGGAGGCCAGGGAATTCATCATCGTCGAAGGGCTGCTCGGCTATTCCACCAAGGCGATGCGCGATTGCTACGACGTGAAATTGTACCTCGCGCCGCCGGAAGAACTGCGCTTCCAGTGGAAGATGAAGCGCGACACCCTCAAGCGCGGCCACACTGCGGAGGACGTGCGCAAGGAGATGAAGATGCGCGAGCCGGATTCCGAGGCCTTCATCCGCCCGCAGCGCAAGTGGGCGGATATCGTCATTACCTTCTATCCTCCTCCGGAGCACAAGGAAGAAACCGGCGGCCACCTGAACGCCTCCATCGTGCTGCGACCCACGCTGCCCACGCATCCCGATTTGTCCAAGGTGCTGGAAGAGGGCGGCAACGGCATCCGCCTGGTGCTGGATCGCGACATGGACTTGCCGGTGGACCGGCTGGAAATCTCCGGCGCGATTACGGACAAAAAGGCCAAGCAGCTGGAGGACCTGCTGTGGAGCTATATCCCCGGCGAGCATCACCACCTGCGCAACGAGGACATCGGCGCCATCACCGGCACCACGGGCGAGACGCTGAAGTCGCACCCGCTCGCGCTTACGCAGCTGCTCATCGCCTATCATCTGCTGACGGCCGCCTCCGGCGTCGTTAAGTAGCCGGCGCCGCGCGGCCAGAGGGTTCATCGCCCGGTTTCCCGGAACGAATTTAATTTTGCTTAGGAGAAACACATGCCGTCTCGTAGAGAGTTAGCCAACGCCATCCGCGTGCTCAGCATGGACGCGGTGGAGAAGGCCAAGTCCGGCCACCCCGGCATGCCCATGGGCATGGCCGACATCGCCGAAGTGTTGTGGAATGATTTTCTGAAACACAATCCAGCCAATCCCAAATGGCCCGACCGCGACCGCTTCATACTTTCCAACGGCCACGGCTCGATGCTGCACTACACGCTGCTGCATCTCGCCGGCTACGACTTGCCCATGGACGAGATCAAGCGCTTCCGCCAGTTGCATTCCAAAACGCCGGGCCATCCCGAATACGGCTACACCCCCGGCATCGAGACCACCACCGGGCCGCTGGGGCAGGGCGTCACCAACGCGGTCGGCATGGCGCTGGCGGAAAAGCTGCTCGCCGGCCAGTTCAACCAGGATGGTCATCACATCATAGATCACTACACGTACGTGTTCCTCGGCGACGGCTGCTTGATGGAAGGCATCTCGCACGAGGCCTGCTCGCTCGCCGGCACCTGGGGCCTCGGCAAGCTGATCGCGTTCTATGACGACAACGGCATCTCGATAGACGGCCACGTGGAAGGCTGGTTCACCGACGACACCCCGAAGCGCTTCGAGGCCTACGGCTGGCACGTGGTGCCCGGCGTGGACGGCCACAATGCGGATGCCGTCAAGAAGGCGATACAAGAGGCGCGTTCGGTGAACGACAAGCCTTCGCTCATCTGCTGCAAGACCGTGATCGGTTTCGGCGCGCCCAATCTGTGCGGCAGCCACGACTGCCACGGCGCGGCGCTGGGCGACAAGGAGGTCGCGGCTACGCGCGAAAATCTGGGCTGGAAACACGAGCCGTTCGTGATTCCCGATGAGTATTACAAAGGCTTCGACGCGCGCGCCAGGGGCGCCAAGGCGGAGGCAGACTGGAACCAGCGTTTTGCCGCCTACCGCAAGGCTTATCCGGAACTGGCCGCGGAACTGGAGCGCAGGCTCAAGGGCGAGTTGTCCCCGGACTGGGCGCAAAAGGCGGACGAGTTCATCAAGGCGGTGGACGCCAAGGGCGAAACCATCGCCACGCGCAAGGCCTCGCAAAACGCGATCAACGGCTACGCGCCGCTGTTGCCGGAACTGCTGGGCGGCTCGGCGGATCTGGCGGGCTCCAATCTCACCATGTGGAAGGGCTCTAAGCCGATCAGCAATACCGTGTCCGACGGCAACTACGTTTACTACGGCGTGCGCGAGTTCGGCATGTCGGCCATCATGAACGGCATCGCGCTGCACGGCGGCCTGATTCCCTACGGCGGCACGTTCCTGATCTTCTCCGAATACGCGCGCAACGCGTTGCGCATGGCGGCGTTGATGCGGCAGCGCGTGCTGTTCGTGTTCACCCATGATTCGATTGGCCTCGGCGAAGACGGCCCCACGCACCAGCCGGTGGAACAGACCGCGACCCTGCGCCTGATTCCCAACATGCAGGTGTGGCGTCCGTGCGACGCGGTGGAGTCCGCCGTGGCGTGGAAATGCGCCATCGAGCGCAAGGACGGGCCCACCAGCCTGATCTTCTCGCGCCAGAATATGCCGCATCAGAAACGTGACGAGCGCCAAATCGCCGCCATCGCGCGCGGTGGTTACGTGCTGGTGGAGTGCGAGTACCCGGTGCAGGCGATCATCATCGCCACCGGCTCCGAGGTCGCGCTCGCCGCCGCCGCCGCCCAGGAATTGAACGACAACGGGTTCCGGGTGCGCGTGGTGTCCATGCCGTGCACGCAGTCGTTCGACGCGCAGGATGAGGCCTACCGCGAATCGGTGCTGCCCAGGGCGATCAAGGCGCGCGTGGTGGTCGAGGCAGGCGTGACCGATGGCTGGGCCAAATACACCGGATTCGAAGGCAAGGTCATCGGCCTCAACCGCTTCGGCGAATCGGCCCCGGCGGGCGAGTTGTTCAAGCACTTCGGTTTTACCGCCGACAAGGTGAAGGAAGCGGTGACGGATTTACTGTAACGGCAGATACAAGAGGCAAGAGAAAAGAGAAAAGTAAGAAACCGGAGAAATATTTTTTATCCGGGTGTATTTACTTTTCTCTTGTATCTTTTCTCTTTTCTCTCGGTTACAAGAACTACTTTGTTTAAATTTTGGAGATAGCAGATGGCAATTAAAGTGGCAATCAACGGCTACGGCCGTATCGGACGCAACGTGTTGCGCGCGGTGTATGAGGGCAAGCGCAACAAGGAAATACAAATCGTCGCCGTGAACGATCTCGGCAACGCCGAAACCAACGCCCACCTCACGCAGTACGACACGGTGCACGGCAAGTTCCCCGGCACGGTGAGCGTGGAAGGAAACCACATGATCGTCAACGGTGACAAGATCCGCGTCTGCTCCGAGCGCGACCCAGGCAAGCTGCCATGGGGCGAGCTGGGGGTGGACGTGGTGCACGAGTGCACCGGCATCTTCACCAGCAAGGACAAGGCCGGCGCGCACCTCAAGGCGGGCGCCAAGAAAGTGATTATCTCCGCGCCCGGCACCGACGTGGACGCGACCGTCGTCTACGGCGTGAACCACAAAACCCTGAAGGCGTCTCATACCGTGATCTCCAACGGCTCTTGCACCACCAACTGCCTGGCGCCGCTGGCTGCGCCGCTGCACAAGAAGATCGGCATCGTGCACGGCCTGATGACCACGATACACAGCTACACCAACGATCAGGTGCTGACCGACGTCTATCACAGCGACCTGCGCCGCGCGCGCTCCGCGACCATGTCGCAGATTCCCACCAAGACCGGCGCGGCGGCGGCCATCGGTCTGGTGCTGCCGGAGCTGGACGGCAAGCTGGACGGCTTCGCGGTGCGCGTGCCGACCATCAACGTGTCGCTGGTGGATTTGACCTTCACCGCCGCGCGCGAGACTACCAAGGACGAAATTCACGCGATCATGAAAGAGGCAGCCAACGGCGAGCTGAAGGGGGTGCTGAATTACAACGACAAGCCGCTGGTGTCCATGGACTTCAACCACGACCCGGCTTCCAGCACCTACGATGCGACCTTGACCAAGATCATCAACGGCAAGCTGGTCAAGGTGCTGGCCTGGTACGACAATGAGTGGGGCTTTTCCAACCGTATGCTCGACACCACCGTGGCGTTGATAAGCGCGAAATAAAAATGTCCATCGTAAAATTAGAAGAGCTGCGTAATCTTACCGGCATGCGCATGCTGATCCGCAGCGATCTCAACGTGCCGATGAAGAACGGCAAGATCACCGATGAGACGCGCATCTACGCCAGCGTCCCGACCATCGAATACGCGATGACGGTGGGCGCCAAGGTGATGGTGATGTCGCACCTGGGGCGTCCGGAAGAAGGGGTATACGACGAAAAATACTCGCTTGCGCCCATCGCCGAACAGCTCTCCAAACATCTCTGTAGAGACGTGCGTCTGGTCAAGGACTGGCTGAACGGCGTGGAGGTCGCCAACGGCGAGGTGGTGCTGCTGGAGAACGTGCGCTTCAACGAGGGCGAAGAGGACAACGACGACGCGCTTGCCAGAAAGATGGCCGCGTTGTGCGACGTGTTCGTGATGGACGCCTTCGGCACCGCACACCGCGCCCAGGCCTCCACCCACGGGGTGGCGAAGTACGCGCCGGTTGCCTGCGCAGGACCGCTGCTGTGGAAGGAGCTTAAGGCCCTGCATACGGCGTTGAAAGACCCGGCGCGCCCCATGGTGGCGATCGTCGGCGGCTCCAAGGTGTCCACCAAGCTCACGGTGCTGGAGTCCCTTTCCGACGTGGTGGACCAATTGATTGTGGGCGGCGGTATCGCCAATACCTTCATCGCCGCGGCGGGTTACAACGTCGGCAAGTCGCTGCACGAGCCGGACCTGATCCCGGTCGCCAAACGCTTGTCGGAAAAGGCCAGGGCGCGCGGCGCGGAGATACCCGTGCCGGTGGACGTGGTGTGCGCCAAGGAATTTTCCGAAACCGCCAAGGGCGCGTTGAAGAACGTAGACCAGGTTGCCGCCGATGATATGATCATGGACATCGGCCCGAAGACCGCCGCGCGCCTGGTGGAGATGCTCAAGAAGGCCAAGACCATCGTGTGGAACGGCCCGCTGGGCGTGTTCGAATTCGACGAGTTCAACGCCGGCACCGAAACGCTGGCGCGCGCCATCGCGGAGAGCCCCGCGTTCTCGCTCGCGGGCGGCGGAGACACGCTCGCGGCCATCGCCAAGTACGGCATCGAAAACGGCATCACCTACATCTCCACCGGCGGCGGCGCGTTTCTGGAGTTTCTGGAAGGCAAAACGCTGCCCGCGGTGGCGATGCTGGAGGAGCGTGGAAAACAGCTCGCAACAATCAAGTAGCGGGTTACAAGTGGCGAGTTGCAAGTGGCAAGAGAAGATACCACCGGCCACTTCTTTTTCTTGCTACTTTATACTTGCTGCTTGATACTGCCGTTATGCTAAGACGCACTAAAATTGTCGCTACCCTGGGCCCCGCCACCGATGATCCGAAGGTGCTGGACAGGATGATCGAGGCGGGCGTGGACGTGGTGCGCATCAATTTCTCTCACGGCGAGCCGGAGCAGCAGCGTCTGCGCGCGGAGGCGGTGCTGAATCGCGCGCGCGCCTACGGCAGGCAGATCGGGGTGCTGGCCGATCTGCAGGGCCCGAAGATCCGCATCGAGCGCTTCAAGCAGGGCAAGATCACCCTGCGCGAGGGCGCCAAGTTCATACTGGACGCGCGCTGCAAGCAGGATGAAGGCACGCAGGAACGCGTCGGCATCGCCTACCAGGAACTGGTGCAGGATGTGCGCCGCGGCGATAACCTGTTGCTGGATGACGGACGCATCGTGTTGTGGGTGGAGCAGGTGGAGGGCCCGGAGATACGCTGCCGGGTGGTGGCGGGCGGCGAGTTGTCGAACAACAAAGGCATCAACCGTCAGGGCGGGGGCTTAAGCACGCCCGCGCTCACTGACAAGGATCGCGCCGACATCCAGACAGCGGCGGCGATGCAGGCGGATTACCTGGCGGTGTCTTTTCCGCGCAACGCCGAAGACATCCACGAGGCGCGCCGGCTGTTGCAGGCCGCGGGCGGAACGGCCGGCATCGTGGCCAAGATCGAGCGCGCCGAGGCGCTGAATTGTCTTGAGGAGATCATCGAGGCGAGCGACGCGGTGATGATTGCGCGCGGCGATCTCGGCGTGGAGATCGGTGACGCCGCGCTGCCGCCGGTGCAGAAGCGCATCATCCAGCTTGCACGCACCTTGAATCGCGTGGTGGTGACGGCCACCCAGATGATGGAGAGCATGATTGAAAGCCCCATTCCGACGCGCGCCGAGGTGTTCGACGTGGCCAACGCGGTGCTGGACGGCACCGACGCGGTGATGCTCTCCGCCGAGACCGCGACCGGCAAATATCCGGACAAGGCCGTGGCGGCGATGGATCGCATCTGCCGCGAGGCGGAGAAGCAGCGCGTGACGCGCGTCTCCGATCACCGCGTTGACACCGTCTTTAAACGCATAGATGAAGCCATTGCCATGGCCACCATGTACACCGCCAACCACCTGGGGGTGAAGGCGATCATTGCGCTCACCGAATCCGGCTCCACGCCGCTGTGGATGTCGCGCATCAGCTCTGGCATTCCCATCTATGCGCTCACCCGGCACGCCGAGACGCGGCGCAAGGTGACGCTGTACCGCGGCGTGTATCCAGTGAGCTTCGACATCCCCAGCACCAATCACGCCGAGGTCAACAAGGAGGCGGCGGATGAGCTGGTGCGGCGCGGCGCGGTGCGCGAGGGCGATCTGCTTATCATCACCAAGGGCGATCTCATGGGCGTGCACGGCGGCACCAATGCCATGAAAATCGTGCGCGTGGGGGGCATGGTCGCGCCGTACTGATGCTTATAAAACGTATCGCTCACCCTACCTAAACGGTGTGTAACGCTATAAAATAAGCCGATTCAGAAACCCACACAGCCTTAATGGAGGTCCACAATGCCCTTGATTTCCATCCGCCAATTACTCGATCACGCCGCCGAACACGGCTACGGTGTGCCCGCCTACAACGTCAACAACATGGAGCAGATGCACGCCATCATGCAGGCCGCCGACGCGG
>JBGFRC010000052.1:0-19673 GCA_041695325.1 Pseudomonadota bacterium
GCGTTTGGAATGTGAATCGCGGCCGTTTTGCGTGCTGCCGCCCGCTTTTTTATGTGCCATGGCTTACTCCTTAAGCGCCGGTGATACCGGTGATTTGGATTTCGGTGTAGGACTGACGGTGTCCCATCTGCTTCATGTGGTGCTTGCGGCGGCGGAATTTGATGATCTTGATCTTCTTGCCGCGGCCCTGCGCGGTGACCCTGGCCGTGACCTTGCCGCCCACGACCAGCGGCGCGCCGACCTTGGCGTCGGCGCCCTCGCCCATCATCAGCACTTGGTCGAAGACGACCGTGTCGCCCTCCTGGGCGGCCAGCTTCTCCACGCGCAGCTTTTCGCCCTGCGCCACCCGGTACTGCTTGCCGCCTGTTACAATAACCGCATACATGTTCCCGCTCCACGGACCGCCGGTTGAAATCGGGGCCGACTGAAATGAAATTAAGCGGAGTATTATAGTATCTCCCATGTTGGCAGGTCAAACACACAGCCTATCTATAGATTTGGAGGCCGTGCAGAGGCTGATTGGCGCGGAGATGCGCGCGGTCAACGCCCTGATCCAGAAGCGCCTTTCCTCCGGGGTGGCGCTCATCAACCAGATCGGGGTGTATATCGTCAACAGCGGCGGCAAGCGCCTGCGCCCGATGCTGGCCCTGCTCGGCGCGCGCGCCTGCGGCTACAGCGGCGCGCAGCACATCGCCCTGGCCGCCATCATCGAATTCATCCATACGGCGACGCTGTTGCACGATGACGTGGTGGACGGCTCAGAGCTGCGCCGCGGCAAGGACACCGCCAACACCCTGTGGGGCAACGAGGCGAGCGTGCTGGTGGGCGATTTTCTCTATTCGCGGGCGTTCGAGATGATGGTGGAAACCAATGAAATGCGGGTGATGGACGTCCTCGCGCACGCCACCAACACCATCGCCGAGGGCGAAGTGATGCAGCTGTTGAACCGCCACGACCCGGACGTCAGCGAACAGCGCTACCTCACGGTGATCCGCTGCAAGACCGCCAAACTGTTCGAAGCCGCCTGTCGGCTCGGTGCGGTGCTCGCCGGGCAGGACGACGCCGTCGAGCAGGCGCTCGCCGGCTACGGCATGCATCTCGGCACCGCGTTCCAGTTGATAGACGACGTGCTGGATTACGGCGCCTCGTCCGAAGAAACGGGCAAAAACATCGGCGATGACCTGGCCGAGGGCAAGCCCACGCTGCCGCTCATTTACGCCATGCGCCACGGCACGCCGCAACAAGCCGCGCTGATCCGCTCTGCCATCGAGCAGGGCGCGCTGGATCACATCGGCGCCGTGCAACGCGCCGTTGAAAGCAGCGGCGCACTCGCGTACACTGCGCGCTCGGCCAAGCAGGAGGCGGAACGAGCCCGTGCCGCGCTATTCGCGCTGCCCGCCTCACCTTATAAGGACGCGCTGCACGCGTTGGCCGAATTTTCAGTAAATCGTACCTATTAGCAGCGAGCGCAGGAGTTACTCGGGCCTTCCTTTACCCGCGCTCGCTACTGTATTTATCGGGGTGTAGCTCAGCTTGGTAGAGCACTAGCTTCGGGAGCTAGGGGCCGGAGGTTCAAATCCTCTCACCCCGACCAATTTGTTTTTTTTCAACATCAATTTCGCCATCCCTGGCATCGCATCCGTGCACCTTTTCACACCGGCCCGGCCTTCCTTGGCCGGGCGCTCGGCGCTGTGCGCCTCGCCCTCTCACCCCGACCAATTTGTTTTTTTTCAACATCAATTTCGCCATCCCTGGCATCGCATCCGTGCACCTTTTCACACCGGCCCGGCCTTCCTTGGCCGGGCGCTCGGCGCTGTGCGCCTCGCCCTCTCACCCCGACCAATTTGTTTTTTTTCAACATCAATTTCGCCATCCCTGGCATCGCATCTATTCCCTCTCCCCTTCGGGGAGAGGGAATAGGGGAGAGGGGCGCCACCGTATCTTCGCCATCCCTGGCGCGGCTTTGGGTTTCTGGTAAACGCGGCTACCCCGCCTTCTGCCGACGGCGCTTGCGTTCCAGGGCGGCGACGGTGCGCTCCACCAGCTGTTGCTGGGCGGCCTCCAGCCCGATAAAACGCCCGCCCAGGCGGGTGAAGCCTTGAAAGCCGTCGCGGCTCAGAAAGCGCACTTCCAGCCGGCTGTTCAACTGACGGGAAGGAGACAATTGCAGCGTCAAACCGGGCAGCAGTTCTCCCTGTTTGAACGGCAGCGGCGCTTGTTGCGTGAACTGCGCGCCTACCCCGCCCACGGAGAGATCGCGCAATACGCCGCGGTACAGACCTGCTCCCGGCGAACCGATTAAAAGCGGCACCGCCTGTCCGGGATCGAGGGCAACACGGTGCGCGCGCCGCCGCTGCGTATAGCGCACCGAACCGGGGAAGGCGATTTTATAAAACGCAATGGCATTGTAGCGTGCCGCCTCGATCAATTCGGCGTTAAACTCCAGCAGCGCGCCGTTGAGACGCGCCCGCACCACGGCGCGGGCCGCGCGCATAAACCTCCAATGACCAGCCAACGGGTAAAGTTCGTCGAGCAGCAGATAGTCTTGCTCCGGCGTTACCTTGAGCAAGGCGCTGCTATAGCAACCGGCCTGGCCGCGGAAGGTTACGCTGAGCAGCGCGCGCGCGCGCTGCGCGCGCATGATCAAGTCGGCGATGCGGTCGCGCTGGGCGATCCGCTCGATCTGTTCCTGCGGGGTGAAGTGCGCGGCCTGGACCGCGTGAACGTGCTTCATTGAGACGAACGCCCGCAGTGGATGGAAGGAACCGGCCCTCTCCGTGCGCAAGCGATGCGGCGGATTATACCCTCGCCCGCTGCGTTCAGGCCGTCGCCAGGGTTTTGGAAAGCGGCCCTTGTTCGGCGTTGCCGCCGGCGTCGTAAAGGCCCTGCCCGGCGGGGAGACCACGCAAGATAGCGAGCGCGCGTTGCACCTGCCGGCGGCTCAAACTAACCACCCCGCCGTTGACCTCGTTCTGCTGTTGACACTCCTGCAGCAGGCACTCCAATGCGCGCCAGCGCCCGTTGAGCTCTGCATCATGCTGCTCGGCCAGGTAGCGCTCGATGCCTTCGCGCGTATTGGCATAGCCCGCGTTGCGCAGCAGCGCATCACGCTTGCGCCCCCAGTCTTCAATGTCGCTCAGGTGGCGCAGTTTTTCCCGCGCGATCCGCTCGATGACTTGGGCGTCATGCCCCATCAAGGCGCGCCGCTCATCGCGCAGGATGCGCAGCAATTCCGTCACGCTTTCATGCTCCAGTTCAAACAGCATCATCATGCGCTGACTCAATTCACTCCGGCTCACGGTGTCCCTCCCCGATTTTAAAATGGCTTGCTCGCGCCGCCCAGGGCCTGCTCGAAGTTGAGCAGTTTTTGCGCCACTTTTTCGGCATCCACCTCGTAACGGCCCGCGTGGATGAGCTCTTTGATCGCCGCCACGCGTGCCTGGTCCACCACCGGCACGCCGCTCAGGGCCTGCTCCAGACGCTTGAGGCGCGCCGCGCCATCGGTCAGGCTCACGGTGTCCGATGGAGGGGTGTTTTGGGAAGATGCGCCGCCTGACCCTGCTGCGCTGCGCGCGGAGTCCGTCGGTTCTGTCGCGTGCGGACGATTTTGCATGACTCTGCTCAATATGTTGATTTGATTTGACATGTACGTTACCTCTCGAGTCTTTACGCAACCGGTTTCCAACTCAAATTCCGTTATCGGATCAGGTATGCAAAACTTTAGCCAACTTTAAAAAACGCAGAGCCCGATCTGCCCGACTCTATAGCCGCACCGTTACCACGCCGGGGGCGGTGGCCGTCCCCTCCACGATGCGCTTGGAGATCAGATTACGCACCTTGACCGATTCACCCTGCGCGGCGTCGCTCAGCGCCTCGCCCGCCATGCGCACTTCCAGAGCTTCGCTCACCACCAGGATGGTGACGCGCTCGTCACGCCGCACCAGCCGCGCCGGCTCCAGCACGTGCGCCGTCAGCACCGCTCCGCCGCCGAGCGGACGTTTCAGCTGCTTGCCGATCACGTGCCGCACGTCGGCGAAATAATCCGTTATGCCCCTCATCTCCCGCCGCACCAGGCGCACGTCGTCCGCGCCGAGTTGCGTCCCGCGCGTCAGGCTGCGCGCCGCCACCACGACCTCGGCGTAGTGCGTCACCTGCACCGGCACGTAAACCGACCAGGGCTTGGGAACGGCGCAACGCACGCCCACGCTGCCCGCGCCGGTGATGCGCGACCCGTGCGCCGCGAACGCTTCCAGCGGGAGCGCGCAACGGCTGAGCTGCAGGCGCGGGTCCAAAGCGCCGACGCTCACTTCCTGCGCATCTTGTTGCGCGCCGCCCCCGGCCATCTGGCGCAGCACAAACGCGCGCGCCGCGTCCCGAATCTCTTCCGGGGCTTGGTACTCTTGCGCTGTGCAAACTGCGGCCCAGGCTAAGCACAATCCGGCCAGCGCTTGGCGCTGCGCCAAATTAACGGCGGACTTCAGGGTAGCGCTCATACAGAGTAACTTATTGAAGTTCATTGGTTTTCATCCAGAGAACCGGTTTTGCGCCGTTGGGCCTCAAACAGGGATGCAAGCACCGTGCCGCATGCGGCTAAAGAAAACGTAGCAGCCGGCCGCTAACACATTCAGATCGTTTCCACCCATACATCCGCGGCAGGGCAATCACAGGAGGGCAGATGGCCAACGTAATGGAAGGCGTGAACCAGCGCACGCAGCTTGCCGGACACAATCGCCTGGAGCTGCTGTTATTCCGCCTCAACGAAAAGCAACGCTTCGGCATCAACGTATTCAAGGTGCAGGAGGTGATTCAGTGCCCGCCGCTCACCCGCGTACCCAAATCACACGGCGTGGTGCGCGGGGTGGCTCACATGCGCGGCAAAACCATCCCGGTGCTCGATCTCAGCGCCGCTATCGGCCAGCGTCCGCCGGCGGATTGCGCCGGCTGCTACGTCATCGTCACCGAATACAACCGCTCGGTGCAGGGCTTTCTGGTGAGCGGGGTGGATCGCATCATCAACATGAAGTGGCAGGACATCCTGCCCCCGCCCAAAGGCATCGGCGCGGGCAGCTACATGACCGCCGTCACCAGTCTGGACAAGGAGCTGATCGAGATCATAGACGTGGAAAAGGTGCTGGCCGAGGTGTCGCGCACCAAGATGGAGGTATCGCAGGAATTGCTGCAAAGCGGCACGGCTCATCCGGTCAAACGCGAGGTGCTGGTGGTGGACGATTCCGGCGTGGCGCGCAAGCAGGTCGCGCGCACCCTGGAGCAGATCGGCATCGCCTGCACGCTGGCCAATGACGGGCGCGAGGCGCTGGAGCAGTTACAGCGCTGGGCCGCGGACGGCCCGCCCGTTACGGAACGGCTGCTGATGGTGATTTCGGACATCGAAATGCCGGAGATGGACGGCTACACGCTCACCACGGAGATCCGCAAGGACGACCGGCTCAAGGACTTGTACGTCCTGCTGCACAGCTCCTTGAGCGGAGTGTTCAATGCCGCGCTGGTGAAAAAAGTGGGAGCGAATCACTTCCTGCCCAAGTTCGGCGCGGATGACCTCGCCAAGGCGGTGCTGGAGCGGGTCAAGGCCGCAGCGCCCACCCAGGCGGCGTAAGGTAAACTACGCGGCGGCGCTGATGCCGCCCCTCAAAACCACCACGTCGAAGCCGCGTTCCCCCATGAGAAAAGCGGAGGCCGAGCTGCGGCTCCCGGTATCGCAATAAATGATGTATTTCCGTTTTGGATCGAGCGTGGCGGCCTTGATGCGCAGCATGGCCAGGGGAATGTTGATGCTGTCTGCAATGCCGGAGTGCCGGTGCTCGGCCTCCATGCGCACGTCCAGCCACTGCGCGCCCTGTTGCAGCAGCGCGGGCACGTCCCTGAACTCGATCCATTTCAGCGCCGGCTCGGTGAGCAGGGGGATGAAGTCTTTTTTCGCCAGACGCATCAATTCTCCGTCGCTGAGCATGGTGACGGTGGCGTTGCGCGGGGCGTTGGAGATCAGGGCTTCCTCCCCGAAACCGTCACCGACGCCCAGCTCGACCAGGGCGATTTCACGCCGTTCCGAGGTCTCGCGCGCCACGCGCGCCTTGCCGCGGCGGATGACGTAGTCATAATCGCCTTCGTCGCCTTGCTTGATGATGACCAGCCCCGCTCACGCCGGAAAGCTCGGTCACCACCACCCCGCCGACTGATCCCAGGCCAGCATCATGTCCAGCAGGGCGCTGTCCACGCGACGGCGCTGTTGCCGGGCTTGATATCCTTGAAGGGAACCAGGATTTTGAAAATTTCGAGCAGACTCTTGGCCATGACGGATGCTTTTGCAGGCGATATCAGGTATGGTGCCCCTCTTGGCGCACAACGGACGCCGTCCCCTTACACGTCTTTGAAGTTATTATAACACCCGGAATCGGCGTCTGCCGCCCCGCACGGGACGGCGGCCAAGACATCACGTGAACGACATCACACTCGAAGAGTACGGGCGCTTCCGGCTGTTTCTGGAACAAAGCAGCGGCATCAGTCTCGGCGACAACAAGCACTATCTGGTTAGCAGCCGGCTGCGCCGCCTGCTGGATGAATACGCGATCCCTGGCGTGGGACAGCTGGTGGACAGGCTCAACAGCGGACAGGACCAGGTTCTGCGCGAACGGGTGATAGACGCGATGACCACCAATGAAACCCTCTGGTTCCGCGACGGCTATCCGTTTGAACTGTTCAAACAGGTAATAGTGCCCGAACTCGCTTTGCGGCAAAAATACACCCTGCGCATCTGGTCGGCGGCCTGCTCCTCGGGGCAGGAGCCGTACTCGCTCAGCATGGCGCTGCAGGAATATTTGTGGAGCAAGCCCGGCAGACTGCCGCTGGGCGCGGAGATCATCGCCACCGACATCTCCGCCGCCATGCTCAAGGAGGCCCAGTCGGGCGTTTATGACGCCGCGAGCCTTGCGCGCGGTTTGTCCGCGGAGCGCCTGCAGCGCTTCTTCGAGCCGCAAGGCAAGGGTCTGTGGCGGGTAAAAAATGAAATCCGCGCGCGCGTTCAGTTCAGGGAATGGAATCTCAAGCAGAGTTTCAGCGCGCTGGGCAAATTCGACGTCATCTTCTGCCGCAACGTGCTGATCTATTTTTCCAACGAGCTGAAACAGGACATCTTGCGGCGCTTCGCCGCCGCCTTGCAGCCGCACGGCTACCTGATGCTGGGCAGCTCCGAATCGGTGGCCGGCTGCAGCGACCTGTTTGAGATGGCGCGCATCGAGCCCGCCGTGGTCTACCGGCTGAAAATAAAGTAAGCTGGCCGGCCACAATGGACGATAACACGATAAAAATCCTGGGTTGCAGCGGCGGCGTGGGCGACTGTCTGCTCACCACCTGTTTCCGCGTCGGCGATCATATTTTGATTGACGCCGGCACCGGCCTGGGCGCCCTGCCCTCCGAGGACATGGCGCGCATAGACCACGTCCTCATCACCCACTCGCACCAGGATCACATCGCGCTGCTGCCGCTGTTTCTGGAGCGCGTCTATCCGTTGCGCACCCAGCCGGTCACCGTTTATGCGCGCGCCGAAACCCTCGGCGCCCTGAAAGATCATATCTTCAACTGGCAAATCTATCCCGACTTCTCCGAGCTGCCGCTTATCCAGCAGCAGGACAACCCGCTGGTCCGGTTCCATGAAATCAAAGAGCGGGAAGCGGCGCCGGTCGGCGGCTGGCGGGTGACGGGCGTGGCCATGGATCACACCGTACCCGGCCTTTCTTATGTTATGCAACGCGACGGCGCGCGCTTTGCCTACACCGGCGACACACGCTCGCTCCATGCGCTGGCGGAGGCCGGGCCATTCGATGTGCTGGTGACGGAACTGTCTTACCCTGATCGCCTGCACGAGCTCGCCCGGCTCACCGGGCACATGACGCCGGCCATGCTGCAGCGCGAGCTTGCCCTGCTGCGCCACAAACCGCAACTATGGGTATCACATCTCAAGCCGCAATACCGCGAGGAATTGCGCCTCGCCATCGCGCCATTGCTCGCGCATTACGGCGGACGGGTGCTGGAGCCGGGCCACAGCTACGCACTAGCAGTTTGTTGAAAAACGAACTGCAACCCGGCACTAGCAGGGTGTTGATAAACCCTGTTTATCAACACCCTGCGGTGCGGTGCAGGGAGGCACCGCCATTTTTCAAACACGGAAGTGTTTGAAAAATGAAGCAAAGCAAAAATCGCATTTTTGCTTTGCGTGGTTGATAAAGTCCAGGATGGACTTTATCAACACCCTGCTAGCGCCGGTTTCACCTCCCTGCGGAATAGTATTGCCGCATCCAGCGCGCATGGGCGCGCGCTTCCACTTCTAATGCCCTGTTTTTAAAGGGAGTTGTATTCCTGGCATAAGCCTTGCTCCGTTTCCAGCGGAAATTAAAGTTGGAGCAGGAGATGCCGATAACACTCGACCAGTTTTTGGCGCCGCACAGCGAAGCCCTGCGCATGGGGGCGCGGCGCGCGGAGCTGATTGCCAGAAATCTCGCCAACGCCGACACCCCGAACTACAAGGCGCGCGATCTTGATTTCCAGAGCGTGTTGAGCAAGGCCCGCAACGGCTCCGGCCCGGCTCTTTCCGCCACGCATACCGCTCACTTGCAGCCCGGCTCGTCGGGAGACTTCGGCGCCGAGTTGCTGTACCGCATCCCTACCCTGCCGCGCCTGGACGGCAACACCGTTGACGCACAGCTGGAACAAGCGGCGTTCGCGGAAAACGCGTTGCGCTACTCGGCCAGCCTGACCTTTCTAGACGGCCGGATCAAAGGGTTGAAAGCAGCTCTACGCGGAGAATAAACCATGTCTCTCTTTAACGTCTTCGACGTCGCCGGTTCCGGCATGAGCGCGCAGTCGGTGCGCCTCAACGTGACCGCGAGCAACCTCGCCAACGCGGAAAACGTGAGCGGCAATCCCGCCACGGTTTATCGCGCGCGCCATCCCGTGTTCGCCGCAGTGCTGAACGAGGCCTTGAACGACGGCGGTGAATCCAGCCACGCGGTGCGCGTGCTCGACATCGTGCAGAGCCGCGCACCGGCGCAAGGCCGTTACGAACCGGGCAATCCGCTGGCGGACAGCAAGGGCTACGTCTATCTGTCCAACGTCAACGCGGTGGAAGAAATGGCGAACATGGTGTCGGCCTCGCGCTCCTATCAGAGCAACGTCGAGGTGTTGAACACCGTGAAGCAGCTTATGCTACGCACCCTCACCATAGGTCAATAGGAATAGAGCCATGAGCATCGTACAAACCAGCAATCCGTTCGAAGCCCTGGGACTAACCCAGCCCGCCGCCACGCGCGCGGCGAAGAGCAGACTGGGACACGAGGATTTTTTAAAGCTCATGACCACCCAGCTCAGGAATCAAGACCCGCTCAAACCCCTGGAGAGCAGCCAGTTTCTGGGTCAGATCGCGCAGTTCAGCACGGTCTCCGGCATACAGGATTTACAAAGCTCGTTCAGCCGGCTTGCCGACTCGCTGCAGGCCAACCAGACCCTGCAAGCCGCGGCACTGATCGGGCGCAACGTGCTGGTGCCCGGCGCCGCCGGCGTATTGCCGGCGGGCGGGAGCTTGAACGGCGTGGTGGGTCTGCCCGCCGGCACTGCACAACTTAACGTGAGCATTTATGACGGCAACGGACAATTGGTGCGGCGCTTGGAGCTGGGCGCGCAGAACGGCGGCACGGTGCAATTCAGTTGGGACGGCCTGCGCGACGACGGTCAGGCGGCGAGTCCCGGCCGCTACACCCTCAAGGCCGAGGCGCTGCTGGACGGCAAGATCGAAGCGCTCGGCACCCGGGTGCAGGCCAAGGTGGAAAGTGTGGCGCTCGGCGCCGAAGGGCTGGTGATCAGCCTCGCCGGCCTGGGCGCGGTCACGCTCGCCGACATCGAACGGATTCTGTGAAAGGAGAATAAATATGTCATTTCGCACGGCATTAAGCGGGCTCAATTCCGCCTCGGCGGATCTCGGCGTCATCTCGAACAATATCGCCAACAGCAGCAGCACCGGATTCAAATCCTCGCGCACCGAGTTCGCCGACATCTACGCTGCGAGCAACATCGGCACGGCCAGCAACGCCATCGGCAGCGGCGTGCGACTGGCCTCGGTGGCGCAACAGTTCGCGCAAGGCAACGTGGCCTTCACCAACAATGCGCTGGATCTCGCCATCAACGGCCAGGGCTTTTTCCGCCTGAGCGACAACGGCACCATCGTCTACTCGCGCGCCGGCGCCTTCAGCGTGGATCGCAGCGGGTATATCGTGAACGGCGCCAATCAGCGCCTGACGGCGTTCCAGGCCGATACCCTCGGCAACATCACCGGGGCCATCGGCGATTTGAAGCTCACTACCTCCGATATTGCGCCCAAAACGACCACAACAGTAAACGTCGGCCTTAATCTGAACGCCGCGGCCGCCATTCCGACCGCCGCCTTCAGTCCCAGCGACGCGACCAGCTACAACAATTCCACCTCGCTCACCATTTACGACTCGCTCGGCACATCGCATCTGGCCACCATGTATTACCGCAAGACCGCGGCTAACACCTGGGCAACCTATCTCTACGTGGATGGCACGCTGGTGGACGGCCCGGATACCCTGGGCTTTTCCACCAGCGGCGCCCTGGCCACGATAAACACCGTGGCGGTGCCGCCCACCACCATTACTTCACCGTCGTTCACGCCCAGCGGCGGCGGTGCGGCCATGACGCTGACCCTGGATTACGCCGCGAGCACGCAGTTCGGCAGCAACTTTAGCGTCAACTCGCTCACCCAGAACGGTTACACCACCGGGCGCCTGAGCGGCGTGGACATAGACACGAGCGGCGTGGTATTCGCGCGTTACACCAATGGCCAGTCACGCGCCCTGGGCCAGGTGGCGCTGGCCAACTTCAGCAATCCCCAGGGCCTGCGTCAGTTGGGCAACACCGCCTGGGCGGAGAGTTTTGAATCCGGCGCCGCCTTGATCGGCGCGCCGGGCTCGGCGAGCCTCGGCGTATTGCAGTCCGGCGCGCTGGAAGGCTCCAACGTGGATCTCACCGAACAACTGGTGAACATGATCACTGCGCAGCGCAACTTCCAGGCCAACGCGCAGGTTATCAGCGCGCTCGATACCGTGACCCAGGCCATCATCAACATCCGCTGATTAACATCATGGGTCCGTTACTCTATGCCGCGATGTCCGGGGCCAAGCAAATTCAGGCGGCCCAGGGCGTGCACAGCAACAACCTTGCCAACGCCGGCACCACCGGCTTCCGTGCCGACGTGCTGTCATTCTCCAGCTTGCCGCTCGCCGCCAACGGCAGGGAAACTCAAGTTTACAGCCAGGCGGCGCCAGGCGGAGTGGATTTTTCACCCGGCCTGATCCGCACCACCGGCGCGGAGTTGGACATCGCCGTCAACGGCGCGGGCTTTATCGCGGTGCAGGACAAAAACGGCAACGAGGCGTACACCCGCGCCGGCGATCTGCGTCTCTCCGCCAATGGAATACTGGAAACCGGCGCGGGCCACCCGGTGCTCGGCAACGGCGGGCCCATCGCCATCCCGCCCGCGGAAAAGCTGGAGATCGGTGCCGACGGCACCATCTCGATCCGCCCGCTCGGCCAGACCGCCTCCACGCTCGCGGTGCTGGATCGCATCAAGCTGGTCAACCCCGATGCGCGCATTTTGGAAAAAGGCGGCGACGGCTTGCTGCGCGCGCGTGGCAAAACCACGCTCGACCCGGACGTATCAGTCACCCTCATCTCCGGCAGCCTGGAGTCGAGCAACGTCAACGCGGTGCAGGCCATGGTGGAGATGATCGCGCTGGCGCGCGAGTTCGAGATGCAGGTGAAACTCATGAATGCCGCCAAGGAAAACGACATCTCCGCGACGCAGTTATTAAAGCTTAACCAATAAGGAGTATCCGGATGAATCCAGCATTATGGACCGCGAAAACAGGACTCGATGCGCAACAGACGCGCCTGGCGGTCATTTCCAACAATCTCGCCAACGTCAACACCACCGGCTTCAAGCGCGGGCGCGCGGTGTTCGAGGACTTGCTGTACCAGAACGTGCGCCAGGTCGGTGCGCAGTCGTCGCAGAACACGCAGCTCCCCTCCGGGCTCACCCTCGGCACCGGCGTGCGCATCGTGGCCACAGAAAAATTGTTTTCCCAGGGCAATCTGGTGCAGACCAATAATCCGCTCGACATCGCGGTGCAGGGACGCGGATTTTTCCAGGTGCAGACACCGGACGGCGGCACCGCCTACACCCGCAGCGGGTCGTTCCAGCTCGACGCCCAGGGACAACTGGTCACCTCCAGCGGCTACGCGCTGCAGCCCGCCATCACCATCCCGGCCAACACCCAGTCCATCACCATCGGCTCGGACGGCGTGGTCTCAGCGCAGGTCGCGGGCAGAGCCGCGCCCACCCAGGTGGGCCGCGTGCAGTTGGCCGACTTCCTCAATCCGGCCGGACTGCAACCGGTGGGCGAAAACCTGTTTCTCGAATCCACCGCCAGCGGTTCGCCGCAGACCGGCACCCCCGGCCAGAGCGGACTCGGCACCCTGGTGCAGGGTTCTTTGGAAAGTTCCAACGTGAACGTGGTGGAAGAGCTGGTGAACATGATCGAGGCGCAGCGCGCCTATGAGATGAACTCCAAGGCCATCGCCACCAATGACGAGATGCTGCGTTACGTCAGCAATAATCTATAGCCCGCATGAGAGCCGCGCTGACATTGTTGTTTATCGCCCTGCTGCTCAGCGGTTGCGCCAGCAGCGACATCAAGCCCGATCCGGCCTATGCGCCGGCGCGCCCGCAGCCCGCGGCGGAAACGCCTGTCAACAACGGGGCGATCTATCAAACCGGCTTCGCCGAGCCCGGCTACCACCTCGCGCTGTTTGAAGATCAGCGCGCGCGGCGCGTGGGCGATATGCTCACCATCACGCTGGTGGAGAGCACCAACGCGAGCAAGGAGGCCAAGACCAACACCAAGAAGAAAAATGCGGTGGACATCAGAAACCCGACCCTGCTCGGCGCCACGCCCCAGTTCTCCACTCCCGGCCTGTTGCCGCTGAGCAGCAACCGCAACAACACGCTGGCCAACAAGCTCGATTCCACGCATGACTTTTCCGGCTCCGGCGACAGCAGCCAGAAAAACAGCCTGAGCGGCAGCATCACGGTGACGGTGGCCGAGGTGCTGCCCAACGGCTACCTGGTGGTGCGCGGCGAAAAGCTCATCACCCTCAACCAGGGCGATGAGTACGTGCGCTTCTCCGGCATCGTGCGCCCGCAGGACATCCGCAACAACAGCGTGCAGTCCACGCAAGTCGCCAACGCGCAAATCACCTACGCCGGCAAGGGCCAGGTGGCTGACGCCAACGCCCTGGGCTGGCTCGCGCGTTTCTTTTTGAGCGCGCTGTGGCCATTTTAAGGGGCAAAGCAGAGATAAAGATACCGGCGAAAAGAGAAAAGGATAAAACCAATGACTGAGTCAATATACATGCGTGTCTCATTGAGCGCGAGAGCAAAAGTGGCTTGTGTTATCCTCTTTTCTCTTGCCTCTTTTCTCTTTTCCTTGCCTTTACATGCTGAACGCATCAAGGACATCGCCTCGGTCGGGGGGGTGCGCGGCAATCAACTGGTCGGTTATGGCCTGGTGGTGGGACTGAATGGCACCGGCGATCAAACTAGCCAGACGCCGTTCACGGTGCAGAGCATGAAGAGCATGCTGGCGCAGTTCGGCGTCAACCTCCCGCCGGAAACCAGCCTGCAATTGAAGAACGTCGCCGCGGTGGCGTTGCACGCCGACCTGCCGCCGTTCGCCAAGCCGGGACAGATGATAGATGTCACCGTGACTTCCATCGGCAACGCCAAGAGTTTGCGCGGCGGTAGCCTTTTGATGGCGCCGTTGCGCGGCGCGGACGGCAACGTGTACGCCATTGCGCAAGGCAATCTGGTGGTCGGCGGCTTCGGCGCGGAGACCGATGACGGCTCCAGGATTTCCGTGAACATCCCCAGCGCCGGTCGCATCCCGAACGGCGCCACGATCGAGCGCAGCGTACTGACTTCGTTCGACGGCGACGCCGCCCTGGTGCTCAATCTGCATACGGCGGATTTCACCACCGCCAAACGCATGAGCGAGGCGATCAACGCCGCTATCGGCGCGGGCTCGGCGCAGGCGCTGGACGCCTCCTCGGTGCGCGTGGCCGCGCCTTCCGACCCCGCGCAGCGCGTGAGCTTCATCTCGCTGCTGGAAAACCTCACCGTGGAGCCGGGCGAGGCCTCGGCCAAGGTCATCATCAATTCACGCACTGGCACGGTGGTGATCGGCCGGCACGTGCGCGTGCTGCCCGCCGCAGTGTCGCACGGCAACCTGACGGTGACCATCGCCGCCACGCCCATCGTCAGCCAGCCGGGACCGCTGTCCCCCGGCACGACGCAAGTGGTGCCGCAATTCAACATCGAAGTAAAAGAAGAGCACAAGCGCATGTTTCTGCTCGATGCGGGCGTGTCGCTGAATGACATCGTGCGCGCGGTAAACCAGGTAGGCGCCGCGCCCGGCGATCTGGTGGCGATCCTGGAGGCGCTCAAGGAAGCCGGCGCGCTGCGCGCCGAGTTGATCGTGATTTAATCCCGCATGCTGCCGCTTGCCACAGGTTCAGAGGTGTATACCGATTTCCAGGGTCTGGCGCGTTTGCGCGCGCTGGCCGGGGACAATCCGCGGCAGGCACTGCGCGAGACCGCGCAGCAATTCGAGGCGCTGTTCACGCAGATGCTGCTCAAGAGCATGCGCGAGGCGCAAGCGGCCGATGATCCGTTTTCCAGTCCGCAGAGCGATTTATACCGCGACCTGTTTGATCAGCAGCTCGCCGTCACCCTTTCCAAAAGCGGCGCGCTCGGTATTGCTGACATACTGGAGCATCAACTGGGCGGCAATGCGCCTGCGGAGCAGCCTGTGCTCAATCCATTTACGGCGCGCCTGTTCAACGGCGCACCCGCGCCCGTGCCGCCGGCTGAACCGGCCGGCGCTGACATAAAGATGGACTCGCCGCGCGCCTTTATCGCCGCACTCTGGCCCTACGCCGAACAGGCCGCGCGCGAGCTGGGCGCGCAGCCGCAAACCCTGCTTGCCCATGCCGCCCTGGAAAGCGGCTGGGGACGACACATGATCGTACGCGCCGACGGGCGCAACAGCCATAATCTGTTCGGCATCAAGGCCGACGCGAGCTGGGACGGCGCGCGCGCCGTGGTTCCCACCCTGGAGTACGAAAACGGCGTGGCACGGCGCCGGCACGCCGCGTTCAGGGCTTATGATTCCTACGCCGCAAGCTTCCAGGATTACGTGCGCTTCCTGCGCGCCAATCCGCGTTATGAACAGGCGCTTAAAGTCACGCATGATCCGGCGGCGTTTGCCCAAGCCCTGCAAGACGCAGGTTACGCCACCGATCCGCGTTACGCGCAGAAGATTCTCGCCCTGCTGCGCGGCGGCGCGTTTAGCGGCGCGCACGTCGCTTCTTCCCGCGGCGGACAGCCGCAATCGTGATGTCTGAGATGAACGCTACCCTGAACTTGAGGAGCAAACTATGGCGGTAGGAGACATACTCGGTTCCGGCATTTCCGGGCTGCTGGCGTTTCAGCGCTCGCTCGCCGGCGCCAGCCACAACATCGCCAACGTCAACACCGAAGGCTACAGCCGCCAGCGCGTGGAGCTCGGTACGCGCCCGCCGCAGCCCAGCGGCGCTGGCTTTATCGGCCAAGGCGCACAGATTGAAGGCGTGCGCCGCATCTACGATGAGTTTCTCACCCTGCAAGTACGCAGCTATACCTCCGCCAACGCACAACTGCAAAGTTATTACAGCCTGGCGAGTCAATTGGACAACCTGCTCGCCGATCCCCAGGCCGGTCTCAGCCCCAGCCTGCAGGACTTTTTCAACGCGGTGCAGGGCCTGGCCAACGATCCCGCCTCGATCCCCGCGCGCCAGGTGCTGCTCAGCAACGGCGAGAACCTCGCCAAGCGGCTGCACGCGCTGGACCAGCGTATGCGCGACCTGCGCGGCGCCATCAACGGCCAGTTGCAGTCCGGCGTAAGCGAGATCAACGGCTACGCGCAGGCGATCGCCAAGGTCAATCAAGCCATCAGCCTGGCGCAGGGCGCCGCTGGGGGGAAACCGCCCAACGATCTGCTCGACCAGCGCGATGCGCTGATCGTCAAGCTAGCTCAACTGACCGGCGTCACCACGGTGGCGCAGGATAACGGCATGGTCAATGTATTCATCGGCAACGGCCAGACGCTGGTGGCGGGCACCCAGGCCAGCGTCTTGAGCGTGACGAAAAATCCCTATGACCCCAGCCGCTACGAAATCGGCTATCAAAACAGTGACCAAGCCATCTCGGACAGCCTGACCGGAGGCAAGCTGGGCGGAATGCTGCAATTCCGCAATCAGGTCCTGGACGGCACGCAAAACCTTTTGGGGCGCGTGGCCACGGGGCTTGCGCTCACCTTTAACGCCCAGCACCGCAAAGGGCAGGACTTGAATGGCGCGCTGGGCGCGGACTTTTTCAGCGTCGCAGCGCCCAAAACGTTCGCCCACTCGTCCAACACCGGCAATGCCGTGGTTGGCGCGACGCTTGCCTCCGCGAGCGCGCTCACCGGCAGCGATTATGTATTGCAGCGCACCAGCGGCGGTTACATGCTGACGCGCCTGTCGGATAACACCGTGACCACGCTCGCCACCTTCCCCGGCGGCGCTGAAACCGTGGACGGTCTCACGCTGAGTCTCACCTCCGGCGCGCTCAACGTGGGCGACCGCTTTTTGATCCAGCCCACGCGCAACGGCGCGGCGGATATCGCCGTGGCGGTGAAAGATGCCCGGTTGATCGCGGCGGCGGCGCCGGTGCGCAGCAGCGCCGCGCTCACCAATCAGGGCAACGCCACCATCTCCGCGGGCGAAGTGCTGGACAGCACCCACGCCGCGCTGCTCAACACCGTGACCATCACCTTCAACAATCCGCCCACCACGTTCACCGTCTCCGGCGTGGTGCCCGATCCCTCGCCCGTCGCCTTTACCAGTGGAGCCAATATAGACTTCAACGGCTGGCGGGTGCAGATCACCGGCACGCCCCAGGCCGGCGACAGCTTCACCGTGCAGCAAAACACCAACGGCGTAAGCGACAACCGCAATGCCCTGCTGCTGGGGAACCTGCGCACCCAGCTCACGCTCGCGGGCGGCAGCGCGAGCTACCAGGATGCCTACGGACAACTGGTGGCCGACGTCGGCAGCAACACGTATCAAGCGGACATCGGACGCCAGGCGCAGGAAACCCAACTGGCGCAAGCCAGGAACGCGCGTGACGCGACCTCCGGCGTGAATCTCGAAGAGGAGGCCGCCGATCTGGTGCGCTTCCAGCAAGCCTATCAGGCCGCGGCCCAGGTGATCAGCATCGCCGATACGCTATTCCAGAGCCTGTTGCTGGCGTTACGCCGTTAGAACGCTCCCATGCGCATCTCCACCTCACAAACTTACCAGCAGGCGATCAGTAACATACTGGATCAGCAGGCGCAATTGATCAAAACCCAATTGCAGCTCGGCAGCGGGCGGCGCCTGCTCACGGCGGCGGATGATCCCGCCGCGGCTAGCCAGATTCTGGGCGTACAGCAAACCTTGTCCAGCACTACCCAGTATCAGGCCAACGGTAATACCGTACGCGCGCGACTGGAGCTGGAAGAATCCGCGCTCACCAATGTGGGTGAGCTATTGCAGCATGTGCGCACGCTGGCGGTGCAGGCCAACAACGCCACGCAAACCAACGAGACACGCGCCGCCATCGCCGTCGAGGTGCGTGCGCGGCTGGATGAGCTGCTGGCCCTGGCCAATACCCGCGACGCGAACGGCGAATACCTGTTCGCCGGCTTTCAGGGAAAGACCCAGCCCTTCAGCGTCACCGCCTCCGGCGCTTACGCGTACAACGGCGATCAGGGCCGGCGCTATCTGCAAGTGGGCCCTGCGCGCCAGATCGCCGTGGGCGACCCCGGCAGCACGGTATTCCAGGCGATACGCAACGGCAACGGCACCTTCGTCACCGCGCACAACAGCGGCAACGCCGGTACCGGCGTCATCAGCCCAGGCGCGGTGAGCGGCACCTTCGTCTCCGATACTTATACCCTGAGCTTTACCCAGGTTCTGTCCACCGACCCCATCACCTATACCGTCACCGGCGCGGTGAGCGGCGTGGTGGCAAGCGGCACCTTCTCCAGCGGCGCGGCCATCAGCTTCAACGGCGCGCAAATCAGCGTCAGCGGCACGCCCGCCAACGGCGACAGCTTCACCATCAGCCCCAGCGCGAATCAGGACATGTTCACTACCCTGAAAAATCTGGCCGTCGCCCTGGAGACGCCGGTGAGCGGCGCGGCGGCGCAGGCCAAGTTGCACAACAGCATGAACCGCGCCCTGACCGACCTCGATCAGGCGCTGGGCAAGGTGCTGGAAATCCGCGCCGGCGTCGGCGCGCGGTTCAACGCGGTGGACAATCAGCAGGACCAGCACGAACACTTAAGCGTGGAACTGCAAAAAACGCTTTCCTCTCTTCAAGACGTGGACTACGCCCAGGCCACGAGCCTGCTGAACCGGCAACTCCTTGCGCTGCAAGCCGCCCAGCAGGCGTTTGTGAAGACGCAAAATTTGTCGCTGTTTAATTACCTTCGCTAGCAGTTCGTTGAAAAACGAACTGCTCGGCGCCACAGGGGTGAGCCATGCCGGTGGCATGGCGAACGGGCGCACAGGACGTGCGCCCTGGACTTTTCCGCGGAGCCGGGACGGCGCAGCGGAAAAGTGCCGCATCGAAAATCAAACACACAAGTGTTTGATTTTCGGAGCGAGGCGCGGACATGCGCCGCGCCGAGCGAGTTGAAAATCGCCAAGGATGGCGATTTTCAACAAACTGCTAGAGGTTGCCGGAGATCCACCAGGCGCGGGGGTCACGGTTTTTTATCGAACCAGGCGAAAACAAAACAGGCGAGCAACGCGGCCAGGAGCGAGGTCAAAGGAAATAGCCGCGTATCAGACTATCCGGCGCACTTCGCGGAGTGACAGCGGTTGCCGCCCGCCTGCTTGGCGCGATACATGGCCTGATCGGCACGCTCGAACGCCGTCTCCGGCGTATCCTGCCCGCAAAACTCGGTGAGCCCGCAGGAGATGCTGATCGGCACCGCCTGTTCGCGGTAGTGGAACCGGCTGTTCGCCACCGCCGCCAGCAGCTTTTCCGCCACCGCCCGTGCGTCGCGCAACGGGGTCTCCGGCATCAGCATGATGAACTCTTCGCCGCCGTAACGCGCCAGAAAGTCGGTTTTACGCAACTGACTTTGCAGCAACTGGGCGATGGTCTTGAGCGCTTTGTCTCCGGCCTTGTGGCCGTAAGTATCATTGATCGCCTTGAAACGGTCCACGTCCCACACCAGCAAGGCGAGCGGCGCGGCATAGCGTCTCCAGCGCGCGTGTTCATACTCCACGCGCTCCTTATACGCCAGACGATTGGGCAGATCCGTCAAACCGTCCCGCAGCGCAAGCTGGCGTTCCTGGTGCAACCGTTCGCGCAACTGTTCGCTCTCGCCTTCCATGCAGCGCAATTTTTCGGTCAAGGCGTGCAGTTGCCGCTGAGCGGCGGCGTGACGCTCGGTTTC
>JBGFRC010000053.1:0-2815 GCA_041695325.1 Pseudomonadota bacterium
TTTTATAATATAGGCAATTCGCGCCGTTTCAATAGCCGACTGATTTACTGCGGTGTTATATCTCTGCGCAGTACTTTGCCCAAACTATATTTGCTAAGTATCTCAAAAATGAACGAACTATGCAAAAACCATCCCCTCAAAGCCGGATTGTGACGGTGGCGGAGGGCGCGCAAGGACAGCGTCTGGACAATTTCCTGTTCTCGCGTTTGAAGGAGGTGCCGAAAAGCCACGTCTACCGCATACTGCGCACAGGCCAGGTACGGGTCAACGGCCGCCGCACCAAACCCGGCTACCGCGTCGAACCCGGTGACGAAATCCGCCTGCCGCCGCTGAGGCAGGGGGAGGAGCGCGCCGCGGTGACGCCGGGCAGCCGCCTGCAAGCGCTGATCCGGGAGGTGGTGTTGTATGAAGACGACAGCATGCTGGTGCTCAATAAACCCCCTGACATCGCAGTCCATGCCGGCAGCGGTTTGCGCCACGGGGTGATCGAAATCCTGCGTGCGCTGCGCCCGCAGCAGCCGTTTATCGAGCTCGCCCATCGACTGGACCGGGGAACCTCCGGCTGTTTATTGATCGCCAAGACCCGGCCCATGCTCAAGACCCTGCATGACCTGCTGCGCCGGGGCGAAATCAAGAAACACTATCTGGCGCTGGTCAAGGGACGCTGGCGCGGCGGGGTACGCCGCGTCACAGCGGCGCTGGAAAAACATGCACCGCACAGCGGGCAGCGCAAGGTGCGGGTGAGCGAAGAAGGCAAACCCGCCGCGACCGAATTCAAGCCGCGCCGGATTTACCGCGACGCGAGCCTGATGCAGGTAGAGCTGGAAACCGGGCGCACGCATCAGATACGCGTGCATGCCGCTCACGCCGGGCATCCATTGGCCGGCGACGATAAATACGGCGACTGGGAATTCAACCGGCGCATGAAGGCGCACGGCTTGAAGAGGCTGTTTTTGCATGCGCACAGCGTCGCTTTTACCCTGCCGGGGGGGCGCAAAATTAAACTCAGCGCGCCGCTGCCAGACGATTTACTGCAGGTTTTGGACCAACTTGAGGGCGGATGAAAACAACGACGCGCAAATTTGAGCTGCTGGTGTTCGACTGGGACGGCACCTTGATGGATTCCGGGATGCACATCGTGTCCTGCATCGAAGCGGCGCTGCATGACGCAGGCCTCTATGCGCCGGCGCGCGATGACATACGCAACATCATCGGTCTCGGTTTGCAGGAGGCGATCCAGGCGCTCGTTCCGCACGCCGGCGAAGCTTTGCGTGAGCGCATCACTCGGCGCTATCGCGCGCATTTTTTCTCCAGCGAACGCGAAGCGCCGGCGTTGTTCGAGGGCGTGCCGGAAATGCTGCGCCAGCTGCGCCGGCAGGACTATCTGCTCGCGGTAGCGACCGGCAAAGGACGGCAGGGCTTGAACCACGTGCTGGCGCACAGCGGATTGCGGGAGGTATTTCACGCCACGCGCACGGTGGACGAGGCGCGCTCCAAACCTCATCCGCAAATGCTGCGCGACGTCATGGACACGCTGGGCGTGGCGCCGGGCGCTACCTTGATGATAGGCGATACCGACTATGACCTGCTCATGGCGCACAGCGCGGGCACGCACGCGCTGGCGGTGTGCGGCGGCGCGCACGAGCGTGAGCGCTTGTTGCAATGCAGGCCGCTCGCCTGTCTTGAGCACGTGACGGAACTGGCCCGCTGGCTGCATCCGGTTGACTATGCAACGGCGCTTTAAAGGCATATCATGTATTTACACCACCCCGGAGACGCTTCATGACCGACCAGGCCCAAGCCCCTGCTTCCGAAAGCGCAGGCGTCAGCCCATGGGAGCGCGCTACGCTGCAAAAACTGATCTTCTCTGCGCTCGATGAGCAGCGGCGCGCGCGGCGCTGGGGCATTTTCTTCAAAATCCTGCTGTTTATTTATCTGTTTTCGCTGCTGTTGATCTATTTTCCCAGGGACATCACGGAAACGGCGGTGGGCGTCAAACATACGGCGGTAGTTAAAATTGAAGGCGTGATCGCGGAAGACCGCGGAGCCAACGCCGACAACGTCATCGGCGGGTTGCGTGCGGCGTTCGCGGATAAACGCACCCAGGGTGTGATCCTGCGCATCAACAGTCCGGGAGGCAGCCCGGTGCAAGCGGGCTATATCAACGATGAAATCACACGCCTGCGCGCCAAGCATCCCAATATCCCGGTATACGCGGTCATTACCGACATTTGCGCCTCGGGCGGCTATTACGTCGCCGCGGCGGCGGACAAAATCTACGCCGACAAGGCCAGCATCGTCGGTTCCATCGGCGTGCTCATGGACAGTTTCGGCTTCGTCGGCGCCATGGACAAGCTCGGCGTCGAGCGGCGCCTGCTCATGGCGGGCGAAAGCAAGGGATTTCTCGATCCGTTCTCGCCCGCCAAGCCGGAGGACGTGGCGCACGTGAAGACGCTGCTGAAAAACATCCACGATCAGTTCATCGCCGCGGTCAAAAAAGGCCGCGGCGACCGGCTCAAGGAAGACGCGGATTTGTACAGCGGACTGATCTGGTCCGGCGAGCAAGGCCTGGAGCTGGGCTTGGTGGACGAGCTGGGCAGCAGCAGCTACGTCGCGCGCGAGGTGATCGGCGCGGAAAAGATCGTGGACTACACCCCGCGTCCCGACTACTTCGGCCGATTCGCCGAACGCATCGGCGCGACCCTGTCCCGGACGTTTTTTTCCGCTGCATCCGGCAATCCGCAGCTGCGTTAGAAAAAACCCCTGGCAGGTTGTTGAAAAAGCCCTTCCATGGGCTTTTTCAACTCGCAAGGCG
>JBGFRC010000011.1:0-19410 GCA_041695325.1 Pseudomonadota bacterium
GGCGGCGCTCCACCAGGCGCAGATTTTCGTCGAACTGGCCGCACAAGCTCGCCAGCCGCTGGTTGTCGGCGGGTTCCAGCACGATGTCGCTGGAATACAGATGATCGGCGTCGTCCGGGGGGCGAGCCTGCCGCAAGCGTTTACTCACAATTTATATTATACATCAACACCTGACCAATTCTCCACGAAGTGAATTGGGCAGCGCCTCGGTAATACGCACGTCGGCGAATGCGCCGATCATGCTCGCGTCGCCCGGAAAATTCACCACGCGGTTGTTCTCCGTGCGTCCGGCGAGCCTGCGTGCGTCCTTGCGCGACGGGCGCTGCACCAGCACGCGCTGCACGGTGCCCACCATGGCCCGCGAGATGGCATTGGCCGTTCGCGTAATGCGCGCCTGCAATACGGCGAGCCGCTCGCGCTTCACTTCCATTGGCACCGGATCGGGCAGAATCGCCGCAGGCGTGCCGGGGCGCGGGCTGTAGATGAAGCTGAACGACTGGTCAAAGCCTATCTCTTCTATCAGGCGCAGGGTACCGGCGAAGTCCTCGTCGGTCTCGCCGGGAAAACCGACAATAAAATCGCTGGAAATACTGATGTCCGGGCGCAGCGCGCGCAATTTTCTGACTCTGGATTTGTATTCCAATACGGTATGGCCGCGCTTCATCAAACTCAAGATGCGATCCGAGCCGCTCTGCACCGGCAGGTGCAGATGATTGGCGAGCTTCGGCGTCTCGGCATAGGCGCGGATAAGGCTGTCGGAAAACTCCACCGGGTGCGAAGTAGTGTAGCGGATGCGCCCGATGCCCTCGACGGCGGCGAGGTAATGAATGAGCAGCGCGAGATCGGCAGTATCGCCGTCCGCCATCAGGCCGCGATAGGCGTTGACGTTCTGCCCCAACAGCGTCACCTCGCGCACGCCCTGCGCGGCAAGCTGCCTGATCTCCTTGAGCACGTCTTCAACCGGCCGGCTCACCTCCTCGCCGCGCGTATAGGGCACCACGCAGAAGCTGCAATACTTGCTGCAACCTTCCATGATGGAGACGAACGCGCAGGGGCCGTCGGCACGCGGCGCGGGCAGGTGATCGAATTTCTCAATCTCCGGAAATGACACGTCCATCACCGCGTGCTGTTGCGCCAGGCGCGCGTTGAGCATCTGCGGCAAACGATGCAGGGTCTGCGGGCCGAACACCAGGTCTACGTACGGCGCGCGCTTGCGGATGTTTTCGCCCTCCTGGCTCGCCACGCAGCCGCCGACGCCGATCACCACGCCGGCACGCGCCTGCTTCAGCTCGCGCCAGCGGCCGAGGTCTGAAAACAGCTTCTCGGAGGCCTTTTCGCGGACCGAACAACTATTGAGCAGCAACACGTCCGCCTGCTCCGGCGCATCGATAAGCTGCAAACCGTGCGACTGTGCGAGCACCTCCGCCATCTTGGCGGAGTCGTACTCATTCATCTGGCAGCCGAAGGTTTTGATGTACAGCTTTTGCATCTTAAAAGTATTTCCCGCGCAGCGGTAATTTGAATTTTAGGCCGTTTCGGGCATAAAGTCGAACCGCCTTAAATATGATAGAATGATTTTTTAAAACGATTTGAAGGACCCATCATGAAAATCGCGCGCGACACCGTCGTTACCCTGCACTACACGCTCACCGATGACAGCGGCGAGGTGCTCGACACCAGCGCGGGCGGCGAGCCATTGGGTTATCTGCACGGCCACGGCAACATCATCCCCGGCCTGGAAAAGGCGCTCGAAGGCAACAGCGCCGGCTTCAAGTCCGTGGTCACGATCAGCGCCGCCGAGGGCTACGGCGAGAAAAATCTGAACGCCGTTTTCGACGCGCCGCGCAAACACTTCCCCGGCGACATGCGCCTCGCCCCCGGCGTACGGGTGCAGACCCAGGGCGAGCACGGCCCGATGACCCTCACCATCGTCAAGGTCACGGACGACAGCGTGACGCTGGACGGCAATCATCCGCTCGCGGGCAAGACCCTGCACTTTGACGTCGAAATCCTGGCCGTGCGCGGCGCCACCGAAGAAGAGCTGGTGCACGGCCACGTGCATGGCGCTGGCGGACATCATCACTAACAGGTTGTTGAAAAAGCCCTTCCATGGGCTTTTTCAACTCGCAAAGCGAAAAGTGTCATTTTCGCTTTGCTCCATTCTTCAAGCACATAAAGCGTGCTTGAAAAATGGCGGTGGAACCCTTCGCTACGCTCTTCCCTGCACCGCACACAGGCTGTTTCTCAACAGCCTGCTAATCTGCGCGGTTTTTTTCGGCTTCTGAATTTACTTTTCCCCCATATAGTCGCTACGAAAATGGCGGCATACAACATGTAGTTGTTGAACGCGCATCTGTCCATTTGGTTCAGAAAAATATTCATAACCTCGCCGCAAATACGCCGCCGGCGCATAAAAAACTGGACATTTTAAAAATATTTCCTGTATGCTTCTGTGGCCCACAGGGATACGTGGTGGTGTCCCGTCAGCTTTGGCAGCTGACGTTCCTGAACCGGAGGGCGGCAGTGCAGAGAATCATGATCGTCAACTCGAAGGGGGGCTGCGGCAAAACCACTCTTGCCACGAACCTTGCCAGCTACTACGCCGCGCAGGGTCACACCACCGTATTGATGGACCATGATCCGCAAGGCTCCAGCACCAGGTGGCTGAGCCAGCGTCCGGTGGAACGGCCGCGCATCCACGGCATCGCCGTCTATCAGTTGTGCGCCGACATGACGCGCAGTTTTCAGATGAAACTTCCGCCGGACACGGCGCGCGTCATCATTGACGTACCCCCCGGCTTGAGCGATTTGAAGCTCACTGAGCACACCCGGCAGGCGGACACCATTCTGGTGCCGGTGCTGCCCTCGCCGATAGACATCCACGCCAGCGCGCATTTCATCCAGGTGTTGTTACTGGCGGCCAAGGTGCGCAGCAAAAACATCCGTCTTGCCGTAGTCGCCAACCGCGTGCGCGAGCACACCGAGGTGTTTCACAAGCTGGAACGTTTTCTCGCCACCCTCAAACTGCCGTTTGTGGCGAAATTCCGCGACACGCAAAACTACATCCGCGCCGCGCAGGACGGCATTGGCATCTTCGAGATGACCGGTGCCGCCGCGCAGCGCGACCGCGCGCAGTGGGCATCGCTGATCGCCTGGCTGGACCGGAATGAAATCCCGGGCCGCGAAGTCGCCTTTCTCGGCGATCACCGCGTCGGAACCGGCCATTCATTGCAGGAGGCGGGTTGAAAAACCGCTTGCCTGCGCGTTGCGCGCAAGCAGGGCGGCCATGAGGTAGGTGGGAAGCCGCGGGCGCGGAGTAAAACAAGGCTGCGGCGAAATTGAAACCGGTATCAGCATCCAGTTCACCCAGGGTGGATGAGACGTACTCGCGCCGTCAAGGAGCAGACGAATGACAGACCGGCCCGCGCCGGACAAAAGAAGTCCTCTCCCGCCAGGCTCACTGCGCGCGCGCCTCATCCTGGGCCTCGCGGCCATGCTGTTGCCGCCGCTGCTGCTGAGCGCGGGCGCGTTTTTCTCTCTCCAGGTCACAACCAGCGCGGCCCAAAAAGTTCTGGAAAAGGCGATACGGGAATTTCACCCCGTCGCTCACAGCGGGTTGCCGCCGCGGACCGGGCGCTCTACGCCGCCAAGAACGCCGGACGCAACCGGATAAGCCTGGCGCCAGGCGGCGAGGGACGCGCCGCAGCGTGTTAAGGCCCTGCAAACGGCGAGGTCGGTGGTTATTAAACGCACGCAGCCCTGAAACGGGATCGAAACGCATAAATACGGGTAGCTATGGGGTAAGCTCGCGAAGCGAGCGAACGACCGGCCATGGAAGGCCGGGCCGGGGTTTCGAGCGGAGCAGGATAGCGTAGCGAAGAAACGGTGAATGCCTGAGCGGGAAGTGGTGGCTATGGGTGGGCTCGAACCACCGACCTCAGCATTATGAGTGCCGCGCTCTGACCAGCTGAGCTACATAGCCTTAATACAGTTGCAAGTGGCGAGTGACAAGTAGCGAGGAAAGAATGAATTATAAGATATTCCTCAGTTGCCTGCCCAGCCGCCGTTATTCCTCAAACTGGCTGAATCTCCCCTCGCCACTAGCTACTAGTCACTTGCCACTGTAGTTAAACATTAAACCTGAAGCGCATGACGTCGCCGTCCTGCACCACGTAGTCTTTTCCCTCCAGACGCCATTTGCCCGCTTCCTTGGCGCCTTGTTCACCGCGGTATTTGATAAAGTCGTCATAAGCAATCACCTCGGCGCGGATAAAGCCGTGCTCGAAGTCGGTGTGGATCACGCCCGCCGCCTGCGGCGCGCTGGCGCCCAATGGCACGGTCCAGGCGCGCACTTCCTTTACACCGGCGGTAAAATAGGTCTGCAACCCCAGCAGCGCGTAACCGGCGCGGATCACCCGGTTCAGGCCCGGCTCTTCCAGGCCCAGCTCCTTTAAAAATTCCGTCTTATCGTCGTCCGCGAGTTCCGCGATCTCGGCCTCGATGGCGGCGCACACCGCGACCACGCGCGCGTTTTCCTGCGCGGCGTGATTGCGCACCAGATCGAGATACGGGTTATTGGTAAAGCCGTTCTCGGCCACGTTGGCCACATACAGGGTCGGCTTGGCGGTGAGCAGCTGAAATTCGCGCAAGTGTTTTCTTTCATCGGCGCCGAGCGCAAGCGCGCGCACCGGCCTGCCTTCGTTCAAACACGCGCGCACCCGCTCCAGCAGCGCCTTCTGCGCCAGCGCTTCCTTGTCGCCCGCCTTGCTGGCCTTGCCGACGCGCAGCAAGGCCTTGTCCACGGCATCGAGATCGGCCAGCGCCAATTCGGTGTTGATAACCTCGATATCCGCGAGCGGCGCGATTCTGCCCGCCACGTGCACCACATTGACGCCCTCGAAGCAGCGCACCACATGCGCGATGGCGTCGGTCTCGCGGATGTGGGCGAGGAATTTGTTGCCCAGGCCCTCGCCTTTGGAGGCGCCCGCCACCAGCCCCGCGATGTCCACGAATTCGATCACCGTGGGCACCACCTTCTGCGGCTTGACGATTTCAGCCAGCGCGTCGAGCCTCGGATCGGGCACCGGCACAATGCCGACGTTGGGCTCGATGGTGCAGAACGGATAATTCTCCGCTGCGATGCCCGCCTTGGTGAGGGCGTTGAACAACGTGGATTTGCCCACGTTGGGCAGGCCGACGATACCGCACTTGAATCCCACTGGAAAACTTCCTCTATGCTCGGGTGTGCAGTTGCTGCATCGCCTTTTCCACCGCGCCGCTCAATATCAACGGCAGCGCCGCGTGCGCCTCGGCCAGCGCGCCGTCAAGCAGTTTCTGCTCCGGTTCCGGCGCGCGCTGCAATACGTAGTTCACCACGTCATTGTCCTTGCCCGGATGGCCGATGCCGATGCGCAGGCGCAGGAAATCCGCACCCAGCCGCGCCATGACATCGCGCAGACCGTTGTGTCCGCCGTGGCCGCCGCCCTGTTTCAGGCGCGCCATGCCCGGCGGCAGGTCAAGATCGTCGTGCACGATCAGGATATCCTGCACCGGGATTTTGTAGAAGGCGGCGATGGCCTGCGCCGCCGCGCCGCTCTTGTTCATATAGGTAGCGGGCTTGAACAACCAGTGCTCGCCCTGCGCGGTGGTAAATTTGCACGCCTCGCCCTGGAACTTCGCCTCGCGCTTGAAGTGCGCATGCCGTTCACGCGCCACGGCGTCCACAAACCAAAACCCGGCGTTGTGCCGGGTTGGGGTGTATTCGGCGCCGGGGTTGCCCAGCCCGACGATAAGTTGAATCGGCAACGCCGCGCGTCCGGCTGAAGTTTATTCCTTCTTGCCTGCCGGCTTGGCCTCGGCGGCAGGCTGGCCCTCGGCTGGTGCTGCCTCCTCCGCGGGTTTTTCTTCCTCCACCACGCGCGGCATGTGGATCGAGGCCACGGCGCGGTCATCACCGTGCGCCAGCGCCACCAGCTCCACTCCTTCCGGCGCTCTCAAATGGGAAAGATGCACCGATTCGTTGAGCTTCACCTGCGACAAGTCCACCTCGATGAATTCGGGCAGGTGCTGCGGGAAGCAGGATACTTCCACGTCGCTCAACAGGTGCGACACCACGCCGCCCGACTGCTTGACGCCCGGCGCAACGTCGGCCCCGGTGAAGTGCAGCGGCACGCGCATGCGCAGTTTTTGCGTCGCGCTCACGCGCTGCAAGTCCAGGTGCACGATGCGCGGCTTGTGCGGATGACGCTGCAAATCGCGCAGCACCGCCTTTTCTTCCTTGCCGTCCAGCTTGACGGTGAGGATGTGCGAATAAAACGCCTCATGCTCCAGATGCTTGAGCAGCGAATTGTGATCCAGCGCCACCGGCACGGCGGGTTGTTCGCCGCCGTAGAGGACGCCCGGCACCTTGTCCGCGCGACGCAGGCGGCGGCTCGCACCTTTGCCCTTGGCGTTGCGCGTTTCTGCAACCAGTGTGAAATCAATGGCCATGGTTATCTCCGATTCGTGAGTTTAACAGTTTGTTGAAAAAGGCCGTCCTGGCCTTTTTCAACTCGCTTCGGCGCGGCATATGTCCGCGCCTCGCTCTAGCAGTTTGTTGAAAATCGCCATCCTTGGCGATTTTCAACTCGCTCGGCGCGGCGCATGTCCGCGCCTCGCTCCGAAAATCAAACACTTGCGTGTTTGATTTTCGATGCGGCACTTTTCCGCTGCGCCGTCCCGGCTCCGCGGAAAAGTCCAGGGCGCACGTCCTGTGCGCCCGTTCGCCATGCCACCGGCATGGCTCACCCCTGTGGCGCCTGGCAGTTCGTTTTTCAACGAACTGCTAAAGCGCGCGCCCGCGACCAGGCGCGTATCGTGAAAAAGCCAGTTATTATAACAGCAACGCGGGGGTGGGGGAACGGGGCCCATGCAATGCGGCCCAAATCCCCCGGCGCCGCGCGCCACCCCTTTTCAAAGGAGGTTGACCCCGCACCTTGGTTTACAAGGTGCGGGGGGGTTTGACAGACATTCAGTCCATGAACAGCGAGCTGACCGACTCTTCTCGGCTGATGCGGCGCATGGTTTCGGCCAGCATCTCGGCGATGCTGAGCTGGCGGATGCGCTTGCAGTTTCTGGCGTCGGGACGCAGCGGGATGGTGTCGGTGACCACCAGCTCGTCGAGCACGGAGTTTTCGATGTTCTGCACCGCCGGGCCCGACAGCACCGGGTGCGTGCAATAGGCGGCGACCTTGGCCGCGCCTTTTTCCTTCAACGCGCGCGCCGCCTCGCACAAGGTGCCGGCGGTGTCCACCAGGTCGTCCACCAGGATGCAGGCGCGTCCTTCCACGTCGCCGATCACGTTCATCACCTTGGCCTCGTTGGGGCGCGGGCGTCGCTTGTCTATGATGGCGAGCTCGGCGTCGTCCAGGTTTTTGGCGATGGCGCGCGCGCGCACCACGCCGCCCACGTCGGGCGAGACTACGATCAGGTCATTGGATTTGTGCTTCCACACGTCGCCCAGCAGCACCGGCGAGGCGTACACGTTGTCCACCGGAATGTCGAAGAAGCCCTGTATCTGGTCGGCGTGCAAATCCACCGTCACCAAGCGGTCGGTGCCCACGCTCTCGAACATGTTGGCCACCACCTTGGCGGTGATCGGCACGCGCGCGGAACGCGGCCGGCGATCCTGGCGCGAGTAGCCGAAATAGGGAACCACGGCGGTGACGCGATACGCTGAGGAGCGGCGCATGGCGTCTATCATCACCAGCAGCTCCATCAGGTTGTCGTTGGTCGGCGCGCAGGTGGGCTGCACCACGAACACGTCCTGGCCGCGCACGTTTTCCATGATCTCAACCATCACCTCGCCGTCGCTGAACCGGCCCACCACCGTCTTGCCCAGCGGCAGGTTGAGATAATCGGCGATGCTCTCGGCCAGCGGCCGGTTGGCATTGCCGGAAAACACCATCATCTTGCCGTCACTCACAATTTTCCCCTTCGAGAGGCAGCGTTATTTCAGCCAATGTCCATCACCCCATTCCGTAAATTCTCAATAATGGCTGGGGTGCCAGGATTCGAACCTGGGAATGCCGGAATCAAAATCCGGTGCCTTACCACTTGGCGACACCCCACTAAGATTTCGCTACCGCGCGAAGTAAATTCGCGCTGGCGACCAAAGGGGAGAGCTGCGCTTCTCCCCTTTGGAAACCCCATCGCTCTACACATACGGCACTACGGGGTTACGTCCTGCCCGCTCGCCAGCATTTCGTGCAGCGGCGAGCGATTTTTGCCCCGCGCCACGAATCCTTGCCAGCCGTGTTGCGCGAGTTCGCTCAGCGCCGCGCGCGCGCGCGCGGAGTCCTTGAATGCGGCGAACACCGCGCTGCCGGTGCCGGTCATGCGCGCGGGCGCGAACCGGGCGAGGCTGTCCAGCGCCGCGCCTACCTGCGGATAGCGCTTGCGCACCGCGGCCTCGCAGTCGTTGCCGGGCTGCACCTCACCGGCGGCAAAGGCGCGCAGTGCGATGGGGGCGCTCTCGCGCGTCAAATCCGGCGCGTTGAAAATCTCTCTGGTGGACACCTGACAGTCCGGCGTCAACACCACATACCACGGTTCCTCCAGCTCCAGGGGCGTCAGCCGCTCGCCCACGCCTTCGGCCCAGGCCGCCTCGCCGCGCACAAACACCGGCACGTCCGCGCCCAGCTGCAATCCCAGTTGCGCCAGCTTGTCCAATGGCCAATGCAAGCCCCACAGGCGATTCAACGCCAGCAGCGTGGTGGCGGCATCGGAGCTGCCGCCGCCCAGGCCGGCGCCGAGCGGCAGGCGCTTGTCGAGCTCGATGTCCGCGCCTTGCGCCACGCCGCCTGCGCGCCGCAACAGTTTTGCGGCGCGCACGCATAAATCCTGCTCTTGGTCCACGCCCGCGATGCGGTGCAGCGCGCGGATGACGCCGTCATCCCGCACATGGATACGCAGCGCGTCGCTGTAATCCAAAAACTGGAACACGGTCTGCAGCGTGTGATAGCCGGAGGCAGAGCGCCCGGTGATGCGCAGGAACAAATTGAGCTTGGCGGGCGCGGGCCATACGCGCGTATTCATTAATTATTATTTTACCAGAAAGGCCGCCTCACTGCGTCCCGAAATTCCATTGCTCAACCACCAGGCGCACCTCCACCTCCGCTTCCGGGTTACGCAAAAACAGTTTATCCGGCAGGGCGCCGCTTGCGGTTTCGGCATAACGCCTGTATTCGATCTCCCAGCCGGATTGCGTGAGACGCAGGGGCCGTCCCTGTGCATCCAGCTCTTGCCTCTGCGCGGCGCCGGGGGCGGGACGCCCGCGCACCCAGTAACGCAAACCCGAGAGCGGCAGACTTAAGTTCAAACGCCTCCGTAGCAAGGCTTCGGGATCGGCGGCGAATTCCTCCGCGCCGTCGCTTGTGATCAGGCGCACGCCGCTCGCCTCGCCGCTCAAGCGCAGCGCGCCCTGGCCGAGCGGGGCGTTGAGCCGGACGTCGTAACTGTCGCCCTGCTGGCTCCAGCGGATCTCGCCGTGCCAGGCCTGCTCCGTTGTGCTGACGGAGATGCGCCCGCTGAATTCCCAGACGTCTTGGGTCGGCGCAACGGGCGCCGCGGGTTTGAAAGGGGGAACAGCGCACGAGGCGAGCAGGAGCGCGCAGACGATGAAGCGAAGAATTTTCACATCGGCTGATTAAAACGCTTCATCGTCTCGCGCAACACGCCGTGCTCCGGCTCGCTCTTCAGCGCCTCGCGCCACACCTTGCGCGCCTGCTCCCGGTCGCCGGCCATCCACAGCACTTCGCCCAGGTGCGCGGCGATCTCCGCGTCGCGGCTCAAGGCGTAGGCGCTTTGCAGAAACGTCAGCGCCTCCTGATGCTGTCCCAGGCGGTACAGCACCCAGCCCATGCTGTCCAGCGTGGCGGGGTCTTGCGGACGCAGCTCCAGCGCGCGCTGAATCAGCGCGCGCGCTTCCTCCAGGCGCAGGTTGCGATCCGCCAGCGTGTAACCCAGCGCGTTCAGCGCCTCGGCGTTGTTGGGATCGCGTTGCAAAATGGCGCGCAGGTCCCGTTCCAGGAGATCCAGCCGGTCCATCTTTTCCGCCAGCATGGCGCGCCCGTACAGCAGATTGACGTGATCCGGCGCCACGGCCAGCGCGTCATCGTAAACCTGCATGGCCTCGGCGTAGCGTTTCTGGTCGCGCAGCAGCTCGGCCTCGGCCTGGATCAGTATCGGCTGCTGGGCCGGGTCGCGCAGCGGGATGGCGCGCACATGGGCGCGCGCGCGCTCCACATCGCCCTGGCTAGCGATAAGCTTGCCGATGCGCAGTTGCGCGTCCAGATAGGCGTCGCCTTCATTGACCGCCTGGTACCATTCGATGGCCTGCGCGTACTGTTTACGCGTCTCGGCCAGTTGACCGAGATAGTAGCTCGCCTCCACGCGCTGGGCGTCAAACTTCACCGCCTGCTTCAGATAGCGCTCGGCATCCTGCGGCTGATTCATTTGCATGGACAGCACGCCGAGCGCAAGCAGCACCTCCCCGTTCTTGCCCGCCTGTCTGGCGATTTCCTTGAGCTGGGCGCGCGCCTGCTCCAGGTGCAGGCCGTCCACCAAGAGGCGCGCGTAGGTCATGCGCAGCAGTTGATCCCTGGGCGCGGCCTTGAGCGCCTCGGCCAGATAGGCCGTGGCGCCGTCGAGATCGCCCTGCAGTTGCAGGATACGCGCGCGCAGCAGCACGGCGTTGGCCCAGCCGGGCTTGAGCGCCAGCGCCTTGTCCACCGCCTGACGTGCGACGCCGTACTCGCCCCCACCGGCGGCCAGGTTGCTGTAGGCGAACTGCGCGTACGGATTGTTCTCATGGCGCGCCGCCAGCATGCCCATCAGGGTGAGCGCAGCAGCCCGGTTACGCTCCTTGCCCAGCACCACGGCGATTTGCAGAAACGCCTGCTCTTGCGCGTTGGCCGCGCCGCCCGCGCTTAAGGGAGCGCTCAACAAGGACAGCAGTTCTTCCAGGTGCGGCAAGGCCGCGGAGGCCTCCCCGGCGCGCAGCAGCAGCTCCACCACGCCCTGACGCGCCGCCAGGCTTTGCGGATCCAGCTCTCCCCACAACTGCGCCGCGGCCAGCGCCTTTTGCTGATCGCCCATGAAGCCGGCGATATGCAGGGCGCGCGCGGCGGCGCGCGGGTCGCGCGTGGTACGCGCCACCTTGAGGTAATTCTCGTAGGCAAGCAGCGCCTCGCCGCGCTGACCCGCCAGCTCGGCCACCAGGGTTTGGTACATCGGGTCGTCGCCAGCCGGCGCTTGAGGCGGAGGAGCAGCGGTGCGTTTGGGCGTGGCGCAACCAAGCAAGAGAGTAGCAGCAAGAAATCCGCCCAAAAGGCGTGCGAGCAGGGTGTTTTTCATCGAAAATAGCGTCCGTTGAGGCGCAGGGCCAAGGCGCGCATCCTTGTATTCCGCGCGCTTATCCTTCAAAATTTTGCAGGCAACGTCCCGGTCTCAAGCAGTCGAGGGAATCTGTTCTCCGGCCTTGACCGTTTGGTGTATACACAATAGCCTTGCCGTGGCTTTTCGTCCAGCAGGATTTTAGGTATGTCGCTGTTCAGCGTAGGCATCAACCACAAGACCGCCCCGGTGGACATCCGCGAGCGCGCGGCGTTCGCGCCCGCGCGCCTGCCCGACGCGCTGCGTGAGCTCGCCGCCCAGCCCGGCGTGCGCGAGGCGGTGATTACCTCCACCTGCAACCGCACGGAAATCTATTGCCACCTGGATGAAAACGCGCACGGCGAGGCGGTCTGCGCCTGGCTGTGCCGCTATCACGGATTGAACGGCGCGGCGCTGGCGCCCTATTTATACACCCACGAGGACACGGCGGTGGTGCGCCACCTGCTGCGCGTGGCAAGCGGGCTGGATTCCATGATTCTGGGCGAGCCGCAGATCCTGGGGCAGATCAAGGAGGCCTACCGGATCGCAACGGAAGCGGGCACCGCAGGCGCGCTGCTGGGGCGTTTGTTCCAGCACAGTTTTACCACCGCCAAGCAGGTGCGCACCGATACCGCCATCGGTGCGAGCCCGGTGTCGGTGGCGTTCGCCGCGGTGAGCCTGGCCAAACAGATTTTCGGCGAATTGAGCAGGCACACCGCGCTCTTGATCGGCGCGGGCGAGACGATAGATCTCACCGCGCGTCACCTGTGCGAAAGCAACATCGGGCGGGTGATCGTGGCCAACCGCACGCTGGAGCGCGCTCATGCCTTGGCCTCCGAATACAACGGTTACGCCATCGCCCTGTCCGAGCTCCCCGCCCATCTCGCCGAAGCCGACATCATCATCTCCTCCACCGCCGCCGAACTGCCCATCCTGGGCAAGGGCAGCGTGGAGAGCGCGTTGAAGGCGCGCAAGCACCGCCCCATGTTCATGGTGGACATCGCCGTGCCGCGTGACATCGAGCCGGAGGTGGGCGAGCTGGCCGACGTGTATCTGTATACCGTGGACGACTTGCAGGAAGTGATTCAGGAAAATCTGCAATCACGCCAGGAGGCGGCCAAACAGGCCGAGGAAATCGTGGACGCGCAGGTGGCGAATTTCACCGGCTGGCTGCAATCCCTGTCCGCGGTGTCCACCATCCGCGACTACCGCCTGAACGCGGAGCGCATGCGCGACGAAGAGCTCGCCAACGCGCGCCGCTTGCTGGCGCAAGGGCGCGAGCCGGAGCAGGTGATGCGCCTGCTGGCGCGCGCCCTCACCAACAAGCTGATCCACACGCCGTGCGTGCAATTGAAGCAGGCCGCGGCCGAGGGGCGCGACGAGCTGTTGCGCGCCGCGCACGAGTTGTTCAATCTCAAGCCGGATTAAGGATACAAGGGCAAGCCGCCGTTTTGGCCGCTACTTGTATCTTTCTCTGAAACCATGAAACCCTCCATCCGCACCAAGCTAGAATATCTCGCCGAGCGCCTGCACGAAATCGGCGTCCTGCTCGCCAGCCCGGACACGATCCGTGACCAGGCGCGCTTCCGCGACTATTCCAGGGAGTACGCCGAGCTGTCGCCGGTGGTGGCGTGTTTCGAGAAATACCGGGCGACGCTGCAAGACGCCGCCGGCGCGGAACAGATGTTGCAGGACGCCGATCCCGCCCTGCGCGCGCTGGCCGAGGACGAGCTGAAGCGCGCGCACGCGCGCGAACAGGAGCTGGAGCTGGAGCTGCAAAAACTGCTGCTGCCCAGCGATCCACACGACGCGGGCAACATCTTTCTGGAAATCCGCGCCGGCACCGGCGGCGACGAGGCCGCGCTGTTCGCGGGCGACCTGCTGCGCATGTATACGCGCTACGCCGAGTCGCGCGGCTGGCAAACCGAGATCATCAGCAGCGCAGCCAGCGAACGTGGTGGATATAAAGAGGTGGTGCTGCGCGTGATCGGGCACGGCGCCTATTCGCGCCTCAAGTTCGAATCGGGCGGACACCGCGTGCAACGCGTGCCGGAAACCGAGACCCAGGGGCGCATTCACACCTCGACCTGCACCGTGGCGGTGATGCCGGAGGTGGCGGAGATAGACGAGATCAGCATCGCCCCGGCGGATTTGAAGATTGACACCTTCCGCGCCAGCGGCGCGGGCGGCCAGCACGTGAACAAAACCGATTCCGCCATCCGCATCACCCATCTGCCCACCGGCGTGGTGGTGGAATGCCAGGAGGAACGCTCGCAGCACAAGAACCGCGCGCGCGCCATGTCATTGTTGCAGGCGCGTCTGCTGGCCGCGGAGCGGGAAAAACGGATCAGCGAGCAAACCCAATTGCGCCGCGACCTGGTGGGCAGCGGCGCCCGCTCCGACCGTATCCGCACCTATAATTTCCCACAGGGGCGGCTCACCGACCACCGCATCAATTTGACCTTGTATCAGCTCGATAGCATCTTGCAGGGCAATCTCGATCCGGTGATAGACCCGCTCATCAGCGAACATCAGGCCGACCAGCTCGCGGCCCTGGCGTAATGCCCGTCCTGAGCACAGCCGAAGGGAGCGCGCCACAGGCCGTGCGCGTTACCCTCTCCGCCGCCCTGCAACAGGCCGCGCGGCGCCTGGCGCATTATGAAAATCCGGCGCTGGAAGCAGAGCTGCTGCTCGCACGTGTATTGAACGTGCCGCGCGGAAAGCTGCGTCTCCGCCCCGATCAGCCGCTCACGCCAGCGCAATATGCTCAACTGGATGATCTGGTCGCGCGCCGCGCGCAGGGTGAACCCTCCGCCTATCTTACCGGCGCGCGCGGATTCTGGTCGCTGGATCTGCAGGTGACGCCGGACGTGCTGATCCCGCGCCCGGAGACCGAATTGCTGGTGGAGCTGGCGCTGCAAAAAATCCCCGCTGACGCCGCCTGGCGCGTCGCCGACCTCGGCACCGGTTCAGGCGCAATTGCGCTCGCCATTGCCACCGAACGCCGGCGCTGCCACATCATCGCCACCGATATTTCACCGGCCGCACTGGAAGTCGCGCGCGCCAACGCGAAACGTCTGGCCATACGCAATGTAGAGTTTCGCCTGGGCGATTGGTTCGAGGCGCTGCCGGGCGAGCGCTTCGACATGATCGTATCCAACCCGCCCTATGTAGCCGATGGCGATCCGCATCTATCCGATTTGCGCTTTGAGCCGCAGCTCGCGCTGGTAGCGGGCGCGGAGGGTTTGCGGTGTCTGCGTGAGATTGCAGAACAGGCGGGCGCGCGTCTCATAAAAAATGGCTGGCTGCTGCTGGAGCACGGCTACGATCAGGCTCCGGCCATGGCGGAACTCCTTGCTGCGCTCGGTTACCGAAACATACAAGACCACCCTGACCTCGGCGGCGTAGCTCGCGCCGCCGTCGCGCGCTGGAACGCTTATGAATGACGAGCAGTTACAACGCTACAGCCGCCAGATGCTGTTGGCGCAGATCGGCCCCGAAGGACAGCAAAAACTGCTGGATGCGCGCGTGCTGATTATCGGCCTCGGCGGTCTCGGCTCGCCGCTTGCCATGTATCTCGCCGCGGCCGGCGTGGGGCATCTGGTGATCGCCGATGATGACCAGGTGGATTTATCCAACTTGCAACGTCAAATCGCGCACCGCACCCATGACCTAGGGCGCGACAAAACCGACTCGGCGCGCGATACGTTGCTGGCGCTCAATCCCGAAGTCAAAATCAGCGTTTTCAACAAACGCCTGACGCAAGACGAGCTTGCGCATGAAGTGCAACAAGCCGGCGTGATAGCCGATGCGAGCGACAATTTCGCCACCCGCTTCGCGCTCAACGCCGCCTGCGCGCGCGCGAAAAAACCGCTGGTGTCCGGCGCCGCGATACGCATGGAGGGGCAGGTGGCGGTATTCGATCTGCGCCGAGCCGGGAGCGGGTGTTACCGCTGCCTGTACCGCGACGACCCCGGCGCGGAGGAGGGCTGCGCGGCCCTGGGCGTGCTTGCGCCGGTGCCGGGCGTGATAGGCGCGGTACAAGCCATCGAGGTGATTAAATTGATAACCGGCGCCGGCGAGACATTGGCGGGGCGTCTGCTGCTGCTGGATGCGCTCAGCATGGAGTGGCGCACGGTGAAACTCCACAAAGACCCCGCCTGCCCGGTATGCGGTTTGCAAGAAGTGGTAAAATAACACTTTAACTCCCGCCGTACCGTCCACATTTACATCTCTAATGAATAACCTCGACATCGCGCGCCAGACCTTGCTCGCCCCTGGCGGCCTCGGCGACACGGAGCTCTCGCGCGTGCTGGATCAGATCATGCAGCCCGGCGTGGACGGCGCCGATTTGTATTTTCAACTGAGCCGTTCCGAATCCTGGTCGCTGGAGGACGGCATCGTCAAGGAAGGCGCGCACAGCATCGAGCAGGGCGTGGGCGTGCGCGCGCTCTCCGGCGAAAAGACCGGCTTTGCCTATTCCGACGAGATCGTGCTGCCCGCGCTTAACGCCGCCGCCCAGGCGGCGCGCGCCATCGCGCAGAGCGGCCGGCAGACTTCGCTCGCCGCCTGGCGGGGCCGCGCCGGGCATCAGCTGTACATGCCGCTCGACCCGTTAAGCACGCTGGACGAAAGCGCCAAGATACAATTAATGGAAACGTTGGACCGCGAGGCGCGCAGGCTCGATCCGCGCGTGCAACAGGTCATGGTGAGCCTCGCCTCCATCCATGACGTAGTGCTGATCGCAGGCAGCGACGGCACGCTCGCCGCCGACGTGCGCCCGCTGGTGCGCTTGAACGTGAGCGTGATCGTGGAGCACAAAGGCCGGCGCGAGCAGGGCAGCGTGGGCGGCGGCGGGCGCGTGGGTTACGATTATTTTCTGCAAAACGAGCATGGCCTGAACTTCGCGCGCGAGGCGGTGCGCCAGGCGCTGGTCAATCTCGACGCCGTGGCCGCGCCCGCGGGCGCCATGCAGGTGGTGCTCGGCCCCGGCTGGCCGGGAATTTTGCTGCACGAGGCCATCGGCCACGGTCTGGAAGGCGACTTCAATCGCAAGGGCAGCTCGGCGTTCACCGGAAAAATCGGTCAGCGCGTCGCCTCGGAACAGTGCACCGTGGTGGACGATGGCACCCTCGCCAACCGCCGCGGCTCGCTCAATCTGGACGACGAAGGCACGCCCACGCAGTGCACCACGCTGATCGAGAACGGCGTCCTTAAAGGCTACATCCAGGACAAGCTCAACGCGCGCCTGATGGGCGTCGCACCCACCGGCAACGGACGGCGCGAATCGTACGCGCACCTGCCCATGCCGCGCATGACCAACACCTACCTGCTTTCAGGAAAATACGCGCCGCAAGAAATCATCGCTTCGGTGGACCAGGGGCTTTACGCCGTTAACTTCGGCGGCGGCCAGGTGGACATCACCTCCGGCAAGTTCGTGTTCTCCGCCAGCGAAGCCTATCTGATCGAAAAGGGAAAAATCACCCGCCCGGTGAAAGGCGCCACACTGATCGGCAACGGCCCCGACGTGCTCACGCGTGTCGCCCTGGTGGGCAACGATTTAAAGCTGGATGACGGCGTCGGCACCTGCGGCAAGGAAGGCCAGAGCGTGCCGGTGGGCGTCGGCCAGCCGACGCTGCGCATAGACGGCCTGACGGTGGGCGGCACGGCGTAAGAAACTTCGGTGCATCGGGAAATTCAGGCAAGCAACATTTCCAGCAACGCCTTCTGCGCGTGCAGGCGATTTTCCGCTTCGTCCCACACCACGCTGTGCGGGCCGTCTATGACGTCGGCGCTCACCTCTTCACCCCGGTGCGCGGGCAGGCAGTGCATGAACAGCGCGTCCGGCTTGGCGCGCGTCATGAGCTTGGCGTTCACCTGATACTCCGCGAAGTCGCGCGCGCGCGCGGCCTGTTCCTCTTCCTGCCCCATGCTGGTCCACACGTCGGTGACGACGAGGTCGGCGCCGCGTGCGGCCCGCATCGGATCGCGCGCCAGCTCGATGTTTTTGGCGTTCTTGAGCAGCGCATGATCAGGGTCGTAGCCGGGCGGCGTAGAGACGCGCAAGTGGAAATCAAACAAGCCCGCGGCTTCGATGTAAGAGTGGCACATGTTGTTGCCGTCACCCACCCAGGCCACCGTCTTGCCCTGGATGGAGCCGCGTTGCTCCATATAGGTCTGTAAATCGGCCAGCACCTGGCAGGGATGATATTTGTCGGTGAGCGCGTTGATGACCGGGACACTGGAGTGCGCGGCGAAGCGCTCCAGCTTTTCGTGCTCGAAGGTGCGCACCACGATCACGTCCGCCATGCGCGACAACACGCGTGCGGTGTCTTCAATCGGCTCGCCGCGGCCGAGCTGGGTGTCGCGCGGCGAAAGAAAGATTGCGCCGCCGCCGCACTGGATCATGGCGCTCTCGAACGATACGCGCGTGCGGGTGGAGGATTTCTCGAACACCATGGCCAGCACCTTGTTTTTCAAAAACTCGTGGCGCGCGCCCTGGCGCTGCACGGCCTTGAGCTCGATGGCGCGCTTGAGCAACGCCGCGAGCTCGTCAGGGCTTAAATCGCTTAAGGTGAGAAAATGCCGTACGCTCATGGCTTACCCTTGACGAACGCGTTAATAAGCCCGCTGACGCCGGTGACGATCTGCTCCGCCTCAACGTCGCTGATGATGAGCGGCGGCAGCAGCCGCACCACGCGCTCCGCCGTGACGTTAATCAGCAGGCCTTGTTCCAGCGCGATCTTCACCAGCTCCGCGCAGGGGCGGTCCAGCTCGATGCCCATCATCAAACCCAGCCCGCGTATGTCCGTGACGTGACCGTTACCTTGTAGCGCGCGTTGGAAGCCGCTCACCAGGCTTGCGCCAAGCGCATTGGCGCGCGCGGCAAGCCGCTCCTGTTCCATGATGCTAATCACGGCCAGCGCCGCGCTGCACACCAGGGGATTACCTCCGAAGGTGGTGGCGTGACTGCCGGGCTGGAACAGCTCCGCGGCCGCGCCGCGCGCCAGGCACGCGCCTATCGGCACGCCGTTGCCCAGGCTCTTGGCCAGCGTCATCACGTCGGGCGTCACGTCAGTGTGCTGAAACGCAAACCACTTGCCGGTGCGGCACAGACCGGTCTGTACCTCGTCCAGCATCAACAACCAGCCGTACTCGTCGCACAGTTTGCGCAAGCCGGGCAGATAATCGGGGCGCGCGATGTTGACGCCGCCCTCGCCCTGCACCGGCTCCACCAGCACGGCGGCGATACCGGGATTTTTTTGCGCCAGCGCCGCGACGGCGTCCAGATCGTTAAACGGCACGCGCACGAAGCCTTCCACCTGCGGCTCGAATCCCTGCTTGATCTTGGCGTTGCCGGTGGCGGCGAGCGTGGCGAGCGTACGGCCGTGAAAGCTGCCTTCGGTGACAAGAACCGTGGGGACGGCGATGTTTTTACGATGCCCATGCAGGCGCGCAAGCTTGATCGCGGCCTCATTGGCCTCCGCGCCGGAGTTGCAGAAAAACGCCTTGTCCATGCCGGACACGCGCGTGAGCTCCGCGCCCAGCTCTTCCTGCTTGGCGATGCGATAGACGTTCGAGGTATGCAGCAGGCGTTGCGCCTGCGCGCACAGCGCCTCAGCCACCGCCGGGTGGGCGTGGCCCAGGCCGCACACCGCGAGCCCGGAAAAGGCGTCGAGGTATTTGTGTCCTTCCGTATCCCACAACCACGCGCCTTCACCACGCTCGAAGCTGACCGGCAGGCGGGTATGAGTGGACATCAATGCATCGGACACGGCTTGTCTTCTAAAAATAAAAAGGCAGCCCCCGTTCAGGGGACCGCCACTTTAAATTTCTTAATTTTACCGCTTATCCGTTTGCGGATAAATACACGGGCGTTGTTGATCAGACAATTAAACGCCGTGCGCGGACGCCGCCATAAAATACAGCATGGGAATGGACAGCACGGTGTTGACGCGCGAAGTCAGAAACGCCACGCGCCGCGCCTTGGCCTTTTCC
>JBGFRC010000013.1:0-19240 GCA_041695325.1 Pseudomonadota bacterium
GCGAGTTGCGAAGCAACGAGCGCCCGGCCAAGAATGGCCGGGCCGGTGACGATAAGTAAGCTGAAGTTCCGCCAAGGACGGCGGCAACCGCCGTAAAAACGGGCGCCCTTAGCTCAGTTGGGCGAGTTGCGAAGCAACGAGCGCCCGGCCAAGAATGGCCGGGCCGGTGACGATAAGTAAGCTGAAGTTCCGCCAAGGACGGCGGCAACCGCCGTAAAAACGGGCGCCCTTAGCTCAGTTGGATAGAGCGTTGGGTTCCGATCCCAAAGGTCAGAGGTTCGAATCCTCTAGGGCGCGCCAACTTTATCAATAATTAAAAATCATCGGCTGACTGACGCGTCAACGCAAAAATCGGCCAACTGGGCCAACACGCGTTGCAGCGCCCGGTTGGCGGCGGTGACGCTGCCGCCGCGCCCGTCTCTATCACCGGTCGCGCGATATCCAATGGCATGCTGCTACAGTCTACCCTGAAAATCGTGCAAAATACCCGCCTGGCCATCCCGCTTGAAACCACAGCCCGCCCTATCATGACCGCGACCACGGAACTCAAAGACCCCAACGTCGAACGCCAGCCGCTCGCCGCGTTTACCGAAAAGGCGTATCTGGATTATTCGATGTACGTGATACTGGACCGCGCGCTGCCGCACATCGGCGACGGCCTGAAGCCAGTGCAGCGGCGCATCATTTACGCGATGTCGGAGCTGGGCCTGTCCGCCGCAGCGAAACACAAGAAATCCGCGCGCACCGTGGGCGACGTGCTGGGCAAGTTCCACCCGCACGGCGATCTCGCCTGCTACGAGGCGATGGTGCTGATGGCGCAGTATTTTTCTTACCGCTACCCGCTGATAGACGGCCAGGGCAACTGGGGTTCGCCGGACGATCCTCATTCCTTCGCCGCGATGCGCTACACCGAGGCGCGCCTGACGCGCTTTGCCGAAATCCTGCTCTCCGAGCTGGAGCAGGGCACGGTGGACTGGGCGCCGAACTTCGACGGCACGCTGCAAGAGCCGAAGCTGCTGCCCGCGCGCCTGCCGCACGTGCTGTTGAACGGCGCGAGCGGCATCGCGGTGGGCATGGCCACCGACATTCCGCCGCACAACGCGCGCGAGATCGCCGCCGCCTGCCTGCACTTGCTGGAGGACCCCAAGGCGAGCGTGAAGGAGCTGTGCAAGCACGTGCGCGGCCCCGATTTTCCCACCGAGGCCGAGATCATCACGCCGCGCGCGGAAATGCGGCGCATGTATGAAACCGGCAACGGCTCCATCCGCCTGCGCGCGCGTTACGAGCGCGAGGAGGGCGGCATCGTCATCACCGCGCTGCCCTATCAAGTCTCCGGCGCCAAGGTGCTGGAACAGATCGCGCAGCAGATGAACGCCAGGAAACTCCCCTTGGTGGAAGACCTGCGCGATGAATCCGATCACGAGAACCCGACGCGCCTGGTAATCGTGCCGCGCGGGAGCCGCGTGGACGCGGACGAATTGATGAACCATTTGTTCGCCACCACCGATCTGGAACGCAGCTACCGCGTGAACATGAACATGATCGGGCTGGACGGCAAGCCGCGCGTGAAAAACCTGCTGGACGCGCTCTCCGAGTGGCTGACGTTCCGCACCGAGACGGTGCGGCGGCGCTTGCAATTCCGTCTCGACAAGGTGCTCTCGCGCTTGCACATCCTGGCGGGTCTGCGCATCGCATTTTTACACCTGGACGAGATCATCGCCATCATCCGCCGCGAGGACGAGCCGAAGCAAAAGCTGATGAAGAAATTCAAGCTGAGCGAGATTCAGGCCGAGGCGATACTGGAATTGAAACTGCGCCACCTCGCCAGGCTGGAAGAGACGGCGCTCAAGACCGAGCAGAAAAACTTGAGCGAGGAGCGCGTGACGCTGGAAAAAACCCTGGCTTCAAAGGCGCTGATGAAAAAGCTGCTGCACAAGGAAATCAGCGAGTGCGCGGAGCACTACGGCGACAAGCGCCGCTCGCCCATCGTGGAGCGCGAGGCGGCGCAGGCGATAGCCGAAACCGAGCTCATCGCCGCTGAGCCGGTGACCGTGGTGCTGTCCAAGCAGGGCTGGGTGCGCGCGGCCAAAGGTCACGAGGTGGACGGCGCCGCGCTTACCTACAAGGCCGGCGACGGCTTCAAGGCGCAGGCTCAGGGACGCAGCAATCAGTTCGCGGTATTCATGGACTCCACCGGGCGCTGCTACGCGCTGCCCGCGCACACCCTGCCCTCGGCGCGCGGTCAGGGCGAGCCGCTCACCGGCCGTTTGCAAACCCCGCCCGGCGCAACCTTCGCGGGCGTGATCATGGGTAATGCCGATGATTTGTATCTGCTCGCAAGCGACGCGGGCTACGGCTTTATCGTAAGGCTCAACGATCTCATCACCAAGAACAAAACCGGCAAAAGCGTGCTCAACGTGCCGAAAAATGCGAAGGCGCTGGCGCCCGCGCCGCTCGGCGATCCCGCCGCTGATTGCGCCGCGCTCGCCACGCACCAGGGGCATCTGCTCATCACCCCGCTTTCCGGCGTGCCGCAGCTCGCCAAGGGCAAGGGTATCAAGCTCATCAACATTCCCTCCGCGCTGCTGGCCAAGCGCGAGGAATTCGTCGCTGCGCTGACGGTGCTGCCGAAGGGCGCTGCACTCACCGTGCACGCCGGCGCGCGCCATGTTACGCTTAAAAATGATGACCTGAAACATTATCGCGGCGAACGGGCGCGGCGCGGCTTGAAGCTGCCGCGCGGCCTGCAACGCGTGGAGCGGCTGAGCGTGAAGCGGGATTGACCGCGCCGGCCGGTACTTGAACTTTCCGGGCACAGACACTATCTAAAGCCTGCGTTCGGTATAATTTAAGGAGCTTTAATGAAGCGCATCTTTTTATTCCTGGTCACCAACCTGGCGGTGCTGGTGGTGCTCAGCATCTCGTTGCGGCTGCTCGGCGTGGAGAGCATCCTCGACCAGCAGGGCGTAGACCTGAACATCAATTCGCTGCTCGTCTTCGCCGCGGTATTCGGCATGGGCGGCGCGTTTATTTCACTTGCCATCTCCAAATGGACTGCCAAGCGCCTGACCGGCGCGCGGGTGATCGAACAGCCCGGCAACCCGACCGAGGCCTGGCTGGTGCAGACCGTGCGCCGCCAGGCACAGGAGGCCGGCATCGGCATGCCGGAGGTGGCGATATTCGACTCGCCGCAGGTGAACGCCTTCGCTACCGGCATGATGCGTAACAACGCGCTGGTGGCGGTGAGCACCGGCCTGTTGCGCTCCATGAACCAGGATGAAGCCGAAGCGGTGCTCGGCCACGAGATCAGCCACGTAGCCAACGGCGACATGGTGACGCTGGCGCTGATTCAGGGCGTGATCAATACCTTCGTCATCGTGCTGTCACGCGTGGTGGGCCACCTGGTGGACCGGGTGGTGTTCAAAACCGAACGCGGGCACGGCCCGGCGTTCTGGGTCACCGCCGTCATCGCCGAGCTGGTGCTCGCCATCCTGGCCTCCATCATCGTGATGTGGTTCAGCCGCCAGCGCGAATTCCGCGCCGACCGCGGCGGCGCTACTTTGGCCGGGCGGCACAAGATGATCGCCGCGCTACAGCGCCTCAAGGCCGCGCACGAACCGGCGGCACTGCCCGATCAAATGGCCGCCTTCGGCATCGCGGGCGGCATCGGCCAAGGCTTGAAACGCCTGTTCATGAGCCACCCGCCGCTGGAAGAGCGCATCGCGGCGCTGCAAACCACTCAATAAGTAGAGTTATAATTTATAATAAAGCGGCCCGCACACGCGGGCCGTTTGTTTTTGGGGAATCGCACGATGCCGTTATTACGCAGTTTCGCGGGGCTACGCCCGCACCCGGATTACGCCGCCGAGGTCGCGGCGCCGCCGTATGACGTATTGAACAGCGCCGAGGCGCGCGCGCTTGCCACCGGCAAGCCGTGGAGCTTTTTGCATATCTCCAAGCCGGAGATTGATCTTGCCCCCGGCATTGACCCCTACAGCGCCGAGGTGTACGCCAGGGGTGCGGAGAATTTCCGCACCATGCGCGATCAGGCCATTTTGCAGCAGGACAACGCGCCGTGCTTTTATCTCTATCGCCTCACTATGGGCGCGCACACGCAGACCGGGGTGGCGGCTGCGGCCTCGGTGGCGGCTTACGACAGCGGGCGCATCCGGCGCCATGAGCTGACGCGGCCGGACAAGGAAGACGACCGCGTACGCCAGATCGCCGCGCTCAACGCCCAGACCGGCCCGGCGCTGCTCACCTACAAACGCTCCAAGGCGATAGACGAACTCGTCGCCGCCCATACCCGAACCAACAAACCGGAATATGACTTCAGCGCGCACGACGGCATCCGTCACGCGTTGTGGGTAATGAACGACGCGGCGGCGATCGAGCAGTTGACCGCCGCGTTCGAGAACATCGAGCGCCTGTATATCGCCGACGGTCATCATCGCAGCGCCGCCGCCTCGCGCATCGCGGCCGAGCGCCGCAAGAGCAACCCGCGCCACATGGGGGAGGAAAACTACAATTATTTTCTCGCCGTGGCCTTCCCCGACAAGGAGATGCAAATCCTGCCCTATCATCGCGTCATCAAGGACCTGCACGGCCTGACGCGCGCGGCGTTTCTGGAGCGGTTACAGGCAAGTTGCAGCGTCACGCCGGTGAACGCGGCCGTGCAACCCGCCAAGCCGGGCGAGTTCGGTTTATACCTGGAAACTCAGTGGTACCGGCTCAATCTCAGGCCGGAACTGATTCCGCAGCAGGACCCGGTGGCGCGCCTGGACGTGAGCCTGCTGCACGCGCACGTGATCGAGCCCTTGCTTGGCATCCGCGATGCGCGGCGCGACCAGCGCATAGACTTCGTGGGCGGGATACGGGGCTTGAAGGAGCTGGAGCGGCGCGTGGACGGCGGCGAGATGACGCTCGCCTTTTCGCTCCCCCCCACGCGCATGGAGCAACTCATGTCGGTGGCGGACGCCAATGAGCTGATGCCGCCCAAGTCAACGTGGTTCGAGCCGAAGCTGGCCGATGGCCTGGTGTCGCATCTATTATGATTATTGATCCGGATCAGGAGGCGGGGTAGCCTACCCGCCCTCTCCGGTAAAATCGTAATTGAGCGAGTCGGCGGGCTTCTGGAAATAATAACCCTGCACAAAATCCACGCCATGCTGCCACAGCACGGCCAGGGTGCTCGCGTCCTGCACGCACTCGGCGACCGTCAGCAGGTTCATGCCGTGCGCCATCTCGTTGATCGCCTCCACCCTGGCTTGATGCTGGGGATTGCTTGCCAGATCAGCCAGCAGCTCCCCGTCAATCTTGAGATAGTGCAGCGGCAGGTGCTTCAGGTAATGGGCGTCCGCACCCTTGCCGAAGTGATCCAGCGCAAACTGGCAACGCAGCTCCTTTAGCCCGTGCGCCAGCAGCTTGGCCTCTTTCAGGGCGTTTACCGCGCTGTTCTCGCTGGCGACAAAAGTCAACACATCGCCCGGCAGACGCGCCGCCTTGAGGCGCTCGCTGAGCCATAACAACAGCTCCGAATCGCGCAGCGTGTCTTCAAACAACTTGATGAAAAAGCGCGTCCTGCCGCCGCTCTTGCGCTTGCCGGAGAGCGCTTCGATGGCGTGTTCGATCACCCAGCGGTCAACCTGCACTTCCAGCTCGGCCGCCTCCACCGCCGGCAGAAATTTGGCCGGTTCGACTTCATTGTTTTGCTCGTCCAGCATGCGCAGCAGGACTTGATAGTTTTCGCCGGGTTCGCCGCGCAGGCTGACGATGGGCTGAAACACCAGGCGGAACCGGTGGTGCTGCAATGCATCTTGCACCCGTCCCACCATCTCACGCAGATCTGCGCGCAGGCGGCGGTCTCCCGGCGCGGCGTTATATACCTGCACCCGGTTGCCGCCGGCGGCCTTGGCCGCGGCGCAGGCCCGGCCTACCTGTTCCAGCACCTCGCTGCTGTTGCCGCTGCGCTCGCCGATCAGCGTGACGGCGATGGTGCAGGTGGCGGTCACCGATTGCCCGGCGGCGTCGAATATAGCGTCGCTGACGGCCTTGCGCACCGCCTCGGCCAATTGCTGCGCCTGCTCCAGGGTTTTCCCGGGCAACAACACGGTGAACAACGCGTCGCCAAAGCGCGCCAGGCTGTCCGCTTCCCCCACCTTGCCGCGCAACAGGGCGGCGACGTCGCTCTGCACCAGATCGCTCCCTGCGATGCCGGCCTTGTCCTTGATGGCCTGAAAATCATCCAGCTCGAGGTACAAAAAGACGCTGTTACCCTTGCCGGTCACAGCAGTGGCCACCACGTCGTTCAGCAGCTCCAGAAAATACTGGTGGTTGTACAATCCGGTCAGCAGGTCCTGCCGCCTCAAGGCCTTGAGCTTTTTCTCGACTTCCTCGTTCTCCGACAAATTACGCACCACCACCTGGGTGCAGGGCTCGCCCTCGATGCGCGCGGGGCTGAACTCCATACGGATATTGAATTCCTTGCCGGTGGTATGTAGGCCCTTGACCTCCAGGGTGCTCACCACGCTCACGCCGTTCGCCTGTGCGCCGCCGCGAGTGTGGCTGCGCAGGAACTCCTTGAATACGGCGTGGTCGGCGGGCGCCACCACGTCCATGATGGGCACGCCCTCCAGCTCTTCTGTATTGTGGTAGCCGAACAGGTGGAGGTAGGCGCTGTTGGCGTAGCTGTGCATGCCGTCGTGCACGTAGGCGATGGCGTCGCGCGAGCTGTCGAGCAACAACCGGCAGCGCTTTTCCGCTTCGCGCAGCGCCATTTCACAGTGCCGGTTTCCCCGGCGTTGTTGCAGATCGGCCAGCTCGCGCGCCACCACGTGCTGCAGGCGCTCCATCTGCTCCTTGGGCACCACGTCGCGCGCCCCGACCCGCAGCAGTTCGCACGCCTCCGCCTGCTCCAGGCCCTCGGCGATCACGATGAACGGGATGTCCTTGCCCGATTCACCCAGCAGCGTGAGCGCCTGGGCGGCGCTGAGCCGCGCCGTGACGGAATTGCACAGGATCAAATCCAGCGCCTGGCTATCGAGCGCCTTTTTGAAATCATCCTGTGTGGCCGCGCGCTGCGCGCGCAGGCTGTGCCCGGCGCGGTGCAGCATGGCCACCGCGATCTCCGCGTCGTTCGAGGAATCGTCAATAATCAGCAGCCGTACAATGTTTTCCTGCTTCACCCGCAATCACTCTTTGTAGATACGACTTCAGTCCTATATCGGCACAAAAACGAGGAATTACAGCACATTTACGCCAGCGGCTGCTTGGCCGGGGCGCCCGCCAGCTCGCGCACCAGGCGCGGCACCAGATAGCCGGGGAGTTGCGCCCGTACCTGCCGGATCAATTCCAGGGCGCGCGCCTCATTGACCTCAAAGTGCGCCGCGCCCCGCACCCGGTCCAAAAGGTGCAGATAATAGGGCGTGACCCCGGCATCGAACAAGCCTTGGCTCAAGGCCGCCAGCGTTTCGGCGCTGTCATTGACGCCCTTCAGCAGCACCGACTGATTGAACAGCGCGACACCCGCCCGCGTCAACCTCATCAGCGCCTCCCGCACCGCGCCGTCCAGCTCCTGCGCGTGGTTGACGTGCACTACCATGACCAGCTTCAGGCGCGTGCCGGTGAGCCAGTCCAGCAGTCCGTCGTCCACCCGCTCCGGCAACACGATAGGCAAACGGGTATGGATGCGCAGATACTTGATGTGCGCAATCGCCGCCAGCCGCTGCGCCAGCTGCGCGAGGCGCGCATCGGACAAGGTCAAGGGGTCGCCGCCGCTCAGGATCACCTCGCTGATCGAGGCATCCTGCGCCAGGCAATCCAGCGCCGCGCGCCATTCATCCCGCGCGGCATCGGCATAGGGAAAATGGCGGCGGAAACAATACCGGCAGTGCACGGCGCACGCGCCGGTGGTAATGAGCAGCGCGCGCCCGTGATACTTGCGCAACAGCCCGGCCGCCGGCATGGCCTGGAGCTCTCCCACCGCGTCCTCCGTGTAACCCTCCGCGCTCACCCCTTCCTCGCCCACGGGCAGCACCTGGCGCAGCAGCGGGTCGCGCACGTCGCCCAGCCTCATGCGCGCCACATAAGAGCGCGGCACGCGCAGGGGGAACTCCTTGTCCGCCTGAAGCGCGTCCGCAAGCAGGCTCACGGGCAATCCCAGGAGCTTCAATAATTCCGCCGGGCTGCGCACGGCGCGTGCGAGCTCGGCCTGCCACAGTGGGCGCTGCACAGCGAGCGATATTTGCGTTATCATGTCCGGCCTTTAAATTCGATCATCACCCGGACCACTATACATGGCAACCTACAGCACCAGCGAATTCAGGGCGGGACTCAAGGTCATGCTGGACAACGACCCGTGCGCGATCCTGGAAAACGAATTCGTCAAACCCGGCAAGGGGCAGGCGTTCAACCGCGTCAAGCTGCGCAACCTCAAGACCGGCCGCGTCATCGAGCGCACCTTCAAGTCGGGCGACACCCTGGAGGGAGCGGACGTGGTGGACCAGGAGATGCAGTATCTGTATAACGACGGAGAATTCTGGCACTTCATGAGGCCGGACACATTCGAGCAATACAGCGCAGATAGTAACGCAGTCGGCGACACAAGGAAATGGCTCAAGGAGCAGGACGTCTGTACCGTGACCTTGTGGAACAACGCGCCGCTCCTGGTCAGTCCGCCCAATTTCGTGCTGCTCAAGGTCACCGCCACCGAACCCGGCGTGCGCGGCGACACCAGCGGCGGCGGCGGCAAGCCGGCCACCTTGGAAACCAGCGCGGTGGTGCGCGTGCCGCTGTTCATCGAGATCGGCGACCTTCTCAAGATAGACACCCGCACCGGGGAATACGTGTCGCGCGCCAAGGAATAGCCGCACGCGCCTTGACCACCTCGATAGACTGGCGTCCCAGCGCATCCCTCGACACCCTGCGCCTGCGCGCGCGGATGCTGGCGCAAATCCGGGCCTTTTTCGCCGCGCGCTCGGTGCTGGAAGTGGACACTCCGCTGCTCGGCGCGCGCACCGCGTGCGACCCCCACCTCGACAGCCTGAGCACGCTCTGCCACGGCCCCGGCGCGCCGCACGGCGCCACCCTGTATCTGCAAACCTCGCCTGAGTATGCCATGAAGCGCCTGCTTGCGGCGGGCGCCGGCGCGATTTATCAAATCTGCAAGGCGTTCCGCGACGGCGAGGCCGGGCGTCTGCACAACCCCGAGTTCACCCTGATTGAATGGTACCGCCCCGGCTGGGATCATCATCGCCTGATGGATGAAACAGCCGAGCTGGTGAACACGCTGCTCGGCGAACGCCTTGATCTCGGCCCCCCCGAGCGTCTGAGCTATCAGCAGGCCTTTATGCGCCATGCCGGCGTGGAGCCGCACCGCGCCCAGCTTAATGAGCTACAGGCCGCGCTGCGCGCGCACGGCGTGGTGTGCGAGCTTGCCGAACGCGACGCGCTGCTAGACGCGCTGCTCACGCACTGCGTCGAGCCGCACCTGGGACGGGGCCGTTTGTGCTTTATCCATGACTACCCGGCCTCGCAAGCGGCGCTTGCGCGCATCAAGCGCGCGAGCGGAGAGGAGTACCTGCTGGCCGAGCGCTTCGAGCTGTATCTCAGCGGCATCGAGCTTGCCAACGGCTTTCACGAATTGGGCGACGCCGCCGAGCAGCGCCGGCGCTTCAACGCCCACAACGACGCGCGCCGCCGCATGGGCAAACGTGAGCTTGCCGCCGATGAGCGCCTGCTCGCCGCCCTGCAACACGGGCTGCCGGACTGCGCGGGCGTAGCGCTCGGCTTGGACCGTTTGCTCATGCTCGCCTGCGGAGCGCCGCACCTCGCCGCGACGCTTGCCTTTCCCCTGGACCGGGCTTGAAGCGGCGCCAAAAAAACTCCAAATAGTGCTTGTATTTAATGAAAAGTTTCTCTATAGTGGGTCTGACAAGGTGTGAATAAGCGGTACCGCAGCAGGCACTCAGCCCATCCTGGAATTCTTCATACAAATTTTTCCTGCCGTATCGGCTTGTCGTTTCTGTCTCCGCGTTCATACTCTTGTTACTTCAACTATACCTTACGAGGGGTTCGTTTTATGCAACAAGGCACTGTTAAATGGTTCAACGACGCCAAGGGTTTTGGCTTTATTACTCCTGCCGACGGCAGCGAGGATGTGTTTGTACACTATTCCACCGTACAGGGCGACGGCTTCAAGTCGCTCGCCGAGGGGCAGAAAGTGGAATTCGAATCCACCCGCGGCCCGAAAGGCATGCAGGCCACCAAGGTTATTCCTCTCTAAAAAACCACCCCGCATCATTACCATCTAAAACCTGTTCAAGATATGCGAACAGGTTTGATACATAGCGACATAAATCGTCGCGAGCGCCTTTCAGGCGGGGGCGGCGGAGCGCAGCGACCGGAGCCTACAGAGAAGCAGGTGAGGGCACGCCGTATACGGCGTGCGGGCACATCAGGACGATGTGCCCCGGTACCCAAGCGCAGCAGGATGCGCAGCGCCGGGGCGAGCTCCAAAGCACCCGCATCAAAGACGCGCAGCAGATTTATGACGCTATGGTCAGTGCTGGCAGCGCGCGCAGTAATAGCTGGCGCGCTGGCCTTGGCGCTGATGCTGTAGTGCTGTTGCGCAGCGCGGACACGCCTCGCCGGCGCGGCTGTATACCTTGAGTTGCTGTGCGAAATAACCCGGCGCGCCGTCGCTTTGGCGGAAGTCGCGCAGCGTGGTGCCGCCCCGGGCTATCGCCTCACGCAGCACCTGCTTGACCGCCTGCGCTAGGCGTGCGCAGCGCGCCCTGGACAGCTTCCCCGCCGCGCGCAGGGGATGCACCCCGGCCAGAAACAACGCCTCGTTGGCGTAGATATTCCCTACCCCCGCCACCACCCGGTTGTTCATCAGTAATTGCTTGATGGCCGCGCGCCGCGAACGTGTATGCCGGTACAGCGCATTGCCGTTGAATTCATCGGACAACGGCTCCGGCCCCAAATTCTCCAGCAACGGATGCCGCGCGGGATCGCCCCTGGTCCACAACGCCGCGCCGAAGCGGCGCGGATCGCGCAGGCGCAGGCACAGCCCGCTGTCGAATACGATATCCAGATGATCGTGCTTGGCGGGCGGGGTGGTTTTGTCAAGCACGCGCAGGCTGCCGGACATGCCGAGGTGCAGAATAAGCGTAGCCGTGTCACAGCGCAGCAGCAGATATTTTGCGCGCCGTTCCACGCTGCGTACGACTTGACCGGGCAGTTCGCGCTTGAGACCGGGTTCTACCTTCCAGCGCAGGCGCGCGTTGCGCACGATGACCTGAGCCACCCGTGCGCCCTGCACGTGCGGCAGGATGCCGCGGCGCGTGGTTTCCACCTCCGGCAGTTCCGGCATGCGTCAGCGCCCGGCGACGGCAGGGGTTCCGCTGCTGCTCTCAACGGCTTGCGGCAATTGCAACAGGCGTTGCGCCGCGCCGCTGCCCAGATGATAGCGCAGCCCCACATCGGGCCGCGCCAGTATCAGCTCCGGCTCGCGTTGCACGATAATAAACCCCACCCTGCGGCCATCTTGCAGCACCGCTGTCACGCGGCCTTGCTCAGGCAGGCCCTGATAGCGCGTGACCTGCAACGCCTGCGCGCCGCGCCAGGCGTCCAGAAATATAACGATGTCATCCATCGAAACCTCATGCGCGGGATCCAGGCGCCAACGGCCGTCCACGCGCGCCAGGGAAAGTCCGGGCAGCGCAAGGGATTGCAACTCCGCGTCTTGCGGCAGCAAGACATTGCCGGCAAACAGCGCAAGGCCGCCGGTCAGATAGTAATAGGCGTCGTCGGCGATTACATGCACCGTGTCGCCCAGCAGCAGATACCGCTGCCGGCCGAGTGGCGTGCCGTCGCCAATGGCGATTTCCACGTCATTCAACCACACCCGCAGCAGTGGTTTGTCCAGTTTAAACTTGCCGAGATCGCGCGCGGGGAAACGCGCCAGGCTCTCGGCCCCGGCCAGTCGCAGCGCCGTTTCCACGCGCAACGCATCGGCTTCCATTTGCACCGGCACGGTGATCTTCCATTTGCCCGCCTGCTTCTCCAGCACCAGCGGCGCCTCGCCGGGCTGCTCGATGTGCAGGCGTGTCACCTGCTGCGCACTGAGTGCGGTGAGTTTTACCTGCGGCTCCGGCGCAAGACCAGGCTGGTAATAGGCAAACAGCGCCAGTCCAAGCGCCAGCAACAGCAGGCCGATGTTAAGCCAGAGACGCGCGCGCATCCGGAATTAACGCTTGCGGCGCCTGAGCCAGATAGTGAGGCCGGCGACAAACAGCGCCAGCGGCAGCGCCAGCAAAAAGCCCAGGCCGATAAACAGGGTCTCGTTGCGCGACAGGTCAAGCCGGCTATCGGGCGCGGTTTTCACCGGGATGGCAATCAGGTTGTCATCACCGGCCAGCCAGTTGACGATGTTGGCGCCGAGCAGCAGGTTGGCGCCGTTGCCGAGATAGGTGTTGGACAGGAAATCGCCGTCGCCCAGCACCGCCACACGCTGCTGGTCGTCCCGCCCGGAGAGCGCGCCTTCTTCGGCGTCTTCGGCGGGCAAGTCGCGCGTGAGCGCCACGCCCAGATTGAGCGGGCCCGGGGTATCCCGGTCTGCATCGTACTGGACCTCGCCGGAAAGCGCTCCGGTCTCCGCCCAGCTGCGCGTGCTGCTTTGCAGGAACACCTGCGCCTCCCAGCCCGGCGCGCCCTTCACCTCCAGTCCCGCCGCGCGCGGAAACAGGGTGAGCTGATCGAGGCCGCGCGTGATCGGGTGCGCGCCGTATTCGCCCACCAGCGCGAACTCCGGGCGTGAGAGGCCGAGTAGCTGCGCCGTGGCGTCCACCGTCACACCGGGCACGAATTCAATACCCAACTGTACCGCCAGCGGCTCCAGCCCGTATAACGGACCTGGCTCGGCCAGCCACAATAATTTTCCGCCCTGCTTGAGGTAATCCTGGATCAGTTTGACCTCGCCCGGCAACACCTCCGCCGTGGGCCCCGCGATGACCAGCACCGTGGTATCGGGGGGTATGCGCGGATGGACGCTGAGATTGAGCGTGGCGGCGCTGAACCCCTTGCTTTCCAGCTCGTTCACCCACGATTTCAAATCGTGATTGGCCAACCCGCCGGGGTTGCGCTCGCCGTGGCCGCTCAAAAACACCAGGCGGCGCTCATCGCGGCGCGCCACGCGCGTCAGCGCATTGGTCAGCGCCTGCTCGGAAAGCGAAGCCTCCCGCGCAGTGCGCCCGGCGTACTCGATCAGCATCTCACCCTCGGCGTGGACGTTTTGCGCGCGCACCTCGTCCGGCTGTTCAACCGGGTTGACGAAGCGCACGGCAAGATCAGGCTTGTGGCGCTGATAACGCGCGAGCAGCGCCGCCGCAGCTTTGCCAACGGTTTCCTTCTCGCGCGCGTAGACGGTGATCTGGAGCGGCTCGCTCATCTCCTTGAGCAGGGTTTGGCTCGCCTCGGACAAGGTGTGGCGCGCGTTCGCGGTCCAGTCGGCCTGGTAGTGATAGCGCGTGCTTAAGCCGGCAATGAGTCCGGCAACGGCAAGAAACAGTACGATAAACAGCGCGTGCTGCGTGCGCCAGTAGAAACGTGATTTAGGCGTCATCTCCATGCGTCAGCGATGCAGACGCTCGCCGTCCAGGCGGCGCACGGCGAGGGTGAGAAAGACAACGGTCAGCAACAGGTAGTAGATCACGTCGCTGCTGTCAAATACGCCCTTGAGCAGCGCCTCGTAATGGCGCGAGAGCGACAGATAGCCGAACAGGCCGCCCGCGCCGCGCCAGTCCAGCAGGGACAGCAGCAGCAAGATGCCGAAGCTCCCCACCGCCGCCACGCCCGGATGATGGGTGAGGGTCGAGACGTACAGCCCGACGGCGGCATAGCTCGCCATGAGCAGTACCAGCCCCAGCACGCCGGCCGCAAGCTGGCCGAAATCGAGCGTGGCGCCGAGCAGCAATGACAGCGGCATGAGGACGATCATGGTCAGCATGACGCCGAACAGCGCGAGCAGGCCCAGGTATTTGCCCAGCACGATCTCGGTCATGGACAGCGGCATGCTGAACAGCAGGGTCAAGGTGTTCTGGCGCCGCTCCTCGCTCATCGCGCGCATGGTGAGCAGCGGCGCGACCAGCAGCAGCACCGTGGCGGCGCTGGCGAACAGCGGCGCCACCACAAGGTCGGTGAGGCCCGGCGCGCCCGGCTGCGCGGCCAGTTGCGGTTGCAGCGCGGCGAACTGATCGAGCTGAATCAGAAACAGCCAGGCCAGAATGAACTGCACCACGGCCAGCACCGTCCAGGCGAGCGGCGAGAGGAACAGGCTCCTCAGTTCGCGCGCGGCGATGATAAGCACATTCATGGCGCGGACTCCTCGCGCGTAATGTGCATAAACACCTCTTCCAGCGTCACGCGCTCCGGCGTCAATTCGATGAGGCCCCAGCCCTGCTCAGCGGCGCGCGCCATGATCGCGTCGGCCGGTGAGTGCGGCGGCGCAAAGTAAATACGGAAGGCCTGTTCATCCACCCGCTCAGCGCGCTGCACGCCGGCCAGGGCGCTCAACGCCTCCGGTGGCGGCGCGTTGCGGAACGCCACGCGCAGGCTCGAGGCGTGCATGCGCTGCGCGAGTCCCTGCACGCTGTCGCTCAGCATGATGCGCCCTTGATGGATGATCAGTACCCGGTCGCAGGCGGCCTGTACTTCGGGCAGGACGTGACTGGACAGGATGACGGCGCGCTCGCGTCCCAGTTCACGGATCAGGGCGCGCATCTCGCGCATCTGCAACGGATCGAGTCCCACCGCGGGTTCGTCCAGAATCAGCACCGGCGGCTCGTGCAGCAACGCCTGCGCCAATCCCACGCGCTGCTGATATCCCTTGGACAGATTGCCGATCAGGCGCTGGCCCGCCGCCGTGAGCCCGCAACGTTGTTTGGCCAAATCCAGCGCGCGGCGCAGCGCGTCACCGCGCAAGCCGTGCAAACGTCCGCAATACCGGAGATATTCGTCCACCGTCAGCTCGCGGTACAGCGGCGGATGCTCCGGCAGATAGCCAAGTGCACGCTTGGCGCGCCTGGGTTCGTCGAGCAGGTCCACCCCGGCGATCCACACCCGCCCGCGCGCAGGCGCGAGATTGCCGGTGAGGATGTTCATGGTGGTGGACTTGCCCGCGCCGTTCGGCCCCAGAAAGCCCAGTACCTCGCCGCGCCCGACCTCGAAGCTCACGTCGCTGAGCGCGCAGGCGGCGCCATAGTAGCGCCACACGTGTTCTACGCGTATCAGGCTACCGGTCACGTCGCTTGCCCAGGTCGCCACCGCATTATAACAAATGTTATAACCAACCGCGGCGCTTAAAATACCACAGGGGCGCGACGCCGAACGCGATGATGAGCGCGATGGCCATGGGGTAGCCCCACAGCCACTCCAGCTCCGGCATGTGCCTGAAGTTCATGCCGTAGATGCTCGCCACCAGCGTGGGCGGCAGAAACACCACCGCGGCAATGGAGAAAATCTTGATGATCTTGTTCTGCTCGATGTTGATCATGCCCATGGCGGCGTCCATCAGCAGGTTCACCTTTTCATAAAGAAAGGTGGAGTGCGCGATGAGCGACTCGATGTCGCGCAGCGCCTCGCGCAAATGCTGCGACTGACCGGGCTCCAGTTCGCCGCGGCGCAGCAGGAACGACAGCGCGCGCTGCTTGTCCATCATGGACAGGCGCGCCGTGCCGTTCACGTCCTCGTTGGCGGCGAGGCGCGTGAGCATCTCGCCCATGTCGGTCTCTTCCTTGCTGAACAGGACCTGGCTCAGCCGTTCCAGGCCGGCCTGGATGCGCTCCAGGCTGTCGGCGAGCAGCTCCACCTTGGTCTCGAACAGATTCAACATGATGGTCATGGCGTCGCTCGCCAGACCGGTCTGGCGGCGCGCGCGCATGCGGAACACGCGGAAGGTGGAGAGGTCCACCTCATGCAGGGTAAACAGCTTGCCCTGATTCAGGGTGAAGGCGACCGTGACGTTGCGCACCCGGTCTTCGAATTCGTGCAGAAAATAGGTGTGGATGTGCAGACCGTCCTCGTCGTGATAAAAACGCGCGCTGGCCTCGATCTCCACGACCTCATCGGGAGTGGGCAGCGGCTGGCCGTACACCTCGGCGATCCACCGGCGCTCCTCCTCGGTGGGGGCGATGACGTCTATCCACACCGCCTCGCGCCGCAGCTCTTCCTTGCCCTCCACCTGCTGCTGTTCCAGGCGGCCTTGAATCGGGATGAAGGCGGTAATCACGTGAAACCCCGTGGAGATTCTTCGACGCGGCACATGTTAAGCCGCTTTGCGCCATTGGGCAATGGCGCCGGGTAAAAAGCCTATTCCGCCTCGCCGAAACGCGACTCGACCAGCCCGGCCAGGGCGGCGACCGCCTGTGCGGCGTCCGCCCCTTCGGCGCCGACCTCAAGCTGCGCGCCGAGCCCGGCGGCGAGCGTCATCACCCCCATGATGCTCTTGCCGTTGACGCGCTGCCCGCCGCGCGCGAGCTCGATGCGGCTGTCGAACTGCGCGGCGAGGGTGACGAACCTGGCAGCGGCGCGCGCGTGCAGGCCCAGTTTGTTGCAAATCACCACTTGCCGCTGGATCACGTGTTCAGCGGCCCTTGCAGGCGCATAGCAATACGCCGTCCTTGCCGCCGGAGAGCGCCTTACCGGCGATCTCGTCCAGACTCAGACGCGGGTAATTAAGCGCGCGGATCAGCATGGGCAGATTCAGCCCTGCCACCGCCTGGACCCGGTGCGCGCCATCCAGCAAGCTGCAAGCGATGTTACTCGGCGTGGAACCGTAGATATCGGTCAGCACCAGCACGCCTTCACCCTGATCCAGCGCCTCCACCAGTTGCCGCGCCCTGGCCAGCAGCGCACGCGGTTCGCTGTTCTGCGCCACCGGCAGCACCTCGGTGGCGAGCGGACACATGCCCAGCATGGTGGTCGCGGCGGCGAGCAGGTCGGCACCGATCTGGTTATGGGTAACGAGCAATAATCCTACCGTCATGTCAGATCCCGGTGGCGCACCAGCACATTATCGCGCGTTTGGCGGAAATGGTCAGCCAGTTTCTCGCTGAAATACACCGAGCGGTGGCGCCCGCCGGTGCAGCCCAGCGCCACCGTCATGTAACTGCGCGGCTCACTCTCGTACTGCGGCAGCCAGCTCTGCAAAAAATCGCGCAGCGTCTGGTACATGCGCGTCACCTGTGGTTGCGCCTCCAGGTAGTGCGCCACCGCCTCATCGCGTCCGGTAAGCGGACGCAGCTCCGGCTGCCAGTGCGGGTTGGGCAGGCAGCGCAGATCGAACACAAAATCGGCGTCCGAGGGGATGCCGTTTTTATAGGCGAACGAGAGCAACAGCAACGACATGCGCGCGGGCGCGGCCTTCTCCAGCCGTTCGCGCACCCGTTCGCGCAGTTGATGGATGGTCAACTGGCTGGTATCGAGACGGGTGGCGTTGGCGGCCATCGGCTCCAGCAGCCTGCGCTCCTGCGCGATGGCCTCAGACAGCGAACCGCCCAGGCGCGTCAACGGGTGCTTGCGCCGCGTCTCGCTGAAGCGCTTGATCAGCGTCTTGTCATCGGCGTCGAGAAACAGGATTTCGCAGCTCAATCCCGACCCCTTGAGCTCTTCAAGCAGGGCCGGGAATTGCTGAAAGTCTGCGCTCAAATTGCGCGCGTCTATGCCCACCGCGGCGCGCTGCACGCGTTGCACGCCGCCGATCATCTGGGCGGCGAACGCCGCCAGCAAACCGAGCGGCAGATTGTCTATGCAGTAGTAATCCAGGTCCTCCAGCGCCTGCAGGGCGCTGGTCTTGCCCGATCCGGATAGACCGCTGACGATGATAAGGCGCATGCTCAAGCCCGCCGCAACGCGCGGGCATGCCGCTCCAGAAACTCACGCTGGGCCTGATGGCCGCTCAAGCGCAGCTTGTGATTGCGCACCAGCGCCTCGATCCAAGGCGCGGCACTGTAGCCGGGCGCAAGATGCAGCGTGAGCCGCGGCACGGTCGCGCCGAGCACGTCTTGTGTTTGATAATCGGGGCCGTGCAGCGCGCGCGTCACCGGACCGCGCCGGCGCGCAAGCTTGATGACGAGGTCGAGCGTCACGCGCTCGCGCAGCGCGCCGGTGCCGTACAGCGCGCGCATATCCAGCAGCCCCAGGCCCTGCACCTCGATAAAATCACGCAGCAGCGCGGGACAGCGCCCCTCGGGGTTGCCGTCCGCATCCAGGTGAAACTCCGGCGCGTCGTCGGCCACCAGGCGCGCGCCGCGTTGTATCAGTTCCAGCGCGCTGGCGCTTTTACCGGCGCCGCTCGCGCCGGTGAGCAGCACGCCCAGCCCCTCCACCTCCAGCAGCACCCCGTGCAGGGTGACGGTACGGCTCATGACCGGGAATGCCAGTGGGTCAGCAGATCAAACAGCTCGGCGCCGGATTTGGCCTGACGCAGCTCCTCGCGCAGCATCTTGTCGCGCAGCATCTCGGCCAGCAGGGCGAGCGCCTGCAGGTGCTCCTCGCTCGATTGCTCCGGCACCAGCAGGGCGAACAGCAAGTCCACCGGCTGCTTGTCGGGCGCGTCGTAGTCCACCGCGTTGTGCAAATGGAGAAACGCGCACACCATGCGGCCGGCGTGCTTGAGCCGCCCGTGGGGGATCGCCACGCCGTGTCCCAGCCCGGTGCCGCCCAGGCGTTCACGCGCCAGCAGGCTCTCGTAGACCTCAGCCGGGGCGAGATCCGTGCCGTGGGTGAGCAATTCGCTCAGCAGCTCCAGGGCGCGTTTTTTACTCCCCGCGTACACCCCGTCGGCAATGCGCTCCGGGGCGATAAGATCGGTGAGTTTCATGGAAGCAGATCAGGGCGCGGCAAGAATTGACCGGGAAGGCTGTAAGAGCGGGGCAGCTAATCGTGCTTCTGGTTTTTCAACGGCCCTTGCGCGCGGTGGTGATCGGTGAGCCTTTCCTTGTGGCGCTTGATCTGACGGTGCAGCTTGTCGGCCAGGGCGTCTATCGCCGCGTACATGTCCTCCTCCACTGCATCCGCGTGCAGGCTTGCGCCGCTGGTATTGAGGGTGGCCTCGGCCTGCCGGCGCTGTTTCTCAACGCTCAGAATAACCTTGATGTCGGTGACGTGATCAAAATGGCGCTGGATGCGCTCGAGCTTGCCGCTGACGTAGCTGCGCAGCGCGGGCGTCACCTCGACGTGG
>JBGFRC010000008.1:0-18674 GCA_041695325.1 Pseudomonadota bacterium
CCCTTGGCCTTGCTGTTGTTTGGCTTGGTATAAATGCTCAGGAATTTTCCGGTGGAGTCTGAAAGCCACTGCATTTCGCCTATGACCAGGTATTCCTGAATTTGCGCGGCCCAGCGTTCCTCGCGTTGTTTATAAGTCGCCTGCGCCAGCGCGCAATAGGCAAGCAAGATAACCGCTGCGGAGGTTTTGAGCGCGCGCATGTGGACTTCTAAGATTTTTTACGCGCTACGCCGCTGTCGCGCGCGGCCTGAGTTACGGCCGGGGCGACGCGTTCCAGCAAGCGCGGATCGAAGGGCTTGGGCAAGATATACTCCGCGCCGTACTCCAGGCGCTTGAGCTTGTACGCCTGAAGCACCTCGGCCGGCACCGGCTCGTGCGCGAGCCGGGAGAGTGCGTGCACTGCGGCGAGCTTCATCGCCGGCGTGATGCTGGGCGCCTCGGCGTCGAGCGCGCCGCGGAAGATATAGGGAAAGCCGAGCGCGTTGTTGACCTGGTTGGGATAATCCGAGCGCCCGGTGGCAAGGATCAAATCCGCGCGCGTGGCGTGCGCCAGCGCGGGCTGGATTTCCGGATCGGGATTGGACAGCGCGAACACGATGGGCCTGGCCGCCATGCTGCGCAGCATGTCCGCCGTGAGGAGATCGGGGCCGGACACGCCGATGAACACATCCGCGCCGTTCAGCGCCTCCGCCAGCGTGCGCTCACGCGCATCGCGCGCGAACTCCTGTTTATAAATATTGAGATCGGTGCGCCCGCCGTGGATCACGCCCGCGCGGTCCACCAGGGTGAGATGATCTTTGCGCGCGCCCAGGGAGAGCAACAGGCGCATCGAGGCGATGCCAGCCGCGCCCGCGCCCAGGCAGACGATCTTGACCTCCGGCAGGCGCTTGTCTTGCAGATCCAGGGCGTTGAGCAGGCCCGCGGCGATGATGACCGCAGTGCCGTGCTGATCGTCGTGGAACACCGGGATGCCGAGCGTCTCGCTCAGGCGCCGTTCGATCTCGAAGCAGTCCGGCGCGGCGATGTCCTCCAGATTGATGCCGCCGAAGGTGGGCGCGATGCGCGTCACGGTCTCGATCAGGTCCTCTGCGGCTGCTGCGTCCACCTCGATGTCGAAGGCGTCTATGCCGGCCAGCTTTTTAAACAGCACCGCCTTGCCTTCCATCACCGGCTTGGCCGCGAGCGCGCCCAGATTGCCCAAGCCCAGGATGGCGCTGCCGTTGGTGACGATGGCCACCAGATTGCCTTTGGCGGTGTAACGGTAGGCGTTGTGCGGGTCTTCGGCGATGGCGCGCACCGGCTCGGCCACGCCGGGCGTGTAGGCCAGCGCCAGGTCATCCTGGGTAGTGCAGGGCTTGGTGAGGGCGAGCGCGATCTTGCCGGGGGCGGGATGCGCGTGATAATCCAGCGCGGCCTGTTTCAGGGAGGAGGGCATGGGGGTCAGTGTACGGTCTTGATTAAAGAGCCCGGCTGCGGTTCGCCGTCCGGATAGAGCTGATTGAGCAGGCGCAGCTGTTCCTCGGCGTGATGCGGCAAACCGGATTCGCGCGCCAGCCGCGCGAAGCTCACGCCGGGTTTGGCGCGGCTCACCCTGAGCTTGAGCGCCTTGGCGAGCGGCTGCTCCTGTTCGGTGAGGGCGCGGAAGCTGCGCGCGGCCTCAATAAAATCGGCGTCGTAGGCGTACGGATTGCGTTCATCCTTGGCCGCGCCGGCGAAGATATAGGCCTTGTTGTTGAAATACAGGACGGTGAAACGCACCGGGCGCACGCCGAAGGGCGAGCGCGTGGAGGCGATGGCGGTATAACCCGGCATGTCCTGATGGGTGAAGCTCTCGCCGTGTTCCAGCTTGCTGAGCTTGAGGCGCGTGCGCAGGAATTGTTCCGGCGCAATGCGCTGGTTGATGTCTTCGGCGAACAGGTGCAGCGCGGCGGCGTTGCCCGGCGCGAGGGCGGCGACTTGAGTGGGCCGGTTTTCCACGCGCCAGCCTTCGGGGAAATTCAGCGCGAAGCCGAGATCGGCGTGATAGAACGCGCTGCCGCGGCGCACGCCCTCCCTTTCGCTGTCGCCGAAGGTGAGGCCGTCGAGCGCGTGCAGGTAATCGTCGCTACGCACCCGGATGGTATCCGCGCTCTTGAATTGATCCGCGCTCGCCACCACCTGTTGCAACCGCGTGTCGTTATCGGGATGGGTGGCGAACAGGCCGTGATAGACGCGCGCCTCGCGTCCTTCTTCCTGGGCCAACCGGCGTTCGAAAGTTTCCTGGTCCTTGAGCACGCCGATGACCTTGATCATGGCCTGCGGATCGTAGCCGCCGCGAGCCAGATACTCCGCGCCCAGGCGGTCGGCCTCCAGCTCGTGCTCGCGCCCGTAATCGGAGAGCAGCGCGCCGCCGACGACGCCAAAGGCCTGCTGCGCGGCCTGATCGCGCAGCTCCGGCAGCAAGATCGAGCCCAGCGTATAGCCGAGCTCGGCCGCCTGCGCCGCGCTCTGCTGGCGCACGCTGTGACGCGCGGTGACGTGGCCGATCTCATGGCCCAGCACCGCGGCCAGCTCCGCCTCCGAGTTGAGATAGGCGAGCAGGCCGCGCGTGACGTAGATATAACCGCCGGGCAGGGCGAAGGCGTTTACGTCCGCGCTGTCGAGCACAGTGAAACGGTACACCAGATCGGCGCGGTGGCTGTTCGCGGCCAGTTGTTCGCCCACGCGCTGCACGTAATCCTGCAACGTCTGGTCTTCGTAATAACCGAATTGCTTGATGACTTCCGGCGCGGCGTCGCGTCCGATCCTGACTTCCTGCTCTTCCGACATGAGCACGAAGTCGCTTTTTCCCGTCACTGGATTGACGGCGCAGGCGCCGAGCAGCGCCCCCAGTAGCGTGGTGGGGAGAAGGTAACGCAGTAAAGGCGGCATGGTGAAATTATACTCTCAATGCACGCGTTCCAGCGCGGCGGGGTGGCGGATGCGCATGACGGGTCCGCGCCTGCCGGGATAAATCCAGCCGCGCGCCACTATCATCTGGTTTTCCAGACGTTCGAGGGGTAAAGCGGCGAAATAGTTCAGATCGTCGCGGGCGATGCGCAGCGCCACCCCGCCTTCCAGGTTGAGCCACACGGATTTGGCGCTGTGCCTGACGCGCTCCACGCGTCCCTGGACAAAGTGAAAACCGCGCGCCTCCGCGGGTACGGCCGTGCCGGCGAGCGGCCGGTATTCCGGCCGTGACCAGATGCCGCGCCGCGGCGTGCGCGCCTTGCGCTCGGCTTGCTGATAACAGGCGGCGTTCCATGTGTTGGGCGGCACCGTGATCTGCACCCCCAGCCCCTGCTCCAGGAGATGCGCGGCGACGTTGCGGCCGTCGGAGAGGAAGGCGTGCGCGAGCAGCCTGCCGTATTCGTCACGCCGCTCGCTGTCGAAGCGCAGTGCAATCATGGGCGAGTCCGCCGCCAGGTTTTGCAGCGCGGCGCGCGCATCCAGGGCGAGCGGCTGGGAGGGAGCGCCGCGGCGCCCGATTTCTGGAGTATTGATGCCGATCAGGCGCAGGCTTTGGCCATCCTCCAGCTTGATCGTGTCGCCGTCCACCACATGACTTACGCGCGCCTGTTGATCAATGCGATCAGCGGCGCATGGGGCCGTTTCAGCGAAGCAGGGGACCGCCCACAGCGAGGCGAGGAGGAAAATCAATTTGATTTCGCACCCCCATCCCTTTTCCCCAGGGGGTGAGCCGAGGCGCCGCGCGCGCTTTGTATAATTGGCCGGGGTAGTGGTTATTTTATCTGGTACTTCTGCTTGAACTTGTCCACGCGCCCGCCGCTGTCCACGATCTTGTGCTTGCCGGTGTAAAACGGATGGCACACCGAGCACACATCCAGGTGCAGGTCTTTGCCCGCGGTGGAGCGAGTCTTGAAGGTGTTGCCGCAGCTGCAGCTGACGCTGATCTCCGCATAGGCGGGGTGGATATCCGGTTTCATCGAAACTAACCTCTTGAATGCTGTGGGGGCGGCCGCGTAAAGACGGCTCAAGAAAGCCTTTAATTATAGCGGAATGACCCTATTCCGGCAAGGAGGGTTGTTGGGCCGGGTTGTTTGCGGACGCGGGACGAAACGGCAGCACTTGGGCCGCCGTAGCGGCGCGTTTGGCGCCCGGTATCTCCAATTTCCGCAAACCTTGCAGCACCTCCACCAGGCCGCCTTCACCCATCACCGAATCCCACATCATGCCGGAGATGCGGATACAGGCGGCAAGCGGCGTGGCGGAGCGCTCGCGCACCCGGTCTATGCGCCATTGCAGACCGCGCAGCCTTTCCTGGCGGCGCTCCGGCGTATGATCCAGCACCTGGTTCACCAAAGAGGCGCGCTGGCGCTCGAAGGCTTCCGGGTCGGTGGCGGCCAGGGCCGCCCATTCGTCAAAGTTGATATCCCAGTCAAAGGCGGATTGCATGACGCACCTGTAGCTGCAATTGCTTGATAAATATTAACATAAAATCAATCCGGATTCTCCCGAAAAATCGGCCAAAAGCTGGTCCGGATTATGCACATCAGCCAGTGATGTAATATGATGCGGGGAAATCCGGAGGACAACCGATGTTGACCAAAAGCCACAGGGGCAGTTTCAAGTACGATCTCATGGGCATGGACACCGAGGCGATCAAGCGCTCGCTGGCCAATCGCCTGGAGTATTCCGCGGGCAGGGATTTGTACACCGCCACGCCGCGCGACTGGTTCAACGTGCTTGCCTACGCGGTGCGCGACCGGCTCATCGAGCGCTGGATGGAGACCATGCGCACCTATTACAGGAATGACGCCAAGCGCGTGTATTACCTGTCCATGGAATTTCTCACCGGGCGGCTGCTGCACAACAGCCTGCTCAACCTGGGGATACTGGAGCAGTGCGAGAAGGCGCTGCACGACATCGGGCTGGAGCTGCGCGAGATCATGGACCTGGAGCCGGAGCCTGCGCTCGGCAACGGCGGCCTGGGGCGGCTCGCGGCCTGTTTTCTCGATTCCATGGCGACGCTCGGTCTGCCCGGTTACGGCTACGGCATCCGTTACGAATTCGGCATGTTCACGCAGCGCATCGAAAACGGCCAGCAGGTGGAGCATCCCGACAACTGGCTGCGCTCCGGCAATCCGTGGGAATTCGCGCGTCCGGAGATTTTATATCCAGTGAATTTCTACGGGCACGTGGTGGAGTACGCCGACGACAACGGCCGCCTGCATCACCACTGGGTGGACACCGAAGAGGTGCTCGCCATGGCCCACGACATGCCCATTCCGGGCTACGGCACCAACACCGTGAACAACCTGCGCCTGTGGGCGAGCAAGTCCACGCGCGATTTCAATCTGAAATATTTCAACGACGGCAACTACATCAAGGCGGTGGAAGACAAAAACGCCTCGGAGATGATTTCCAAGGTGCTGTATCCCGATGACACCACCTCCATGGGGCGCGAGTTGCGCCTGAAGCAGGAGTATCTGTTCGTGTCGGCCTCGCTGCAAGACATCCTGTCGCGCTTCCACAAGACGCACGACGCGATCGAGGAGCTGCCGGAACGCGTGGCGATCCAGCTCAACGACACCCACCCCGCCCTCGCCATCGCCGAGCTGATGCGCCTGCTCATGGACAAGCATTACCTGGAGTGGGAGCCGGCATGGGACATTACCCAGCGCGTGTTCGCCTACACCAACCACACGCTGCTGCCCGAAGCCCTGGAAACCTGGTCGGTGCGTCTGTTCGAGACCCTGCTGCCGCGCCACCTGCAGATTATCTACGAGATCAACCAACGCTTTTTGAAGCAGGTGGTGCACCGTCATCCGGGCGATTTCGATCTCATGCGCCGCCTGTCCATTATTGACGAGGACAACGGCAAGCGCGTGCGCATGGCGCATCTCGCCATCGTCGGCTCGCACAAGGTAAACGGCGTGGCGGCGCTGCACACCCACTTGTTGCAAACCTCCGCCTTCAAGGACTTCAATGAATTTTTTCCGGGGCGCATCGTCAACAAGACCAACGGCATCACTTCGCGCCTGTGGCTCAATCAGGCCAATCCGGGCCTGGCGCGCCTGCTCACCGCGAGCCTCGGCCCGCAGTGGATCACGCAGCTTGACGAGTTGAAAAAGCTCGCCCCGCTCTCGCAGGACGCCGGGTTTCGCGCCGAATTTCGCGCCGCGAAACGCGCCAACAAGGAGCGCCTGGCCGGACTGATCAGCCACCATCTGGGCGTCACGGTGGACGTCAACTCTCTGTTCGACGTGCAGGTCAAGCGCATCCACGAATACAAGCGCCAGATATTAAATGCGCTCAGAATCGTCGCGCTGTACAACCGCCTGCGCGCCGATCCCTCGCAGCCGGTTACGCCGCGCACCTTCATCTTCGGCGGCAAGGCGGCGCCGGGTTATGCGCTGGCCAAACTCATCATCAAGTTCATCGCCGACGTGGCCGAGGTGGTGAACAACGATCCGCTGGTCGCGGAGCGCCTCAAGGTGGTGTTCATTCCCAATTATGACGTGTCCACCGCGCTCGACATCATTCCCGCCGCCGACCTGTCGGAGCAGATTTCCACCGCCGGCACCGAGGCCTCCGGCACCGGCAACATGAAGCTGGCGCTGAACGGCGCGCTCACCATCGGCACGCTGGACGGGGCCAACGTGGAGATCCGCGAGGAGGTGGGGCCGGACAACATCTTCATCTTCGGCGCCACCGCGCCGGAGGCCGAGCGCCTGCGCGCGGGCGGCTATTCGCCGTGGGAGTATTATCAGAACAACCCGGAGCTGAAGCAGGCGCTGGATATGATAGGCGCGGGATTTTTCTCGCCCGATGCGCCCGATCTGCACCGCCCGCTGGTGCACGCGCTGATCGAAGGCGGCGACCGTTACCTGGTGCTGGCCGACTTCGCCTCTTATATGGAACGCCAGGACCAGGCGGCGGCGCTGTACGGCGACGCCGAGGAGTGGTCGCGCCGCGCGGTACTCAACGTGGCGGGGGCGGGCAAGTTTTCCAGCGACCGCGCGGTGCGCGAATACGCCGAGCAGATCTGGAACGTGCGTCCGGTGGAGGTGAAAATCGAAGCGCCGGGTTAGCAGGGTGTTGATAAACCCTGTTTATCAACACCCTGCGGTGCGGTGCAGGGAAGAGCGTAGCGAAGGGTTCCACCGCCATTTTTCAAGCGCGCTTTATGTGCTTGAAAAATGAAGCAAAGCGAAAATGACACAGTTCGCTTTGCGAGTTGAAAAAGCCCATGGAAGGGCTTTTTCAACAACCTGTTAGCTGAATTTATTCGGTGTGTGAATTTATTACCCCGGCAATAAAATACAGCCATGTATTTTATTGCCCTCGCCAAGGCCGGTACACGCCCGGCTTTGTCTCGCGCGGCTTAAGGCCGCGGCAAGGCATCCATGCCTTGCTATTTTGGCGCACGGATGTGCCAACGGGGATCAAGCGCTATGGCGCTTGATCCCCGGGAGCGAGGCAAAGCCTGGCTTTGCCCGCGACATGTAAAAGTCCAAGGGTGAGCAGCGTAGCTGCAAACGCCGGGCCAGGATGGTCCTGGCTGGGCTTTTGCGCGGAGCATGGAGGCGCAGCGCAAAAGGACTTTTGCATACTTACCGCTTCATGGAGTCGAAAAACTCGCTGTTGGTCTTGGTGGCCTTGAGGCGCTCCAGCAGGAACTCCATGGCCGCGAGATCATCCATCGGGTGCAGGAGCTTGCGCAGCACCCACATCTTTTGCAGTTCATCCGGCTTGGTGAGCAGCTCTTCGCGGCGCGTGCCGGAGCGGTTGATGTTGATCGAGGGGTAGACGCGTTTTTCGGAAATCTTGCGATCCAGATGCACCTCCATGTTGCCGGTGCCCTTGAATTCCTCGTAGATCACGTCGTCCATCTTGGAGCCGGTGTCAATCAGCGCGGTGGCGAGGATGGTGAGACTGCCGCCTTCCTCGATGTTGCGCGCCGCGCCGAAGAAGCGCTTGGGACGTTGTAAGGCGTTGGCGTCCACGCCGCCGGTGAGCACCTTGCCGGAGGCGGGCACCACCGTGTTGTAAGCGCGGGCCAAGCGGGTGATGGAATCGAGCAGGATCACCACGTCGCGCTTGTGTTCCACCAGGCGCTTGGCCTTCTCGATCACCATCTCGGCCACCTGTACGTGGCGGTTGGCCGGTTCGTCAAAGGTGGAGGACACCACCTCGCCCTTCACCGAGCGCTGCATCTCGGTGACCTCCTCCGGGCGCTCGTCTATGAGCAGCACGATCAAATAACATTCCGGATGCTTGGCGGCGATGGAGTGCGCGATGTTCTGCAGCATCATGGTCTTGCCGGCCTTGGGCGGCGAGACGATCAGGCCGCGCTGGCCCTTGCCGATGGGGGCGATGAGGTCTATCACGCGCGCGGTCAAATCCTCGGTGCTGCCGTTGCCGATCTCCAGCGTCAGGCGCTCGTTGGCAAACAGCGGCGTCAGGTTTTCAAACAATACCTTGTTGCGTGAATTTTCCGGCGCCTCATAATTGATCTGATCCACCTTGAGCAGCGCGAAATAGCGTTCGCCTTCCTTGGGCGGACGGATCTTGCCCGACACCGTGTCGCCGGTGCGCAGGTTGAAGCGCCGCACCTGGCTCGGCGAAACGTAGATGTCGTCCGGACCGGCGAGGTAGGAGCTGTCGCCGGAGCGCAGGAAGCCGTAGCCGTCCTGCAGGATTTCCAGCACCCCGTCGCCGGAGATGTCCTCGCCCTTCTGCGCGTGGGCCTTGAGGATAGCGAAGATCACGTCCTGTTTGCGCGAGCGCGCCGTGCCCTCCAGTCCCATGGATTGGGCGAGGTCTATCAGATCGGAGGCGGACTTTTGTTTGAGTTCAGTAAGATTCATGGGTTGTGTTTAAGAGCGCGAGGAAGAGAGATCCGCCGCGCGCCTGCGCGACGGGGCTTGGCGTCGGCCGGGCGCGTGCGCGCCCGGGGTTGGGGAATGTTGTGATAAGTCAATTCACCTGGGGCTAAGGCCGGGTTGATGGGGTATCCGGGAGCTTATAAATTCGAGTCAATAAACGCGGTCAACTGTGATTTGGAAAGCGCCCCCACCTTGGTTGCCTGCACGTTGCCGCTCTTGAACAGCATCAGGGTCGGGATGCCGCGTATGCCGTATTTGGGCGGGGTGACGGGGTTCTGGTCTATGTTGAGCTTGGCCACTTTGAGCCTGCCGTTGTATTCGGCGGCAATTTCCTCCAGGATCGGCGCGATCATGCGGCACGGGCCGCACCAGTCCGCCCAGTAATCCACCAGCACCGGGGTGGCGGATTTCAATACATCGCCCTCAAAACTGGAGTCCGTGATATGAACGATCTGTTCGCCCACTTTTACACCTCGAAATTGTAATCAAGTCCAATTCGCAACGACAAGCTTGGAGTTCAAGGAAGGATTCTTGTTCGTGCCGTCGCCCCGCACGTTGCGGGAGACTGTTATGGGCTACATCGGAGAATCAGGGAGTAGCCGCTAGGGGTATTTTGCACCGGTTCCGGCTTAAATAGCAAGACCTTGGAAATAAGCGAGTTACAGCCCGGCCGATTTTGCTATGCTGTAGCACCATGAACGACCAACATGTAGGCAAACTGCCCTTTGCCTCCTTGGGGCTGTCCCAGGAGTTGATGCAAGGCATTGAAGCGGCAGGATTTTCTTATTGCACCCCGATCCAGGCCGAGACGCTGCCGCAGGCCTTGCAGGGGCTGGATGTGGCGGGCCAGGCCCAAACCGGCACCGGCAAGACCGCCGCCTTTCTGCTGGCGCTGATGCAGCATCTGCTCAGGCACCCGCCGGCGGCGCGGCGCAAGCCCAGCCAGCCGCGCGCGCTGGTGCTCGCCCCCACGCGCGAGCTGGCAGTGCAGATACACAAGGACGCCGAACAGCTCGGCGCGCACAGCGGCTTTCGCTTCGGCGTGGTGTACGGCGGCGCGGGTTACGACACGCAGCGCGCCATGCTGGAGGCGGGCGTGGACGTGCTGATCGGCACGCCGGGACGCATCATAGATTATTTCAAGCAGCACGTGTTTGACCTCAAGGCCGTGCAGGTGATGGTGCTGGACGAGGCCGACCGCATGTTTGATCTCGGCTTCATCGCTGATGTGCGCTACATCCTGCGCCGCCTGCCGCCGCCGGAACAGCGCCTCAACATGCTGTTCTCGGCCACGCTGTCGCTGCGCGTCACCGAGCTCGCCTACGAGCACATGAACAATCCGCGCCTGATCGCCATCGAGCCAGACAAGGTCACGGCGGACAAGGTGAGCCAGCAGGTGTATCACGCCTCCAACGAAGAAAAGATTCCGCTGCTCATCGGGCTGCTGAAAGGCATGGGCGCCGCGCGCAGCATCGTGTTCACCAACACCAAGCACGCGGCGCACAAGGTGTGGGGCTATCTGGAAGGCAACGGCTTCAAGGCCGCCATGCTGTCCGGCGACGTGCCGCAGAAAAAGCGCCTGAAGCTGCTCAACGATTTTCAGCGCGGCGAGCTGGCGATACTGGTGGCCACCGACGTGGCGGCGCGCGGCCTGCACATCCCCGGCGTGAGCCACGTGTTCAACTACGACCTGCCGCAATCGGGCGAAGACTACGTGCACCGCATCGGGCGCACCGCGCGCGCCGGCGCCTCCGGCGACGCGATCAGCTTCGCCTGCGAGGACTACGCCTTCTCCATGCCCGAGATCGAGGCCTACATCGGCCACAAGATACCCGTGGCGCGCATTACCCCGGAGTTGCTCGCCAAGCCGCTGCCGCCGGTCAAGAGTGAGCGTCCCCGTCTGCCACGCCACCCGCAGCGCGGCAAACCGCGCGCGCGCGGCGGCCCGCCCCGGCGGCAAAGCACAAGGCGCAGATAATAATTTTGGTATAATTTCATGGCTTTTTACTCGTTACTCGCTACTCATAACTTGCTACCGAGGTACTTATGGCCCGCATGATTTTCAGCAACGGAACCGAGACCCACGATCTGCCCGTTATCCAGCAACGCCTGGCCGGCATAGGCATCACGCTGCGCCACTGGCCGGAGCCTGCCACGCCGCGCGCGCGCGAGCTGCTCGCCCGGCCCGCGCTGTCGGATGCCGAAAAAGAGGAATTGCTGCATGCGGTGGACAACCGCTTTGTAGAGCTGAAAAAAGAAGCGGGCTACACCACGCGCGACATGATCGTGCTGCACGAAGACATCCCCGGCCTCGCCGACGTACTGGCCAAGTTCGACAAGATACACCTGCACACCGACGACGAGGTGCGTTACATCCTGGCGGGCAAGGGCTATTTCGGATTCGTGGAAAAGGACGGCAACCAGTTCATGCTGGAGGTGAGCGTGGGCGATTACATCAACGTCCCTGCCAACACCGAACACTGGTTCACCTTGGGCGACTCGAAGCGCATCAAGGCGGTGCGTTATTTCATAGACACCAGCGGCTGGACGCCGGTGTATACGCAACGGACGATGTTGTTTGGTTAATGCCGCGGTTGCTTGACGATCTTGCACCGCGCGCCGCCCTGGTCGAGATCGCGCGCGACTTCCACGCCCGCGGCTGGATGGCGGGCACGGCGGGAAACTTAAGCGCGTGCGACGACGAGAAGAGCTTCTGGATCACCGCCAGCGGCTGCCCCAAGGGGCATCTGGAACAGGACGATTTTCTGCTGGTGGACAGCGCAAGCGGCGCGGTTATCGAGCAGGCCGCGCCCGGACTCAGGCCCTCCGCCGAAACCGCCATCCACCGCGTGATTTATCAATGCATCCCCGGTGCGCGCGCCTGTTTGCACGTGCACAGTGTGGATGCCTGCCTCGCGGCGGAACAGGCGGAGGCGGATAATCTGCCGCTGCCTGCGCTGGAAATGCTCAAGGGCTTGGGCGTTTGGGAGCAATCCCCCAAGGTGAGCTTGCCCCTGTTTGCAAACATTCTGGATGTGAACAAAATTGCTGAGGCGATTAAACAGCGTTTTGCCTCCGGAGCGCCGCCCGTCCCCGCGCTCATGGTGCGCGGCCACGGCGTCACCGTCTGGGGCGGTTCGCCGCAAGAGGCGTATAATCGCGTCGAATGTCTGGAGTTTATCCTGAGCTATCTCGCGCGCTTGAAACCGTAGGGCCGAATGTGAAAGTCATACTCGCCAACCCACGCGGCTTCTGCGCCGGGGTGGACCGCGCCATCGTCATCGTCGAGCGCGCGCTGGAAAAGTTCGGCGCGCCGGTTTACGTGCGTCACGAGGTGGTGCACAACACATTCGTGGTAGAAGGGCTGCGCAACAAGGGCGCGGTGTTCGTGGACGAGCTGGACCAGGTGCCGGACGGCGAAATCGTGATCTTCAGCGCGCACGGCGTGTCGCGCGCGGTGCGCGAGCAAGCCGCGCGGCGCGGCCTCAAGGTGTTCGACGCCACCTGTCCCTTGGTCACCAAGGTGCACATGGAAGTGCTGGGCCACTACCGCGACGGACGCGAGTGTATTCTGATCGGCCACAGGGGCCACCCCGAGGTCGAGGGTACCATGGGGCAATATAACCGCCCGCATGACCTGGGGCGCATGCATCTGGTGGAAAGCGTCGCGGACGTGAACAGCTTGGAAGTCAAAGACCCCGACAAGCTCGCCTACGTCACCCAGACCACCCTGTCCATGGACGACACCGCGCGCGTGATCGAGGCGCTGCGCGCGCGTTTTCCCAAGATTATCGGCCCCAAGAAAGACGACATCTGCTACGCCACGCAAAACCGCCAGGATGCGGTGAAACAGCTCGCCGGGCAGTGCGACCTGCTGCTGGTGGTGGGTTCGCCCAATAGCTCGAATTCAAATCGCCTGAGAGAACTGTCCGCCAAGCTCGGCACCCCCGCCTATCTGATAGACAGCGCCGCGGATATTCAACGCGAGTGGCTTATGGACAAAAACAGTATAGGCGTCACCGCCGGCGCCTCCGCCCCGGAAGCGCTGGTGCGGCAGGTGGTTGAAAAACTCAAGACCTGGGGCGCGCAACAGATGATCGAGAGCGACGGCCCGCGCGAGAACGTCATGTTCCCCTTGCCCAGGGTACTCCATGCATAAAACATCCCTGTGATCCAACCTTGATGTCCATGCGCTCTCAACGCGGCCTGCTTGACCCGCGGCAGCGGTTCAACATAAGGTTCGGTAGGGATTAGCCGCTCAGGGTGTGTGGCTTTTATGTTTTTTATTCGATGGTCTTGCCCGAATTGACCGGGTCGTGAGCGCTGATGATGGTGCTGACCGCAACGCTCTGAGGGTTATTGTTTTGATCCGTCCATTGTATGGTAACGGTAGCCAGTTTGAAATGGGGGTGCTCAGGCGCCGGATTGGGCGCCGTGGTCGTGGCGGCTTGCCCATAGACGGGCGCCGGGCCGGTGTTGGGATAATAATAGTTGGCAACCGTCCAGCTCCGGCTATAGGCAACGTTGGAAATCGTCACCGTTCCGTTGGGCAAGGTCCCGCCGGTATTGGTGCCGATATCCCGGTAGGAAACCATTCCGCTCGCGGCCGGGGCCAGGGTCTCATAGTGGCGCAAATCCGCGATTTTCTCCTCGGTCAGACGCGCCGCGATGGCGCGCTCCTTGGCGCCCGCGCTGTATTCGAACACGGTGGCCTGGAATTTCGCCACGGCGGCGAAGCCGACGGCGAGCACGGCCAGCGCAATCAGCACCTCAATCAGGCTGAATCCCCTTATGGGATGACGCAAACGGCGCATGGTCAGGATACCGGTTTTTGATAGGTGTCCAGCCAGCCGCCGGGCACCTTGGCGAAACCGCCGGTGTTGTTGGTGAGAATCTTGGAAAGATCCAGATAGCGAAAAGTGTAATTGCCGGCTCCAAGATCAACAGCATGATCGGAAACAAGCCCGCCCCACAAAACGGAGTTGCCGGTCAGTTCGATAGTCCCGCTGCCTTTTTTGTAAATCAGTCCATAAACATGGGGGTTGCCATACATTCTGACATTTCCTTCCACCACGATAATGGCCGGGGCCGTGGCGCTGCCTACCGGTGAGGTAATGTGGCAATCGCCCGTCACCCAGATTTGCCCGGACGAAGCGTCGGTGAGGCTGCTGCAGTCCGCCAGCACAGTGGATTTATTTTTGACGGTGTCGGCTTGGGAGGTGGGGACGCCAAAGACGTATTGGAATGGGTCAGCCGGAAAACCATTATGGTTGTGCGCGATGTCGCCGCCATTGATGGTGTTGTTGCCCTGTTTGTAGCTCAGCTTGTTTTGTCCGCTGCAATTTGAGCCCGGCACGCAGGTCGCCGCGTTACCGCCCAGCGTCACGGCGTTGCCCGACCACACGGACAGGGGTCTGCCCGTTTGGAGGGGTGGATAAAATGATGACGGCGGGTTGGGATTGCCATAGACCCTGAAGTTGCCCGTGAGCGTAACCTGGCCGCGCGCGGCGAGCGGGCTGGACGGCATATTGACGGAGGAGAAATACTTCACGAGCTGCTGCACGACGGCGCTGCCCGCCAGCGGATCGGAGTTGGGGGTCACCGAGGCGAGGATGATCATCCTGGGCTGGTCTCTGACATCCACCTGCCCGCCCTCGCTTTCCGTGAGGAGGTAAACGGTAGTGGTGTAAGGGCTGTCGGGCAGGCTGATTTGATTGGGCAGGGTAAGCTTAAGCCAGGCATTGCCGTAGTGGTTGGTCTGGCCGTCTCCGCAGGGCAGGGTGGTTTCCGTGGAGCAAAATGCCCATGTCCAAGACCCGCTGTTAGCAACCCCCGGAGAAACGACCGGGTCAATTCTGGGCAGATTGGCGTTGAGATAGGCGATGGCCTGCTCGATGGCCGTCTGCGCGGTTTCGTGCGCGCTCAGCGTGCGCATGTCGTTGGCGGAGATGCGCTGCTCCAGGCCGCCCACCTTGGCGACGTTGAAGGTGAGGAGGGTGAGGGCGAGCAGCAGTACCAGCGCAATCGCCAGCGTCGCCATGCCGCGCTGGCGTTTCAACGTCGTGATGGAGCGAGCAAAGGCTGACTGCATGACGCTATTCTCAAGATTAGGGTTGGTAGTAGTCATTGTGCACGCGCACCGCCTCTTGCAAGGTGCGGCTCACCTGAGTGTCGTTACGCAGCCGTCCCGTCAGGGTGACGGTCACCTCGCGCACCACAATGCGGCTGGTGCCGGGCCCCGCTCCGTCAATATCCGCGCTCCGGCTGGCGAGCGCGAAGTTGAGGCCGGTGATTTCCGTGGTCGTGGTATCATTAATGTCCTCCCATCCGGTCTCGCCGCAGGCTTTGCCGCTTATGCGCGTTTCCACCGCGCCGCTTCTCAGACGGAAGCCAAAGCGCTCGTCCGCATCCGATGACGAAGAAGTGGTGACGGCGCCGTCTCCGTTCCTGTCATAGCTGAAGGTGATGCAGGAGCCGTCGGGTTCCGAACCGAACTTAGCGGGGTTATCCAGGGTGAAGGGGTTGGTATTGGAAGTGCCGGGGCCGATGGAGGAGGAGGCGTTGCCCCAATATCCGGCGCGCCGGAGATCGCGCGTCATCAGGCTCATGACGGCTTGCAGCTCCTGGTGCAGCCTGGCCATTTTAAGGGTGTCGCCGCCGGCCTTGACGTTGTGCGCGAACATCGCCGTGATACCCGCCAACACCACCAAGCCGACGGCGATGGAGATCATCAGCTCCACCAGGCTGAAACCTGACGCGCGGCGCCGGACGGGTCTCAACATGATCCTGAGCTCGGTTTGTAATCAGGCACGTTAGTGGAGCAGATGCGCACCCGCCCCGGGTTGCTGACGATGACCTCCACTGTGCCGATGGCGCTGGACTGCAAGGATACTCTACCCTGATTGGCGGTTCCTCGCCGCGGGTCGAAGGTGACGTTATTGGATGCAAAGGTGTTGTTACTTAAGGTAACGTTTCTGAAATCCGTGCCCGATACCACCTTCTGCACCCCGCCCACGGTGCAGTTGCCGGGCGCCGAGTTGCAGTCGCAGTCGCTGGAGGGTTCAACATCCATGCCATAGCACCAGGCGCTCGTGCTGGTGAAATAAACGGTCACGCGCTTATTTTGGCGGATGGCCTCGCTGCGCGCGAATTGAAGATCGCTGTAAAGCTGTTCCACCGCGCCGGTCAGACGCCGTTTGTCCAGCGTGCTCTGGAAGGCGGGGATGCCGGCGGTGAGCAGGATGGCGAGTACCGCTACGGTGACTATCATCTCCACCAGCGTAAAGCCCTTGAATTTACGTGCCGGACGCATGGAAGCTCCTCGGTCTTTGAGTGTATGGTAGTGCAACCGGGGGAGGTTTAATATATCTTGCAATACCGCCGGTCGGGAAAATCGCGCCGTTCGTCGGAAACCGGTCGCCAAACACTGCTTGGCTTGGCATATAGAGGGCGACGGAGTCCCCTTTACGGAGCTTGGATATGAAAAAACAACAGTCGGGATTTACCCTCACCGAACTGATGATTGTAGTGGCCATCGTCGGCATCCTGGCGGCCATCGCCTACCCCGCTTACCAGGATTCGGTGCGCAAGGGCCGGCGCGCGGAGGCGATTACCGCGCTGTATCAGCTACAGTTGGCGCAGGAAAAGTGGCGCGCCAATAACAATTTGTATACCACCACCCTCAGCGATTTGGGTTTTAGCACAGCCAATATTCCCAGCAGCGGTACGGCCTATTATCAGCTTGCCGTCACCGCGGCTTCGGCCACCGGCTTTACCGCCGAGGCGAGGGCGCAAACCGCGGGCGGCCAAAATAACGATAAGGCGGATGGCGTGACGTGTACGCCCTTGACGATTAATCAAAATGGCCCCGTTTTTGGCACCTCGCCTAATCAGGCGGCCTGCTGGGGCAAGAATTAGCCGCCTGCTCTGATTCAACTGAGCTTAAAACCTTCTTCGAACATGTGACCAACTGCCTCATCATAGGCGCGGGCGTGATCGGCCTGATGACCGCGCGCGAGCTGGTGCGCTCCGGTGTGCGCGTGACCGTGATCGAGCGCGGCGTGGCGGGGCGCGAGTCATCCTGGGCGGGAGGCGGGATTTTATCTCCACTCTATCCGTGGCGCGCGCCGCAGGCCGTCACGCAGCTGGTGCAATGGGGGCAGCGGTATTATCCGGTGCTGGCGCGGGAACTGTTGGCGGAGACCGGGATAGACGTTGAATACACGCCCAGCGGAATGCTGCACCTCGATGTGGATGAGCGCGATCAGGCGCGGCGCTGGGCGGGGCAGTTTAAGGAGAGACTGGAGCCGCTCTCCGGCGGCGCGCTCAAGAAGTCCGAGCCGGCGCTCGCCAGCGCTGTTCAATCCGCTTTGTATTTTCCCGGCGTCGCCCAGGTGCGCAACCCGCGCCTGCTCTCCGCGCTGAAGGCAAGCCTGTTGCAACAGGGTGTGCGGATCGAAGAGCACTGCGAGGTTACCGGTCTTGCGCTCGCGCGCGGTAAAATTACCGGGGTGGAAACCGGGCGCGGCGTCATCCCCGCCGATCAGGTGATCGTCGCGGCGGGGGCATGGAGCGGGGGGCTCTTCGGCGCATGGGGCGGGAGGCTCAATATTGCCCCGGTGCGCGGGCAGATGATTTTGTTCCACGCCCGGCCAGGCCTGTTAAAGCACATCGTAGTGCGTGCGGAACATTATCTGATACCGCGCCGCGACGGGCGGGTGCTCTCCGGCAGCACCGTGGAGCAGGCGGGGTTTGATCGCTCTACCACCGCCGCGGCGCTGGCTGAGCTTAAAACAGCGGCGCTGGAGATGGTCCCCGCCCTGGCCGAGTGTGACATTGAACGCCACTGGGCGGGTTTGCGCCCCGGCTCGGCGCACGGCATACCCACTATCGCGGCGCATCCCGAAATCGGGGGCCTATACGTGAACAGCGGTCACTTTCGCAACGGCATCGCGCAGGCGCCCGCCTCGGCGCGGCTCATGGTCGACATGGTGCTGGATCGCCCGGCTATTTTTGACGGCACGGTTTATGCCATGCCGGCCGAATCGGGCGTGTAAATTTCCCGCACCCGGATGGACTTTGATTAAATTTTCGTCATATACTTGCCGCGATGAAGCAGGACCATACCCCTACCGACACGGCGCAAGATGTCGCGCAGCTGCTGCGCAAGCAGGGTATCAACCCTACCCAGCAGCGGGTGGAGATCGCCCAGATCATGCTGGCGCGCCCGCAGCACCTCTCGGCGGATCAGCTGCTTGACATCGTCAACCGGGAGCGCGCCACGGTGTCCAAGGCGACCGTGTACAACACCCTGCGCCTGTTTGTGCAGCACGGGCTGATCCACGAGGTGATCGTGGATCCGAGCAAGGTGTTTTACGACTCCAACACCGGCGCGCATCACCACATCTACAATGTGGACACCGGCATGCTGATGGACATTGATGCCGACCGGATCAACCTGTCCGCCATGCCGCCGCTGCCGGAGGGCACCGTGGCCGAGGGCGTGGATGTCATTATCCGCGTGCGTAACAGCCACTAGCCCGGATGATGTCGCGCCTGGAAACGCGCTGTGTTTCCCTTGTAGCCCCTCTCCCTCACTCCCCCTCCCCCCGCGGGGAGAGGAAAGAGTGCAGGGGCGCTGCGCGCGCTTTGTATGATTGGCCGGTGTAGCTCAGTTCAGTTGGCTGAGCCGCAAAGCGGCGAAGGCCAGCACAAGGATGTGCTGGCGGGTGTATCAGAGAGCGGGCGCGGTAGCGCCATGGATGGCGTTACTGGTCTTGAGCGAAGCCGGTGTAGCTCAGTTGG
>JBGFRC010000056.1:0-18156 GCA_041695325.1 Pseudomonadota bacterium
CATAGGCCAGATCGAGCGCGGTCAAGGCATCGGGCGCTTCAAACTCCGCCTTGCCTTGGGTGATGAGGTCATACGCCTGCTGAATGCGCGGCCAGCGATGGTCGCGGTCCATGGCGTAGTAGCGGCCGATGAGGGAGGCAATGCGTCCCGAACCCAGCGCGTCGAATTTGTCTTGCAGCGCCTTGAGCGAAGCGTGCGCGCTCTTCGGCGCGGTATCGCGCCCGTCGAGAAACGCGTGCGCGTACACCTTGTTCGCGCCGCGCTTTACCGCCAGCTCGGCCATGGCAAGAATATGGTCTTCATGACTGTGCACGCCGCCGGGCGAAAGCAGGCCGAGGATGTGCACCGCCCCGCCGTGCGAGCGCGCCTTGTCTACCGCGCCGGTGAGGGTGGGGTTGTCGTAAAATGCGCCGGTCTTGATGGCGCGGCTGATGCGCGAGAACTCCTGATACACCACGCGCCCCGCGCCGAGATTCAGGTGCCCCACCTCGGAGTTGCCCATCTGATCGGCGGGCAGCCCCACGTCAGTGCCGGAGGTGCGGATCAGGGTATGCGGGTACTTCCTCCAAAGCCCGTCCCACACCGGCTTGCGCGCGCTGTGCACGGCGTTGCCATGGGTGCTTTCACTGTACCCCCAGCCGTCAAGAACAACGAGCAGCAGTGGATTTGGTTTCTCTGGCATGGCTATCTTTGAAAATAATATAGCTTGGGCGACGCAGGCGTGTTTTCAAGATCATGACCGCGCCAATTAATTTAGCGCAGGCTGTTTCTCAACAGCCTGCTATAGCGGCATGAGCCAAAACCGCTGTATTATATACTATTTTATTTATTCGTTGCAGCGGGCGCCTGTCGCTGGACGAAACACGGGGCGGGAAATAATGGAGCAGGTCGGCGAATTTATCATCAATCACTGGATACTGTTCACGGCGCTGCTGGTGATCGTGGCCCTGCTCCTGTCCGACGGCCTGGCGCAGAAGATGCTGGGCTTCAAGGAGGTCTCGCCGCAGGAGGCCGCGCGCCTCATCAACCGCGAAGACGCCGCGGTGCTGGACGTGCGCGACGCGCAGGATTTCAAGCAAGGCCATATCGTGAACGCCGTATCCCTTCCGCTTGTCAATCTCGAAGGGCGCATGGCGGAGCTGGAGCGGCTCAAAAGCAAGCCGGTTATCGTAAGCTGCCAGAACGGCCGGTTCTCGGCGCGCGCCGCCGCGACTCTGCGCAAGCATGGCTTCCAGCAGGTATATAAGCTGGCGGGCGGCCTGCTCGCCTGGAAGGACGCCAAGTTTCCGCTCAGCACCAAATAAAGTACCTATGGCGCAGGCCCAGAAAGAAGTCTTGATCTACAGCACCGGGGCCTGCCCTTACTGCGTGATGGCGCGCCAATTGCTGCAAAAGAAGGGCGTGCGCTACACCGAGGTGCGCGTGGACCAGGAACCCGCGCGCCGCGCGGAGATGGAGCGGCTCAGCCGGCGCCGCAGCGTGCCGCAAATCTTCATCGGCGAAAGGCACGTGGGCGGCTTTGACGACATGGCGCGCATGGAACATCGCGGCGAACTCGACGCCCTGTTGCGTTGCGCCTGATGCGTTACATAAACCCTGATCTTAAGGAACCACCATGACCGACACCGCCGCACCCAAGACGGACAACGACGTGCAATTCTTCATCCAGAAGGTGTACGTCAAGGACCTGTCCTTTGAAACGCCCGGCTCGCCGCAGGTTTTCACCGCCCAGTGGACGCCGGAGATCAACCTGCACCTGCAAAGCCACGCCGCGCAGCAAGGCGAGCACGTGCACGAAGTGGTGCTCAGCGTGACCGTCACCGCCAAGCTCGGCGATAAAACCGCTTTTCTGGCCGAGGTGCAACAAGCCGGACTGTTCACCATCAAGGGGCTGGAAAAGGAGGAACTGGCGCGCACCCTGGGCAGCTTCTGCCCCAACGTGCTGTTCCCGTTTGCGCGTGAGGCGGTCTCCGACCTCGTCACCAAGGGCGGCTTCCCGCAACTGCTGCTCGCCCCGGTGAATTTCGAAGCCATCTACGCCCAGGCGCAGAAACAACGCGCCGAGCAACAGGCCGCTCATTAACACCGCGCCTTGCGCCCACGCCCGGCTAACGCATCACCTCCCCCGCTCTGCATTCTCGGCGCGGGTTCCTGGGGCACGGCGCTCGCGGTACTGCTCGCGCGCGCCAACGCGCCCGTTCTGTTGTGGGGCCACAATGCGGAACACATGGCGCGACTCGCAAAAGAGCGCTGCAACGCGCGCTTTCTGCCGGACGTCGTCTTTCCCCGCGACCTGCACGTCTGCGCCGATTTGGCGCAAGCGCTGCACGCCGCGGATGACTGCCTGATCGCCGTGCCCAGCCACGCTTTCCGCGAAACCCTGTTGCGCCTTGCGCCTCACTTGAAACCGCACATGCGCGTCGCCTGGGCCACCAAAGGGCTGGAACCGGAATCGGGAAAGCTGCTGCACGAAGTGGCGCAAGAACTGATCGGCGCGCGCGCCACGGCAGTGATCTCCGGCCCCACCTTCGCGCGCGAGGTGGTGGCGGGCTCGCCCACCGCGCTCACCGTCGCCTCCGCCACGGCGCAATTTGCCGCCGATCTCGCCACGCGCCTGCACAACGGCAACCTGCGCGCCTATACGTCGGATGACGTGATCGGCGTGGAGCTGGGCGGCGCGATCAAAAACGTGCTGGCCATCGCCGCCGGCATCGCCGACGGCCTGGGCTACGGCGCCAACACCCGCGCCGCGCTCATCACGCGCGGTCTGGCGGAGATGATGCGCTTGGGCGTGGCGCTCGGCGGCAAACGCGAAACCTTCGTGGGCCTCGCCGGCCTGGGTGACCTCGTGCTCACCTGCACCGACGATCAATCACGCAATCGCCGCTTAGGCTTGGCGCTGGCGCGCGGTGTAGCGCTTGCGGATGCGCTGCGCGACATCGGGCAAATCGTGGAAGGCGTTCCCACCGCGCGCGAAGTCATGCGCCTGGCGAAGGCGCACGCCATCGAAATGCCCATCAGCGAACAGGCGTACTGCGTGCTGTATGAAAACAAAAGCCCGCGCGCCGCGGTGCAGTCGCTGCTCCAGCGCGAACAGAAAGCGGAAACGCTTTAATCCCATCCCGGTATCGCGCTGCGCGAGACCCGCGGCCACACCGGCAAGGCCGCCGCGCTGCTCGGCGTCAGCCGCGCCACGCTATGGCGCAAGCGCAAGCAATTCGGCATCAACGCACAGGGATACGCGCCCTGAAAACAGCACAAGCCGGTTACAAGCGCGCGGCCAGTATCTCTTCCACTTCCTCATCGCTCAGCACCACCGGATTGGTCTTCATGCTGCTGCCGCGGCAGTGGGCGATGATGTGCGGGAAATCGTGCGCCCGCGCGCCGTACGCGCCTAAGCGCGGCAGCTTCAGGCGCTCGGTCCACGCGTGCAGAATCTGCACCGGCGCCGCGCGCGCGGCGTGATCGCTCATGTTCGGGTTGCCGCACAGCACCCTGCCCAGCAGCGCGTATTTAGCCAGCGCCGGCGACTGCGGCAGGCGTTGTTGCAGCGCGCGGATATTGACCTCGGTCGCGGCGGAGACCAGCGTGCCGCACACCACGCCGTGCGGTATCGGGAAGAATGCGCCCAGGGGGGAGGCGAGCCCGTGCACCGAGCCCAGGCCCGCCTGCGCCAAGGTGATGCCGGAGAGCAGCGCGGCGTAGGCCATGCGCTCGCGCCCCGCCACACTCCCGGTTTCATACCAGTCCAGCAGTCCATCGCGCGCCGCTTCAATGCCGGACAGGGCCAGCGCATCGGTGACGGGACTGGCATTGAGGGAAACGTAGGATTCAATCAATTGCGTCAACGCATCCATGCCGTTCGCGGCGATCAGCTCCGGCGGACAACCGGCCAGCAGATCGGGGTCCACGATCGCGTACTGCGCCACCAGTTGTTCATCGCGGAATGACTTCTTGAAGCCATCTTTGCCCGGCTTGCTCAGCACCGCGTTTTTGGTGGCTTCACTCCCCGTGCCCGCCGTGGTCGGCAGCGCGATGAACGGCGTGGCGGGGCCGTCATAGGGCAACTGCGCCCCCACGCCTTCCAGATAATCCATCACGGAACGCGCGGACTGTAATAAGCCCGCGACTGCCTTGGCGCCATCCAGCGCGCTGCCGCCGCCTATGCCCACCACGGCGTGAATGTGCGCGGCGCGGAAGGTTTGTGCCGCCTCATCCACCCATCGCGGCGCAGGCTCGCCGCTTACCGTGACGTGTTCCCAGACGATGCGCTGCTTGTGCAGCGCATCTATAAGCTGCGGCCAGTGGGGCGAGTTGAGAAACGATTTCGCGCCCGTCACCAGCAACGCGCGCCGGCCGAAGCGCGCGATGATCTCCGGCAATTGCCGCGCGCCGCCGGCGCCGAACAGGATGCGGGGCAGGCGCGCAATGGAAAACGGCGCCATTGCACCGATCAGGCTGGAAACAGGCTGCGGAAGCCCTCGCCCCTGCGCGGCTCCGCCATCCAGTCCGCCACCGCGTCGCGCCAGGCCAGATAATGCGCGGTGTTTTTATGCGCCGCCGCGGACTCGGCGCCGGCATAGGCTTCATACAGGATAAACAGCGCGGGGTCGTCCGTGGATTGCAACACGTCGAAGCGCCGGTTGCCGCACTCCTTGATCGAGGCCTCGTGATTCGCGCGCGTGGCGGCGATGAAGTCGGCGACGTGCTCCGGCTTGACGCGAATGTGCACCAGGGTGACGTGCATGGCGCCTCCTCCTCTTGTTATTAAGGGACTTCCATTATAACGCGGCGCCTGCTTTCGCACTGCGCCTGCTTGCCTGCGCCGGGACATGCTGGATCAGGCGGCACGGGCCAGGAAGGCGGAAGGCGTCTCGAACGCCACCGTCAACCGGCTGCTCGAAACCGCCCGGGCGATCTTGCGGTGCGCGGCACGCGAGTGGAACTGGCTGGACGCGGCGCTGAAGCGTGCGGGCATCGAGAACTTCCGCTGGCACGACCTGCGCCACACCTGGGCGTCGTGGCACGTGCAGTCCGGGACGCCGCTTCAGGTGTTGCAGGAACTCGGCGGATGGAGCAGCTACGAGATGGTATTGCGGTACGCCCATCTCTCGGCCGCGCATCTTGCCGACTATGCGGAAAGGTTGTACCGGCCGAAGGCGGTGGACCGCACACTTTCCGGCACACCCGGCAAGGATGCGATGTTGGGATCGTCGTAAGTCGTCGAAAAACTGGTGGGCCGTGTGCGAGTCGAACGCACGACCAACTGGTTAAAAGCCAGCTGCTCTACCGGCTGAGCTAACGGCCCGGTACTGCTGAATTTTCGCGACGCCCTCCCTGGCGGGACTGCAACAGCTTCGTCGACCCACCGCCAGTACTTCCCTGTACTGGCGTTCGCCGCAGTGCGGCTCCGTCGCTACGCGACCCCGCTAACGGCCCATCTGAGGACAGGGGACAGAAGACTGAGGACTGGATAAGCCGAGTATTTTAATCCGAATACGAGGGGAACACCAATTTGATTACTGATAACGGGTGGGGTCGGGAATAGCGGCGGCCTGGAAGCCGGCGGCGCGCAGGCGGCAGGCGTCGCATTGGCCGCAGGCGCGGCCGTCATCGTCGGCGGCGTAGCAGGAGACGGTGAGCGCAAAGTCCACGCCCAGCCGCGCGCCTTCCTTGATGATTTCGGCCTTGCTGAGGTGTATGAGCGGGGTGTGGATGGTGAAGCGCGCGCCTTCCACGCCCGCCTTGGTGGCGACGTTGGCGAGCCTGGTGAAGGCCTCGATGAACTGGGGGCGGCAGTCGGGATAGCCGGAATAATCCACCGCATTCACACCGATGAAGATGTCGAAGGCGTGCAGCACTTCGGCCCAGGCCAGGGCCAGCGCCAGGAACACCGTGTTGCGCGCGGGCACGTAGGTGACCGGTATGCCTGAGGCGGGCCGGTGCGGAACCTGGATGGCGCGATCGGTAAGCGCCGAGCCGCCGATGGCGGCAAGATCAATTTTGATGACCTTGTGCTCCAGCGCGCTGAGTTGCTTTGAAATTTGCTCGGCGGCGTTAAGTTCGGCGCGATGCCGTTGACCGTAGTCAAACGTCAGCGTGTAACAGTGAAAGCCTGACTCGACCGCCACGGCCAGGGTAGTGGCCGAGTCCATGCCGCCGGACAGCAGCACCACCGCCTTGGTGTGCTGCGCGGTGAAGGGGATGACGGCGGCGCTCATTTATTTACCGGGCACGTCGCCCCAGAGGTATTTATGCAGTTGGATTTGCAAACGCACCGGCAGGCGGTCTTGCACTATCCAGTCGGCCAGTGCGGCGGCGCTTAGTTGCCGGTAACTGGGCGAGAACAGTATCTCGCACGGAAATGAGTATTTTTTTAGCAGGGCCTGCGCCCACTCGTAATCCGCGCGGTCACAGAGCACGAATTTCACTTCATCGCGCGGCGTGAGGTGGGCGATGTTGGCGTAAAGATTTTTATCCGCCTCGCCGGAGCCCGGCGTCTTGATGTCCAGCACCTTGACCACGCGCGGGTCCACTTGCGACACGTCCAGCGCGCCGCCGGTTTCGAGCGAGACTTCATAACCCTGATCGCACAGCGCGCGCAATAAGCTCAAACAGGGCTTTTGCGCCAGCGGTTCGCCGCCGGTGACGGTGACGTAACGCGCGCCGTACTGCGCCACGCGCGCCAGGATTTGCGCCCGGGTAAACCACTCGCCGCCCTGAAACGCATAGGCCGTGTCGCAATAGCCGCAGCGCAGCGGGCAGCCGGTGAGGCGCACGAACACGGTGGGCAGGCCCACGGTGCGCGTCTCACCTTGCAGGGAGTAAAAGATTTCCGTGACGCGCAGCCGCGATTGCGCCGCGTCTGTGGGTTTGGACACCGGGTGGTCGAGTACTGCTTGAGGCATACGGGTATTTTACACCCGTTGCTGCGCGCCTAACGCCCTTCTTTTTTCATTCTTTGCAGGCGGCTGTCTGCGAGCCTGGCGACGGCTGTGCCGGGGTAATTTTTTATCACTTCGTTGAGCGCCTTGCGTGCGTCCGCCCAGGCGCCGGTTTCGTAATGCACGAAACCGATCTTGAGCGCGGCGTCGGGCCGTTTGTCGCTGCCGGGATAGTGCTCCAGCACGGCTTGGAACGTCTGCAAGGATTCCTTGAAGCGGCGCGTGACGTAATAGGTTTCGCCCAGCCAGTATTGCGCCTTGTCGGCATTTGCGCCGTCTGGATACCGCTTCAGATAATCCTGGAACGCCGCGGTCGCCTTGTCGTAATGAGCTTCCTTGAGCAGCTTGAAGGCCTCGCTGTAGGAGGCTTCTTCTTCCGTGCTCGCGACCGACGGTTTGGCGCTGGGCGGCTTTGCCGCGGCAGCGGGTGGCGCCGGCTCAGGCGGCGCGCTGGCTTCACCGTCAGGCTGCGCGCCCTCCGTTTCGGGCAAACCGGCGGACTCGGTGGCACTCACGGCTGGACTTGCCTGTGCACCGCGCGCAAGCAGGGAGGCCGCGAGAGTCTTCTCGATCTCGGAGAGCCTCCGGTCGAAATCGCGCAAGGCGTTGAGCTGACCCTGTCTCAGGAGGCCCTGGTCATGGCCCTGTTCCTCAAGCGTCCCTTGCAGGCGTTGCAACTCCCGTTGCATGGCATCCAGGCGCGAAATGATCTCGCCCTGGTTTTCCAGCAGGCGCTCCAGGCGCGCGATGCGCTCCTCCGGCGTGGGAGGCTTGCCCCTTTCCTCCGCCGCACCGGCAGTGAGCGCGGGGAGGAGCAAGGCGAGGACACAAAGCGCGCGGGCGCTCTTCATCAACGCCGGGTGTAGACGATTTCGACGCGCCGGTTCTGGCTCCAGGCGCTTTCATCGTGGCCGGCCGCCGCCGGCTTCTCTTCGCCGTAGCTCACGGTTTGAATCTGCGCGCCGGCCGCGCCTTCGGCGAGCAACAGGGAGCGCACCGCATTGGCGCGCCGCTCTCCCAGCGCCAGGTTGTATTCACGCGAGCCGCGCTCATCGGCGTGGCCTTCCAGGGTGACGGCGGCTCCGGTGTTTTGCGACAGGTAGCGCGCGTGCGCGGAAACGGTGGATCGGAACTCGCTTCTCACCTCGCTGCTGTCGAATTCAAAATAGACCAGGCGCTGGGCAAGCGGGCTGCGGGGATCATCCAGCTCGGAACCGACGAAGGCGTCGCCCTCGCCCACGCCGCGCGCAACGCCTCCTTCCAGGCCGCTCTCCGCGCCGCGCTCCTCGACCGCCACTCCCTCCTGTTTGACCGGCTTGGCGGGACAGCCGAACAGCAAAGCGGCGGGCAGTACGATAAGCAATAGTTGATTGATGCGTTTCATTTCATCACTCCTTGTTGTGGTTACTGTTGAAGAATCAAACGGCGGCCGAACGGCGACCATGCGGCCTCGCGCACGTCACCCTCGGCGAGCAGCAGGCGTTGCTGCACGCGGCCGTCCACCGATACCGCCGCGAGCACGCCCTTTCTTCCGTTATGGGTGGCGTAAATGATCATGGCGCCGTTGGGCGCGAAGCTCGGCGACTCGTCCAGCGTGCGGTCGGTGAGTACGCGCAGCGCCCTGGTTTCCAGATCCAGCACCGCGATGCGGTATTGGCCGCGGGCGCCGTGCACCATGGCGAGCAGCTTGCCGTCCGGCGAAAAGCGCCCGCGCGCGTTGTAGTCGCCCTCGAAGGTGACGCGCTGCGCGTTGCCGCCCGCGGCGGGCATCATATAGAGCTGCGGCTTGCCGCCGCGGTCGGAAGTGAACACGATGCGCGCGCCGTCCGGCGACCAGGCGGGCTCGGTGTCTATTGCGGGGTTGCTGGTAAGCCGCTCCAGCACCCTGCTCGCCAGGTTCATCACGTAAATCTCCGGGTTGCCGTCCTTGGACAGCGTGAGCGCGAGCCGCGTTCCGTCCGGCGACCAGGCGGGCGCGCCGTTCAGGCCCGGAAACGAAGCGAGCAATTCGCGCCTGCCACTGGCGATTTCCTGGATGTAGACCTGCGCGCGTTTGTTTTCAAATGACAGATACGCGAGCCGCGTTCCGTCCGGCGACCAGGCGGGCGACAGCAGTGGTTGCCTGGAGGTGAGGACGGTCTGCGGATTGTGGCCATCGGCGTCGGCCACTTGCAGCGCGTAGCTCTGCTGGTTCGGCGCGAGGGCGGATACGGTCACGTAGGCGATGCGCGTGTTGAACGCACCGGGCTGGCCGGTGAGCTTTTCATAGATGATGTCGCTAATCTGGTGCGCGGCGCGGCGCAGTTCCTGCGCGCCGCTCTGAATGCTGTAGCCGGTGATGCGCGTGCCGCGGAACACGTCGAGCAGCTCGAACTGCACGCTGTACTGGCCGGCGGCCGTGGCGCGCACCTTGCCCACCACCAGGTAGTCGGAGCCGAGCGCGCGCCAGTCGCGGAAGTTGACCTCGCTCAACTGATGCGGACGCGCCAGCAAATCCTTCTCCTGCAGCGGCGCGAAGCGGCCGCTGCGCTTGAGATTGTTCGTCACGATGGCGCTGACGTCCTCCGGCGGCAGCCCCTGGCCCTCCACGCCGAACGGCACGACGGCGATGGGCAGTGCGCCTTCCGCGCCGCCGGTGATTTCAATGGTGAGCGTCGCCTGCGCGCGCGGTAACGGCGCAAGCAGTATCGCGGTCAGTAATGCGTGTAATAAGCGTTTCAAATCGCCATTCCTTCAGGGCTTAAACACAAAATCCAGTTCACGAAAATAGTCAAACAGCGCCGCGTCGGGCGGCAGCGGCAGCGGACCCGCCTTGTACACCGCGGTCTCCACCGAACGGTCGAACAGTTCATCGCCGCTGCTTGCCACCACGCGCGCGTCGCTCACCTGGCCGCCCGGTATCAGGCGCACGCGCACGGTGCAGGACATGCCCTCCCCGGCGCTCGCGGGCTTGAGCCAGTTGCGCCGCACCTTTTGCTGAATCAGGCTGGTGTACTGGGCGATGATGCTCTGCGCCTGTTCTTGCCGCGCCTTGTCCACAGCGGCCTGCTCCTCCGCCTCAAGCTGTTGCTTTAATTGCTGTTCAGCCAGGCGCCGTTCAGTCTCGCGCTTTTTCTCCTCTTCTATTTTACGTCTCGTTTCAAGATCGGCCAAGCGCTTTTGCTCTTTGGCCTTTTCCTGCGCCAGGCGCTCGGCCTGGCGTTGTTTCTCCAGACGCTCCGCCTCCGCCTTGCGTTGCGCCTCCAGCTCCGCGAGGCGCTGCTGCTCCTGCTCCCGCTCGCGTCTCGCCTTCTCCGCTTCCTGTTCCAGCTGCTTGAGGCGCTGCTGCTCCTGTTCGCGCGCCTGCCTCGCCTGTTCCGCCTCCTGTTCCAGTTTTTTGAGACGCTGTTCTTCTTGTTCCTGTTTCTTGCGCTCGGCCTCCTTGAGTCTTTCCTGTTCCGCCCTGACCTTGGTTTCGTCCATCACCACGGCCTGCACCGTTTCCACCTGGGCGGCAGGCGCGGGGTGGCGCGTCCAGTCGAGGCTCACCACCAGCGCGGCGATAAGCGCCACGTGCACCGCCACGGCGAGCGCCAGGGCACGCGGATGATGACGCAACTCCTTTAACATTTTATGATGCCGGCCGGGTCGGCTTCTGCACGGGCGATTCGGTGATCAGCCCCACGCTCGGCGCACCTGCGCTTTGCAGCAGCGTCATGGCGCGCACCACGCGCCCGTAATTCACGTTCTTGTCGCCCCGCACCAGCACCGGCGTGCCGGGCTGGTTGCGCAGCACCGCCGCCACGCGCTGCACCAGGGTGGTCTCGTCCACGGGCTTTTCATGGTTCTCGCCCACGTTCAGAAAATAATTGCCCGCGGCATCCACGCTTACCACCAGCGGCTCCTTGCTCTCACGCTCAATTGGAGCGGCGGCGGCCTGCGGAAGTTCCACTTTGACGCCGGTGGCGAGCAGCGGGGCGGTAATCATAAAGATCACCAGCAACACCAGCATCACGTCTATATAGGGCACCACGTTGATCTCGGACATCGGTCCGCGCCGGGTGCGTTGCTTGACGGCCATTTAGCTGTGCGCCTGCCGTTGCAGAATGGTGGAGAATTCGTCCAGGAAGGCGTCGTAGCGGTTGTGCAGCCGCTCGACGTCGTTGGCGAAGCCGTTGTAGGCGATCACCGCCGGGATGGCCGCGAACAGGCCCATGGCGGTGGCGATCAAGGCTTCCGCGATGCCGGGCGCGACCATGGCGAGCGTGGCCTGCTGCACGTTGCCGAGGCTCCTGAACGAATTCATGATGCCCCACACCGTGCCGAACAGGCCCAGGTAGGGGCTGGTGGAGCCCACCGTGGCGAGAAACGAAAGATGCCCCTCGAGGGCGTCCACTTCGCGCCCCAGCGCCACGCGCATGCTGCGCTGCGCGCCTTCCAGCACCGCCATCGGGTCCGCGCCGCTTTGCCTACGCAGGCGCACGAATTCCTTGAATCCGGCCTCGAAGGTCGCCTCCAGGCCGGACAGCTCATGCCGGCGCGTGACCTGGTTATAGAGCGCGTTCAGGTCTTCGCCCGACCAGAAGCGCTGCTCGAACTCGTCTGCGGCGCGGCGCGCGTCCTTCAACGCGCCGCGCTTCAGAAAAATCATGGTCCATGACGCCAGCGACACGGCGAGCAACAGCAGCATGACGAGCTGCACCACCAGACTGGCATCGAGCACCAATTGCAGCATGGAGAGATCGGTAGTCATGAGGAAAGTTGCGCAAGCAGAGGTTTGGGAATGGGGCGCGCCTTAAGCGTGGCGGCGTCAAGACAGGCAATCTTCACTTCGCCGCTGCACAGCAACTCCTTATTGTGACGTATGTGCTGCTCAAAACTCAAGCTCGCCCTGCCACGCTCAGCGACTTTCACGCTCACCTCCAGCAGCTCATTGAAACGCGCCGGCTTGCGAAAGTCCACGCGGATGGCGCGCACCGCGAAGATAATTCCCCATTTGTTTTTAAGCGCGTCCTGTTCAAAACCCAGGCTGCGCAGCCACTCGGTGCGCGAACGCTCCATGAACTTGAGATAATCGGCGTGATACACCACGCCGCCGCTGTCCGTGTCCTCATAATAGACCCGCACCGGCCAGATAAATTCATTCACAAGCGTTCATCCATCCGGCGCGCAGCGCGTAGTCCGGATGGGATGAAATGAAACCCGGGAATCAAACATCCCCGGGTTGCGCTGCGTTCCAGCCAGGCTGCGCGTGTTATATTTCACGAAACAAATCCGGCGCGTCGTTGTGCGCGGATTGCGGCGCGCTGAGGCCGAAGTGGAGGTAGGCGCTGCGCGTGGCCATGCGTCCGCGCGGGGTGCGCATGAGGTAGCCTTGCTGGATTAAAAAAGGCTCCAGCACGTCTTCGATGGTGTCGCGTTCTTCGCCCAGCGCGGCGGCGAGGTTGTCGAGGCCCACCGGGCCGCCGCCGAATTTTTCGATGATGGCGAGCAAGAGTTTGCGGTCCATCATGTCGAAGCCGTTGTTGTCCACGTCGAGCAGGGCCAGCGCCTGGTCCGCCACTTCGCGCGTGATGCGGCCGTCGGCCTTGACCTCAGCGAAGTCGCGCACGCGGCGCAACAGACGATTGGCGATGCGCGGCGTACCGCGCGAGCGGCCGGCGATCTGCTCCGCGCCGCCGGGATCGAGCGCGACGTTCAATATCTGCGCCGAGCGCTGCACGATGCGGGTCAGGTCTTCGGTGCCGTAAAACTCCAGGCGCTGCACGATGCCGAAGCGGTCGCGCAGGGGCGAGGTCAGCAGCCCGGCGCGGGTGGTGGCGCCGACCAGGGTGAACGGCGGCAGGTTGAGCTTGATGGAGCGCGCGGCGGGGCCTTCGCCGATCATGATGTCGAGCTGATAATCTTCAAGCGCCGGGTACAGAATTTCCTCCACCACCGGGCTCAGGCGGTGGATTTCGTCCACGAACAGCACGTCGCGCACTTCGAGATTGGTGAGGATGGCGGCGAGGTCGCCGGGGCGCTCCAGCACCGGGCCGGAGGTGTGCTTGAGATTGACGCCCAGCTCATAGGCGATGATGTGCGCCAGCGTTGTTTTGCCGAGGCCCGGCGGGCCGAAGATCAAAACATGATCCAGCGCCTCGGCGCGGCTCTTGGCTGCGCTGATGAAGATTTCCATCTGCTCGCGCACCGCGGGCTGGCCCACGTAGTCGGCCAGGCGCCTGGGGCGGATGGCGCGATCCAGCTCTTCTTCGCGCGCCTTGCCTTCGGGGGCGATCAGGCGGTCGGTTTCGATCACGGGGTCACGCCTTGGCCAGCGTTTGCAGCGCGCGGCGGATGAGTTCTTCGCGGCTTAAACCGGCGCTGTCTATGCCTTGCAGCATGCGCGCGGCTTCGTGCGGCTTATAGCCGAGCGAGATGAGCGCGCTCAGGGCATCATGCAGAACGTCCCCCGCCGGGGCGGCGATGGCGGCCGCGCCGCGTACCGCGCGTTGTTCCCAGCCGCTCAGCTTGTCGCGCATTTCCAGTATCAGGCGCTCGGCGGTTTTTTTGCCGATGCCGGGGAGCTGGGTGAGGCTGGCGCTGTCGTTGTTCTGCACGCAGCGCACGAAACCCTGCGCGGAGACGCCGGATAAAATGGTGAGCGCAAGCCTGGCGCCGACGCCGTTTACTTTTAACAGATTGCGGAACAGCGCCCGTTCTTCTACGTCGGTGAAACCGAACAACAGGTGGGCGTCTTCGCGCACCACGAGATGGGTATACAAGGTTATTTCACTGCCCGGTGCCGGCAGGTCGTAAAACGCCGACAGCGGAGCCTCGATCTCGTAGCCCACGCCGTGCGCATCGAGCAGCAAATGCGGCGGCTCTTTGGAGAGCAGTATGCCGCGCAACTGGCCGATCATCGCGCGCGCCCTCGCCGCAGACCGCGCGCGCCGGGGACGCGGGTCAGCGCCTGGCGCGCATAGGCGTGGCACAGCGCGACCGCGAGCGCGTCGGCGGCGTCGGGCTGGGGCGCGGCGGGCAGGCTGAGCAGGGCGCGCACCATGTGCTGGATTTGCTCCTTGCCGGCGTTGCCCTTGCCCGCCACGGTCTGCTTGACCATGGCCGGGGTGTATTCGTGCACCGGCCGCGCGTGCAGCACGGCGGCGCAGATCGCCGCGCCGCGCGCCTCGCCCAGCTTCAGCGCGGAGGAGGCGTTGCGGTGCATGAACACGCGCTCGATGGCGATTTCATCCGGCTGATAGTTGGCGCTCAATTCCACGACGCCGTCGAAGATGGTTTTTAACCGCGCCGCGAGCGGCACGCGCGCAATGCGCACGCAGCCGCTGGCGATGTAACTGGTTTTCCCCTGCGTCACGTCTATCACTCCGAAGCCGGTAATGAGCGAGCCAGGATCTATGCCGAGTATGCGCAGCGGGCCCACCTTTAATATGCAATTTTATCACGCCGTCACGACGGATTCGGGCAAATCGGCGTTGGAGTAAACGCTTTGCACGTCGTCCAGGTCTTCCAGCATGTCCAGCAGCTTCGCCATCTTCTGCGCGTCCTCGCCGCTCACCTCGGCGCTGGTGGAGGCGCGCAGCGTAACCTCGGCGTGCGCGGGCGCAAGCTGCGCCTTGGTCAGCGCCTGCTTGACCTGCTCGAAGGCGCCGGGCGCGGTGATCACCTCGATGGAGCCGTCGTCGTTGCTGACGACGTCCTCCGCGCCCGCCTCGGCCGCCACGGCCATGATGCGGTCTTCGTCCGAACCCGGCGCGTAGCTCAGCACGCCGTTCTTGCTGAACAGATAGCTTACCGAGCCGGAGGTGGCAAGGTTGCCGCCGCACTTGGTGAAGGCGTGGCGCACCTCGGCCACGGTGCGCACGCGATTGTCGGTCATGCAATCCACCATCACCGCCGCGCCGCCGGGACCGTAGCCCTCATAGCGCACCTCTTCGTAATTCACTCCTTCCAGCAGGCCCGCGCCGCGCTTCACCGCGCGCTCAACGGTGTCGCGCGTCATGTTTTGCGCCAGCGCCTTATCTATGGCATGGCGCAGGCGCGGATTGGTGGCCGCGTCGCCTCCGCCCAGGCGCGCCGCGACCGTGATTTCACGGATCAGCTTGGTGAAAATCTTGCCGCGCTTGGCGTCCTGCGCGTTCTTACGATGCTGGATGTTGGCCCACTTGCTGTGCCCCGCCATAGACTTATTCCGGCTGAAAACCCGGTAATTAGTATAACACCCGCCTGCGACGTGCAGGGATGCACTAGTGTCGCGGGAGGGTCGCTCCCGGCATCCTGCCTCCCGCGACATTGGTACATCCCTGTACGGCACAGGATGCCGGGAGCGACCGCCGGGCAAAGAGACAAGGGCTGCTGCCTCAGCCCAGCGTTACCTTCTCCAGATAATCCGGCACGCGCACGCGCCAGCCGAGGCGTTCTTCGATGTGGTGGCGCAGGGCGTCGGCGGCGGCGGGTTCGCCGTGGGTGATGAAGGTGGCGCGCGGCGCGGCGCGGAAGTGCGCCAGCCAGTCGAGGATTTCCTCGTAATCGGCGTGCGCGGAGAGGTTATCGAGCAACACCACTTCGGCGCGCACCGGGACGTACTCGCCGAATATCTTGATGTTTTCGGCGCCGTTCAGCAGCGCCGCGCCGCGCGTGCCGCCGGCCTGGAAGCCGGAGAACAGAATGGTGTTGCGCGCGTCCGGCGCGAAGGCGCTGAGGTGGTGCAGCACGCGCCCGCCGGTGGCCATGCCGCTGGCGGAGATGATGATCATCGGCCCCTGGCGCTGATCCAAGGCCTTGGATTCCTCCACGCTGTTGACGATGTGCGCCGCGCGGCACATGGCGTCGCACTGCGCGTCAGTCAAGCGGTGCAGCGCGCGGTGCTCGTGGAAGATGCGCGTGGCGTCGGCCGCCATCGGGCTGTCCAGAAACACCGGAATGTCGGGAACGGCCTGGGTCGCCTTGAGCAGGTGGATGTAATACAACAGGGTCTGCGCGCGCCCTACGGCGAAGGAGGGAATCACGATTACGCCGTGACGGGCGACGGTGCGATGAATGACGTCGGCCAGCGCAATTTGCGGATCGGCGGGATCGTGGCGGCGGTTGCCGTAGGTGGATTCCATGACCAGGTAGTCCGCGCGCGACACGGCGGCGGGTTCGTGCAGGATGAGGTCGTTGGGGCGGCCGAGATCGCCGGAAAACAGCAGTGAGACATGGTGGTCTTTTAACAACGCGCAACCCGATCCCAGCATGTGGCCGTTGGGGATCAGGCGCACGTTCACGCTGCCCAGCTCCACGTCCTTGTTGAACGCAATGGGCGTGAACTGTTGCAGCGCGCGTTGCGCGTCTTCCAGCGTGTACAGCGGCAGCGCCGGGTGATGCTTGGAGGAGCCGCGCTTGTTGGCGTAACGCGCTTCTTCTTCCTGCAGGTGGCCGCTGTCCGGCAGCAGGACGGCGCTGAGATCCCTGGTCGCCGCGCTGCAATACACCTTGCCGGCGTAGCCGTTTTTGATCAACAACGGCAGATAGCCGCTGTGGTCTATGTGCGCGTGGGTGAGCACCACGGCGTCCAGCTCTTTGGGGTCAACGGGAAACGGCGCGCGGTTTCTCAGGCGCAGGTGCTTGTAGCCCTGAAACAGCCCGCAATCCACCAGTATTTTACTCTTGCCGGCGCCGACCAGGTACTTGGATCCGGTCACCGTGCCGGTGGCGCCCAAAAACGTGATGTCCATGCGGAGGTCATTCTATAGGGCGCTGAATGAAAAAGCTTGATCTACATCAAGGGCCGATTGGGCCGTTTGTTCTATGGTTACAATCATGACGATAAAGGAATCCGGTACCCAGGCGCACTATCCCAGGCTCGACGAGCCGGAAGAATATCGGGTGCGCATACCCGCGGGCGATGTCACGCTGGAAGGCAATCTGCATTTGACTCCGAATGCAGGCGGCATCGTGGTGTTCGCGCACGGCAGCGGCAGCAGCCGCCACAGCCCGCGCAACCGTTTCGTGGCGCGGCATCTGCAAGAGGTGGGGTTGGCCACCTTGCTGTTCGATCTCCTGACCAGCGACGAGGAGTTCGCCGAGCGCGCCACCGGGCATTTGCGCTTTGACATCAAGATGCTCGCCGGGCGGCTCGCGCAAGTGACCGATTGGTTGCAGCAGCAGCCACAGACGCGCGCGCTCAAGATCGGCTATTTCGGCGCTAGCACCGGCGCCGCCGCGGCCCTGGTGGCGGCGGCGGAACATCCGCGCGGCGTGAGCGCCATCGTGTCGCGCGGTGGACGGCCCGATCTGGCCGGGTCCGCACTGGCGCGGGTCAAGGCGCCGACGTTGCTCCTGGTGGGCGGGGAGGACGCCGTGGTGATTGATCTCAACCAGAAAGCGTTTGAGCAATTGCAGGTGGAGAAAAATCTGCAAATCATCCCCGGCGCCACGCATCTGTTTGAAGAGCCGGGCGCGCTGGAGGAGGTGGCGGACCTGGCGCGGCAGTGGTTTGAGCACTACCTCGCCCCCGGCGTTCCGCCGGCACGCAAGGCGCGCTGACTCAAAACATCTTATGGCGTATGCCGTGCATGAAATGTGTCATGCGGGGCGCAGTACGTCCGGGTGTTATGCTCGGCGGATGCGCCGGCCAGACAGTCAAGCTTTAAAAAGTTACCTAGCAGGCTGTTGAGAAACAGCCTGCGTGCGGTGCAGGGGCGAGCAGCACTGCTGCGAGCGGGCAAGCCAAGGATGGCTTGCCCTGGCCTTGCAAGCGAAGCAGGATGCGAGAGCGCCGCAGGCACCGCCATTTTTCAAGCACGCTTTATGTGCTTGAAAAATGGCGCAAAGCGAAAATGACACTGTTCACTTTGCGAGTTGAAAAAGCCCATGGAAGGGCTTTTTCAACAACCTGTTAGACAAGGCAAGCGAAGCCTCCCGACCAATCCTCCATGATGACAAGGGTTCAATGATCCAATCAACCTACTTAATGGCTATGGGAGGCAGGGAACGGGCTCCTTTAAGGGTTCATTGACCCAGTATTAATGGGTAACTCCCATTTGTATGAACTTTATAATATATATTCTTAGTGGGAGAAAGAAAATGTTTATCAAATCGATATTTGCAATATTGATTATTATTTCTTTTTTATACCCGTCGCTCTCTTTTGCAGAGCCGGACATGCGTGAGGGGCTGTGGGAAATCACGGTAAAAATGGATATGCCGGGCATGCCAATGCAGATGCCTCCTATGACGCATACCCAGTGCA
>JBGFRC010000051.1:0-17498 GCA_041695325.1 Pseudomonadota bacterium
AGGACGAGCGCCTGCGCGAATTGCCGCCCACGGCTGACTCCACCCACCCTTATCTGGTGGGCGCTTACCTGCGCGACGGCCAGTACTGGCGTGTATACAGCACGCACCGTCTGGCGCAGAACCCGCTTTTTTTGCAGGCCGCCGTATGACGGCCTGTTTTTAAATTCGACACAGGTTGAGGAGCTGGCTATGAAACTATCGTTCAACGCAGGAAAACTTCCCAAAACCCAGAACAAGGCGCTGGTCTTGTTCGGCGCGCTGCTGTTGATCAGCTTGATTGGATTCGCCGCGATTTTCATTTACACCGCGCAGCAAAACGCGCAAATCACGCGCTACCTCGGCATTACCTCCGATTTGCGCCTCTACTCGCAGATGATGACAGGTAACGCCACCGCGGCAGTGGCTTCGTTCACCGGCGCCGGTTTCGCGGAGCTCAAGTTCTCGCGCGACGAGTTTGCCAAGTCGCTGGCTCTGTTGCAGAAGGGCGATCCCGCCACCGGCCTCAAGCCCTCGCCCAGGGAGGCGGCCAAGGAGCTGCAGGAGTTGGATGCGAACTGGCAAGGTTTCCGCTTCTCGATTGACGAAATGGTGGCCGAAGAAGAGCTGTTCGTGACCATCGGCGAGTTCCTCGACATCGTCAACCAGGCCGGGCCGGTATTCACCGCCGACACGGAACAGGTGGTCAGGATGCTGGCGAACAACGGCGCCCCCACCTCGGATATTCTGCGCGCCAGCGATCAGATGCGCTTGAGCCACAGCATACTCAACCACATGAACCAGTTGTTCCTGGTGAGCAAGAGCTCCACCGAGGCGGCGCAGGCTATTGAACAGATCATCAGCGAGGTGGATACGTTCAAGCGTACGCTCGATGCCATGCAAGGCAAGGGGGACGGCGGCGTGAACGTCAACCCGGTGAGCGACCCCGCGATACTTTTGAAGCTCGGCGAGACAGGCACCCTGTTCCAGGCCATCACGCGCCTTAATGATTACATCCAGGAGAAATTCGGCGAGGTGTACCGCGTGAAGGATGACGCCCAGGTGATCTTCGTCAACGGCCAGGCCCTGCTGTCCGCGGCCGAAGACCTGGGCGCGGCTTATCAACGCGTGCAGGAGGAACTGCGCAGACTGGATTTACTGGGCTACGCAGTGGGCGTGCTGGCGCTGCTGTGCATGATTCAGATAGGTTATCTCACGCACCGCGCTGCCGCGGAGCGCGCGGCCATGGCGGAAGCGCAGAACCGCAAAAACCAGGACGCCATTCTCACCCTGCTCGATGAGATGGCCGGTCTGCAGGACGGCGACCTCAGCGTCAGGGCGACCGTGACCGAGGCCTTCACCGGCGCCATTGCGGACGCGGTGAACTCCGCCATAGATTCATTGCGCAACCTGGTGCGCGGTATCAACGACACCACCGTGCAGGTGGCGAGCGCGGCGCAGGAAACCCAGACCACCGCCATGCACCTGTCCGAGGCGAGCAATGAACAGGCGGCGCGCGTGGCCGAGGCCAGCGCGGCGGTCAATGAAATGGCGGTTTCGATTCAGGAGGTGGCGGCCAATGCCGGCGAATCGGCCCAGGTGGCGCAGAACTCGGTGCAGATCGCCAATCAAGGCGCGCAGGCGGTGCAGGACACCCTCCAGGGCATGGACCGCATCCGCGAGCAAATCCAGGAGACCTCGAAGCGCATCAAGCGCCTCGGCGAAAGCTCGCAGGAGATAGGCGAAATCGTGGAGCTGATCAGCGACATCGCCGACCAGACCAACATACTGGCGCTGAACGCCGCCATCCAGGCTGCCATGGCGGGCGAGGCGGGACGCGGCTTCGCGGTAGTGGCCGACGAAGTGCAGCGCCTCGCGGAACGCTCCGCCAACGCCACCAAGCAGATTGACGCCCTGGTGAAAACCATTCAGGGCGACACCAGCGAGGCCATCAGCGCCATGGAGCAGAGCACCGGCAACGTGGTGGCGGGCGCGAAGATCGCGCACAACGCCGACGCGGCGCTGAAGGAGATTGAAAGGGTGTCCAATCACCTGGCCGAGCTGGTGCAGAGCATCTCGCACGCCGCGCGTCAGCAGTCCGCCGCCGCGGCCAATATCTCCGACACCATGAACGTGGTGCGCGAGATCGCGATGCAAACCTCGGTGGGTACCACCGAAGCCGCTACCTCGGTCGGTAATCTCGCCGATCTTGCCAATGAGCTGCGCAAGTCGGTGGCGGGCTTCAAGCTGCCGGCCTGAGACGGCCGCCGTTGAGGATGCTCAATGAGCGCAGCGCCCCAGCATGTGCCCCGGCACGCGTCCTCCGCCATGGAGGACGCGGAGTTCACGCGCTGGGCGGATCTGCTCAGGGAGCGTCTGGGGTTAAGCCTCGCTCCGGCGCGTAAATCCTTTCTGGTGACCAATCTGCGCTTGCGCATGCGCGAGATCGGCTGCCGGGACTTCGCGGACTATTACGATTATCTCAACGCGGGCGCCCATGGCGCGGCGGAATGGGCGGTGCTGATAGACCGCCTTACGGTGCACGAGACGCGCTTCTTCCGCGACACCCAAACCCTGGAATGGCTGGCGCGCGAATTCCTGCCGCGCTGCACGCAGGCGCAGACCGGCGCGCTCACGCTTAACGCCTGGAGCGCGGGCTGCGCCACGGGCGAGGAAGCCTATAGCCTGGCCATCGTGCTGGATCAGTTCCTCGCCGGGAGAGGAGGCGAATACTATTTCGGCGTCAGCGCCAGCGACGTGAGCCTGGCGGCGCTCGCCGCCGGGCGCAGCGGCATTTACAGCGCGCGCTGCCTGAAGGATGTGCCGGCGGAATTGCTCGCGCGCTACTTTACCCTACTCGACAACGGCCGGTATCAGGTGAACGCTCGGTTGCGCGAGCGGGTGTGTTTCTCGCAACTCAACTTGGCCGAAATGACGGCGGCGGACAAGGCGCTGATGAGCGGGATGGACATTATTTTCTGCCAGAACGTGCTGATCTATTTCGAGCAGGAGCGCCGCCACGCCATTCTGGACCATCTGGCGCAGTGCCTCAAGCCCGGCGGCGTGCTGGTGCTCGGCGCCGGCGAGGTGTTGCGCTGGAACCATTCTGAGATGCAACGGGTGAACAATCAACAGTGTTTGATCTATCGTCAAACAGCTTGGGTTCAAGGAATGAACGCGGGTGAGGGGGTGCGTTGATGGCCACGCCGCGCCCCGTGGAATACAGCGCGCTGAACTGGGTCAAGTCGGAGATAGACGAAACCCTGAAGCAGGCGCGTCACGCCCTGGAGGCCTATGTTGAGAATCCCCAGGATGAGACGCAGATGCGCTTCTGCGCAGCCTACCTGCACCAGGTGCACGGCACGCTGCGCATGATCGAACTGACCGGCGCAGCGCTGCTGGCCGAGGAGATGGAGGGCGTCTCGCGCGGCCTGCTCAATAACGAGATCGCGCGCAAGGAGGACGCGTACGAAACGTTGATGCGCGCCATCCTGCAACTGCCGGATTACCTGGAGCGAGTGCAGGGCGCGCAGCGCGATACGCCCGCCCTGGTGCTGCCGTTGCTGAATAATTTGCGTGAATTGCGCGGCGTGGCGCAGATTGCGCCGAGCAGCCTGTTCAGTCCCAGCCTCACGGTCAGCGCGCCGCGCGCGCAGGCCGTTTCCGAGATGCAGCTCGACATCCGCATGCGCGCGCGCAAGCTGCGCACCGCGTATCAACGCGCCCTGGTGGAGTTGCACCGTGATCCGCGGGCCGCAGGTGCATTGCAGAAGCTGGCCGAAACCCTGGGCGAGCTGGAGCAGGCCGCGCAACTGGATGATGCGCGCCGGTTGTGGTGGGTGGCGGGAGGTTTGATCGAGGCGCTGGCGAGCCAAGGGCTGGAGCAGGACAAGGGCGTCAAGTTGCTGCTGGGCCAGATTGATCGCGAGATCAAACGTTTGGTGGATCAGGGCGAGCAGGATTTCGCCGCAGGCGTGTCTGCCGATCTTGTCAAGGAATTGCTTTATTGCGTGGCACGCGCCGAGTCGGCCGGGCCGCGCGTCTCCGAGCTCAGACGGGCGTTCCAGCTCGATGCGCTGCTGCCGCAGGAAGGCACGGCGGAACCCGGTTTGGGCGGTTTCAACCAGGAGGTGATGCGCAGCGTAGCGGCCGTGCTGCATGAAGACCTGGAGCGCATCAAGGAAGGATTGGATGTCTTCGCGCGCAGCGAGCAGCGCAACGTGGCGAGCCTGCAACCCCTGACGGTCAATCTGCGTCAGGTCGCGGACACCCTCAACATGCTGGGCCTCTCCGCCCTCGCGGGAGGGATGCGCGAACAATTGACCGTGATCGAAGGCGCGCTGCAAGGTAAGCTTACGCTCGACAATGAGCATCTGATGCGCATCGCCATGGCCCTGCTGGGCGCCGGCGCGGCGGTGGAGGAGGCATGCAGTCATCCGCAGTTGTTGCAGCCGGGCGCCGAGCCGGTCGCAGAGGCTTACCCGCAGGTGCTGAACCTGGCGGTGCGCGAGGCCAAGACCGATCTGGCGCGCGTCAAGGAAGCCATCACGGCGTTTGCTGCCGATACCGCGCGGCCGGAATTGCTCTCCGGCGTGCCGCAGTGGCTGGCGCAGGTGACGGGCGGACTGACCATGCTGCAGCTTGAGCGCGCCGCGGAACTGCTTGGCGCCTGCGGCCACTACATCGCGCAGTATTTCATAGCGCAGAAACTTGTTCCCGACCGGCCTGCCCTGGAGACGCTCGCCGACCTGATTTCCGCCATCGAGTATTATCTGGAAGGGGTGGCGGAGCGGCGGGAAGACACTGAAGCCGCGCTGGGTCTGGCCCAGGCCAGCTTGCGCGCCTTGCCGCAGCCCACCGCCGCGCCGCCGCCTTCGCTTGCCGCGCAAACGGCTACAGCCGCAGAGGCGGTCGAGCCCGTTCCTCCGCCGGAGGAGGCGAAGCCGCAAGAGGTAGACAGCGAAATCGTCGGGGTGTTTATCGAAGAGGCGCAGGAAGAGATCGCCTCTATCGCCAGGCAGTTCCCGCTGTGGCAGGCCAAGCCCGAAGATCAGGACGCGCTGCGCACCGTGCGCCGCTCATTCCACACCTTGAAGGGCAGCGGCCGTCTGGTGGGCGCGCGCGATCTGGGCGAGTTCGCCTGGGCGCTGGAGGACATGCTGAACCGCGTGCTGGGCGGCACCATCGCGGCCTCGGCCCAGGTATTCGCCGTAGTGGAACAGGCCTGCGCGCTGTTGCCACAACTGCTGGCGCAGTTTCAGGGCGGGCCGCTTCCGGCAGGCGATGTGGCAGGGGTGATGCAACGCGCCGGGCTGTTGAGTCAGGGCCAGACGCCCGCGGCAACACCGCCCCTCGCAGCCGCGCCGCCGGTCTTCTCTCACGAGATGGAGGCAGTTGAGCCGGACGGCGGCGGGCAGGAGGTCATCGAAGCCGCCGGTACCGCATCGCCCGCATCCCGGGCGCAGGCACCGGTTGCCGAAGCGGCCTCTCCGGCGGCGATGGATCCAGTGCTGCTGGAGATATTCAGCGCCGAGGCGAGCGGCCATCTGCAGGCTCTGGAGGAGTTTATCGTCCGCTGCCGCAGTAACGCCACCCCGGACGAGCCTGTCCCCGTGAAGGCGGGGAATCCGGGGCGGGGTGAAACCTGCCGGGTGACGGAACCGCTGGTGCGCACCCTCCATACCCTGCACGGCAGCGCCAGCATGGCGGATATCAAGGAAATCGCCAAACTGAGCGCGGCGCTGGAACAGTACCTCAAGCAGTTGAATCTGAACGCGACCCCGGTGAGCGGCGCGGTGCTGGAGGTGATTGAACAAGGCGCGCGCCGGCTGCAGGAAATGGTGAAGGCGCTCTCCAGCGGCGCCACGCTGCGCGACGACGAGGCACTCATCGCGCGCATCAACGCGCTGTGTGAAGAAAGCCTCCCGATGCCGCCGGCGGCGCCCGTGCAGGCGGAGGCTGCGGAACGGGCCGCGCCGCAAGAAACGGATAGAGAACTGCTGGAAATCTTCCTGGAGGAGGCGCGCGAGATATTGGAGGCGAGCGAGACCGCCCTGCAACGCTGGATCAGGGAAGGAGGCAAGGAGCTGCTGGCGGAATTGCAGCGCGAGATGCACACCCTCAAGGGCGGCGCGCGCCTGGCCGGCGTAAACGCGATAGGCGATCTCACCCATAGTCTGGAATCGCTGATGACCGCCATCGTGGAAGAACGCATTCCCGTCCCGGTGAACCTGCCGGAGATGATGCAGCGCACCCATGACCGCCTGCTGCACATGCTGGAACAATTGCACGCCGGCCAGCCGGCGCAACCCGCCGCGGAGCTGGCGGCTGATATCGAGGAGTTGCTGGAGCAGCGCGCGGACGCCGTCGCTGTTCCGCCGGCCGGCGGGGAACCGGCGGCGGAAGGCGCCGTGGGCACGGAAACGGGAACAGTGTTGCCATTCGAGGCGGCAGCCGATACGGCGCCGACGGCGCAGGCCATGCCGCTGACGTCTGTGGAGCCAGAGCCGGAGCCCGCATTGCCGGGCGAGCGCCGCGCCGGGCAGCGCGCCCAATACGAACAGGTGCGCGTGCGCGCCGACCTGGTGGACAGCTTGGTGAATCTGGCCGCCGAGGTGAGCATCGCGCGCTCGCGCATCGAGCAGCAGGTGGGCGCCTATAAATTCAACCTGGGCGAGATGGATCGCACCGTCGAGCGCCTGCGCGACCAGTTGCGCAGGCTGGAAATCGAAACCGAGGCGCAGATTGTATCGCGCCGGGCGGAGGCCGCCGCACGCGGCCTGGAAGAATTCGATCCGCTGGAGTTCGACCGCTATACCCACATGCAGCAGTTATCACGCAGCCTGATGGAAAGCGTGAACGACATCACCAACCTGCAAGTCTCGCTGCAAGGCGTGACGCGCGAGGCGGAAACCCTGCTGCTGCAGCAGGCGCGCGTCAACACCGATCTGCAGGAAGGGCTGATGCGCACGCGCATGGTGCAGTTCTCGGTGGTGTTGCCGCGCATGCGCCGCGTGGTGCGGCACACCGCGCAAGAGCTGGGTAAACGGGTGGAGCTGAACGTGGCCGGCGTGGAGGGCGAAATGGACCGCACCGTGCTGGATCGCGTGGTACCGAGCCTGGAGCATATGCTGCGCAACGCCGTGGATCACGGCATTGAATCCGTCTCCGTGCGCGCCGCCGCGGGCAAACCGGAGACGGGCTCAATCACACTGGAGGTGAGCCGTGAAGGTTCGGAGATCGTGATCACAGTGCGCGACGACGGCGCCGGCGTTGATCTCAACGCCGTTCGGCGCAAGGCCGAGCAGCGCGGGCTGTTGAAGGCGGGTACCTCCGTGGCGGATCAGCATGTGCTGCAATTTATTCTGGAGGCCGGGTTCAGCACCGCGAGCGAGATCACGCAAATCTCCGGACGCGGCGTGGGAATGGACGTGGTGAGCAATCAGGTCAAGCAACTGGGCGGGACCCTGCAGATCAGCTCCAACCCCGGGCAAGGCACCACCTTTGTGATACGGCTGCCGTTTACCTTGTCGGTGAATCGCGCGCTGCTGGTGCAGGCTGGTGAGAATCTCTATGCCTTGCCGCTCACCAGCGTGCAACGCGTCATGCGCATGACGCATGAAGAGCTGGAAACGCTGTACGCGAATTCCAATCCCCAATACACACTGGACGGGCAGATTTATCAGTTGCTGCATCTCGGCGCCACGCACGGCAACGCGCTAGCGCTGTTGCCGGGCAAGGGCAGGCATGCGCCGGTGCTGCTGGCGCGCTCCGGCGATGATGGCGTGGCGATGCAGGTGGACAGCCTGCTCGGCAGCCGTGAAATCGTGGTCAAATCGCTGGGGCCGCAGATCGGCAGCGTAAAAGACGTGGCCGGCGCCACTATCATGGGTGACGGCCGCGTGGTACTGATTCTGGATATTCCCGCCTTGATCCGCCTGCGGGCCGGGCTTGCCGCGCCCGCGCTGGAGAGGGAACAGGCCGGGGCAGAGCTTAGGACACTGGCAAGCAATCTGCCCCTGGTGCTGGTGGTGGATGACTCCATCACCGTGCGCAAGGTGACCACGCGCCTGCTGGAGCGGCATGAAATGCGGGTGCTGACCGCGAAGGACGGCGTGGATGCGCTCGCGGTGCTGCAACAGCAGATTCCCGACGTCATGCTGCTCGACATCGAAATGCCGCGCATGGACGGTTACGAGCTGGCCGCACAGGTGCGCAACGATGCGCGCCTGCGCCACATCCCGATGATCATGATTACCTCGCGCAGCGGCGAAAAACACCGCGAGCGCGCCATACAGTTCGGCGTGAACCGCTATCTCGGCAAGCCTTACAAAGAGGCGGAGCTGGTGGAAAACATCCGGTCGCTGTTGCCGCAGAACAGGACCTTGCACTGATGGACGGTCCTGTGCAAGGCCCGCGCGTCGGCATCGCCTCCAATTCGGAGAACCAGCGCACCCTGCTCAAAATGCTGCTGGAGCGGAACGCGTTGCGCGTGGTAGTGGCCCAATCGTGCAAGGAGTTTCCGCGCGCGCTCCGACCCGGCGAGGTGGATGTGCTGCTGCTCGACCTGACGGGCGAAGATAACACGGAAGAGGATCTGCTGGAGGCCCTGCTTAGCGCTTCCATCCCCATCGTGTTGAATGACAGTCCCGCCACAAGGCTCAGTGCGGCGCTGTTAAACGGTGAGTGGGGCAAGACCCTGGCGCGTAAGCTGACCGCTTTGGCGAACAGCGCGCGCGCGGACACGGTCCCGGCGCGGATGCAACCCGCCTGCCTGCGCAGGCAGGCGCCTCAGCCCGTCCAGAGCAAACACCAGGTTCAATCCGCCACCCGGGTTTGGGTGCTGGGCGCCTCGATAGGCGGACCACAGGCGCTGAAACGCTTCCTGGCGGCGCTACCCGCCGATTTGCCGGCGTGTCTGGTGCTGGCGCAGCACATCGGCGCGGACTTTATTGACCTGCTCGCGCAGCAGCTTGCTGCTGTGACCAGGCTGCGCGTGCTGCCCGCGCGTCCGGGGCATATCCTGGCGCACGGAGAGGCAGTGCTGGCGCCGGTGGAGAGCCGCCTGCTGCTGGGCGCGCGCGGTCTGGTGCGCTTTACGCAATCGGCCGACAACGGCACTTTTTACAAACCCTCGATTGACGCGGTCATCACCGAGGTGGCGGCACGCTATGGCGCGCGCTGCGGGGCGATTCTGTTCAGCGGCATGGGTGACGACGGCGTGAAGGGCGCGCGCCAGCTCCGCGCCCAGGGTGGCGAGGTGTGGGCGCAAGACGCGGGCAGTTGTCTCATCTCCGGCATGCCGGATCAGGCGCGCATGGCGGGCGTGGTCAGCTACAGCGGCACGCCGGAACAGCTTGCGGCGCGTATGCTGGAAGCGCTGGGCTGATGGCCACCGCGCTTGCATTGCGTACTCAGCTGATCCCGCTGCACGGCGCACGGCTCATCCTGCCCAACACCGCCATTGCCGAGATCGTGCCCTATAGCGAGCCGGAGCCCCTGGAAGACGCGCCTGCTTTTTTACTGGGCCGCATGAGTTGGCGCGGGCAGGAGATCCCGCTGATTTCCTTTGAGGCGGTTTGCGGCAAGGACGCGCCCGCGCTGAACCCGCGCGCGCGCCTGGCGGTGTTGAATACCCTGAACGGTAACGCAGCCTTGCCGTTTTTTGCCGTGCTGACGCAAGGTATCCCGCAACTGCTGCAAGTGAGCGAAGCCAATCTTCAGCCCATCGGGCATGAAACCCTATTGAGCCCGATGACCCTGTGCCAGGTGCTGGTGAACGGGGAGCCCGCCGTCATTCCTGATCTGGACGCGCTGGAAAGCGAGTTGCTGCGCGCAATTCCCTAGGGCGGAGGATTTTCTTCCCGCGCCACGGCGCGCGCGCCGATGTCGCGCCGGTAAAACATGCCGTTCCAGCTTATGGACTGCGCCAGTTGATAAGCATTGAACTGCGCGGCGCGGTAATTCTCGCCCAGCGCGCAGGCGCACAGCACGCGCCCGCCCGCAGTGACAGTATCTTTCTCCCGGCGCGCGGTGCCGGCGTGAAATATCTTCCCTTCATGCCGCTGATCTAAACCGTATATCACGTCGCCCCTGCGGTAAGCGCCGGGATAGCCTTGCGCCGCAAGCACCACGCCCAAGGCGACCCGTTCATCCCACACGGCTTGTACCTGGTCGAGCCGTTTATCCAGCGCCGCCTCAACCAAGGTCACCAGATCGGACTTGAGGCGCAGCATGGTGGGTTGTGTTTCCGGGTCGCCCAGGCGGCAATTGAACTCCAGCACCTTGGGCGCGCCGTCCGGCGCAATCATGAGGCCGGCATAGAGAAAGCCGGTGTAGGGCTTGCCCTCCGCCGCCATGCCGCGCAGCGTGGGCTCGATGACCTCGCCCATGACGCGCGCATGCACTTCGGACGTCACCACCGGCGCGGGCGAATACGCCCCCATGCCGCCGGTGTTCGGCCCCCGGTCGCCATCGTCGCGGCGCTTGTGATCCTGCGAACTGGCGAGCGCCAGCGCGTGCTCGCCGTCGGCCACGACGATAAAGCTCGCTTCCTCGCCGGTGAGGAATTCCTCGATCACCACGCGGCTGCCTGCGGCGCCGAGCAGCGCGCCGCTCAGCATCTCGCTCACCGCGGCGAGCGCGGTTGACGTGTCCTCCGCAATCACCACTCCCTTGCCCGCCGCGAGGCCGTCGGCCTTGATGACCAGCGGCGCGCCCGTCTTATGGATGTACGCGACCGCCTGATCCAGTTCGGTGAACACCGCGTAAGACGCCGTGGGGATGCGGTGGCGCGCCATGAAGTCCTTGGCGTAAGCCTTGGAGGCTTCGAGTTGCGCGGCGGCCCGTGCCGGACCGAAGCAGCGCAGACCGGCCGATTGGAATTGGTCCACGATGCCGAGCGACAGCGGAGCTTCCGGCCCGACGATAGTGAGATCAATCCGGTTGCCGCGCGCAAAGCTCACCAATGCCGCGATATCGGTTGCCTCGATGGCGATGTTTTCTGTTTTCGGTTCTTGCGCCGTGCCGGGATTACCGGGCGCTGCAAACACCCTAGTCGCCCTGGGCGATTGCGCCACTTTCCACGCCAGGGCATGTTCGCGCCCGCCGGAGCCCACGATAAGGATACGCACGGCCTAGTGCCGGAAATGACGCAGACCGGTGAACACCATGGCGATGCCGTATTCATTCGCCGCCGCGATCACTTCCGCGTCGCGCACAGAGCCTCCGGGCTGGATGATGGCGCTCACCCCCGCTTGCGCGGCGGTGTCCACGCCGTCGCGAAAGGGAAAGAAGGCGTCGCTCGCCACCACTGAGCCCTTCAAACTTAAGCCCGCCTCTTCGGCCTTCAGCGCCGCGATGCGCGCGCTGTACACGCGGCTCATCTGCCCTGCGCCGATGCCGAGCGTGCCTGCGTGCGCGCCGTATACGATGGCGTTGGACTTCACGAACTTGGCCACCTTCCACACAAACAGCAGGTCTTGCAGCTGCTGCGGCGTGGGTTGTGTCTCGGTCACGATCTTGAGTTGCGCGGCGCCGATGGAGGCGGCGTCGCGCTCCTGCACCAGCAGCCCGCCCACGACGCGCTTGTAGTCCAGCGCCTGCCCTGTTTCCCCGGCCCATTCGCCGCAGGCCAGCACGCGCACGTTGGGTTTGCCGCCGAGTACATTGCGCGCTTCGTCCGTCACCTGCGGCGCGATGATGACCTCGACAAATTGAGTCTGCACGATGCTTTGTGCGGTGGAGGCGTCAAGCGTCTGATTGAAGGCGATGATGCCGCCGAAGGCCGAGGCGGGGTCGGTGGCATAGGCGCGCTGATACGCCTCCAGACTGGTTTTACCCAGCGCCGCTCCGCACGGGTTGGCATGCTTCACGATCACGCAGGCCGGCACCGCGCCGAAGGATTTGACGCACTCCAGCGCGGCGTCGGCGTCCACGACGTTGTTAAACGACAGTGGCTTGCCCTGCAGCTGGCTTGCGCTGGCCACGCAGCCTGCGGGCGGACCGGGCTCGCTGTAGAAGGCGGCCCGCTGGTGCGGGTTTTCGCCGTAACGCAGCGCCTGCAACTTGTTAAAGGAGGCAGTGTAGCGTTCGGGAAATGGATCGAGTCCATGGTGGGTAAAGCGGCTGAGATAGGCCGCAATTGCGGCGTCGTAGTGCGCGGTGTGGGCAAAGGCCTTCTGCGCCAGCCTGAAGCGCGTGTCATTGCTTACCGCGCCTCGATGCTCGCGCATCTCGGCCAGCGCCTTGTCGTAATCCGCGCTGTCCACCAGCACCGTGACGCTGGCGTGATTTTTCGCCGCCGCGCGAATCAGGGCGGGCCCGCCGATGTCTATATTTTCAATCGCCGTGACGAGGCCGCAACCGGGCGCAGCGACGGTCTCGGCGAAGGGATAGAGATTCACCGCCAGCAGGTCTATCGGCAGGATGCCGTGTTTGGTCATCACCGCGTCGTCCGTGCCGCGCCGCCCCAGCAGGCCGCCGTGAATTTTGGGGTGCAGGGTTTTCACGCGGCCCTCCATCATCTCCGGGAAGCCGGTGTAGTCGGACACCTCGGTGACCGCAACGCCGTACTGTGCCAGCAGCCTGGCGGTGCCGCCGGTGGAGAGCAGATCTACGCCCATCTCCGCCAGCGCGCGCGCGAAGGCGACGATGCCGGTCTTGTCCGAGACGCTGAGCAGCGCGCGTTGGATGGCGGGCATATAAATATTGTAGGGCGCTATTTGTCTAATCCGTATTGACTCAGTTTTTTACGCAGCGTGCTGCGGTTGAGGCCGAGAATCTGCGCCGCCCTGCTCTGGTTGCCGCGGGTATAACGGAGCACGGTTTGCAGCAACGGCGGTTCCACTTCATTCAGCACCATCTGGTAGAGCTCCGCGGGTGCATGGCCGTTCATGTCATCAAGATAATTTTCCAGCGCCTGCTGTACCCAGGCCCTGAGCGGCTTCTTGCCGCGCTCCTGCGCCGGGTCGGGATGCCTGTGCTCGGCGTTGAGCTTGCTCACGCCGCGATCTCCTCAGACAGATTCTCGGTGGACTGTCCGGCGTACAGCAGTCCTTCGAAAAACTGCTGCGTGAGGGCCAATTGCTGCGCGCTGCTCACGGCCGTGTTGATGGTTTGGCGGAATTGCGCGCCGCCGCTTTGCCCTTTGCTGTACCAGGACAGGTGTTTGCGCGCCATCAGCACGCCGGTGTGCTCGCCGTAAAAGGCGTACAGATTGCGCATGTGGTCCATGAGTATGGCGCGGATTTCAGCCACGCCCGGCTCATGTCTGAGCCGGGCGGTTTGCAGATAGTGCCGGATAGCGCGGAACAGCCAGGGGCGGCCTTGCGCGGCGCGTCCGATCATGATGCCGTCAGCGCGCGTGTAGTCGAGCACGAACCTCGCCCGTTCCGGCGTGCGGATGTCGCCGTTGGCGATTACCGGAATTTTTACCTCGGCCTTGATCGCGGCGATGGTGTCGTATTCGGCCTCGCCGCCGAAGGCGCAGGCGCGCGTGCGCCCGTGCACGGCCAGCGCCTGAATGCCGGATTGCTCCGCGATGCGCGCCACGGCGACGCCGTTGCGGTGTTCGCGGTCCCAGCCGGTGCGTATTTTCAGCGTCACCGGCGCCTGCACCGCGCGTACCACCGCCTCCAGTATGCGCGCCACCAGCGGTTCATCCCGCAACAGCGCCGAACCCGCCGTCACGTTGCACACCTTTTTCGCCGGACAGCCCATGTTGATGTCTATGATCTGGGCGCCATGGTCCACGTTGTATTTCGCCGCCTCGGCCATAAGCCTGGGATCGGCCCCGGCGATTTGTACGATGCGCGGTTCGGTCTCACCCTCGTGGTTGGCGCGGCGCCGGGTTTTTGCGCTGCCCCACAGCAGCGAATTGGAAGACACCATCTCCGACACCGCCATCCCCGCGCCGAGCTGCTTGCACAACTGGCGGAACGGCCGGTCGGTGACGCCCGCCATAGGCGCCAGAATCAGATTGTTGTTTAATTTATACGGCCCGATTTGCATGGTGTTTTTGTTTGCTGCGTGAAGCGCCCTGATAGCCTGTATCAGGTGGCGCTGATTTGCGCCTCGCCGCTGCCGCTCATTTCCTTGTTGTCCGTCCAGGAAACCTTCACCGTGTCGCCTGCGGCGCCGCCCTCAAAGGAGAAAGACAGATAAGGGTTTTTGGAGACGGCGATGCCCCACAGAGCCTCCAGTACCAGCTTGCCGTTGTGTTCACACTTTAATTCCTTGATGAAGTACGCCGGAATCACGTTGCCGGTTTTCGCATCCTTGAACAGACCGGTGTCCATGGGGTGCAGGACTTGCAGTTTCACCGTGGTGACGCCGTTTTCCAGCGTGGCGCGGATTTTGGTGGTATTTTTCATGCGGTGCTCAGTAATCGCGCTAGCCGCTGCAACCGTCGAGCGTGACTTTGACCCTTTTGCTGGCGCTGTACAGTTTTCCTTCCGACCTGACCAGCGCGATCACGCGCGAGGTCTCCGCCATCTTGATGTTGGTCTTGATGAACGGCTTGACGCCGGGCGCCAGCATGAACTGCGCCACCAGCGCGTTGGGGTTCTTGTCCACCAGAAGCACGATGCTATCCACGCCGGGCAGCGTGCTGCTCACCGTGACCGGCACCACGGCGCCGTTTTCCGCCAGATCGGTGACGCTGAGCGTGACGCCCGTGGTGTCGGTGATCACGCTCGCCGTGCCCAGCAGGGCGTGCAGGGTGTCCGGCACGCTTTTGGCGCGGAACGCCCGTTCCGGCCAGGCGCCAAATGCAAGACGCGGCAGCATCGCAAGCGCGACGGCGGCGCTTACTAGACCCTTGAGTAATGACCGGCGCGCTGGATTGATTGACATGATGGTAGTGCCTGCCGGAAAGAACGGCCAGTATACCGCATTGGGGGTTTTTTAGCCATCAGCGTTTGGTCTCCAGCGCCAATTGCGCCTCCAGCTCCTTGAGGCGCGCCTCGATTTGCGATCCCTGGTAGAAATCGTTTTCCTTGAGGCGTGAGGCGATCTTGAGCTGTTCTATCGCGGAGGCCGTGTCGCCGTTTAAATAGTAATGCTCGGCCAGGGCTTGATGCGCCTCGCCGGTCAATCCCGCCGCGCCGCGCGCCTCGGCCAGCAGTTTATAGGTTTCGGCGTCGTTGCGCCGCGCGCGCGCGTGTTTGTCCAGCAGCGCCGCCGCCTCGCGCGTCCGCCCTGCCGCCAGCAAGGCGCGTCCATAACCCAGGGTCAGCGCATGATGGCCGGGATAGAGCTTAAGCGCGTCCTCATAGAGGCTCACCGCCTGCGCCGTGCGCCGGTCGGCGAGCTCAATTCCCGCCAGCAGCAGTGCGTAGGCGGGTTGATCCGGCGCCTGGTCCAGCAGCGCGCGCGCTTCCTCGCGCGCCTGCGGGAGATCGCCGTTACGCAACAGCGCCCAGGCGTAGCCGTAATGCTCCGCGGCGTGATCGGGGTTTTGTTTTACCGCGGCGGCAAAGTGTTTCAGCGTCTCCTTGGGATTTTTCTCTCCCAGCACGCGCAGCTTGGCGCGTACCAGGCGATAGCTGAGGCTGTCGCCCAACTGGCGGTAAGGATATTGCTCGGCGCGATTGCGAGTGTCGGCGATGCGCGCGGTGGTGACTGGGTGAGTGCGCAGGTAGTCGGGCAAGTTGGACCCGGAATAGCGCGTGGCTTGCTGCAGGCGCTCGAAAAACGCCGGCATGGCGCGCGGGTCGAAACCGGCGCGCGCCAGGGTCTGGACGCCGATGCGGTCGGCCTCCTCTTCGTTGGAGCGCGTGAAATTGATCTGGGTTTGCGCGACGCCGGCCTGAGCGGCGGTGAGCGCCGCCTGCCCCAGTTGACTGTTCTGGGTGCTGAGCAGGATGCCGGCGATGAGCGCCGCCGCCGCGGGTACGCTGAGCTTGTCCGCGGCCTCGAAGGCGCGCGCCAGGTGGCGCTGCGTCACGTGCGCGATTTCGTGCGCGATCACCGAGGCCAGCTCGCTTTCCGATTCGGCGGCGAGGATCAGCCCGCTGTTCACGCCGATATAGCCGCCCGGACCGGCGAAGGCGTTGATGTTCGGGTCCTGCACCACAAAGAAGTGGAAGTCGCGCGCCGGGTCGCCGCTGTGGGAGGCGATGCGATAGCCCAGCGCCTGCATATAGTCACTGACCTCCGCGTCATCCAGCAGGGTAAGCCGCTGACGCATTTCGCGCATGAAGGCCTCCCCCATACGCCGGTCCTGCTCCGCGGAAAGCACGCCGCCGGAACTCTCGCCGATGTCGGGCAGGTCGAAGTTGAGGCGCATGTCGGCCCGCGCGGACGCGCACAGCAGGCTGAGCAGGAGTAGCAGGGCAGGATAGCGCATGGTTAATGTGTCATAGGCTATGACTACGTTGCGGGCCGATCGGTTCCCGCGTCGCTCGCCTGTGTCATGGGCTTGCTTTATACTGTTTCAAGTCTAACTCAATCCGCTTCAAACCGCTCCGGGAAAATTCATGCTCGATCACCTCGCCGCGCGCATACCGGCGCGTTACTGGATAGTGCTGCTGCTGTTGCTGTGGGGCGGCCTGGTATTGTTCACGCTGCGATTTGACGCCTATGGACTGGACGAGAATGCCGCGCAGGCGTTGCTGCTCAACTGGTCTATCGCGGGCGACGTGGCCAATCCTATCGTGGTATTCGGGGTGCCTGATTTTCGCGCGCTGCTGTACATCCCGCTGGGGATTTACTGGCCGGGCAGCGTGACGGCGGCCAAGGTGTTCACCGCACTGCTCGGTTTTGGCGCCGTGCTGCTGTTGTATCGCTGGAGCGCGCGCCAATTCACGGCCGAGATCGCCCTCATCGGCAGCGGCCTGCTGCTGATTGCGCCGTTTATGTTGCATCAAATAGACAGCCTGGGCGCGGGGGTGTATCTCCTGTTTTTGTTTGGCGCAGGTGTGTGGCTGGACGACGCTTACCGCGCTGCGCCGCGCCCTTTGGGCGGCAAGTACTTTCTGCAGTTGCTGCTGGCCGCCGTCGCCGTGACGCTGCACCCGGCGGGTCTCGCCTATCCCGCGGCGCTGGTTTGGCGCTGGTATCAAAAGCCGGTGGATGCGCGCCAGCAGCGGCATATGTATGCCGGCGTTACTTTGGCGGTGCTGTTTGCGTTGCTCTTGCGCCAAGGCTGGAGCAATCTAGCCTGGTGGAGCAATCCTGTTGAGGCATTGGGCAATGTACTGGGGACGTACAGTTCCTGGCCGGGATGGTTCGCGGGCGCGCTGCTGGTGCTGACCATCGCGGTGAATCTGCGCCGTTTCGGCGATGACCTCCTGGGAAGCGCATTGCTCGCCGCCGTGATAGTGGGGGCGATCGCGGCGGACGCCGTATGGGCTGCGCTGGCGCTGACCTTGCTGCTTTATTATGGCGGCGCGCGGCTCATCGCGCTCAATCAAAAATGGCGCGGCGGCCTGCTCGCGCAGCGCGGCCTGACGCTGCTGGCAATCATGCTGCTCTCGATAGTATTCATGGGCGCGAACAAGCAACAGTACGCGTTTAACAAG
>JBGFRC010000017.1:0-17206 GCA_041695325.1 Pseudomonadota bacterium
TCAAAGTATCACTTTCCCATGTATCTTAAGGAAATCGAGTACCGCTACAACCACCGTAAAGAGAACCTCTTTAAACACTTTATTAAATTCTATTTTGGTTACGTTTCGCCCTAATTACCTTTTTGCCAGCGTCTCGCGAGCGCTAAGCTCCTCTTCGAACGCCGGTTGGTAGGCGCTGATGTCGAGCTTACCCTCGGAGTAACGATCCCGGATCCAGTTTGCGCGCGCCAGGCCGTAACCCAGCCATGCCGCAAGGACATCGTCCGAGGGTTCATCCTCCAGGGCCTTGTCATAAACAACAATGGTCTTGAAGGGGGGCGGCTGTTTTTCATCCGCCGAGGCTGGCTCAATGTTTAATCCGGAGACGAAAAACAAGCAGGTTACAAATAATCTTAAAATGCCTTTCATTTTTGCCCCCTTGTGCAGGATTTTGCCAGGATGCGACCTGAGGCGCACCCCGAGTGATTAAAGGTAAACCCAGTTTACCTTTAATCGTGAGCGGGCGGTAGCCGCGACCGCATAAACCGCCGCGCTGCAGCCGGCCGTATATGCTCACTGGCCGATCTCCAGCAGCCGGTTGTTAAGGCGGCGCACGAAGGCGGCGGGGTCGGGGAGGTGGGCGCCTTCGGAGAGCAGGGCTTGGTCGTACAGGATGTGCGCCCAGTCTTCGAAGCGCGCGCCGTCGGTTTCCTGATCCAGTTTTTTGATTAATGGATGATCGGGGTTGATTTCCAGCGCGGGCTTGCCGCCGGGCACAATTTGCCCGGAGGCCTTGAGCAGGCGCTCCAGGTGCATGCCGAGGTCGTGCGCGCCGCCCACCAGGCACGCAGGTGAAGAAGTGAGGCGCCGGCTCACGCGCACCTCGGCGACTTTGTCGTCCAGCGCGGTCTTGATGCGCTCCACCAGGCCTTTGAGTTCGCTCTCGGCCTTTTTGCGGGTTTCCTCGTCTTCTTTGTCGGAGAATTTTCCCAGATCAAGCTCGCCCTTGGCGGCGGATTGCAGCGGCTTGCCTTCGAACTCGTGCAAATGCCCCACCACCCATTCGTCCACCGGCTCGTGCATGAGCAGCACCTCCAGGCCTTTTTTGCGCAGCAATTCGAGATGCGGACTGTGCTTGGCGGCGTTGAAGCTTTCCGCGGTGATGTAATAAATCTTGTCCTGACCGTGCTTCATGCGCGCGACGTAGTCGCCCAGGGAAACGCTTTGTTGCTCGGTGTCCTGGTGCGTGGAGGCGAAGCGCATCAGCCTGGCGATCTGCTCACGGTTGGCATGGTCTTCCACCACGCCTTCCTTGAGCACGCGCCCGAACTCTTTCCAGAAGGCGGCGTATTTTTCCGCGTCGTTCGCCGCCATGTCTTCGAGCAGCCCCAGGACGCGCTTGGCGGCCGCGGCGCGGATGCTGTCCATGATCTTGCTGCCTTGCAGGATTTCGCGCGACACGTTGAGCGGCAGGTCGTTGGAGTCCATCACGCCGCGCACGAAGCGCAGGTAGCGCGGCAGCAGGCGTTTGTTGTCTTCCATGATGAACACGCGCCGCACATAGAGCTTCACGCCGTGGGCGCTGTCGCGCTCCCACAAGTCAAACGGCGCGTGCGCGGGGAGATATAACAACAGTGTGTACTCGAGCTTGCCCTCGACACGGCTGTGCAGGTGCGCGAGCGGATTTTCGAAATCGTGCGCGACGTGCTTGTAGAATTCGTTGTACTCCTCGGCGCTGATTTCATTTTTGGGCCGCGCCCACAGGGCCGAGGCGCGGTTCACCGTTTCCTCGCCGGTCATGTCCTTGCCTTCCGCGGGCAGCAGTATGGGCGCGCTGATGTGGTCGGAGTACTTGCGGATGACGGCGCGCAGTCTGAAGCCGTCCAGAAATTCATCCTCGCCCTCGCGCAGGTGCAGCGTGACTTCGGTGCCGCGCGCGGGCCTTTCGATGGTCTCGATGCTGTAGTCACCCTCACCGGAGGATTCCCAGCGCACGCCGTGCTCCGGGCCCAGCCCCGCGCGGCGCGTGGTGAGCGTGACCCTGTCCGCGACGATGAAGGCGGAGTAGAAGCCGACGCCGAACTGGCCGATGAGGCGGGCGTCCCTGGCCGCGTCGCCGGAGAGCTTTTCGAAAAACTCACGCGTGCCGGACTTGGCGATGGTGCCGATGTTTTCCATGACTTCCTGACGCGACATGCCGATGCCGTTGTCGCTGATGGTGACGGTGCGCGCGTTTTTGTCGTAGCTCACGCGGATTTTGAGTTCGCTGTCGCCCTGGTACAGGGCGTCGTCGGCGAGCGCCTCGAAGCGCAATTTGTCCAGAGCGTCGGAGGCGTTGGAGATCAGCTCGCGCAAAAAGATTTCCTTGTTGCTGTACAGCGAATGAATCATGAGCTTCAGCAATTGGCGGACTTCCGCCTGGAAGCCCAGGGTTTCCTTGTGCGTGTCGGCGGACATGGTGAGGCTGCTCCTGTTGCAATACGGAAAAATTATAACGTATGGGCACAAGCAGCGCCGTTTCAAGCGTTTTGCCATGTGGGCCGGAAACAGGTAAGCTTTACGCAAAAAACAGGAGTGTGTTTCATGCCCTTGCCGTTGATACTCGAACCCGCCGTGCTGGAGCAACATCTGCACGACGCCGGGATATTGATTGTGGATTTATGCAGGCCGGAGGCGTACGCGCGCGGCCATGTCCCCGGCGCGGTGCATCTGGAATACGCGCAAATCGTCTCGGCCAGGCCTCCGGTGATGGGGCTGTTGCCGGATAGCGCGCAGTTAAGCCGGGTGTTGTCGGGCATAGGGCTTACGCCCGAGCGTCACGTCGTGGCCTATGATGACGAGGGCGGCGGCAAGGCGTGCCGCCTGCTATGGACGCTGGACGTGATCGGCCACGATCGTTTTTCGCTGTTGAACGGCGGTCTGCGCGCGTGGGCGGCGGAAAACCGCCCGCTCAGCGGCGAGCATGGCGCGGCCAAAATCAGCAACTATCAGGTGGGACGGCTTAACGAGGGCGCGCGGGCGGACAAGGACTATATTCTCGCGCATCTCAATGACCCCAAGGTGGCGCTGCTGGACGCGCGCACCCCGGGCGAGTACCGCGGCGCGGACAAACGCGCCGCGCGCGGCGGCCACATTCCCGGCGCGGTGAACATGGACTGGACGCTGGCGATAGACGAGCAGAATCACACGCGCCTGAAGCCGGAGGCGGCCTTACGCACGCAGCTTGCGGCCTTGGGTGTGACGCCGGACAAGGAGATCATCACCTATTGCCAGACGCACCATCGTTCCTCGCACACCTATATCGTGCTCAAGGCGCTGGGGTTTCCACGCGTCAAAGGCTACCCCGGCGCGTGGTCGGAGTGGGGCAACGATCCCGGTATGCCGATTGAGTAGAGCCTTACTGCAAATTCCAGCGGCGTAATTCAACGTAGCGCACGCCCTGCGGCGTGGATTGTGATTCCATCAGGGAGAAACTGCGCGCCTCCCACTGAAGCGGCGCAACAGGCCCTCCCTTCAAGGCCCGCACCTTGCGCATCAAAGTGATATGCGGCGCGTAGGGGCGCGTATCCACGGGGAAGCCGGAGCGGGCGGCAATCCCATTGAGCTCGGCGACCAGCGCGATCAGTTCCGGCGGGGCCGCCGTCGCCCCCAGCCACACGATGCGCGGTTTGGGCCAATAGCCGAGCTGATCCAGCGTGAGGGTAAAGGCGGCGGCTTGCAGATGATCGCAAGCGCGCTCTATCTCCTGCCGCGTCGCAGCATCCGTGCTGCCAAGAAACACCAGGGTGAGATGCAGATTGCCGGGCGCGACCGGCGCGCCGTTTATGGCCAACCCGCTGCATAGCTTGATGAGCCGTTCGTGCAGCGTTGCGTCTGGCAGCAGCGCGAAAAACAAACGCTGTGTAACCGGCCTTTCATTCATCTGAAGCCAGAAAATCCAGCATGCCCTGCAAGGCCGATTGCACCGCGGCGCGGCGTACCGCGTCGCGGTCACCGTTAAAATGTTCGGTGCGGCTTTGCGTTTCCCGCCCCTTACCGGCCCAGGCGAGGCACACCGTGCCGACGGGTTTTCCCGGCGTGCCGCCGGAAGGCCCCGCCACCCCGCTCACCGCCAGGCTCACCTGCGCGTGGCTGTGGGTGAGCGCGCCCTCGGCCATCGCGCGCACGGTTGGTTCGCTCACCGCGCCATGTGTTTCAAGCGCGGCGGCGGGCACACGCAGCATTTCATGTTTGGCGAGATTGGTATAAGTAACAAAGCCGCGCTCAAACCACTCCGAGCTTCCAGGGATGGAAGTCAGCATTTGCGCGATGTAGCCGCCGGTGCAAGATTCGGCGCAGGCAAGCATCACGCCGCGCTTCTTCAACAGAGCGCCGGTTTGTCGCGCGAGACTGCTGAGTGTTGAATCGTCCGGGGTGCTCATTTGGAGGTATAGAAAGCCGCTGGATATAGGCGGGGCACACGCGGCTTGCTGACACGGCAACGCCCTCCCCGCGGACGCGTATCAGCTACAGAACGGGGCACGCCGGCCGGCAGGATACCGCCAGCCGGCGCTGCAAAACTACTCGCTTGATCCGCCCGCAGTATCGCCGCCGCCTTCAGCGGGCTGCTCTGCGGCTTCGTCACCAGCTGGCGCAGTGGCCTCTTTCTTTTCGCACGCGGCGAGACCCACGGCGATTACCAAAGCGCTCAACAACATCAGGACTTTTTTGCTCATTGAATTACTCCTTGCGTGGTTTAGGAAGGCGTGCTGCCGGAAAAAATCTAACACGTTCAGATGACGCTATCAAGCACCTAAATGTTTCCCGCTTACACCCCGGGGTTTGCTATAAACAGCCCCTTGGTGGCGCGACCGGCTTCGGCGTATCATCACGCAGGCGGCAAAAACGCCCGTCACCCGGCAAGGGCCTGCTTGGTCAAATATTTGGCAAAAATGCCCCTCCCTTACGTAACTGATTGTTTTACAAAAAAATATAAATGCATAAGAGTTGGCACAGTTTTGGCACGTATTTAACCACGGATTATTTTTAGAAACAGCACAATGGCAACATTATTACAGCAGACGAAAATGGTTGACCTGAAACGGGCGACCCAGGACGCGCGCACGCGCGGCCGCGCCTACGGCAGTGTGCCGGGCGCGCACAGGGCGGCGCCGAAGATCACCGCCATGCTGCAAACCACCCTGGACGTGGTCAAGGTCATCGAACTGTTCGCGCAAGAAGCGCGCGCCAGCGTGCCGTTTGACGCCGTCTCCTATGAGAACAGGGCGCGCGACATTGTTCTGAATCTGGGCCAGGCCGCGCGCCACAGGTGCAGCTACAGGCTGGTGCTGGCCGGCGTAGAGCTGGGCCAGCTTGTCTTTACGCGCAAAAGCCGCTTCAGCGCGGCGGAAGCGGGTGTGCTTGAAGATTTGCTGTGCAGCCTGCTCTACCCGCTGCGTAACGCCCTGCTGTATCATGAAGCGCTCAAGGCGGCGTTCATGTGCCCCCTCACCGGCGTGAACAATCGTACCACCATGGGCGCCGCATTCAGCCGCGAAATTGAAATGGCGCGCCGTCACGCCTTGCCGTTGTCGCTTATCATTCTGGATATAGATCACTTCAAGCTCATCAACGACAAATACGGCCACGCCGCGGGCGACAGTGTGATCAGGCAGCTCGCGCGAACCGTGATGAGCTGCATCCGCAACACCGACATGCTGTTCCGTTACGGCGGCGAGGAGTTCACCGTGCTGCTCAGCAATACCGCGCCGGGCGGCGCCGTGCTGCTGGCCGAGCGCATCCGGCGCGCGGTGGAAAAGACCGCTTGCATTTACAACGACATCACCATTCCGGTCACCGTGAGCCTCGGTGTCGCTTTCTTCAAAGAAGGCGACACCGAGGCCAGTCTGTTCGAACGCGCCGACAACGCGCTTTATCAGGCCAAATACGAGGGGCGCAACTGCGCCAGGCTCGGCGGGTGAGCTTGAGGGAAAGCCTGAATTATCCGGGATTTACCCGGCCTCATTTGGCAGGCGGCACGTAACCGGAGGGCTTGGCCGAGCCCTCGCCAAAAAAGTATTTTTCCATCTCCTGCTCCAGGAACCGGCGCGCTTTCGGATCCATCATGTTGAGGCGGTATTCGTTGATCAGCATGGTCTGGTGTTTTACCCACCCCTGCCACGCCTCGGCGCTGACGTTTTCATAGATCCGTTTACCCAGATCGCCCGGATACGGCGGGGCTTTCAGCCCTTCGGCCTCGCGGCCGAGTTTGACGCAGTTGACCATTCGTGTCATGAAGCTCCCTGTAAGCAAGTTGTGACAATAAATTCTTCACCGGCGCGGGCAGACCAAGCGCGCCGAACGAGATCATGTTATACCAAACCCGGTGGCCGGGCTCCATCACCGCGCGTGCTTCGTTCACCCGCCCCTGTACCGGCGTGATGTCAAGATGAAAATGGCTGAAGCTGTGACGCAGCGGCGGCCAAAATTTCACTGCGTCCATCTTACAGCCCAGATACTTACGGCACCACTGCCTGATTTGCGCGGCGGAGGTTTGGTCGCATTCCGGCAGGCTCCACAACCCGCCCCAGACGCCGCTCGGTGGACGCTGCTCCAGCAACACCTCGCCGCGGGCGTTTTGCAGCAAGAGGAAGGCGGCGCAGCGCACCGGCAAAGTCTTGCGCGGCCTGGGCGCGGGATAATCCGTTTCGCGCCCCGCGCCATGCGCCGCGCAGCCCTCGCGTAATGGACATTGCCCGCACGCGGGCCGCGCGCGCGTGCATACGGTCGCGCCGAGGTCCATGACGGCCTGGGTGTAGTCGCGCACGCGCCGCATGGGCGTATGCGCTTCGGCGTGCGCCCATAACCGTTGTTCAACGCGCTTGTCTCCGGGCCGGCCGGCGATGGCGTGATAGCGCGCCAGCACGCGCTTGACGTTGCCGTCCAGTATGGTGTGACACTCGCCGTGAGACAGCGCCAGTATGGCCGCCGCGGTGGAACGCCCGACGCCGGGTAGTTGTTGCAAGGTTTCAACGTCGCGCGGCAGCTCGCCTTGGTGCTGATCGTGGATCAGGCGCGCGGCGCGGTGCAAGTTGCGCGCGCGCGCGTAGTAACCCAGCCCGGACCAGAGGTGCAGCACTTCGTCCAGTGCGGCCGCAGCGAGCGAGCGCACATCGGGGAAGCGCTGCATGAAGCGCAGGTAGTAAGGAATGACGGTGCTTACCTGGGTCTGTTGCAGCATGATTTCGGACACCCACACCCGGTACGGCGTGGGTTCATGTTGCCAAGGTAAATCCTTGCGCCCGTTGTGATCAAACCAACGCAGCAAACGAGTGCTGAAACGGTGAGCGGGCATTTATTGAAACAAGTTACGCAGCTTCTCTTGCAGCTTCTGCTGCAAATCTTGTTTCTTTTCCTCCAGTTTTTCCTGCGCCCTGCCCTTCACGATCGCCTCCACGTCCGGGCGATAGGAAAGATTGGAAAACGGTCCGCTGATGCGGATCGGCACGGTGAGACCTTTGAGCTGTTCCAGCCCCCGGCCGCCCTGACCTTCGAGGCTGGCGACCACTGTAGCGCTGGCCAGATAATCCATGCGTTCATTAACCAGATCCGCGCTGCCCCTGCCGGTGACACGGAGCAGTGGCGATTTCGCGCTCAGGTCTTCGTTGCGCGCTACGCCGTTGACGAGCGTGACCGTGCCGCTCAGCTCGGAAAAATCGGTTTGATTGGGCTCATCAATCGCGCTTAGGGGCTGGCCCTTGAGCGCGACCTGCGCCTCGCGCAACAGCTTGGCGATGTTGACGCCCTTCACCACGCCGTCCGTAAAGCTGAACGCGGCCTTGCCGGACAGCGTCTGCTTCATCTCGGCTGAAGTTACGCCGCGCAGGGTGAGCTTGGCGTCCATCACCACTTTTCCGGTAATGCGCTCCTTGCCGAACAGGTCTTTCAGCAACGGGCCGGCCTGCACGCCTTGCAGGGATTCCTCCAGCGTGAGCAGCGGTGTTCTGCTGCGCACATCGAGATGCGTTGCGCCGTTGTACTTGCCTTCGTACAGCTTCGCGCTCATCGGGACCTTGATGTCGCCATTGTTCGCGCCCAGCGTGACGATGGCGTCGCTCAGGCGCAGATTCTTCGCCTTCAGCTTGGCGGCGCGTAGTTCGCCGTTGAGACTGAGCTGGCGCAAAGTCTCCACCGGGAACAGTGCCGCGCCCGCAGCCGCCGCCCCGGCCGGGGTGACGGGCTTGCCTTCATTTTTCATCCTAGCATCATTTGGCGGCGGCAGATAACGATCCAGGTCAAGCTCGTTCAGCGCCAGCCTGAAGCCGGTCAGTGGGGCGCTGAAATTGCTGATGTTCACGCTGCCGGTCGCCGTAGTGTCGTCCAGACGCAGGGTAAGTTTGGTGAAGTTGATGCGTTGCGCGGTGGCGCTGATTTGCGTCTCCAGTGCGGCCTTGGTCAATGCCGAGCTATCGGCGGTTTGCGGCGGTTTGATGCCGAGCCTGTTCATCAATTCGCGCGGGTTGAATTCGACCACCTTGAGCGCGCCGCTGAAGGCCGGTGCATCGAGCAGCTTCTCGCCCTTGAGCACGCCGCTGGCGCCGAGGCCGTGGCTGATGAGCTTGATGTCCTCCAGCGCCAGCGTTTGCTGCGGCAGCGCGGCATCGAGCTCGGCGCTGAGTTCGGCCAACCGTTCCTTGCCGCGCTCGATTTCCATAGTGAGTTTGGCGTCGGTGAGCTGATAGCTTGCCGCGGCGAGATCAATGCGGCCCTCGCCGTCGAGCGCAAAGCGCCCGCGCAGCGGCGCACTCTCCAGGCCGAACGCCAGTTTGATGCCGAACGGTTTTTTGTCCGCCAGCGCGCCGCTACGCAAGGTGAGTTTATTGAAGGTATAGCGTACGCCGCTCGATTTGTCGTCCCATACAATAGTCGCGTCGGTCATGTCCATGCCGCCGATGGCGAGCGCGCTGAGCTGTGCCGGGCGCGCCTTGTCTTTCTCCTCGCCCGCCAAGCCAGCCCAGTTGGTTTTGCCCGATTTGTCCTTGGCCAGGTTGAGCGTGAGTCCGCTCACGGAAACCGTACCCAGCTCCACCTGCTTTTTAAGCAGGGGCAGCAGCTTCACGCGCAGTTGCGCGGATTGCAGGGCCACGAAGGGCTGATCGCCGAAGCCCGGCGCGTTGCTGAGCCGCGCCTCGCCCAGCTTTACGCCGAGCCAGGGGAACACCGTCAGGCTGATCTTGCCGGGAATGCTCAGTTCGCGCCCGGTGCGCTCCTTCACCAGGGCAATGATCTCCGGCTTATAATCGTTGGGATCGAAAAACAGCAGCAGCGCGCCGCCGCCCACGATGACGAGCAGGACGACGCCGGCAATCCCGGCGGTGACTTTGGCTAGGGTGCGCATGCGTTCCGGTCCTGCGGAGGATGGATTAATCACGCTCATGATACACTAGAAGGCGATTTTCCGGCCCGTAAAAAATCATTTTATGCCCGTTCCTCGTGAGCAAGCCGTGACACTGACCGGCCGTGACGGCCAATATTCCGGCGGCGTCATGTTGGGCGCGGTTTACGGCCCTAGCGAGCGCACTGCGCGCGCACTCAAGGCGTGGGCGCTTTGCTGGGCGCTGGCGCTGCTGTCCGTGCCGATCATCGGCCTGCACTGGTTTCTGGTGCCGGGATTTTCCATCGCGGGCGTGGTGCTGGGCATGCAGCGTTATCGGACAAGCGAGGCCAGCCGCGCCTTGAACGGCCGCTGCGCCTCGTGCGGCAAAGAGTTCAGCCTCGCACTGGAGCCGAACGAGCGCGCGCCGCTGTGGAAATACTGCCCGCACTGCCAGGCTGGGCTGCGCGTTGAGGTTGCTCAAGGAAAGTAATCGTGCGCGATTTTCGCGGAATATTCGCCATGTTTCTCGCCGCCGTCATCATCGTGTGCGGGCTGGCGGCGCTCGGCATCCTGCTTTACAACATGGTGGTGTATCTCAACAACTGGCTTAATCCCGCCTAGCAGGTTGTTGAAAAAGCCCTTCCATGGGCTTTTTCAACTCGCAAAGCGAAAAGTGTCATTTTCGCTTTGCTTCATTTTTCAAGCACATAAAGCGTGCTTGAAAAATGGCGGTGGAACCCTTCGCTACGCTCTTCCCTGCACCGCACGCAGGCTGTTTCTCAACAGCCTGCTAGCCCAGGAACAACTGATAGGCCGGGTTGTTTTCCTCGGCGTAATAGCGATAGCCGATCTCATTCAGGAAATCCTGAAACGCGTTCCGCTGCGCGGGCGGCACCTGCACGCCGATCAGCACGCGGCCGTAGGCGGCGCCGTGGTTGCGGTAGTGGAACAGGCTGATGTTCCAGCGTTGCCCGATGCGGTTTAGAAAATGCAGCAGTGCGCCGGGCCGCTCCGGAAATTCGAAGCGGTACAGGATTTCATGCGGCACCTTGTTGTTACTGTGCCCGCCCACCATGTAGCGGATGTGCATCTTGGCCATTTCATTGTCGGTTATATCCAGCACCGGATAACCCTTGGCGCGCAACTTCGCCGCCAGCCTTTCCTTTTCCGCCGGTCCGTCGTGCATCTGCACGCCCGCGAACACGTGCGCCTCTTTGGGTTCGTGATAGCGGTAATTGAACTCGGTGATGGAGCGGTTGCCGATGGCTTCGCAGAATTCGCGGAAGCTGCCCGGCTGCTCCGGTATGGTGACGGCGAGCAGGGCCTCGCGCTGCTCGCCGATCTCGGCGCGCTCCGCGACGTGGCGCAGGCGGTCGAAGTTCATGTTAGCGCCGCTGTTGATCGCCACCAGGTTTTTATCGCGCAACCGTTCACGCACCAGGTATTTTTTCAGCCCCGCCACGGCCAGCGCCCCCGCGGGCTCCACGATGGAGCGCGTGTCGTCGAAGATGTCCTTGATCGCGGCGCAGATTTCATCGGTGGTCACTAAAATCACTTCGTCCACGCACGCTTGAGCGACGCGAAACGGCTCCTCTCCGGCCTGGCGCACTGCCACGCCGTCAGCGAAGATGCCCACCTGATCCAGCACCACGCGCCGCTTCACACGCAGCGCTTCGTACAGACACGCCGCATCATCCGGCTCCACGCCGATGACCCTGATCTCCGGGCGCAATTGCTTCACATAGGCCGCCACCCCCGCGATCAAGCCGCCGCCGCCCACCGGCACGAAGATCGCGTGCAGGGGCCCGGCGTGCTGCTGCAAAATCTCCATGCCCACCGTGCCTTGCCCGGCGATCACCTCCGGGTCATCGTAGGGATGGATGAAGGTCATGCACCGCTCCTGCACCAGCTTCATGGTGTACTCATAGGCGTCGTCGTAGCTGTTGCCGTGCAGCACGATCTCCGCACCCAGGTTGCGCACCGACTCCACCTTGATCTCCGGCGTGGTCTTGGGCATCACGATCAGCGCCTTGATGCCGCGCCGCTGCGCGGCCAGCGCCACGCCCTGCGCGTGATTACCCGCCGAGGCGGTGATGACGCCGTGTTGCAGTTGCTCCGCGCCGAGGTGGGCGATTTTGTTGTACGCCCCGCGCAGCTTGAAGGAAAACACCGGCTGCAAATCCTCGCGCTTCAGCAGCACGCAGTTATGCAGGCGGCGCGACAATCCGGGCGCGAGATCGAGCGGCGTTTTCTGCGCCACGTCATAGACACGCGCCTGAGTGATTTTTTCGACATACTGCTTCATGTAGTAAGCTATTGTAACAGCAGGGCTTCTTTATTGCGCGCATTACGGGTATTCTTAGGCTTTTGCAAAACACCGGGACATGAATCCATGACCAAGGACGAAATGAAAATCGCGGTGGCCAAGGCCGCGCTGGACTATGTACAGACCGGCGAGGTGATCGGCGTCGGCACCGGCTCCACGGCCAATGCCTTTATAGACGCACTGGCCGCCGTCAAACACAAAATCGAAGGCGCGGTGGCGAGCTCCAAGGCGACCGCGGAGCGTTTAAAGGGTTGCGGTATTCGTGTGCTTGATCTCAACGACACCGGCGATTTATCCGTATACGTGGACGGGGCGGACGAGGCGACCCGGCATCTGCACCTTATTAAAGGCGGCGGAGGCGCGCTCACGCGCGAAAAGATCGTCGCCAGCGCAAGCCGCAAATTCATCTGCATCGCGGATGAATCCAAGCTGGTGGACGTGCTCGGCGCCTTCCCCTTGCCCATTGAAGTGATCCCCATGGCGCGCAGCTTCGTGGCGCGGCAACTGGTGAAGCTCGGCGGCACGCCGGTGTTGCGCGAGAACTTCATCACCGACAACGGCAACGTCATACTCGATGTGCGCGGCCTGCAAATACTCGACCCGCCCAGGCTGGAGGCGGAACTGAACAATATCCCCGGCGTGGTCACCAACGGCCTGTTCGCGCTGCGCCCGGCCGACCTGCTGCTGCTCGGCACGCCAAGCGGTGTGCGCAAAATTCCATAAACCATGCTGCGCTGGCTGATCGTCCTGGGCGCAGTGTTGATATTGATCGGCCTGCTCTGGCCCTGGATCAGCAAGCTGGGCCTCGGCAAATTGCCGGGCGATATTGCGTTCGAGCGCAACGGCACGCGTTTTTATTTTCCCGTCACCAGCTCAATCATCATCAGCATCGTTATCTCCATCCTGCTGTGGTTGTTCCGCAAATAGGAGGCACACGTGAACAAAAAGCCCGAAGTCAAAAAAGACCCGATGTACCTGCTGCTGCGCGAAGGCAGAATCGCCGACTTCAATTCGCGCAAGGCGCACGGAGAAAAGTGCGACCTGACATACTGCGACTTCCGCGGTTTGGATTTGCGCGGCTTGGACGCCAGTGGCCTTGACTTCAGCCACAGCTACTTCCGCCAGACCGATTTGCGCGGCTTGGACTTGTCCACCTGCAAACTGGAAGGCGCGAGCATCAACGGCGCGCGTATCTCCGGCGCGTATTTCCCCAGGGAGCTGAGCGCCGATGAAATCACCCTTTCGCTCCTGCACGGCACGCGTTTGCGCTATTCCGGCAAATAATGCGTATCGGCACGCCGCTCAGCCCCTCCGCCATGCGCGTCATGCTGCTGGGCGCTGGAGAGCTGGGCAAGGAAGTCATTATAGCTTTGCAACGCCTGGGCGTGGAAGTGATCGCGGTGGATCGCTATGCGAATGCGCCGGGGCATCAGGTGGCGCATCGCGCGTACGTGATGAACATGACGGACGGCGCGGCGCTGAAAAAACTGGTGCAGCAGGAAAAGCCGCACCTCGTCGTACCGGAGATCGAGGCCGTCGCCACCGATACACTGGTCGAGTTCGAGCGCGAGGGCCTGGCGGAGGTCATCCCCACCGCGCGCGCCGCGCAGCTTACCATGAACCGCGAAGGCATCCGCCGCCTCGCGGCGGAGCAATTGGGCCTGCCTGCCTCGCCTTACGCCTTCGCCTCCAGCCTGGCCGAATTGCGTGATGCGATTGATAAAAAAACTGGCTACCCCTGCATCATCAAGCCCGTCATGTCGTCTTCCGGCAAGGGCCAATCGCTCATCAAGACGGCGCAAGAGCTCGAAACCGCGTGGAACTACGCGCAAAGCGGTGCGCGCGTGGGCTTGGGCAAGGTGATAGTCGAGGGTGTGATTGAGTTCGATTATGAAATCACCTTGCTCACCGCGCGCGCGGTGAGCGCGCCAGGCGCAATCGAAACCTTTTTCTGCGAGCCCATCGGCCACGTGCAGGTGAAAGGCGATTACGTGGAGAGCTGGCAGCCGCAGCCCATGAGTCCGGCCGCGCTCGCCGCGGCGCGCGGCATTGCCAAAAAGGTGACGGACAATCTGGGCGGCCGCGGCATCTTCGGCGTAGAGCTGTTTGTCAAAGGCGATCAGATATGGTTTTCTGAAGTCAGCCCGCGTCCGCACGACACCGGCATGGTGACCATGGTTTCACAGGTTCAAAGCGAATTTGAGATTCACGCGCGCGCGATTCTGGGCCTGCCGGTTTCAGTCGAGATGAGATCACCCGGCGCCAGCGCCGTGATCTACGGCGGTTTGGAAGCCAAGGGCATCGCCTTCGAGGGCGTGGATGAGGCCCTGCGCGTGCCGGGCGCGGACCTGCGCCTGTTCGGCAAGCCCGAATCGTTTGTAAAACGCCGCATGGGCGTGGCGCTGGCGAGCGGCAAAACCATTGACGAAGCACGCGCCCGCGCCAAGCTGGCGGCAAGCAAGGTCAGGCCGGTTGTAGGATAACGGAGGCTGTACGGATTATCAGGAGTGAGGCTGACTATTCCAAATCCTCATAGACGCGAAATAGGCGTTGACCTGTTCGCCAAAATACTTAAGCAGGCGGCCATTGCCAAGGAAGATTGGCGGTAGCGGCGCACAATGAGCAGGTATTCATGGCCCGGTGCGGATGAGGGCGAGCTTGCCCGAACGCGGCAGGGTTCTGATTTCATGTTCGCGTCGCAGCGCCTGTGACCGGTTGCGCGCGGGTTCGCAGTACACCAATTTTACCGGCCTGCGCGCTTGTGTATACTTGGCGCCCAGGCCTTCATTGTGCCGGCGTGTGCGGCGCTCCGGCTCGGTGGTGACGCCGGTGTAAAGGCTGCCGTCGGCGCATTTCAAGATATAACAAAACCACGTCCCTTCGCTCATCCTGTAATCCGTTCATGTCGGAGCAACTGCCCGCGGTTGAGATTAACCCATCCGGCCCTGTTACGGCCAGCGTGATTTTTCTGCACGGCCTGGGTGCGGACGGACATGACCTTGCGCCGCTGGCGGCCGAACTCGATCTTCCGGGCGTGCGCTTTGTGTTCCCGCACGCCCCGGTCAGGCCGGTGACGATTAACGGCGGTTACCGTATGCGCGCCTGGTACGATGTTCTTGGCGCGGACTTCGGCGCGGGTCAGGATGAAGCCGGAATACGGGAATCGGAACAACAATTACGCGCGCTGATCCGGCGCGAAGTGGAACGCGGCATGCCCGCGTCGCGCATCGTGCTGGCGGGATTTTCGCAGGGCGGGGCTATCGCCCTGCACACGGCGTTGCGTTATCCGGAGCGTCTGGCCGGGACGGTCGCGCTCTCCGGCTACCTGCCGCTTATGGAAACATTGCCGGCCGAGGCGCATCTGGCCAACAAAGATATGCCCATCCTGCTGGCGCACGGCACGGGAGATGCCGTGATTCCGCTCGCGCTGGGCGAGGCGTCCTGCCGGAGGTTAAAAGCGCTGGGGTTTCCGGTGACGTGGCGCAGCTACCCCATGCCGCACACACTGTGCGCGGCGGAAATTGAGGATGCGAAGGGCTGGTTGAGAATATTGCTGTTATTATAAGACCGCGCCCCTCGTGACGAGGGGCGCGTGGTTTGGCCGCGTGCTTCAGTTGACCACTTGCCAGCTGCCGTCAGGCTGGCGGCAGGCGGTACCAAACGCGCTCTCTTTTTTGCCGCCTATGGTGACGGTAGTGGTGTATTCACGGCAATATTGGTCTCCGGCGGCCTGGTAGGTGCGCGTTGGGGTGAAGCTCACGTCGCGCCCGGTATCCGGGTTGTGCCAGGAAGAAACCTGGCCGGTCTTGTTGGTTTCCAGCGCCTGCTGCGCTTTCAACTGGTCGGTTTGATCCATGTATTTGCCGATCTCGCCACCGATCAAGGCGCCGACCAGGGTGCCGGCGATGATGGCCGCGGTTTTGCCACTGCCTTCGCCGACCTGGGCGCCGAGCACGCCGCCCAGTACGCCGCCCACCACCGCCCCGGTCTGTTGTTTATCGGGTGGCGTCTGACAGCCCGCCACGGCCAGCGCCAGCGCGCCCGCGGTTAAACCGATTGCGATTTTATTCATAAGCACGATTCTCCTGATGGTTTGCCTGTGACAAGGCTTAAATAATGTGCATGATCGAAACAAGTCAGACGATACCTGATGGATTTTTATGTGATAAAAGATCCGTTTATTTTAGCCCGGCGGTATGCATTATGTAAGACCCTGGCTGCAGAAAAAAGTTGCGCGGGCCGGGTCATCGGTGCTCGCTCTGCGGGCGCGCTTGAGCCGCGAACGAGGGCGCCTGAATCTGAATGCCCGCGTCCTTGAGGCGCTCACACACCTGGAACAGCAATTCCGACTTGACCGCCTCGCGTTTGTGCTGGCTCACGTCCAGGGAGTAGTGGGCGCGGAAAATCGCCGCCGCCCCGGCAATATCGTCCAGCCAGACTTCCGGCGCGGGCGCGCGCAACACGGCGGGGTGTGCGATCAGCGCCTCGCGCAGGATGCGCTGTGCCGCGGACAAATCGCTCTGATGGGCCACGCTCACGGTGAACCAGCAGCGTACGATCCGGCCCAGATAGGTCCAATTGACGAAGGCGCGCGAGATGACCTCGGAGTTGGGGATAAAGACTTCCTGGTTTTCCGAGGTGCGCAGGCTGAGTGAGCGAATGCCGATGCGCGTGACGTCGCCTTCGTTGCCGGCGATGGTCACCGTGTCGCCGGTGCGCACCGGGCGTTCGATCAGGATCAGCACGCCGCTGATGAAATTGTTGGCGACGTTTTGCAGGCCGAAGCCGATACCCACCGCCAACGCGCCGGTGATGATGGCAAGGGCGGTGAGATCAATATTGAGTATGCGTAATAGGATGAGGAAGCCGATCAGCGCCACCGCGTATTGCGCGAACACGGACAGGCTGTGACGCGCGCCCGGGTCTTCCACGGTGTAGGATAGCCAGCGCGATGCGGTCTCGCGGGTCAGGCGCGCGGCGCGCCACAGCAGCGCCAGCAACACGATGCTGAACAGCAGGGTCGCCAGGGTGAGCGGTTTGCCGCCGATCTCGAACAGCGGGCTGAACAGCAGCGTCTTGGCCCAACGCGCCGGCAGCGAGTGCGCGTCCCAGCCGAACAACCGGAACAATAGCCACAGCGCGCCCACGGCAAGCAACGCCTGTGCGGCGCGGCGCAGCGCGGGGTAGAGTTTGGACAGCCAAGGCGGCGCCTCGCCGCGCTGCTGGGTGCGGGTTTCCAGCCAGCGGAATAAATCGTTCAACAGGCCGCGCAGCACTCCCCAGCCGGTCAGCACCAGCAGGAACCAGCCGGCAAAGGCGGCCAGCGTCCAGGCAAGATTTAAATAGCCGATCAACCCTATCAACGCGCTGGCGAACAGCGTGATCACCACCATGCCGAGGATGCGTTCGCTGGCGCGCAACCAGCGCTCGCTCAGCACGCCCGCCAGGGGCGAGATCAGCGCCCGGCGGTAGCGCAGCGCCAGAATCAAGGCCGGCAGCCAGGCGAGCAGGAACACGCGGTCAATGAAATCACGCGCCGTGTCCGT
>JBGFRC010000018.1:0-15249 GCA_041695325.1 Pseudomonadota bacterium
CGAGGACCCGGACGAGTACCGCGCGCTCAACATCTTCTGGGTGCCGCCCGAGGCGCGCTGGTCGCATCTCAAAGCCCAGGCCAAGCAGTCCACTATCGGCCAGCTCGTGGACGACGCCATGACCGGCATCGAGCGCGACAACGCTTCACTAAAGGGCGTGCTCCCCAAGGAGTACGCCCGCCCGGCGCTCGACAAGACGCGCCTCGGCCAGTTGATAGACCTCATCAGCAACATTGACTTGCGTCAACCCTCACCCCCAACCCCTCTCCCAGTGGGAGAGGGTGGCCGAAGGCCGGGTGAGGGACAGATCAAACGCGGTGCGTTTGATCTGTTAGGGCGCGTGTACGAATACTTTCTTTCGCAGTTCGCGAGTGCCGAGGGCAAGAAGGGCGGCGAGTTCTACACGCCCCGCTGTGTGGTCAAGCTCCTGGTCGAGATGCTCGAGCCCTACAAAGGCCGTGTATACGACCCTTGCTGCGGCTCCTCCGGCATGTTCGTGCAATCCGAGGAATTCATCGCCGCCCACGGCGGCAAGTTCACGGACATCAGCATCTTCGGGCAGGAGAGCAACTACACCACCTGGCGGCTCGCCAAGATGAACCTTGCCATCCGCGGCATCGAGGGGCGAATCGAGCACGGCGACACCTTCCACAACGACCGCCACCCGGACCTCAAGGCTGACTTCATCCTCGCCAATCCCCCGTTCAACGTGAGCGACTGGGGCGGCGAGCGCCTGCGCGACGACAAGCGCTGGCAATTCGGCGCGCCGCCCGCGGGCAACGCCAATTTCGCCTGGGTGCAGCACATCATTCACCACCTTGCGCCCACCGGCGTCGCCGGCTTCGTGCTCGCCAACGGCTCCATGTCCTCGAACCAGTCCGGCGAGGGCGACATCCGCCGCAGCATCATCGAGGCCGATCTCGTGGATTGCATGGTGGCCCTGCCTGGCCAGATCTTTTACTCGACGCAGATTCCGGCCTGCCTCTGGTTTATTGCCCGCGACAAGCGCGGGCAACCCTCACCCGGCGCTTCGCGCCACCCTCTCCCACTGGGAGAGGGTCGGGGTGAGGGGCCTGCCCATCGCTTGAGGGATCGGAGAGGAGAGGTTCTGTTTATAGATGCAAGGAAAATGGGCAGGCTAGTAGACCGCACCCACCGCGAGCTGACCGACGAAGAGATTGCGCGCATCGCCAACACCTACCACGCCTGGCGCGGAGAAAAGATTTCTCCCTCTCCCCTTGCGGGAGAGGGCACCACCAAATCCCCTCTCCCCCTTGGGGGAGAGGGGGTAATCGAATACAAAGACATCCCTGGCTTCTGCAAATCCGCCACCCTCGACGACATCCGCAAGCACGGGCACGTGCTCACACCGGGCCGTTACGTCGGTGCCGAGGCGCAGGAGGACGATGGAGAACCATTCGAGGAGAAGATGGCGCGGTTGACGAAGGAGTTGGAGGCGCAGTTTGCCGAATCGGCCAGACTGGAAAAAGTCATCCGAGACAACCTAAGGAACCTGGGATATGGAGAAAAGAGCGAAAACGGGTAAGGACGTCATCGCGATGGGCTACATGGAAGGCAATCTCGATGTCGCAAAATGCGACATCGAGAACCAGAAGGAACTCGTTCATGGCAGATAACCGGACGGTCGTTCCACTGGAACGCATCGAGTCGCGCATCTTTCTCATTCGTGGACAAAAGGTCATGCTCAGTGCGCACCTGGCCGAACTCTACGAGGTCGAACCTCGCGCTCTCGTCCAGGCCGTCAAGCGAAACATCGAGCGTTTTCCGGGGGATTTCATGTTTCAGTTAACCTGGGAGGAAACGTCCGTCTTGAAATCACAATCTGTGATCTTGAAAGGGCACGGTTCGAACCCTTCAAGATCACAATCTGTGATCTTGAAGCGGGGCCAGAATATCAAGTATCCGCCCTACGCCTTCACCGAGCAGGGCGTGGCGATGCTCTCCAGCATTCTGCACAGCCGCCGCGCGGTGCTGGTCAACATCGAGATCATGCGCGCCTTCGTGCGACTGCGGCAGATGCTCGCTTCGAACGCGGAACTTGCCCGCAAGCTCGCAGTGCTTGAGAAGAAGTACGACGCCCAGTTCAAGGTCGTGTTCGACGCCATCCGCGAGCTGATGACGCCGCCCGAGTCGAAGAAGAAGCGCCCCATCGGTTTTGCGCCTTGGGAGGAGAAATGAAGACGCAGCGGCTTGTGGCGCCCGCCCGTGCGTGGCCTGCTTGCGCGCTGCGCGCAGGCAAGTACGCAGACAGGCAGCTTCACGAGCAGCAGGCGGAGGCCGCGAAGCTCGATGCCGCGATCGCAAGGAATCTGAAGGAGCAGGGGTATGGCGTTTAGCATCTCAGCGTTCGGGCTCGATGAAGATGACCTTCCGCACGGCTGAATGGCGGACCGGCTCGACACGCTTGCCTCTCTGAACCCTGAGCAGATCGGCAATGGCTATCCTCACGCGGTGATCGCCTACCTGGACATTGCGAACGTTACCGCAGGTGTTGTCGGAAGGGCGGTTGATGTGTCCGTTGCAGATGCCCCAAGTAGGGCGAAGCGGATCGTGCGGCCGAATGACACAATTCTTTCCACGGTGCGTCCTGGAAATCGAGCCTACGCGTTTCTGCGAGAGCGAGATGCTCGCGACAACCTCATTGTGTCAACAGGATTTGCAGTTCTCAGAGCGAAGCCCGCTGTGGCGGGCCCCCGGTTCCTGTACTACGTCGCGACAAGCGATCCGCTCATTGACTACCTCGCGTCGATCGCGGAGGAAAAGACAGCCTATCCATCCGTGAGCCCGAGCGACATCGCGGAGTGCATTGTTCCTATTCCGCCCCTTCCCGAACAACACGCCATCGCCCACATCCTCGGCACGCTGGACGACAAGATCGAACTGAACCGGCGGATGAACGAAACGCTGGAGGCCATGGCGCGGGCGCTCTTCAAATCGTGGTTTATTGATTTCGGCGGCTGTCAAGGTAGTTGTCGCTCGGATTCACTACGCCGCCTCGCGTAACACGCTTTCCTCGGCAGGGCGGTTCAGCCACACTTCGTTCGGCAGCGACCAGTTGCGGATCCGTCCGCTCCAGCGCGTCGGGTGTTTGGCGCGCGCCTGCTCGTAGACGGCGAGGCGCCTGGCGAAGATCGCCTGATCTTCGCCGTGATGACGCTCGGCGGGGCTGACGAACTTGAGATTGCGGTGCTTGTGCTCGTGGTTGTACCAGCGCGTGAAGGCGAGCATCCACGCTCGCGCTTCCTCCAGGGTGGCAAACGCGCCCGGGAACTCGGGGCGGTACTTGCACGTGCGGAAGAGGCTCTCGGCGTACGCGTTGTCGTCGCTCACGCCGGGGCGGCTGTAGGAGGGCTTGAGCCAGAGCTCGGCGAGCTTGGCGAGGTACGTCGAGCCCTTCATGGGGCTGCCGTTGTCCGGGTGGATCACGAGCGGGCGGCCCGCGTTGCCTTCGCGCGCCACCGCCTGCTCGATGAGGCGGGCGGCGAGCTCGGCCGATTCCACCTCGTGCGCCTCGTGCGCCACGATCTTCCGCGAGTAGACATCGAGCACGAGGTAGAGGAAGAAGAACATCCCCTGGATCGGCCCCGGCAGGTAGGCGATGTCCCAGGCCCACAGCTCGTTCGGCGAGCACGCGCAGTGGCGCGGCGCCGCACGGGAGCATGGCGTGCGCGCACGCCCTCGGTGCACCAATTGATTGCCTTCGCGCAGGATGCGGTAGAAGCTCGACTCCGAGGCGAGACAGCGGCCCTCATCGGCGAGCCGACGCTGGTGAAGATCGCCCGCGAGCTGGTGGAGACCGTGAGGAAGAACGTCACCATCGACTGGAGCGTGCGCGAAAACGTCCGCGCCCAACTGCGCGTCATCGTCAAACGCATTCTCCGCAAGTACGGCTATCCGCCCGATAAGCAGGAGAAGGCAACCCAGACGGTGCTTGAACAGGCGGCGCAGCTATCAGAGCAGTGGGCCGTATAGGTGGATCGCTGGTGGCATTGAAGAAGGGAACGCGGAAACAATCGCAGCGGCTGGTTCGGTTGGCGGCCCGGGGGCTGGCTGATCAGCGGACCGTGGCGTGGCTCATCGAGGCGGCGTTGCGGTATCAGGGCCAAGGCCATGGCGCTTGCCACGCTGCATCGACGGCGGGGCTCTATCAGGGTGTTGATAAAGTCCATCCTGGACTTTATCAACCACGCAAAGCAAAAATGCGATTTTTGCTTTGCTTCATTTTTCAAACACGGAAGTGTTTGAAAAATGGCGGTGCCTCCCTGCACCGCACCGCAGGGTGTTGATAAACAGGGTTTATCAACACCCTGCTATCCGTTTTTGCTCGGTCAGCCTCTGGCCTATGGAAACGCTGAACAAGCAGCGCCTGAGAAGCCTATGGTGGAGTCAGCGTCTGTTTTTGCGATGGAAGTCGTTGTGACGGCGTCGATCTTGACTGCGGGTCGGCGCTGCGGTCTTCCGCAACGGTCATTTCGTCCGCTACGGGCGCACCAAGGCTGGCATGCGTCGCTGCGCCAATTGATTTCGGAAATTGGAAGGTAAAGACATGAGAATCGACAAACACGGCGACATGGAGCTGACGGAAGAGGAAGACGCGGACCTGCTCGAACGGCTCGAGATTCCGGCGAGCGAGCACGACGATCCCCCGGTGGAAATCGAATGCGTCAGCATGGAGAACGACGTCGCGACTTTCAAGGCCACCAACACCAAGACCGGCAAGCACGTCCTGATGGTGTTCGATCTGATGAGCCCGGAGGGCTGAGCCGGTAGCCGCTCAGCCAGTCAAGGCCTTCGAGTTCCTGGCGTTGCGGAACACCAGCGGCTGGTCCGCCGCCGGTGCTTGGGCCGAGGCGATGGCTTCCGCGACCCGATGGTGGTGCGGGGATTTGCTGCAAACCGGGTCGGCATCGGTCATGTCGCCGGTCATGAGATAGGCCTGGCAGCGGCAGCCGCCGAAATCCTTTTCCTTCTCCGGGCAATTGCGGCAGGGCTCCTTCATCCAGCCGTAGCCGCGGAAGCGGTTGAAGGCTTCCGATTCGTACCAGATTTCGCGCACCCCGAAGTCCCGCACGTTGGGGCAGTCGAGGCCCGGCAGTTCGCGGGCGGCGTGGCAGGGGAGGGCCATGCCGTCCGGCGCGATGGTGAGGAAGGTCGTGCCCCAGCCGTTCATGCAGGCCTTGGGCCGGTCTTCATAGTAGTCCGGGACGACGTAGTAGATCTTCATCCGTCCCTTGACTTTTTCCTTGTAGCTTTGCGCGATCGCCTCGGCTTCGGCGAATTGTTCGCGGGTCGGGAGCAGATGGTCCCGGTTGAGCAGCGCCCAGCCGTAATACTGGGTATTGGCCAGTTCCAGGTAATCCGCTCCGAGTTCCTCCGCCATCGCCAGGATCTGCCGCATCTGGTGGATGTTCTGGCGGTGGATCACCACGCACAGCACCATGGGATAGCCGTGCTGCTTTACCCAGCGGGCGACGTCGAGCTTGTGCTCGAAGGACGCGGTGCCTGCGAGCTTATCGTTCAGCAGCTTTTCCGGCGACTGGATGCTGACCTGGATGTGGTCGAGGCCGGCCGATTTCAGCTCGGCGATGCGGGCATCGTCCAGGCCGTAGCCGGAGGTGATGAGGTTGGTGTAATAGCCGAGCTGGCGGGCGTGGGCGACGATATCGGCCAGGTCGCGGCGAGTCAGCGGTTCGCCGCCGGAAAGTCCGAGCTGCACGGCGCCGAGCGCGCGGGCCTCGCTCAGCACCCGCTTCCATTCCTCGGTGCTCAGTTCATTTCCTAAGCGGGCGTAATCCAGCGGGTTGGAGCAATAGGGGCATTGCAGCGGGCAGGCATAGGTCAGTTCCGCCAGCAGCCAGCGCGGTTTACTGAGGGATGATTTCTCTGATCCAGCCATTGTTCAGGGCGCTTTCGAGCATTTCGCGCACATCCGGTTCGATTCCGGAAGCCTCGTACTTCTGTTCGAGCTTTTCCACGATGCTGGTGAGATTGTTCTGTCCGTCGCAAAGTTCCAGGATCGCCGCGGCGGTTTCGTTCAGTTCGATCATCCCCTCGGGGTAGAGCATGACGTGGCGCTGCTGGGCTTCTTCCCATTGCAGGCGCAGCAGAGGCGAGATTTCCAGCAGGGTATCGGCTTGCAGGCTCATGCGGATCAGGCGATGTTGAAATAGGGCGGCTTTTTGTCGACGTAGGCCAGGTACATGGCATCCAGCATCGACCACAGGATGTCGAGCTTGAACTGGAGGATTTCCAGCGCCCGTTCCTGCTGTGCGCGGGTCTTGAAATGATCCAGCGTGATTTCGATGCCGTGCTCGACCTCGCGGCTGGCCTGGGTGACCCGCTTGCGGAAATAAGCCAGGCCGTCGGCGGCGATCCAGGGGTACAGGTCCGGCCAGCCGGCCAGGCGCTGCTTGTGGATGGTCGGCGCGAACAGCTCGGTCAGCGAGGAACAGGCGGCTTCCTGCCAGGCGGCGGTGCGGGCGAAGTTGACGTAGGCGTCGACTGCGAAACGCACGCCGGGCAGCACGTGCTTGAGCGAGGTGAGGTCCTCCCGGCTCAGGCCGCAGGCGATGCCGAGCTGTATCCAGGCTTCGATCCCGCCGGGGTCGTCACCGTAGCCGTCGTGATCCATCACCCGCTGCATCCACTTGCGGCGGGTTTCCCGGTCCGGACAGTTGGCCATGATGGCCGAATCCTTGCGCGGAATGGCGAGCTGGTAATAGAAGCGGTTCGCCACCCAGCCCTGGATCTGCTCCCGATTCAGTTCGCCGTTCGCCATCATCACGTGGTAGGGATGATGGATGTGATAGAACTTGTCCTTCGCGCGCAGCCTGGCTTCGAATTCGTCGCGGTTCCAGGGGGTCGTGTCTTGGCTCATGGGATTCCTCACAAAACGATTTCCAAACCGTCGTAGGCGACTTCGACCCCGGCTTCGGTCAGGGCCTGACGCTCTGGCGAATCTTCATCCAGAATCGGGTTGGTGTTGTTGATGTGGATCAAGACCTTGCGGGGCTCGGCCAAGGCGTTCAGGAATTCCAGCATGCCGCCGTCGCCGGATTGCGGCAAATGGCCCATCTCCCGCGCCAGCTTGTCGCAGATGCCGGCGTGGTGCATCTCGTCTTCGCGCCAGAAGGTGCCGTCGACCAGCAGGCAGTCCGCCGCTTCCATGGCCGCGCGGACGTGCGGTTCGATCTCGCCCAAGCCCGGCGCGTAGTAGAGCTTGCGGCCGTTTCTTAAGTTTTCGACGATCACGCCGATGTTGTCGCCCTCGTGCGGATCGTGGCGGTGGGGCGAATAGGGCGGCGCCTTGCTTTTCAGCGAGTGGGTCGAGAATTTCAAGCCTTCGATGCCGGGGATCGTGAAGCTGCCGCCATCCAGCGGAACGGGATGGTGTTCCACGCCGCAATAGTGCTCCAGCATCCGGAACAGCGGAAAGCCGGAGGAGAGGTCCTGCTTCACCATCTCGCTGCAATAGACTTGCAGCGGGCGGGTGGATTCGCGCAGCATCAAAAGCCCCGTGGTATGGTCGATCTGGCTGTCGATCAGCACGATGGCGTGGATGCCGGTGTCGCGGACGCCCTCGCGCGGATGGCTGGCTGGAAAGGCTTCGAGCTGGCCACGGATGTCGGGCGAGGCGTTGAACAGCACCCAGCGCCTGCCGTCGGCGCTGATCGCGATCGAGGATTGGGTGCGGCCTCGGGCGTTGAGCTTGTTTTCCCGGAAGCGTCGGCAATTGTCGCATCGGCAGTTCCACTGCGGGAACCCGCCGCCGGCGCCGGCGCCGAGCACACGAATGATCATAAGGAAGCTTTAAGAGGTTTATGCTGCCGCGCAAACGAAAACGGGGCTCGAATGATCGAACCCCGCTTTCGCACAACCGTTTGGGATTAACGGTTGTAGATGTACATGGTGACTTCGAAGCCGAAGCGCATGTCGTTGTAGCTCGGTTTTTCCCAACGCATCTTTAGTGTCCTCCAGATAATGTTATACGTCTGGTCTTCAAGAGAAAGAGCAGGTTACAGCTCGGCGGCCAGTATACGTACGGCCCCCACCCAAGGCAACAGAGTTTTCCCGAATTGACGCCTCTTGCCGCTGGCGGCAGCCCTCTCGATTCGAAGGGGGAGGGGCGATCATCCCTGGCCGGGGATCAGGCCGATAGTGCCGGGTTTGATCCGCTTGCATTGTACGACCACGTCTTCCATGTGGCAGTGGAACCGGTCCTTGTCACTGCCTTCGCCGCATTCCTCGCAGACCAGCTTGCCCGAGCTCTTGCGCTGTTCGACGTGCCAGCCATAGCCCTGGGATTCGCAGAATATCCTGGCGTGCTTTTTCAGATTGTAGTCCTTGGACGCGGCCGCTTCGGCTTCGGCTCTCGCCGCGCATTTCTGCGGCGGGAGCGTGTTGCCGATCAGGTCGCGATAGATGTATTCCGTGGCGAAAGCGCTTCCCGGCAGCGCCGTGAGCAAAGACACCGTCTCCTGCGCTCAGCGCAAGGTGCAGACTGACTTCGCCGCGGCGGGACGGCGGGCATAGCGATGGGGCAAAATGGGGGCATGACTTCAAAAAGTGTGCCCAAGAATGTGCCCATGATCGGCATTGGTTTTCCGTCAATCAAGCAACGGCGCGGCTTCGCGCCGGTTCGCTCGCTTCTGTATCGATAGGCTCAGTCCAGGGCGCCGGGTTTGGCGCGCAAACGCTTCTTGCGCGCCCGCCGGGCCTTGCTTTGCAGGATTTTTTCTCTAGCCCCCTTCGGCATTCTGGTTTTGACGCGCCTCGGCGGCCGGTAATTCAACTGCGCCACCTTGGCGCGCAGCTTCTGAATGCAGGCGCGCTTGTTCAGATACTGGCTGCGCTCCTGCTGCGCGCTGACCACGATGCCGGTGGGTCGGTGGGTGAGGCGCACCGCGCTCTCGGTTTTGTTTACGTGTTGGCCGCCCTTGCCGCGCGCGCGGAAGGTATCCATCTTGCACTGCGCAAGCAGCTCCAGGTCGGAGGCGGGCAGTATGATACTCTCCATGCAAGACAGGATACCGCATGGAAGCGCACCCCGCCCGGCGGGGCCGGTAGAGCCCGCCGGGCGGGCGGTGACTACATGGTGAAGGCGAAAAACACAAAGGTAAAGATCAGCAGTGCGATGGGCACCAGGTCATCGTCGCTCACGATACAACCTCCTTTTAAAAGTGGACGTCGGGTGTATCCACGCTTCCTGCGGCCCTGCTCCTTGGCAGTGTAACGCCGGGTCAATGCCCTTATACTTTATACGGAAATCGTCTGCAAGGGAAGAGCGGTTAAACGCGGAACGTCCGCACGAACCGGCGCAGTTGATGCAGGGCTTGCGCCTGAGGCGTCGGGCTGTAGCGCAGCGCGCAGTAAAGCGCGGTGATGAGGTTGGTTTGCGGCGCAAGCTCGGGGCGCAGGCGTGCTACGCGCAAGGCGAAGTCGAGCGGGCCTTCATTGGGCCGGCGCACGATGCGCGCGCGCGCGAGCTTGGCGCAGAACCGTTGATAGAGCAGGACAGCGGGATCAGGCCGGGCGCCGCGACGCAACGGCATGTAAGCCGCAACCAGGAGAAACGGCAGCCCCAGTGCGGCGAGCAGGCCCATGCCCAGTTTAATCCAGGTATCGAGTCCGAACCGGGTGAAAAGCTGCTGCTGGCGCGTGGCATTGTAGCCCAGCACCCACAGATTCCAGGCGTTGTTGACGGCGTCCCAGCCGAAGCGCATTTTTTGCCAGGCATTGACCAGCACTGCCGCCTGAGCGAGGTCTATGAGCGGCGTAACTTCGGCGAGCTGCGCCGCAACGTCGGTGGTGATTTCGACGCGCGCGGGCGGGATCATGCCGGTGGGATCTACGCGCACCCAGCCCTTTTCTCCCAGCCACACCTCGGTCCAGGCGTGCGCGTCGGACTGGCGCACGATCATGTAATCGCCGAGCGGGTTCATCTCGCCGCCCTGATAACCCAGCACCACGCGCGCGGGGATGCCCGCCGCGCGCATCAGCATGGCGAAGGCGGATGAATAATGTTCGCAAAAACCGCGCCGGGTGTTGAATAAGAATTCATCCATGGGGTGCGGTTTGTCAGCCAGCGGCGGGGGTTTCAGGGTGTAATAAAACGGCTCATCGCGGAAAAATTCCAGCGCGCGCCGCATCAGTTTTTCATCATCGGCAATTTCCGCGCGCCATGATTCGGCCAGCGCGCGCAGCCGCGGATTGGCGTCCGGCGGCAGTTGCAAGGCGCGGCGCAGACTGTTTGGTGCAGCCATGCCGTTGTGATACTGCGTGTACGAGGCCACCTTATAACGCACGCGATTTTTCACCGGCTCATGGGCCAGCAGTTGTAAATCGTCCGTGATGCGACCGATGTCCGGCGCCGAGGCGGGGATGTCGAGCGCGAACAGCCACTTGCGGTTGTGCGCCTCCAGCGTCACGTCGTAGCTGACCGGTTCGCCGCTCACCGAAACCTGCACCGCCGCCGCCGTGTTTGCGCCCGGCGACCAGGTTACGCCGTCGGTAAGCCACAACACCGGGCCGCGCCAGTAGCGCTGCTCGGCGCCCGGCGGCGCGCCGCTGAACTCAACGCGAAACGCCACCGCGCCGGATTGGCGCAGATCGCTGATGCGCCCGGGCGCCATTTCATCGTCCAGGCCGGTGCCTGCGCCGAAGGCGTCTTTCGGCAGGCTGATGAGCGGCCCGCTGATGCGCGGAAACAGCACGTACAGCGCCAGCATCAAGGGTATCGCCTGCAACAGCAACACTGAGGCGAGGCGCAGATCGGCCATCGGTTTGTGCGCGCCGCCCGCGCGATGCAGGCTGATCAGCGCGGCGGTGATGCCCAGCACGGCCATTAACAGATAAGCCCCGATGAAAATGCTTTGCGAATAGAGAAATTGGGTGAGCACCAGAAAGTAGCCGAGAAAGATCACCACCAGCACGTCGCGCCGCGTGCGCATCTCCAGCAGCTTCAGGCTCAACATGACCAGAAGCAGGGCCGTGCCCGCATCGCGCCCGAACACCGTGCCGTAGGTAAGCAGCACGCCTGAGAGCGCAGCTAACATAAGCACCATGCGCACCACTCTGCCGGGCAGCACGGGGGGGCGGCGCACGCCCCACACGCGCCAGGCGCCGAGCAGCACGCTGGCGGCGCTGATCCACAGCGGCACGCGCAACAGGTGCGGCGCTGCGACCAGCGCCAGCGCGCCGATGGTCCAGATAATGGTGTGTGCCGCGACCGGCGCGTCACTGATGGTGCGGCGCCGCTTCATGCGCGCATCTCGAATAAGGCCAGCGCTTCGAGACAGGCGCGTTGATGCGCCTCGCCGCTGGCTGGCGCAATGTCCTTGCCGGGCAGGCGCAGGCCGTAACGCAGTTGCGCCGCGTGCGCATCCAGCACAAAGCGGCACAGCAGGCTCAGGCGCGATTCCACGTCCATGCCGGGCGGAAAACTGCGCCAGTCCAGCCACAGCTCGCTTTCCTCGCCACCGCTGAACTGCTTGGTGAGCAGTGCGTCCTGGCGCGCCACCGCCTTCCAGTGCACGTGGCGCAGCGAGTCGCCGCTTTGATAATCGCGCACCCCGGCGAAATCCTCGGCGCCGCGCCCGCGAGCGGACTCCGAGCTTGCGGGGTGTGGATCGGGCAACGGCTGCGGTGCGGCGGGGCGCGGATAGACCAGGCAATGCATGTCGAGATCAAGATGCGCCCAGGCGCGGAACAATCCGAGCGGGAATACCGTAGAGACGGTGAAACGTCCCACGGACCAGCGGCCGCGCCGTGCCTCGATGCGCGTCAGCGTGACGCTGGTTTGCTGCGGCGCATCGTACGCCGCCGGCGCTTCAAGGGGTAATTGCAACGCTATGCCGGGACGCGGTGCGGCGCCGGGATGTTCCATGTGGATGACAAAGCGCGCCTGCTCGCCGGCGAATACCGGCGCAACGCGGCCCGCGCCGAAGGTGAGGCCGGAAAGATTGCGGTAGGTGTGCAGGATGGATATCACGGCGAGGCTGCCGAGGAGAAAGGTGAGCGCGAAGCCGAGGCCGTTGTTGTAATTCACCGAGCCGAGCCACATCACCAGCAGCATGATGCCAAACAGCCAGCCGTAACGCGTGGGAAGAATGAACACGCGCCGGCGGTTGAGCGTGATCGGCCCGGCCTGCGGTCCCTCGCCGCGCAAAAAACGCGCCAGCCGCAACCGGTCACGCAATGAAAGCGGCGCCACCGCGTTCATGATTTCTTTCTAAGGAATCGGCACCGCATTTAAAAGTTGTGTAGCGGCGGACTGTGCGGCGCGTTGTTCGCCTGCAGCGCGCAAGCGGTGGTTTACCACGGACGGCAACACCGCCTGCACGTCCTCCGGCAGCACCGCGTTGCGCCCGACCATGTAGGCCCAGGCCTGGGCGGCGCGCAGCACGGCGAGCCCGGCGCGCGGCGACAGGCCGGAGATATATTCCGGAGAGCAGCGCGAGAACTCCAGCAGCGCCTGCACGTAATCGAGCAGCGCATCGGATACATGTATGCGCGGCACCTGCGCCTGAATCTCCAGCAATTGCACCGCGCTCACGACCGGCTTGATTTCGCCAATCAGCTCGCGCCGCTCGCGACCTTTCAGCAGCTCACGCTCGGCCTCTGCGCCGGGATAGCCCATTTCCAGGAGCATCATGAAGCGGTCCAGTTGCGACTCCGGCAGAGGAAAAGTGCCGGCCATATAGCCGGGGTTTTGCGTGGCGATGACGAAAAACGGTTCAGGCAGCTTGCGCGTCTCGCCTTCGATGGTGACCTGATGTTCCTCCATCGCCTCCAAGAGGGCGCTCTGGGTTTTGGGCGTGGCGCGGTTTACCTCGTCGGCGAGGATCACCTGGGCGAAGATCGGGCCGGGATGAAACTTGAACTGTCCGCTGCCGCGCTCGTACACCGACACGCCCAGAATGTCGGACGGCAGCAAGTCGCTGGTGAACTGGATGCGGTTGAACTTGAGTCCCAGCATGACGGCCAGCACGTGCGCCAGCGTGGTCTTGCCCACGCCCGGCATGTCCTCGATCAGCAAATGCCCGCGCGCGATGAGGCAGGCCAGCGCCAGACGCAGCGCGCGCTCCTTGCCCAAGACGATTTCACCCGCCTGCCTTACCGCCTTATCCAGCAAATCCTTCATGCGCTCCACAAAAGCATGGACTGTTTTTCATTATAAAAGATACGGCCACTACTGGCGAATGGGCGTCCCGCTGTAACATAAGCTTCACCAATACGTCATGTGCGGTTAACCGGCGCGGCTCATGCTCTGACCGGCCACACACACGGAGGGTATGCCATGACGGTTACTGCGCAACGCGCAGCAAGGCTTGAGACGGCTGGGCGGCATAAACTGTACGTCGCCCTGGCGAATAACGCGCACGAAGTACGCGCGGCACAACGCCTGCGCTACCGCGTGTTTGTGGAGGAAATGGGCGCCAGGCTTGAATGCGAGCAGCCGGGCATCGAGAGCGACCGCTACGATCCTTTTTGCCGCCACCTCCTGGTGCGTGACAGCGAGACACAGGAAGTGGTCGGCTGCTACCGCATCCTCACCAACACCCAGGCCATAAAAGCCGGCGGCTATTACTCGCAACAGGAATTCGATCTCGGCCGGATACTCAGCCTGCCCGGACGCCTCATGGAGGTCGGGCGCACCTGCGTGCATCCTGATTATCGCACCGGCGCGGTGATCAGCCTGCTGTGGGCGGGCCTGGCGCGCTTCATGATGCTGAACAAGTTCGATTACCTGATGGGCTGCGCGAGCATACCGCTTGGGCCGGGTCTGGACCAGGCGGCGGCTATCTGGCGCGCGCTCAGCGCGAAACACCTCACTCCGCCCGAATGGCGCGTCTATCCAAAAAAGACGCTGCCGGGGCTCGATCATCTCGATGCGCCCGCGGCAACTGAAATCCCGCCGCTGATAAAAGGCTATATGCGGCTGGGCGCAGAGATAGGCGGCGCGCCGTATTGGGACGAGCAGTTTAACGTCGCGGACCTGTTTATAGTGCTCAAGGTCCAGCGGCTGAACCAGCGCTACACGCGCCATTTCCTGAAGCGGCCATAAGGCGCGCCTGATGCGCGCGGCGCGGCGCTACGCAAGATTGGTCCGGCTCGCCTGGCACATGCTGTGCGGGTTTACCGCTGCGCACCTTATCTTTCCGCTGCTGCGTAAACCCGGACATGCCGCGCATAAGAGCGCCATCGTGCAGTGGTGGATGCGCAAACTGTGCCGCATCCTCGCCTTGGAAATTCAAACGCAGGGTGAAATCAACCCGCGCGCCACGCTGTTTGTAGCGAACCACGTCTCCTGGCTCGACATACCCGGCCTCGCCTCCGTCCTGTCAGCCGTATTTGTCGCCAAACAGGAGGTCGCACATTGGCCCCTGTTCGGGGGCATGGCGGCGCGCTCAGGCACGCTGTTTTTGCGCCGCGGCGAGGCCGGCGCCCTGACCGCCGACCGGATGACCTGGAGCCTGATGCAGAAAAACAGCGTCATCATCTTCCCCGAAGGCAGCTCATCCAGCGGTGAGATGGTGCAGCAGTTTCACGCGCGCCTGTTCCAGGCCGCGATCCGCGCACGCTGCGAGGTGCAGGCGGTGGCGATCCGCTATCCACACGCTGAATACGGCACAAATCCGCTCACCCCGTTTGTGGGCGATGACAATCTGCTCACTAATCTGTGGGCCCTGCTCGCCGAGCCCTCCATCCCCATGCGCCTCACCTTCTGTGCGCCGCTTGGCGCGCATGGCATTGAGCGGCGCAAGCTCGCCAAGCTCGCGCGCAGCCAGATCATCAGCGCGCTGCAACAGCCTGTGGAAGTAAGCCTTGGCGAAACAGCGCGCGTCATCAACAGTTGGCGCGGTTAATCTTTTTCGATCCTGATGTTGACCAGGGTGCGTGCCTGGTGCAGGGCGAGGTTCTTCTTGCGCCACCGTGCAAATTCATCGAGCTCCAACCCCTGGGGCCGCTCATTCCAGTTGTCTTTTTTCAGATATACCCAGACGTATTCGGAAAGATAGCCCGCGTCATAGACGGCGGCCGCGGCGTCCAGATAGGAGTCTTTGTTCTCCGGCGCGGTTTCTTTCAACTCCTTCCATATTTTTGCCGGTAATTAGGGCGTTTCGTAACCATCGTATAGTGGGAGATACGCATGGTTACTGGGAAAGCAAGCCATTTCAGTTGTGCGGCCAACTTTTTGCGGGGTCGCAAGTGTGTGTTTTGTGGCTC
>JBGFRC010000009.1:0-107682 GCA_041695325.1 Pseudomonadota bacterium
GGTCGGCAAGCGCGTATTCATACACCCAGCCCACGCCGGTGGCGTCCGGCCCCAGCGCGGGGCGCGCCTCCCTGGGCAGGCGTTCGGACGCCTGATCCAGGTACTCCAGCACGCGCGAACGTGCCCAATAGGGATCGGTGCCGTCTTCGAACAGCACGTACACGTAGGAGTCGCCGAAGAAGGAATAGCCGAACACGCGCGCGGCGCCGGGCGCCGCGAGCATGGCGCTGGTGAGCGGATAGGTGACCTGGTCTTCCACCACCTGCGGCGCCTGGCCGGGGTAAGCGGTCTTGATAATCACCTGCACGTCGGACAAATCCGGAATGGCGTCGAGCGGCGTATGCTTGACCGCATACACGCCCCAGCCGGCGAGCAGAAACGCAAGCAGCAGCACCAGGAAACGGTTAGCGAGCGACCAGACTATGATGCGCGCAATCATGGCGCTGCTCCCGACAAGCGCGTGAGCGCCGCCTTGAGGCTTGCCTCCGAGTCAATCAAAAACTGGCCGGAGGCGACCACCGTTTCGCCTTCATCAAGGCCGGACAAAATTTCCACCCGCTCGCCCGACTCCACTCCGGTTTCCACCACACGCGGCGCGAATCTGCCCTCCCCCAGCGCCACAATCACGCGCTGCCCGGCGCCGGTGGAGATGACCGCCTCGCGCGGAACGGCGAGCGTCGCGCGCGTCTTGCCCGCCGCGATGCGCGCCTCGAGGTACATATCGGGCTTCAGGATTTCGTCCGGATTATCAAAGCGCAGGCGCGCCTTGAGCGTGCGCGTGACCGGGTCTATGCCGGGATAGAGATAGTCCACCTTGCCGCGCCATGTTTTTCCCGGCGCGTGCAGGCCGCGCACTTCCGCGTCCTGGCCCACGCGCAGCAAAGCGGCTTGTTGCGCGAACACCTCCACCTGTACCCATACGCCGGACAGATCCGCCAGCGTCACGGCCTCGGTCGCCGGCTCCAGATACGCGCCGGGCCGGACGTTGAACGCGGTCACTACGCCGTCCATCGGAGCATAAAAGGCAACGGCTCGCCTGGCTGTGCGCGTGGATTCCAGCCGCCTGATCCCGGCCTCCGCCATGCCCAATGCCTGCAACCGCATGCGCGCGGCGCGGCGCAGGGTTTGATCATCGCCGGCGAGCGTCTGCAAGTATTCCTGCTGCGCGCCGAGCAGCTCCGGGGCATAGATCTCGAACAGTGTTTCCCCGGCGCGCACGCGTTGTCCGATGAATTGGACCCGCGCGCTTTCCACCCAGCCCGCGCTGCGCACCTGCACGCGCCGTATGCGCCCTTCGTCCACCGTGACGTAGCCCACGGTATGAATGACCGGCGCGAGCGGAACGCGCTCGGCGCGCGCCATGCGCACGCCCATGTTGTTCACCACCTGCGGCGAGATGCTGACCGTGACCGCGTCCGGTTCCTCTCCCTCGTACACCGGGATATAGTCCATGCCCATGTCGTCCTTGGCCGGCTTGTCCGAGGTGATGGCGGGATCCATGGGATGGCGGTAAAACAGGATTTTTTTCTCGGCCACTTTTTCCGGGGAAGACATGGTTGTGGACGCAAGGTAGCGCTGCACCAGAGCGCCTGTCACCACGCCGGTAAACAGTAGAACTAATGCGAGTAACCCGATTTTCTTATTCATGAACATCACCTGAAAGATAGAGCAGATCGGCCTGCGCCTTGGCGCGCTCCACGCGCAGGCGCAGCGCCTCCAGTTGCGCCTCCAGCGTATTGATGCGCGCGCGCATCACGGTCGAAAATTCGGCGCTGTTGCTTTGATAGGACTTGAGCGCAAACTCGGCGTTTTGCGCCGTCTGCGGAACGATTTCCTTTTCATAAATCGCCAGGCGTTCGTTCAAGCCGGCCCAGCGGGAGTAGGCGGTATCCAGACGGTGCAGTAAATCCCGGTAACGATCATCGCGCGCATAACGCGCCGCAACGGCCTGCTGTTGGCTGGCCTTGAGGCGGCGATCTTGCCGCTTATCGGTGAAGATGGGCAGCTCGACCGTCACCCCCGCGGAGAGAAAATCGCTGCGCCCCGCGCCGCGCAAACCGTAATCCACCCCCACGCTCCACGCGGGCTTGTATTGTTCGCGCGCGACACTCACCTCGCTTTCGCCCGCGCGCACCATGGCGTCTTCTGCTTGCAGCAGCGGATGACGTTCCAGTTGCGCCTGAAGGCGAGCCTGGTTATCGGGTTCCGGTAATACAGGAAACTCCTCGGACAGGGGACGACTTGGTACGCGATGGCCCAGCCACCTGACGAGGCCGGCGTGCGCGGTATCACGCGCGGTGCGTAATTCCGCCTCGCGCTCTTTAAGCCTGCGCAGTTCCAGTTCCACACCGAGCACATCCTGCGCGCTCGCCAGCCCCGCGCCGTACTGCGAGCGCGTAACTTCCGCCAGTTGTTGCAGCAACACGCGGCTGTTTTGCACCGTCTCGATGGCGCGCACCTGGTAGAGCCACTCCAGCCAACTGCCTCGCAGCTCATTCAGCAGTTTGCGCCTTTGCTCCGCGCCGCGCGCCGCCTCCAATTCGGACAGGGCCGAGCTCAGCTCGGCGCGATGGCGCAAGCTGGCGCCGGGCGGAATCGCCTGGCTTACGCCGAGCTTGAGCATGGTGAAGTCGTCTTCCGTGACATTGAAACTGCGCACGGGGACGTCCTGCACGCCGAGGGTCAGGCTGGGGTCGGGCAACTGCGCGTCGGCCACGGCCTGTTCGGCGTAGGCTTGCGCCACCGCGTCATGGCGGCGCGTGAGCGGATCGCCCTCCAGGGCCAGGCGTTCGGCCTCGGGGAGGGTGAGCGGGACTAAAGTATCATTCGCCGCCGTATTGAATGCGGCGCACAGCAACAGGCCATACATGGCCAGCGACAGATAACGCATACTCGTTCTCCTTGAAAATCGTCAACACAGAATTTTTCAAAGGCGAACGATCAAATGCGCAGGATGGGCAATCTCTCTAACGGGGTGAGTGTGGAGTAAAAAGAGGGGAGATGGAAGGCGCTGTGCCCTGCAAGCGTACTCTCCGCCCACAACGGCTGCATGACGGGGTGCGTCACGGCATACGGCAATGCCTTGGCCAAGGTGTGTTCGTCCAGCATCAGCGCGCAATGCATCGCATCACCGCAATCCCCTGCCTGCGCAGGCAGGGCGGCCTGCCCCGCGCCACTCTCTTCCGGGCAGGCATAGCAGTCTTGCGCCGAAAACGGTTGCGCCATGACGCACGGCAGGACGATCAGGTTCAGCCACAGTACGGCGAGCAACGCGCTGAATGTGCGCCGGCGGAGCAATGGAGCGCGGTTCAAACGGCAAAGCATTCCGGCCTTATAACCCCTGCGCGGGCGGTCTGTCAAGACGGTGTCCAAAGACGGTGCTAAAGAATACGTGCCGGCCGCCGCTATCAAAGGTAACACCATACCCCTTGGGCGGCTGATGCTGGATTTCTTCAAAAAACCGCTGTCCCCGCAAACCGGCCCCGGCAAGGTTGCAGACGACGCCGCAGCGCGCGAAAACCGGCCCGCTGCGCCCGAATTGGTGGAGCAGCTGCAACAAATGCGCGTCCTGCTGGTGGACAACGACCGCCTGCACGCCGCGCGCATCAAGACCCTGCTCAACGGCGTGGGCTGCTACAACATCCTCGCCTGCACGATCGAGGAGGCCTGGGCGCGTCTGCAGCAAAACGCGCCGGGCGGCGTCTGCAACGTTGACCTGGCGCTGCTGGACATCCAGCAGAGCATCGAAGACGACCACAGGCTGTGCCGCAAGCTGGGCGGCGAAAGCCCATGGAACACGGTGCCCATCATCATGATCTGCGGCTCGCCTGCGCGCAATGCGCCAGCAGGCGAACCGGGCTGGCAGAATCAGATCCTGCGCGTCATCCGGGAAACCAGCGCCACGCACGTGCTGTGTACGCCGATCCGCAGCGTGGATCTGGCCTCGCATCTGGTCTCGGCCATGTCGCTCAAGCGCGAGCGCGAACAGCACAAATGGCGCGCGCTGGAGCTGCAGAACACCGCGGCGGAATCCAGGGTGAAGGAGGCGCGCCTGCATTATCTCGCCGCGCACGATGATCTCACCGGTCTCTACAATCGCCGGCGTCTGGAGCAGATGCTGGAACTCACGGCGCTGCGCGTGCGCGGCAGGACGCAGCCCGGCGCGCTGTTATATATGGACCTGGATCAGTTCCGGCTCATCAACGACATGCAGAATCACTGTATGGGCGACAGGCTGCTGGTCGCCATCGCCGATCTGTTGCGCCGCCAGTGCGGCCCTGACCACACGCTGGCGCGCATCAGCTCGGATGAGTTCATCCTGCTCATGGAAAATACCGGCCAGGAGCAGGCGCTGGCCTGCGCCGAGGCGCTGCGCCGCAGTCTGGACAGCTTTCATTTTGAAACCCGCGAACGCAGCTACCGGGTAAGCGCCAGCATCGGCGTCGCCATGCTGCGTCCGGACGAGCGTGTGGACGCGCATACCCTGCTGGCGCGCGCCGATCAGGCGTGTTACGCGGCCAAAACGCACGGCCGCAACCAGGTGCGTCTCTACAGCCTGGAGGACCAGAGCGTGCATGTGCTGAAGCACGACGCCCACTGGGCGCCGTTGATTCAGGATGCGCTCACCAACGAGAGGCTGCGCCTGCTGTTCCAGCCCATCATGGAGGTCGGCACAGGGCGCAGGACGCATTATGAGGCCCTGGTGCGGATGCTGGGTCACGCCAATCAACTGCTGCCTCCCGCAGAATTCATCCCGGTGGCCGAGCGCATGGGGCTGGTGCACGAGATTGATCTGTGGGTCATTACCCAGGCGCTGGAGCTGCTGCAACAATTGCGGCACGGCTCCCCGGAGCTGTCCCTCAACGTCAACCTGTCCGCCAAGGTGTTGCACAACCACCGTTTGCTGCCCCTGGTGCGCGACAAGCTGCACGGCAGCGGCATCAATCCGCGCAACGTGGTGTTCGAGATCACCGAGACCGCCGCCATTGCCAATCTCCCGCTCATGCGCGACATGGTGCAGCAGTTGCGCAATCTGGGCTGCCGGTTCGCGCTGGATGACTTCGGCGCGGGGTTCAACTCGTTCAATTACCTGAAGCACTTCCCCGTGGACTATCTGAAAATAGACGGCAGCTTTATCGTCAATCTGATCGGCGACCCCGCGGATCAGGCGCTGGTGAGATCCATGATCGAGATCGCGCGCAAGCTCGGCAAACGCACCGTGGCAGAATTCGTGGAGAACGCCGAAACCCTGGAGCTGCTCAAGGAGTACGGGGTGGACTATGTGCAGGGCTATCACATAGGCCGGCCCCAGGCACTGCTGTATCCGGCCTGAGAACGTCAGGAGGGGCGTTGGGTAGCGGGGCGGAACGCGGGCTTGCGATGCAACAGGGCGATGAGCTCGGCCTCGCCGCGCGCCAGGCCGCAGGTGGCCACCAGATCCTCCACGTCCGCGCCCTTCTGCGCCAGCCGGATCGCGGGTTCATAATGCGGGTGCGGGACATCACGCGCGGGCGGCTGCTTTTGCTGTTCGCTGATCCGACGCAGCTGCCGCTCCAGCTCCGTCAGGCGCGCATCCAACGCCGCCCCATGCTCGCTCCGCTCCTCCGGCGCCGCGGTAAAGGACGGCGCGGTATGCCGCGCCATCAATGTCTGGCAGCGCCTGAGCGCCGCGTGCGACATCCAGGCGGAGGCGAGCGCGCACACTACCGTGAGCAGGGTGATGACCAGCAGTAGCGGATCACTTTGCATCGCGGCCGCTCCTTACACGTATTCGTCTATGTGGGTATCGCCGTCCTTGTTCTTGTCCGGCTCTCTGTCCGGCACGTCATGCGCCGGTTTGTCCGGTAACGGCCTGCCGGACGGCGGTTTCTTATTACCCTGCTGATTGTTGGACGACACCGGACGGATGTGCCGCCAGGCGGGTGTTTCATGCACCTCGGCGTTCACGCCGCGCTCCTATAGAGAACTGACCTCTTTCCACTCCTGCGCGGAAAGCAGCTTGTTCAAGTCCACCAAGATGAGCAGCTCGCCGTCACGGCTGCACACGCCCTGTATGAAGCGCGCGCCGTCGTCGTTGCCGACGTTGGGCGCGCTCTCGATCCGCGAGGCGTGGATGTCCACCACCTCGGCCACGCTGTCCACCAGCAGGCCCATCACGTGCCCCTCGGTTTCGATGATGACCACGCGCGTGTTATCGTCCATGTCGCGCGGCGCGAGGCCGAAACGCTTGCGCGTGTCTATCACCGTCACCACGTTGCCGCGCAGGTTGATGATGCCCAGCACGTAATCGGGTGCGCCCGGCACCGGCGCGATGTCGCTCACCCGTATCACCTCCTGAATCTGGATCACGTTGATGCCGTAGGTTTCGTTGTCGAGACGAAACGTCACCCACTGCACAGCCGGGTCCTCGGCTGACTGAACTGCGTGATTCATGGCTTATTCCTCGCTCCTGGCGGTGTCAAAATTAAAACATTGCCGATGATGTCTTGAGTTGTGCATAAAATATGCCAGTTATTGTCCATTTGAGCCGGCGGGCTTAGAGGCAAGCCAGCACACAAGCAAGTCCATATCGAGCAAGGCGCACATGCGGTCGCTGACGACGCCGCTGAACCACGGCTGCGCTTCCGCGCCGCCGCCCGTCTGCGCCTGCTTGCGCGCTGGGCGCAGGCAAGTGCGACGCACAGGCGGGCGCCAGCGCACCCGCTCCGGGTAAACCGTGACGATCCCGCTCACCGCCTCACACGCCAATCCCCACTCGCGCGAGGCGCTGAGCACGATGCTGTGTGCGGCCCGTCCTCGCACGCGGAGCGGGGCGCGCGGGCGCAGCAATGGCAGCGGGTCCAGCACCTTCACCTGTTTGCCCAAGTGCGGCAGCAGGCCGAGAATGTGCCCGGCCCGCGCGGGGAGCGAAGCGAGCGGCGCCCAGGGCACCACGCCGCCCAGCCCGTCCAAGGGCGCGGCCAGATCGAATCCGCCCGCCTTGAACAATAAGCAGGAGAAAGGTGCCGTGCGGCGCGGCCCGTCTGCGGCGCACGGCTGCCGGGCGATAACGTCCGGCGCGCCCGGTACTAATTTGTCCTCGGGAGCCGTTACGGGCGCATCGCGCAGCAGGGCTTCGAGATAGAGCGAGAGCGCGTGCTTGGGCGCCGTCAAGACGGGCGCAAGATTATCCTCCATAGACCGTCACCGCGGGCGGCGCCGGCCGCGGCGTCCAGGTTTGCGCCGGCGGCGCCATGGCCCGCACCGCCTTGAAGGGCGCCAGCAGATGGTCGAGCAGCGCGCCGTAGGCAAGCGCGCCACGCGCATCAGATTGATAACAGGAAAGCGGCGCGCCAATGCGGCTCGCTTCACGAAACCGGGTATCCACCGGAATCTCGCCGCTCCAGCAGTTACCGCCGTAGCGTTCGCGCAGCACGCGCAAGGCATCCTGCGCCGCGCACGTGCGCCGGTCATAGAGCGTAGGCACCAGAATGTAATCAAGCGAGGATGCGCGCGCACGCTGGATCATGGTGAGCGTGCGCAACATGCGCTCCAGACCCTTGAGCGCCAGAAATTCGGTTTGCACCGGGATCAAAAGCCGGTCGCAGGCGGCGAGCGCGTTGACCATCAATACCCCCAGCACCGGCGGGCAATCCAGCAGCACCGTATCAAACAGGTGCGCCACCTGCGCCAGCGCGCGCTTGAGCACCAGGCCCATGCCGTCACGCGCGCCGCACTGGCGGTCCAGCGTGGCCAGCGCAGTGGCGGCGGGGACATAGTACAGCCGCGCGAAACGCGTGGTCTGCACCAGGCCCTTGAAGGAGGGCGCCGCGGAATTCTGGAACAGGCCGTAAACGCCCGCCGCGCCGTTATCCGGATCGGCGCCGAAGTAGCTGGTCAGCGAGCCGTGCGGGTCCAGATCCACCAGCAAGGTCTTGCGCCCGCGCGCGGCCAGCAGTCCGGCAAGCGTGATGGCGCTGGTGGTCTTGCCCACCCCGCCCTTCTGATTGGCCACGCTCCAGACGCGCATCACTGCGCCTCCATTCCCGCCTGCGGCATGGACAGGAGGCGTATTTGCACCGGCGGCGCCAACTGTATGGGCGGCGCAATGGGCGTTATCTTGCGCTGAATGATGCCAGGTGACGCCGGCGCCCGGCGTGCGGGTTTACTCGCCGCAGTTACGCCAGTCTGAACAGGCGCCGGGGAAATCAGCTCCGGCACTGGCGCGGTATCGGGCGGCGTCACATCAGACGCGGCCGCGCCGTCATCTTCGCGGCGGAGGCCCTCCGGCAAGTCGGCGACGGTGACGTTGGGGGGCGCCGTTGTGCTGGGAATGACGGCAACGGGCGGCTGACTCGCTTCGTTTTTCGTGGCAGGCGGCGCGGTTTCGGGCGCAGTGCCTGCATCCGCCTCATGCTGCGGCGCGGGCTGCAGCAGTTCGGGATGCGAGGTCTGCAAGCTGTGCCGCACGGCTTCATCCGCCAGTATCAACACGCTCACGCGGCGATTCCGGCTGCGCCCGGCTTCGGTGTCGTTGTCCGCGATCGGCTGATATTCGCCGTAGCCGATGGCCGACAGGCGTGCAGGCTCCACGCCCGACTCGGCCAGCAGCCGCACCACGCTTGCCGCGCGCGCGGCGGAAAGCTCCCAGTTGGTGGGGAAGACGAGGCTGCTGATGGGTTTATTGTCGGTGTGTCCGCGCACCTCGATGGGATTGGCAAATCGGCTCATGATCGCGCCCAGGCGCTCCAGCACCGGAAGCGCCTCGCGCTCCAGATGCGCGCTTCCGCTGCCGAACAGAATGCTGGCCTTGATCTCCACTTCAAGCCAGCGCTGCTTGTCGTCCCGGCGCACTGCGACCAGGCGCCGTTCCACCAGCGGCGCCATGGCCTGCTCGATCTGTTCGGCGATGCGCGGCAGATCCTGAGCGGCGGGGTGGATTTGTTCTTCAGGTGATTGATTGCCGGCCGCGCGCTGCGTATTGACCGGCGTCAGGGAGCGCGGCGGTTGCGCATTGGGCATGGGAATAATGCCGTGCTCAGGAATCCGGGGGGGCGCCGCCTTGTCTGGATCGCCCGTCTCTATCGGCGTCATGCTCTTGGGAGTGAAACGAAATGCCGCCACCAGCGAATCCGACAGGACGCGGTATTTGCCCTGATTCACCGAGGAGATGGCGTACATCACCACGAAAAACGCGAACAGCAGGGTAATGAAGTCGGCGTAGGACACCAGCCAGCGTTCATGATTGACGTGTTCCTCATGTTTGCGTTTGCGCGCCATCTAAATACAGAGAAAAGCAGCAAGAAATAAGAGAAAAGAATTTAATTTCTTGTTCTTTTCTCTTATATCTGTCGTCAATGTACATACCCCAGTAGTTTGGTTTCGATGTTGCGCGGATTTTCGCCCTGCGCGATGGAGATGACACCTTCCATGATCATGGCGCGGAATTGCGTTTGGTCGTGCACCAGGCTCTTCAGTTTGCTCGCCATGGGCAGAAAAAAAAGGTTGGCCAGACCTACGCCGTAAATGGTGGCGACGAACGCCACCGCGATGCCGCTGCCGAGCTTGGAGGGATCGGCGAGGTTGCCCATCACGTGGATCAGGCCCATCACCGCGCCGATGATGCCGATGGTGGGACTATATCCGCCCATGCCTTCGTACACCTTGGCGGCTTGGGTGTCGTGATGTTCCTTGGCCTCCATCTCCACCTCCAGGATACGGCGGATCGCCTCCGGCTCGCCGCCGTCCACCAGGAGCTGCAAACCCTTGCGTGCGAACAGGTCCGGCTCCGCCTCGGCGATGGTCTCCAGCCCCAGCAAGCCCTCCTTGCGCGCGATATTGCTCCACTTCACGATCTTCTCGATGGCCGCCTTGGCTTGCTGCTTGGGCGGGAACACAATCCAAGAGGCCACCTTGAGCGCGCGCAAAAAAACCGCGAGCGGGGTTTGTATCAGTATCGCCCCGACGGTGCCGCCCAGCACGATGAGCAGCGCCGGGCCGTTGAGCAGCGAGCTGAGATGCCCCCCCTCCAGGGCCTGCCCGCCCAGGATGGCGATGAAGGCCAGCGCCGTTCCGATGAGCGTCAAGATATCCATGCGTTACACCGCCTCGGCCAGGCAGGCTCCGATTTGCGCGAGCGGCAACACCTGATCGGCCAGGCCCGCCTCCACCACCGCCAGGGGCATGCCGTACACCACGCAGCTTGCCTCATCCTGCGCCCAGATCGAGGCGCCGTTCTGTTTCAGGCGGCGCGCGCCCTCGCGCCCGTCGGCGCCCATGCCGGTGAGTATCAACGCCAGCACCGGAGCGACGCCCGCCTGGGCAAGCGACGTGAACGTGACATCCACGCACGGCTTGTAAATTTCATTGCCTCGCCCGCCGGAGATGCGCACCGCCGGCGCGCCGTTACGGGCCTCGATCATCATCTGGCAGCCGCCCGGTGCGAGCAGCGCCGTGCCGGGCATGAGCGCATCACCGTCCTCAGCCTCCTTGACCGTGATCGCGCATAATTGATCAAGCCGCCCGGCGAAGGCGGCGGTGAAGTTCGCCGGCATGTGCTGCACCAGGAGCAGCGGTAAGGGAAAATCCGCGGGCAGCGCGGTGAGTATCTTTTGCAACGCCACCGGCCCGCCGGTCGAAGTGCCGATGGCTACCAGCTTGTAGCGCGCATGGCCGTTGCACTTGACGGCGCTCGCCGCCGGCGCACCGGATGACGCGGTCGCGGAACCGGCTGGGCGCAAACCCCGCACCCCCAAGGCATGCACACGCTCACACAACAGTCGTTTCGCGGTATCACGATCCCGCGCGATGTCTTCAAAGCGTTTGGGGAGAAAATCCAGCGCGCCCGCCTCCAGCGCATTCAACGTGGCCTGAGCGCCTTCGGTGGTAAGCGAGGAAAACATCAGCACCGGCGTCGGCCTCGCGGTCATGATCCGGCGCACCGCGCTGATGCCGTCCAAGAGCGGCATCTCGATATCCATAGTGACCACATCGGGCTTGAGCGCGAGCGTGCGCTCCACGCCTTCCACGCCGTTGGCGGCGGCGCCGATCACCTTGAGCCTGGAATCGGACTCCAGCATCTCGGTGACGCGGCGCCGGAAGAAGGCGGAGTCATCCACCACCAGTACGCGCACTGTCATGATTGCGCTCCTTAAGCGGCTTTGCGCGCGTAAGCCTTCATCAATCCCGGCACGTCCAGTATCAGGGCGATGCGCCCGTCGCCGGTGATGGTGGCGCCGGCGAGCCCGGGCGTGCCGTGCAGGGCCGCGCCCAGTGGCTTGATCACCACTTCCTCCTGTCCCAGCAGTTGATCCACCACAAAGCCCACGCGCTGGATGCCGTAGTTCACCACCACCACGTGCCGGCAGCCGCCCGTTCTGGACAGCGGCGCGTCGCGCAGCAGCCAGTGATTGAGATAATACAAGGGCAGCGCGTGATCACGCACCATGATCGCGAGCTGGCCATCTATGGTATTGGTGCGGCTCAGGTCGAGATCGAAGATCTCGTGCACATTCATGAGCGGCAGCGCGAAGATGCGTGCGCCCACCACCACCATCAGCGTGGGGATGATGGCGAGCGTGAGCGGCACCTTGATCATGAAGCGCGTGCCCTTGCCCTTTTGCGATTCGATTTCCACTGTGCCGTTCAATTGCGCGATGCGCGTTTTCACCACGTCCATCCCCACTCCGCGCCCGGAGATGTCGGTGATCTCGCTCCTGGTGGAAAAACCGGGCAGGAAAATCAGGTTGTAGCAATCGCGCTGCGACAAGCGCGCCGCGGCCTCGGCGTCCATCAGCCCCTTCTCCACCGCCTTGCGCCGCAGCACCTCGGCGTCCATGCCGGCGCCGTCGTCGGCGATGGTGAGCAGGATATGATCGCCCTCCTGCTCGGCGGCCAGCATCACCGTGCCGGCGCGCGCCTTGCCCGCCGCCAGCCGCGCCTCCGGCGCCTCGACGCCGTGGTCCACCGCGTTGCGCACCAGGTGCACCAGCGGATCTGCGAGCGCCTCGACCAGGTTCTTGTCCAGGCCGGTGTCCTCGCCCTGCAATTCCAGAGTGACTTCTTTTTTCAGGCTGCGCGCGATGTCGCGCACCACGCGCGGAAACCGCCCGAACACCTTCTTGATCGGCTGCATGCGCGTCTTCATCACCGCCGTCTGCAGGTCGGAGGTGACCAGGTCCAGCGTCGCCACCGCCTGCGCCACTTGTTCGTTATTCAGCCCGCTTTGCAGGCGCACCAGGCGGTTGCGCGACAGCACCAGCTCGCCGACCATGTTCATGATGTCGTCCAGGCGCTTGGTGTCCACCCGCACCGAGGTTTCCGCCGCCGCGTGCTCCTGCGCTTCGGCCCTGGCGGACGCGGGCGCCGCGGTCTTTGATTGCGCCTGCGCGGCGGCAGGCGCAGGCGGCGCCTTGCCCCCCGCCGTACCCGCGCCGCAGCGCGGCGGGCAGGCCGCGCCGTGCAGTTGATCGAGCAAGGTTTCAAACTCCGCCTCGCTGATTTCATCGGACTTGACAGGCCGCGGCTTGTCCGGCGGCTGTGCTGCTTTCGGGGATGTCTGCAATTGGTCGAGCAGCGCTTCGAACTCGGCGTCGGTGATTTCATCCGCCTCGGGCGGCGCGGCATCCTTGGGCTTGTCCGCGGCGTTACCCGCGGGCGCAAGCGCGTCAAGCAATTGCTGATAAACCGCGTCGTTCACCGCGCCCTGTTCCAGCGCGGCCTGCCCGCCGCGCTGCCTGTCTGCGTGCGACGCACAGGCAGGCGGCGCAGGCGGCGCGTCAGGCTTGCTCAGCCCTTCCAGTTGAGTCAGCAGCGCGGTATCGGCATGCTCCGGGTCGCGCCCGGCGCGCACCGCGTCCATCATCACCTTGACCACGTCGAGCACGCGCAGCACCACGTCCATGAGCTCCGCGTCCACCTTGCGCGCGCCCTGGCGCAGCACGTTGAATACGTCCTCCGCGCGGTGGCACACCTCGACCAGTGGCGTGATATTCAGAAACCCCGCCCCGCCCTTGACGGTATGAAATCCGCGGAACACGGCGTTCAGCAAGTCCGTATCGGCGGGACGCGCCTCCAGCTCCACCAGCTGTTCGCCGAGCGTATCCAGTATCTCGCCCGCTTCAATCAGAAAATCTTGCAGAATTTCGTTGTCGTCTTCCATCGTCACAAAGACTCAACCTTTAAAAACCCAGGCTGGACAGCAGATTGTCCACGTCGTCCTGGTTTGCCGCTACGTCAGGACGGGCTTGAGGATTGATCTGGGGACCCTCCGGCTCATGCTTGCGCGCGCTACCGTTGCACTTGACAGCGCGCGGTGGCGCCATGCGCTGTCCGGAAATGCGTATCAGCCTGACCAGGCTCTCCTCCGTGTCCTGCACCGTCGCGATCACCCGGCGGATGATCTGGCCAGTGATATCCTGATAATCCTGCGCCATCAACACGGCGGACAAATGCCGGTGCGTCATGGCGCAGTTTTGCTCGGCCAGGTCGAGAAAGTCGACCACCTCGTCCGATAGGGCCTTGAATTGCCGCGCGTCCAGTTCACGGCGCAACAGGCGCCGCCATCTGTCCTTGAGCGCGGCGGCCTTGCCGCGCAGCTCATCGGACAGGGGCAAGGCGGTCTCCACTGCGGTCAGGGTGCGATGCGCCGCCTGCTCGGTCATGCCGATGACGTAATTCAAGCGCTGCTTGGCGTCCGGAATCTCCTGCTCGGCCAGCTCCGCGATGCGCGCATCGAAACGGAAGCTGTTCAACGATTCATGCAGATCGCGCGTGAGCTTGCCGAGCTGCTGAAACAGATCAGATTCGCGCAACCGGCCGATCTTGTCCATCAGTTGCCCCGCCTGCTGCATATCGCCCGCCTCTACCTGTTCAACCAGGGCGCGCGCGTGCGTCAACAATTGCTGCTTGTCTATCACCTTATCCATGGGATGTTTCCTTCATTAAAATGCGGCGCTATGCGCCCGCCGCCGCTTCGATGCGCTCGAATATCCTGTCTATCTTCTCCTTCAAGGTGACCGCCGTGAACGGTTTGACGATGTAACCATTCACGCCCGCCTGCGCCGCCTCCACGATCTGGTCGCGCTTGGCCTCCGCGGTCACCATCAGCACCGGCAGCCTGGCCAGCCCGGGATCGGAGCGCACCGCGCGCAGCAGGTCTATGCCCTGCATGCCGGGCATGTTCCAATCGGTGACCAGGAAATCAAAACTGCCGTTCTGCAGCATGGGTAACGCGGTGTTGCCGTCGTCCGCTTCGCTGGTGTTGTTGAATCCGAGATCGCGCAGCAGATTCTTGATGATGCGCCGCATGGTGGAGAAGTCGTCCACAATCAATATCTTCATGTTCTTGTCCACGCCTAACCTCCTTGCTAATCCTGTGTCTTGCCGTGTCCGCGCGCCTCGTTGCGCCGCTGCTCCCGGTCGAGCAGCCGCGCGCGCAGACGCAACAATGCCTGGCCGTGAATCTGGCTCACGCGCGACTCGCTGACGCCCAGCACTTCGCCGATCTCGCGCAGATTGAGATCCTCGCCGTAATACAGGGCGATCACCAGGCGCTCGCGCTCCGGCAGGTCATCCACCAGGCCGGCGACGTGCTGCTGAAAATTGACGCTCTGTAACTGCTCGAATGGATTCGGCCCTTCATCCGCAATGGGCAGTTCATCATCCTCGTGCTTGCGCATATCCTCGAAGCTGAAAATGTGGCAGGTCGTGGCGTCCTGCAGAAACCGGTGATAGTCGTGCAGGGTCATGCCCATGAACTCGGCGATCTCATGATCGCGCGCGTCGTGCCCCAGGGTGTTTTCGATCTCACGCACCGCCTCCGCCACTTCACGCGCCTTGCGGTGAACCGAGCGCGGCGTCCAGTCGCTCTTGCGCACCTCATCCAGCATTGCGCCGCGGATGCGTATGCCGGCGTAGGTCTCGAAACCGGCCCCGCGCCTGGCGTCATAATGTTTCGCCGCCTCCAGCAGGCCGATCATGCCCGCCTGAATCAGATCATCGGCCTGCACGCTGGGCGGCAGACGGCTGATCAAATGATAGGCGATGCGCTTGACCAGCGGCGCGTGACGCGCGACCAGATCTTCCTGCGCGCCGGGCTGGGTGGAGATATAAAGCGCCACGCTGCTCATTGCGTCACTCCGGGAGTGCTCATCACCGCGCTGTAACGCGCGCCCAGGAAGCGCTCTACGAAAAATTCCAGCCGGCCGGAAGGCTCCGCAGGCATGGGCCAGCGTTCCATGCCCTGCGCCATCTCCTTGAAGGCCAGCGTCGCGCGGCTGCGCGGGAACATCTCCACCGCGGCGCGTTGGCGCTGCACCGCCTTGCGCAGCTCGTCGTCATGCGGCACCGCGCCCATGTATTCCAGCACCACGTCGAGAAAACGGTCGGAGGCGCGCACCAGCTTCATGAATAATTCACGGCCCTCGTTGGCATGGCGCGTCATGCTGGCGAGCACGCGGAAACGCTGCCTGCCGTGCTCGCGGCTTAGCAGCTTGATCAGGGCGTAGGCGTCGGTGATGGAGGAAGGCTCGTCACACACCACCACCACGATCTCCTGCGCGGCGCGGGTGAAGGCGATGACGTTGTCCGAGATGCCGGCGGCGGTGTCTATCATCAACACGTCAAGATGGCTGGAGAGCTCGCTGAAGGCGTGCACCAGGCCGGCAATCTGCATGGCGCTGAGCTGCGCCATGTGCTGTATCCCGGAGGCGGCGGGCACGATGCGCAAGCCGGCCGGACCGGGCAGGATGATCTGCTCCAGCCTGCGTTCGCCGTTCAGCACGTGCGCCAGATTGTGCGCCGGGTTGAGGCCCAGCAGCACGTCCACGTTGGCCAGGCCGAGATCGGCGTCCATGAGCAGCACCTGCTTGTTGCGCAGCGCCAGCGCCACCGCGAGGTTGACCGATACGTTGGTCTTGCCCACGCCGCCCTTGCCGCTGGTGACGGCGATCACGCGCACCGGGCGGGCCATGCGCCGCAGTCCCGCCGCCTGGTCGTAATAGCCGTCAGAGCCGAGCATGCGCCAGCTCCCCGCCCAGGTATCGTTCCAGCGTGACGTCGTCCAGGGAGAATCCGCACCGCTGTGTCATGGCGACGCCGCGCGCGATCAGGCTGTGAGCGCGCGCCGCCTGCAAATCCTCCGGCACGCGCTGGCCGTGGCTCACATAGGCCACCGGCAGTTGCCGTTCGATGGCGAACGACAGCGCCGCGCCCAGTTGATTCGCTTCATCCAGCTTGGTGAAGATGCAGCCGCTCAGCTCCACGGCGCGGTAGGCGTGCGCCACCTCGGCCAGCACGCCGAGCGGGCTGGTCGCGGCCAGCACCAGATAGCTGCGCAGCGGCGTATGACCGCCTTTCAGCAGAGCGATCTGCCGGCTGACGCGCTGGTCGCGCTGGCTCATTCCGGTGCTGTCTATCAGCACCAGGCGCTTGCCTTTCAGTCCTTGCAACACCGTATGCAGCTCATCGGCGCCGTTCACCGTGGACACCGGCACCCCCAGGATGCGGCCGTAGATCATGAGCTGTTCGCGCGCGCCGATACGATAGTTGTCGGTGGTCACCATCGCCACCGAGTGCGCGCCGTGGCGCAGCGCGAAGTGAGCCGCGAGCTTCGCCACCGTGGTGGTCTTGCCCACCCCGGTGGGCCCGATCAGCGCCACCACGCCGCCGCGGCTCAGTATGTCATCGCCGGTCACCGGCAGTTTACGGGCCAGCAGCGCCAGGCTGTGGCGCCAGGCCTGCTCGAACTTCGCGTCTTCCGGCGTCGCGTCGGCCACGCGCCGGCACAAGGCCGGGCTTAAATCCAGTTCCATCAGCTGGCGCAGCAATTTGGCGCGCAACGGATGACGCTGCGCCATCTCACCCCAGGCGAGGCCGGACATCTGCCGTTCCAGCAGCGCACGCAGCGATTTCAATTCACGCCCCATGGCCAGCATGGCGGGATCCTGCGCCCAGACGATTTTTTGTTTCGCGTCCGTCCTGGGCGCATCCGTGACCGGCGTCTCACGCCGTTCAGCTTGCACCTCATCGCGTCCGCCGCTTTCCCGCACCGGCGTGGATTTGGCTTGCGCGGGCTTGTGCGGCAACCCGCCCATGCCGTTCACCAGGGATTCGTCATAATCCACGGCGGCGACGATCTCGATGCCGCCGGAGGTGGACTGGTTGGACAGAATCACCGCGTCGCTGCCCAGCTCCTCGCGCACCTGGCGCAGGGTTTCGCGTATGTCCTTTGCGAAAAAGCGTTTGATCTTCACTGATTGCTCTCCGTTTTAATTCTCGACTGATGCTTTACAGCCCGCACTGCGCATCCCGCTCCGCTCGAAAGCCCAGCCCGGCCATCCCTGGCCGGGCGTTCGCCCCGCACCTTGTTTACTACGGGCAACGTTTGCCGTACAGCTGCCGCAAACAAGGTGCGGGGCTCACCCCACCGTAGCCACCAGGCGTATCTGCTGGTTGTCCGGTATCTCCTGGTACGACAGCACGTGCAGGCCCGGCACGCGATGGCGCACAAAACGCGACAAAAATTGCCGCAATGCCGCCGTGGTAACCAGCACCGGGCTCTGGTTGGCCAGCTCTTGCCGCCGCGCCGCATCCGCCAGGCCTTGCTGCATGCGCTGGGCCAAGCCCGGTTCGATGCCCGACCCTTCCGTCATCTGTAATGATTTCTGCAATATCTGTTCCAGATCAGGACTGAGCGCGATGTAGGCAAGCTCCGGCGCGTCGCCCGCGAGACGTTGCACGATGGATGGCCCCAGCGCCACGCGCACCGCCGCCGTGAGCGCGTGCGGGTCCTGCGTCCCGGAGGCGTGCTCCGCCAGGGTCTCGGCGATGCGGCGCAGATCGCGTATCGGGATGTTCTCCTGCAACAGGTTTTGCAGCACGCGCTGCACCACCCCAAGCGACAGCGCCTTGGGCGTGAGCTCCTCCACCAGCTTGGGCGAAGTCTTGGCCAGATTGTTGAGCAGTTGCTGCACGTCGTCGCGCCCCAGCAGTTCTTGGGCATGGTTTTGCAGCAGACTGTTGAGATGGGTGGCGACCACGGTGCCGGCGTCCACCACGGTATAGCCTTGCATCTGCGCCTGATCGCGTTGCGCGGGTTCAATCCACAGTGCCTCCAGACCAAACGCCGGGTCCTTGGCGGGCAGGCCCGGCACGCTGCCGAATACACGCCCCGGATTGATGGCCAGCTCACGCTCCGGATATACCTCGGCCTGGCCCACGGTGACGCCCATGAGCGTGATGCGATAAGCGTTGGGCGCGAGGTCCAGGTTGTCGCGGATGTGCACCGGCGGCACCAGGAAGCCCAGCTCATGCGAAAGTTTTTTGCGCACCCCCTTGATGCGCGTCATGAGCTGTCCGTTCTGATGCTTGTCCACCAGGGGAATCAGGCGGTAGCCGACCTCGAGACCGATGGCGTCCATCGGCGCCATGTCTTCCCAGCCGAGCTCGCGCGTTTCCGCCGGCACTGCCGCAACCGGTTGGCTCTCGGGCTGCAACGCCGCCGCCCGGCGGCGCTCCGCGATGAGATAGGCGCTGCCGCCGGCCACGGCGGCCAGGGTGAGGAACGGGGCGTTGGGCATGCCCGGCACCAGCCCCATGACGCCCATGATGGCGGCGGCTACGCCCAGCGCGCGCGGATTGCCGAACAATTGCGCCAGGATTTGTTCGCCCATGTCCTGGGCGCTGGACACGCGCGTCACCATGATGGCGGCGGCGGTGGACAGCACCAGCGCCGGAATCTGCGCCACCAGCCCGTCGCCGATGGTGAGCAGGGTGTAATTGTGCAGCGCCTCGCTCATCGTCAGATCGTGCTGCCACACGCCGATGGCGAAGCCGCCGATCAGATTGATGAACACCACCAGGATGCCGGCGATGGCGTCGCCGCGCACGAACTTGCTGGCGCCGTCCATGGCGCCGTAGAAATCGGCCTCCTGCGTGACCTCGGCGCGCCGGCGCCTGGCCTCTTCCTGGCCGATCAGCCCGGCGTTGAGATCGGCGTCTATGCCCATCTGCTTGCCGGGCATGGCGTCCAGGGTGAAGCGCGCGCTCACTTCGGAGATGCGCCCCGCGCCCTTGGTGATGACCACGAAGTTGATGATGACCAGAATCACGAACACCACGATCCCCACGGTGTAGCTGCCGCCCACCACAAACTTGCCGAACGCCTCGATGACGTGCCCCGCCGCGTCGCCGCCGGTGTGGCCGTGGAGCAGCACCACGCGCGTCGAGGCGACGTTGAGCCCCAGGCGCAACAGGGTAGCGACCAGCAATACCGTGGGGAATACCGCAAAATCCAAAGGACGCTGGGTGTACACCACCACCAGCAGCACCACCAGCGCCAGCGTGATGTTGAAGGTGAACAGGACGTCCAGCATCAGCGGCGACAGCGGCACCACCAGCATCGCCAGCATGGTGATCATCAACAGCAGCGCGCCCAGGCCGCTGCGGCTCAAGCCGCGCAGTGTGATTGCCGTGCCTGCCCCGGTCATCGTCTACTCCTCCCCGGCGTCGCGCCGCAGATCATCCGGAATCGGCATATCCGTGAAATCTGGCGCGGGTGCGTCCTGCGCCGTCCCTTCCCGCGCCGCCTTGCGCACCTGATAGATATAGGCCAGCACCTGCGCCACCGCGTGATACAGCCCGGCGGGAATCTCCTGGTTGAGCTCGGTACTGTAGTACAGCGCGCGCGCCAGTGGCGGGGCGGAGAGCAGCGCCACGCCCGACTCCGCGCCCAGTTGGCGAATCTTTTCCGCCACCAGGCCGCGACCCTTGGCCACCACGCTGGGCGCGCGCATCTTGCCTTGGTCATAGCGCAACGCCACGGCGTAGCGGGTGGGGTTGGTAATGATGACGTCCGCCTTGGGCACCTCGGCCATCATGCGCCGGCGCGCCATCTCGCGTTGCACGGCGCGTATCTTGCCGCGCACTTCCGGATTGCCGTCGGTTTCCTTGAGCTCGTCACGGACTTCCTGGCGCGTCATCCTGAGTTGCTTCGCGTGCTGCCAGAGCTGCAGCGGTATGTCCGCCGCGGTCACCACGCACAGCGTGGCGCTCACCGCCAACAGACCCCAGGCCATGAGCTGCGCCGCGTGCGCCACCGCGCTCTCCACCGGTTCATGCGCAAGCCCCAGCAGCGTCCCCGCGTAATACCACAACAGCCACAGCGTGGCAGCGGTGGTCAGCGCCAGCTTGATCAGCGCCTTGGCCAGCTCCCCGGCGCCGTGCGCGGAGAAGATGCGTCCCAATCCCCGCAGGGGATTGAGCCTGTTGCTCTGGAACGCAAAGGCCTTGGCGCTGAACAACCAGCCGCCGACGCACAGCGGCGCCAACAGCGCGACTGCGCACAACAGAATCAGCAGCGGCGAGAGCGCGCTCAAGGAAGCGTACAGCGCGCGCAGCAGGAGTTCGCCCGGCGCGGTTGCACTGAACGCGCTCGCACGACTGATCTGCAAACCTTGTTGCATCAAGCCGGCCATCTCCCGGCTTAAGTCCTGGCCCAGCCACAACATGCCGGCTGAGGCGGCGAGCAGCATGGCGAAGCTGTTCAGCTCGCGCGAACGCGCAATCTGTCCTTCTTTGTGCGCGTCATCCAGGCGCTTAGGCGTCGCCGGTTCATTGCGTTCCTGGCCGTCTTCGCGTTGCATGGCCTAGAAACTCCTTACCAAATCGAATGCGCCGTCCGCGAGCGCGCTCAGTTGCGTGACCAGGCCCGGCACGGTGAGGTATACCGCCGCGAAGCCCAGCACGATGAACACGAGAAAGCCCATAGCGAAAACATTCAATTGCGGCGCGGTGCGCGTGAGTACGCCGAAGCCGATATTGGCCAGGAGCAGCGCGGCCACGGCGGGCAGGGCGACGAGCAGCGCGCCGCTGAACATCTGGCCCGCCCAGCCCAGCAGCGCCCACAACCCCTCGCCGTTTAAACCCCGCGCCGCGATGGGCAGGGTGCGGAAGCTGTCCGCCACGACTTCAATCAACACCAGATGGCCGTTCAACGCCAGAAACAACAGCGTCACGGTCAGGGTGTAGAACTGGCTCAGCGTGGGCACCGCCACGCCGCTCACCGGATCATTCACCGAGGCCAGCCCCAGCCCCATGCCGAGCGAGATGAGCTGGGCGCCGAGCACGAAGGCCTCGAACACCAGTCGCAGCGCAAATCCCATCGCCAGCCCGATCAACACCTGCTGCGCCACCAGACCCGCCGCCTCGGCGCTGAACAATTCCACGTGCGGCGGCGACCCGACCATGGGCGCGATGACCAGGGTCAGCGCCAGCGCCACCCCCAGCCGAAGCCGCATCGGCGCGCCGCGCATACTGAGCAGGGGTGCGGCGCTGACCAGCGCCGCGATGCGGAAAAACGGCCACAGGTAAGCACCGACCCAAGTGGCGATTTCAGCGCCGGTAACGTGCATGGCTACCCGACCAGACCGGGAATGCTCTCGATCAGGTTGCGCGTGTAATTCACCATCAGTTGCAGCATCCAGGGCCCGCCGATGACAACCACCACCGCCGCGGCGATCAGCTTGGGGATAAAGCTCAAGGTCATTTCATTGATCTGGGTAGCGGCCTGGAACACGCTTACCAGCAAGCCCACGACCAGCACCGGCACCAGCAGCACGCCGAGCAGCAGCAAAGTCACCTGCATCGCCTGCTGCATGAATGTGATGACGGCTTCCGGCGTCATGATGTTGCTCCCGTTATTATCAAAACCGCGTAGCAGATTTATGGCGCTAGGTATAAAAACTGGAGGCAAGCGTGCCCATCACCAGAGCCCAGCCGTCCACCAACACAAACAGCATGATCTTGAACGGCAACGAGATCACCAGCGGCGAGAGCATCATCATGCCCATCGCCATCAGTACGCTCGCAACCACCAGATCAATCACCAGAAACGGGATGAACAGTAGAAAACCAATCTGGAACGCGGTCTTCAGTTCGCTGGTGATAAACGCCGGCATCAGCAGGGTGAGCGGCACGTCCTGCTCCGATTCCACGCCGTCCTTGCCGGACAGGCGCGTGAACAAGGCGAGATCGCCCTCGCGCGTCTGGCGCAGCATGAACTCCTTGAACGGCGCCACCGCCTTTTGCAACGCGGACTCGGCCTGCAACTGCCCGATCATGTAAGGCTGCATCGCGTCCTGATAACTGCGCTCGAACACCGGCGCCATGACAAACAGGGTGAGAAACAGCGCCAGGCCGATCAATATCTGATTGGAGGGCGCCTGTCCCGTGCCCAGGGCCAGGCGCAAAATCGCCAGCACGATGATGATGCGCGTGAACGAGGTCATCATCATCAGCGCCGCCGGCAGCAGCGTGAGCAGCGTCATCAGCGCCAGGATCTGGATGCTGAGCGTGTAGGTCTGGCTGCCGTCCGCGCCGGTGGTCACGCTGAACGCGCTCAGGCCCGGATCGGCCCACGCCGTGCCGGGCAGCAGCAACAATGCGATGCGCAGCGACTTCACGGCGCCGAATTCCCCGTGCTCAGGCGGCTCAGGCGTTGCGCCAATTGCCGGGCGAAGCCGCCCGCCTGCTCTGCGCCGGCTGTAACGGGCAGCGGCTCGTCCAGCACGCACAGGGCCTGTACCCGTCCCGGCGCCACGCCGAGCAGAATCTGTTTGGCGCCGACTTGCATCAGCACCACGCGCTCGCGCTGCCCCAGTGATATTCCACCTATCACGCGCAGCGCGCCGTGCGCGGTAGCAGTCAGAGGGCTGAAGCGGCGCAACAGCCAGGCCGCCAGAACGATCAGCGCCAGCACCAGCATGAGTCCCAGAGCCATCTGTAGAAAACCGTCGAACGACATCGGCTCCGCCGGAAGGCGCGACGCGCCGTCACCCGCGTGCGCCAGCGCAGGCGGCACGACGCTCAAGACGAACGCGCATCCCGCGCGGAAGCGGTTTTTCGGCAGTCCGGACATGACATTACTTGAGCTTCTTGACGCGCTCGGCGGCGCTTACCACGTCGGTCAAGCGGATGCCGAACTTTTCATTCACCACCACCACCTCGCCGTGCGCTATCAGGCAGCCGTTCACCAGCACGTCCAGCGGCTCGCCCGCCAGACGGTCCAGCTCGATCACCGAGCCTTGATTAAGTTGCAGCAAATTGCGGATGCTGATGCGGGTGCGGCCAATCTCCATGGCGATGGTTACCGGGATGTCCAGTATCACTTCCAGATTCTGTTCCAAGCCCGCCGCGCTCATGGCACCGGACTGCAAGTCCTGGAATTGGGCGCGCGCGTAGCCGTCCTTCTCCGGTGCCACCGCCCTGCCTTGCGCCTGTTCCACCGCCTGCTCCGCCGCCTGCTCGGCCAGCGCCGCGTTCCAGTCGTCCATTGCATTATTGGCCGTCGTCGTCTCTTGCATAAATTTCTCCCGCCACTTTTTCCTTAATGCGCTTGCGCCGCGCGTCTGACCGGCTCCGCCACCCTGAGCGCATTGTTGCCGCGCGCCATGCCGTAGTGACAGCGGAACAGCGGTATGTCCTCCGCGCACAGCGTGACCAGGGGCGGCAATTCCACCGGAATCACGTCGCCGGGTTTGAGATGCATCAGCTCACGCAAGCTGATGTGCGCGGTCACCAGCGTGGAACTGACCTCCAGCTCCGCCTCCTTCATCTCCTCGCGCAGCGAATGAGTCCAGCGCTCATCCAGCTCCGCGCGATCGCTTTGCACGCCGGCGTCCAGCAGCTCGCGGATCGGCTCCAGCATCGAATAGGGCATGGTCACGTGCAGATCGCCGCCGCCGCCTTCCAGCTCGATGTGGAAGCTGGTCACCACCACCACCTCGCTTGGGCTGACGATGTTGGCGAACTGCGGATTCACCTCGGAATTCAGATACTCGAACTGCACCGGCATCACCGGCGCCCAGGACTCGGTGAGGTCCTTGTAGGCCTGCTGCAGGATCATGTGGATCACGCGCAGCTCGGTGGGCGTGAACTCGCGCCCTTCGATCTTGGCGTGGAAGCGACCGTCGCCGCCGAAGAAATTGTCCACCATGATGAACACCAGCTTGGGATCCAGTACGAACAGCGCAGTGCCGCGCAGCGGCTTGACGCGCGTCAGGTTCAGGCTGGCCGGCACAAACAGGGTGTGCACGTATTCGGAGAATTTGAGCATCTGCACCTGCCCCACGGAAATCTCCGCCGAGCGGCGCAGCAGGTTGAACAGGCTGATGCGGAAATAGCGCGCGAAGCGCTCGTTGACCATCTCCAGCGTGGGCATGCGCCCGCGCACGATGCGGTCCTGATTGTTGAAGTCATAGCGGGCCAGAGCGCCGTCGTCAGCCGGCTGGTCGCCGTTGGTCTCAACCGCGCCGCTGTCCACGCCCTTGAGCAGCGAATCAATCTCGTCCTGGGACAACAGGTCGTTGATCGCCATGGCCGTTATTGCATCACGAAGCCGGTGAAATACACGGCCTCGACGCCGTCCTTGCCGGTCTGTTCCTTGAGCGCCTTCCGGATTTCGGCCAGGCTGTCGGCGCGTATCTTCTCCTTGCCTTCGCGCGAGATGAGGTCGTCGTAGGTCTGGCCGCTCAGCAGCAGCAAGATGCCGTTGCGGATCGCAGGGCTGTGCGTCTTCACGGCCTCGATCACCATGGGATCGCGCGTCATCACCTCCATGCTGACCTGCAGAAAACGCATCTGCGTTTCGTCCGCGAAGTTCACCACGAACGGCGGGTCAAAGGCGTAATACTGCGCCGGCGCGGGCGCTTCTTTTTTCTTGCCCGTCTTTTTGCCCTTGGTGTCCTTGCCGCTCGGGGACGCTTCCTCGCTCTCCGACGCCTCGGCGCCGGAAAGCCAACTGGTCAACTTTTCCCCGTTGCCGGTGAGAAACAGCGCGCCCGCGCCGGTGCCGCCGAGCAATAACAGGCCCAGCGCCGCCCACAGGATGATTTTCTTCAGTGAACCCTTTTTGGGCGGAGCCTGCTTATCGGTGTCCAGATCCAGGTCTTCGTCATTTACCACCGCGGCCTTTGCCATCGCTCCTCTCCACGTCACACTTTCATGAAGTGGGTTTGCAAGAGCTATGCCATCAATGGCAGCGCCTTAAATGGCCGGTGCAACCGCGCGGCCGCGGGACGGGGAGCAGTACGGGTGACAGCGCATTGACGATGCGCTTACAGCAGGTGGCGGGATTTCGACGTATCCTCAGTCTTCAGGCAAGCGCCGATCCCCCTTGCCAAGCCAGGCGCGCAACTCCGTGGCGGGCACGGGCCGACTGATGTGATAACCTTGGGCATAGTCGCAGCCCAGACTCTCCAGCAGCTTGAGCGTCTCACCGTCCTCCACGCCTTCGGCCACCACCTCAAAGCCCAGGTTGTGGCCGAGGTCAACGATGGAGCGCACGATCATCGCGTCGTTCTCGTTGCACGTCATGTCCAGCACGAAGGATTTGTCTATCTTGAGCGCGTCTATCGGCAACTGCTTGAGGTAGGTCAGCGATGAATAGCCGGTGCCGAAATCATCAATCGAGACGGCGACGCCCATCGCGCCCAGCTTGCCGAGCACCTCCTGGGCGCGCGTGATGTCCGCCATCAGCACGTTCTCGGTGATCTCCATTTCCAATAGCGCCCCGTTGTCCGAATAGTCACTCAGGGCTTCGCGCAGCATCTCGACGAAACGCGGCGACTGGAAGGTGCGCGGCGACACGTTGACGGCGACGGGCAGCTCGATGCCTTGGGCGCGCCAGGCTTCCGCCTGGGCGGCGGCCTTTTTCAACACCCACTCGGTAATGGAATTGATGAGGCCGGTTTGCTCGGCGATGGGGAGGAACTGGTCCGGCTCCAGCAGCCCCATCTGTGGATGATGCCAGCGCAGCAACGCCTCCACGCCCGTCACCCGGCGGCTGTTAAAATGCACCTTGGGCTGGTAGTACAGCTCCAGTCCCTTGCGTTGCAGCGCGTGGCGCAAGTCGCTCGACAGTTGCAGGCGCTGCGTGGTGTGGTTATCCGCCTCGGCGTTGTAAAACACGTGACCGGTATGGCTGCCCTTGGCGCCGTACATGGCGATGTCGGCGCGCCGCACCAGGGTGTCCACGTCGCGGCCATGCTCCGGATACAAGGCGATGCCGATGGCGGCGCCGAGATAAATTTCATTGTCCTCATGCCAGAGCGGCTCGCTGAAACAGGCCAGGACGTTCTCCGCCACCTTGTCCGCGTCCTGCATGCCGTTCTCCACGTCCGGCAGCAGGATGGCGAATTCGTCGCCGCCCAGGCGCGCCAGCGTGTCGGTCTCGCGCAGCGCGGTGCGCAGGCGCTGCGCGATGGCGTACAGTATCTCGTCCCCGGTCGGATGGCCCAGGGTGTCGTTGATGATCTTGAAGTGATTGAGGTCCAGGATCATCACCGCCACCTGGCGCCCGCGCTTGCGGCGCGCGGCGGCGATGGCCTGCGTGACCCGGTCGTACCACAGCATGCGGTTGGGCAGGCCGGTGAGCGTGTCGGTGGTCGCCAGGCGGCGCAGTTGCTCGCGCGTTTCCTTGGAATCGGAGATGTCTTCCATCACGCCGTCCACGCGCACCACCTTGCCCTGCGGATTTAAAAACGGGTGAAACACGCGGCTGAACCAGCGCTCGCCGCCGCCGGGGGCGAGCAACCGGCTCTCCACCTCGACGCGCTCGCCCTTCAGCGCGCGCGCCCAGGCGCGCTCCACCAGCTCACGGTCGGTGGGCACGGTCCAGCCCAGGCAGGGGATGGGCATCTCCGCCGCGATGGGACATATCTGACGCGAGGTGGGGCTGACGTAGAGCAGGCGGTTGTTCGCCACGTCCACCGACCACAAGAGCTGAGGGATATTCTGCAGCATGCTCTGCACCTGGCTTTGCAGCTCATCCACTCGGCCCTTTTCCTGGTGCAAGGCGAGCAACGCCGCGTCCCAGTAACCTTCGAGCAGCATGCCCATGTCGCGGAACAGCAATTTGGTGACGGCGTCCTCCAGCGCGGCGCGGTGCGGCGCCTCGATGTCGGTGGAGCTCGCCATGATGGTTTGCAGATGATCCAGGTACAGCCAGTACGCCCCCATGATCCACACCGGCTCGATGTTGTAACGGTAATGCACCTCGCCGATGTGCACCATGTGCGCGGCCGACTCCGCGCTTACGTTGCCGGAGAGCAGCTCAACCAGGTGTTCCGTCTGCCGTTTGACGAGGTGCTCAATGTGATTGCCTCGCGCCTGATAGGCCTCCAGCACCTGCGCCGTGGCCGGAAAGGCGAACAGGTAGTCGTAAAAAATGCGCGCAAAGCGCTCCTTGCCCTGCAGCAGCACCTCGCGGTAGCGCGCCAGGATGGTGAGATCATTTTCATTGACGTGGAGAAATTGCAGAAACTGCTGATTAAGAGCGGGGGACTCTTTACGCGCGCTGCCCTCCTCGTTTTTCTGTAACTGTCCCTGCATGCCGTCTCCGCGGGCCCGGAAATTGTGAATACTAACACAAATTTTACCGGTTTTAACATCCGGCCGCCCCCGGCAAATCAAACCTCGTCGCCGGGACGGAGGACGGAGGACCGGGGACGGAAGCCTGTCCTCTGTCCTCTGTGTTCTGGAATGCCGTTACACCTTGAAGTGCCCCACCAGGGACTGCAACTGCACCGCCAACTTGGCGAAGTTTTTGTTGGAAGACGCCACCTGCTGCGCATCCTGCGCGGTTTGACCGGCGATCTGGCTGATGCTCACGATATTGCGGTTGATTTCCTCGGCCACCGCGCTCTGCTCCTCGGCGGCGGAGGCGATCTGGGTGTTCATGTCGGTGATGGTAGAGACCACCTTGGTGATCGCCTCCAGCGAGGCTCCCGCCTTGGCCGCCTGCTCCACGCTCTTTTGCGCCCCGCTCTTGCCTTCCTGCATCACCTTGACCGCGTCCTTGGCGCCAGCCTGCAGCCGCTCGATCATCTGCCGGATCTCCTGGGTGGATTGCTGGGTGCGTTGCGCCAGGGTGCGGACCTCGTCGGCCACCACCGCAAAACCCCGCCCCTGTTCCCCGGCACGCGCGGCTTCAATGGCCGCATTGAGGGCCAGTAAATTGGTCTGTTCGGCAATGCCCTTGATCACGTCCAGCACCACGCCGATGCCGGTGCTGTCCTGCTCCAGCTTCTGGATCACCTGGCTCGCCTTCTCCACCTCGCCCGCCAGGCTGTCTATGGCTTCAATGGTTTCGCTCACCACGCGCTTGCCCTGACCGGCTTCCTCGTCGGCCTGGTGCGCGGCGTTCGCCGCCGACGACGCGCTGCGCGCCACTTCCTGCACCGTCGCCGACATCTCGTTCATCGCCGTCGCCACCTGGTCCGTCTCCCCTTGCTGGCGCTTCACGCCGGCGCTGGTCTGTTCGGTCAACGCGGCCATCTCCTCGGCGGAAGAGGCGAGCTTGCCGGTGAAGCCGGTGATCTCCATCACCAGGTCGCGCAGCTTGCCGGCGAACGCGTTGAACCAATGCGCCAGCTCGCCCATTTCATCGTTTGACGTCTCGTCCAGCCGCTTGGTCAGATCGCCTTCGCCCTCGGCGATGTCCTTGACCCGCTCCTTCATCACTTGCAGCGGCTTGACCACCACCTTGCCGAGCAACAGGCTCACCACGACCAGGCCGGCAATGAACAAGCCCGACTTGACGGCCACGTCATACCACAGGTCGCGCTGCATGGCGCCGTCCAGCGCCGCCATCGAGTAGCTAATGCGGACCGCGCCGTTGACGCTACCGGACGGCACCGTGTGGCATTGCAGGCAATCCACCCCACGGGTGTTGTTGGTGGCGCGGAACGGCGTGATAACGGTTACCGTGCGCGCGCCGTTGACCTCGCCGACCTTCAGAATCTCCTTGCCCTCCAGCGCCGCCCGGTCCATCTCGTCCACCGCCGCCCCTTCCGGCAGCCCGGGGCCGAACTGGCCGCTCACCGGCGCGCCGCGGTTGACGCGCGCCTCCAGCACGCCGGGGCGCTTCAGTATCTTGTCGCGCAGGATGGTGCGCTGGTCCATGGCGCCCACCAGCATCAGGGTGTTGAGGCTGTCGAAATAGAAGGTGGTCATGTCCTTGACCTCCTCAATGGTCCTGTTCAGGATGCGCTGCCGCTCGCTCTGGTAGGAATAAACCGTGGTCACCACGGCCACCGTCACGAAAATCAAGGCGACGGACAGATTAATCTTGAAGCGCACCGACATGCGCTTCATACCGAACATACCGCTGATGGTCTTAAACATGGCACTATCCTCGTTAAAAATGACATTTCCCGGAATTACCGCTAGGCATAAAGGTCTATCACCCCATCGGCGGGGCGCAGCAAGCGTATTGAAGGCGTTTCATCTCCCGCGCCGTCACTGTTCCGCATCGCGCCGCGCGGGTAATCGTCTCCGCCGTAGCGTGACTCACGCTGTTCGGCAAACGACTGCTGTGAAATATTGACTTGCCCCAGGGTCAGGCCGCTTGCGTTCAGCATCTCGCGCAATTTCGGCAGCGCGGCTTCCAGCGCGTCGCGCACCGCGGGGTGCTGGGCGCTGAAGGCGATGCTGGCCTCATCCTGCTCCACGGACACGCGCAATTCGAGCGGCCCCAGGTGCGGCGGGTTAAGCCGCAACTGCGCAATCTGATGATCCTGCTTCACCATCCACAGCACACGATGCCCCAGCGACTCGCTCCAGCCGCGCTGCTCCAGCGGCAGCGGCAGTTGCAAGCTGACCGGCGCATTGACCGGGGCCGGGTTGACTTGTTGCGTGACCGGCGTCGCCGTGACGGCGCCCGCCGTTACCAGTTCATTGGAGCTTGCCGGCGAATTCGCCGGCGCAAGCAGCGGCGCGTTGATTTGATCGGTATCAGAAACGGCGGTCTGCGCCGCGGCGCCCGTGTTCGCCTGGGCGGACGGTGCGGCAACGCCGTGCTCGGATTGAACCATGGGCATCGCGCCCTCCACCCGGTCGGCTTGCGCCGCGTCCTGGGTCAGGCCGGGCAGGATCGTCAAATCCCGGGACGAGGTTTCAGCCCCGCCCGGACGCAACACCACGACATTGTCCGCCGGCGCTTGAGCCGCGGCGGATACTGGCAATGGCAGTTGCGGAGACAGCGCATGATCCGCTCCTCCACCGCCCGCGTTATCCATGGTTCCGTCCGCCCGCATAAGATCTTTATCGGCCGCACCGGGCGGAAGATTAATCCATTTCCCTGCACCGTCACCCGCCGGCGCGCCGGAAATGGCCGCGAAAGACGGCTCCGGCAAAACCTGACCGCGGGAGGTGACACCGTTGCCGCCCGCCGTCGCCCGCCCCGGGTTCTGTCCGCCGCCTTCCGGCAGCGTGCGTGCGGCGAGCTGCGCGCTCAGCGCCTCGGCGAAGACGCCGTCAGCCGGCGCGTCCGGCGGCGACACCACGCCATCCGCCGGCGGCGAATTCACCGCCATTGGTTGAACGGGGAGAGAAGATAAAGCTTCCGGCATGACCGCTCCTTAAAACTCGTGTGAATGCCGAGTTAAGGAGGCAATTTATATGCCAAACGAAGTGACGGTTGATATTTGGAACTTACAGCCGGCTAGCCGGTATTCGTGGCTCGAAGATCAATCTTAAGTTTAGATAGATAGTTGACCCACAGGCGGTAACCGAGCAGCAGCGCCAGGTGGCTCAACACGTGCAGGCAGGCGTAGAAAAATGCAAACAGACCCAGCATGCGGCGCAGCTTGATCAAGCTGTTCCAGCCTGTGAGCTTGCGCAGCGGCGTCACGCACAAGGTAATCAACAGCAGCCGCAGCGCCCGGTCGCCCAGCCCGCGCGTGAATTTTTCTATCGGCTTGGCGCCCAGTTGGCCGGTCAACGCAAGCATGACGAGCCAGGCCAGCGGAACCAGGCGGGCCGTAAAAACCAGCGGCTACACGTAACACACGCGCATAAAAAAGCCCCGGCGGTCGCCCGCCGGGGCTTGAGAATTCAATGGCTTGCCGCGCTCACTCGTTGTTGTTAAAAGCGCCAAGCAGATGCAGCAGGCTGGCAAACAGATTGTAAATACTTACATAGAGCGTAACCGTAGCCAGAATATAATTGGTTTCCCCGCCGTTCACGATCCGGCTGGTTTCATACAGGATCAAGCCGCACATCAACAATACGAACATGGCCGACGCGCCCAGCGCCAGTCCCGGCAGGCTGAAAAACAGTGCGCCCAGGCCGGCCAGAAACGCCACCAGAATTCCGGCCATGAGGAAACCGCCCATGAAGCTGAAATCCCTGCGCGAGGTAAGCGCATACGCCGACAGCCCGATGAAGATCGCGCCCGTGCCGCCCAGCGCCATCATCACGATTTGGTGGCCGTTCGGCAAATTGAGATAGGCATTCAGTATCGGCCCCAGGGTCAAGCCCATGAAGCCGGTGAGCGCGAACACGGAAGCCAGGCCCCAGGCGCTGTTTTGCAGCTTGTAAGTCAGGAATAACAAGCCAAAATACCCCAGCAAGGTAATAATGATGCCGGGGTGCGGCAGATTCAGCGCCATCGAAATCCCAGCGCTCGCGGCACTGAACAACAACGTCATCGCCAGCAATAGATAGGTGTTGCGGATCAGCTTGTTGCTGACGACGACCGCTTCCGTAGCGCGTGCGGCAGCGGTCTGATAGGGGTATGTGCTCATAGCTGAACTCCTGAATTTCAAAGGGTTTTTACCGGTATGTGGGACCAGCCGAAACGGCGTACCTGAGCCGAAACGGCTCAGGTACATAGCATACGTAATTTTGCGCAAAGATCAATAGCTGGCGATAGCGGGCGGTTTTCGGTATCCTGCCTTGCCGGGAGGCGTGGCCGAGCGGTTTAAGGCACTGGTCTTGAAAACCAGCAAGGGCTTACGCCCTTCGTGAGTTCGAATCTCACCGCCTCCGCCATTATACCTTCTTCACCAGCACCTTCGAGTTGCGCTGGTAGTTGTACAACTGCCGGCGCGCCACCGGCAGATCTTGCAGGCTGCCCGGCTGGAAGCCGCGCTCGGCGAACCAGTGCGGCGCGTGGGTGGTGAGCACGAACAGGCGTTTGATTTTCTGCTGCCTGGCCTTGCGTTCGACTTGCTCCAGCAGCGCCTCGCCGCGTCCGGCGTCGCGGTAATCCGGGTGCACGGCCAGGCAGGCGAGCTCTCCAACGTGTTCCTTGGCGTAGGGGTAGAGCGCGGCGCAGGCGATCACCGCGCCGTCACGTTCCATGACGGTGAAATGGCCGATCTCGGTTTCCAGCCGCTCGCGTGAGCGGCGCACCAGCACGCCCTCTTGTTCCAGCGGCGCGACGAGCTCCAGTATGCCGCCGACATCTTCTATCGTTGCGGTGCGCGTGCCTTCGTAGACGTCGCCCGCGATGAGCGTGCCGATGCCGTCGCGCGTGAATAATTCGAGCAGCAGTGCGCCATCGGCGCGGCGGCTGATGAGATGCGCGCGCCGCACGCCGTTGCGGCACGCCTGCACGGCGCAGGCAAGGTGACGCCTCACATCGGCATCCAACGCACGTTTGGTCGCTCCCGGCATCCTGCCTCCCGCGACACTAGCACGTCCCTGTGTGTCGCCGGACAGCAGCTTCTGCGCCTCGCTCAGCGTCAGTTGCCGGATTAAACTTTTCTTCTCATCTACCAGGCCGGGCCCTTCTGTCAGGCATAACAGTTTGTCCGCGCGCAATTCCACCGCCACGGCGGTGGCGACGTCTTCCGCGCTCAAGTTGAACACCTCGCCGGTGGGCGAATAGCCAAGGGGCGAAATCAACACCACGGCGTTGTCGTCCAGCGCCTTTTGCAGCGCCTGCGCGTCCACCCGCCGCACCTCGCCGGTGTGCTCGAAATCCACCCCCCCGCGCACGCCGAGCGGGCGCGCGGTGATGAAGTTGCCGGAGGCGACGCGGATGCGAGCGCCCGCCATGGGAGAATTGGCCACGCCCATGGAGAGCAAGGCCTCGATCTCCACCCGCAGCGCGCCCGCCGCCTGCTTCACGCAGGCTAGCGCCGCGGCGCCGGTCACGCGCAGGCCGTTGTGATAACGGGTTTTGACGCCGCGTTCGCGCAACACCCGTTCAATCTGCGGGCGCGCGCCGTGCACCAGCGCCAGCCGCACACCCAGGGTGTTAAGCAGCGCGACGTCGTGGATGAAGTGGGGAAAGCGCGCATCGGCCGCCATCTCGCCGCCGAAGGCGATGACAAACGTGCGCCCGCGATGCGCCTTGATATAAGGCGCGGCATGGCGGAACCAGTTTACAAACGCGGCGTTGTTGTTCTTTTCCGGCACGGGGGGCTCTCGATGAGGGCCTTATTATACCCGCCAGCCCCCGCAAGACTATGGTTTTTTCTCGAGCTTCAGCGCGGCGGAATTGATGCAGTAACGCAGGCCGGTGGGCTTGGGGCCGTCGGGAAATACATGACCGAGATGAGCGTCGCACACGCTGCACAGTACTTCGGTCCTGCGCATGAACAGGCCGTGGTCCTCCCTGGTGCTTATCGCCTCCTGCTTCATCGGCGCCCAGTAGCTCGGCCAGCCGGTGCCGGAGTCAAATTTTTGTTCCGAGCTGAACAGCTCGTTGCCGCAACACACGCAGCGGTAAATACCCGCGTCCTTGGTGGCGTGATATTCGCCGCTGAACGCGCGCTCGGTGCCGTGCTTGCGCGTGATTTCATACTGCCGCGGCGTGAGCTGCTGTTTCCACTCCGTATCGGATTTGACCACCTTCTCTTTCACCGCGAAATCTCCTTCCGTAAGGATCGCGGCGCCATCAGGCCGCGCGCGGCCGTACTTCCCGATCCAACCGGCTCGCCAGACGATCCTCAGCCATGTCCAGATCATAGTCCATCTGCAAGCCGATCCAGAATTGAGCGGACATATTGAAATAACGCGCGAGGCGCAATGCCGTATCGGCCGTTACCGCGCGCTTCTCGTGCACAATTTCGTTGATACGGCGCGCCGGAACCCCGATATCAAGCGCCAACCGGCTCTGGCTGAGACCAAGGGGCAGCAAAAATTCCTCCAGCAGTACTTCGCCGGGATGAACAGGGCTGAGCTTCTTTTCTTTCATGCGCGAATCTTAGTGATAGTCAACAATCTCAACGTCGTTGCATGCATTACTTTAGCGCCTGCCGTAATCTAAACCCGGCAGTTCAATCCGTCACCGCCCCCAGGCTGCTGCTCGACACCTGTTTGGCGTATTTCGCCAGCACGCCGCGCGTGTAACGCGGCGCGGGCGGTTTCCATGTCTTGCTACGGCGCGCGAGTTCGGCGTCGGTCACGTTGAGTTGCAGCAGGCGCGCGTCGGCGTCTATGGTGATGGAGTCGCCCTCCTCCACCAGCGCGATCGCGCCGCCCACGGCGGCTTCCGGCGCGACGTGGCCCACCACCATGCCATAGGTGCCGCCCGAGAAGCGGCCGTCGGTGATGAGCCCCACCGAGTCGCCCAGCCCTTCGCCGATGATGGCCGAGGTGGGTGAGAGCATCTCGCGCATGCCGGGGCCGCCTTTGGGGCCTTCATAGCGGATCACCACCACGTCGCCAGCCTTGATCTTCTGCGCCAGGATGGCTTCCATGCACGCCTCTTCGGAATCAAACACGCGCGCCGGTCCGGTGATCGTGTGCATCTTGATGCCGGTGATCTTGGCCACCGCGCCTTCCGGGGCGAGGTTGCCCTTCAAAATGGCAAGGTGCCCCTGCGCGTACACCGGATTGTTCCACGGGCGGATCACGTCCTGACTCTTGCGCGGCTCCGCCGGTATAGCTTGCAATACTTGCTCAATGGTCTCTCCGCTGATGGTGAGCGCGTCGCCGTGCAACAGGCCGTGCGCGAGCAGCATCTTCATCACCTGCGGAATGCCGCCCGCTTTATGCAAATCGGTGGCGACATAACGCCCGGAGGGTTTGAGGTCGCACAACACCGGCACACGCGCGCGCATCGTTTCGATATCATCAATGACCAGGGGCACGTGCGCGGCATGCGCGATGGCGAGCAGGTGCAGCACGGCGTTGGTGGAGCCGCCCACCGCCATGGTCACCGCAATCGCGTTTTCGAACGCCTTGCGCGTGAGGATTTGGCGCGGCAGGATTTGTTTTTTGATCGCGCCGATCAGAGCTTCCGCGGAGCGCGCCGTGCTTTCGGCCTTTTCCTCGTCTTCCGCGGCCATGGTGGAGGAATACGGCAGGCTCATGCCCATGGCCTCGAAGATGGATGACATGGTGTTGGCGGTGTACATGCCACCGCAGGAGCCGGCACCCGGACAGGCGCGGCGCTCGATTTCCAGCAATTCCTTTTCATCTATTTTATGCGCGGTGTATTGCCCCACCGCCTCGAACGCGCTCACGATGGTGAGGTCGCGGTCTTTATAATGGCCGGGCTTGATGGTGCCGCCATAAACAAAAATGGCGGGGATATTCAACCGCGCCATGGCGATCATCGCGCCCGGCATGTTCTTGTCGCAGCCGCCGATGGCGAGCACGCCGTCCATGCTCTGGCCGTTGCACACGGTTTCGATGGAATCGGCGATCACCTCGCGCGACACCAGCGAGTATTTCATGCCCTCGGTGCCCATGGAGATGCCGTCCGAGATGGTGATGGTGCCGAACACCTGCGGCATGGCGCCGGCCTTCTTCAGCGCCGCCTCAGCGCGCGCGGCGAGCGCGCCCAGCCCCAAGTTGCACGGCGTGACGGTGCTGTGGGCGTTGGCCACGCCGACGATGGGTTTGTCAAAATCCCGGTCGCCGAATCCCACGGCGCGCAGCATGGCGCGGTTGGGCGAGCGCTGCACCCCCTGGGTGACGGTTCTGCTTCTGCGATTGTCAGACATCTTTGCCCTCGTAATTAATGACCAGCTTCCAGCTTTTTCCACAGACAGTTGCCGCCGCTCGCCTGATCCAGCAGCGCGAGTTGCGCCTGATGCGCCGCCAGCTCTTCCTCGCTCGGCGCTATCACTAGAGTTGGCGCGGCGTTCACGCGCCGGATCGGCGGTGCTGTTGCGCCGGAGGCGGAGGCGTCGCTCAACAGGTTCGCCTGTCCGCCGGTCATGGCGAGAAACACCTCTGCCAGGATCTCGGCGTCGGTCAGCGCGCCGTGCAGCTTGCGCTGCGAGTTGTCCACGTGATAACGCCTGCACAGCTCGTCCAGATTGTTTTTCAGGCCCGGATGCAGGCGGCGCGCCATCTCCAGGGTGCAGGTCACGGCGCAATGGTCCGTGATCTTGCCCTGGCCCTTGCCGAGCCGCTTCAATTCCTGATTCAGGAACGCAACGTCGAATGGGGCGTTGTGTATCACCAGTTCCGCGCCGCGCACGAAGTCGAGAAACTCCTGCGCGATGTCGCCGAACTTCGGCTTCCCGGCCAGCATTTCGTCGCTGATGCCGTGCACCTGAAGTGCGCCGGGGTCCACCGGACGCTCCGGCTGCACGTAGTAATGGAACGAGTTTCCGGTCTTGCGCCGGTTCAGCAGCTCCACGCAACCGATTTCGATGATGCGATGGCCTTCGTTCACCTCCAGGCCGGTGGTTTCAGTATCCAGCACGACTTGCCGCATCACGGCACTTCCGTCATATCCAGCATTTCGGCGATGGCCTGATTGGCCAGCCGGTCGGCCTGCTCATTCTCCGGATGGCCTTGATGGCCGCGCACCCAGTGCCAGCTTATCTGATGGCGCGCCGCGGCCTGTTCCAGCGCCCGCCACAGCTCCACATTCTTGACCGGTTTTTTATCCGCGGTCTTCCAGCCGCGCCGCTTCCACTGCGGCAGCCATTCGGTGACGCCGTGCTTCACGTATTGCGAGTCGGTGGTCACGCGCACCGTGCACGGCCGTTTCAGCGATTCCAGCGCCTTGATCACCGCCGTCATCTCCATGCGGTTGTTGGTGGTGAGCTCTTCCGCGCCGCGCAGAGTTTTTTCGCGTCCCTGACAGCGCAGCAGCGCGCCCCACCCGCCCGGGCCGGGATTGCCGCGGCACGCGCCGTCGGTATAAATCTCCACCACCTTATTCATACCCGGCCCCGGGCGGTAGGCTCCACCGCCCCCGCGCGCACCAGCCGCCGCGCGCTCCAGCGCGGTTTGATGGGGGTAAGCGTGGCCACACGTTTCCTGGCCAGCAGCAGGTAGCCGCCGGCGAAGCGCGGCCAGTAGCGCTCGCCGAGACGTTCCAGAAAATCCAGTTTTTGCATCACGGCTTCGCTCTGCAACGGCGGGCGGAAAAAATAGTAATGCACCTCCAGCGTATCAAAACCGAGCAGCGCCAGCCAATCTTTCAGGCGCGCCGTGCCCAGGAACCGCCCGCGCCACGGCGGCCGTCCGCGCCGCCGCAACGTCACGCGCCATAGACCCCACAGGCTCCACGGATTAAAGCCCAACACGATAAGGTGTCCTTCCGGGATCAACACCCGTCCCGCCTCACGCAGCACCTGGTGCGGCTCGTCTTCAAATTCCAGGCTGTGCGGCAGAATCACCACGTCTACGCTGTCGCTTGCGACAGGCAGCGCCTGTGCGGCGCCGATCAAGCCGGTTTGATAATGGCGGCCCACGCCGCCGGGCTCGCCTTCCATCACCACCCGGTGCCTGATGCGGCTTGCCCCGGTCAGATCGGCGCCCGCGGGGTGGCCGAGTTGCAGCAGGTGATAGCCGAACAGGTCCGGCAGCGCGCGCTCCAGTTGCGCGCATTCCTGCGCCAGCAGACGCCGCCCCAGCGGCAGGCTGTGCCAGGCGCGCTGGCTGCGCCGTACCTGGGCGGCGGAATTGCATCTATGCGCGGGTTTCATAACCGGCTTGAATCATGTTAAGTTGCTGATGCCATGCTCCGTATCCACTCCGTTACCGCCTTCAAGGACAATTATATCTGGCTCATCGGCCGTACCGGCACCCCCGAAGTGGCGGCGGTGGATCCGGGGGATGCGCGCCCGCTGCTGGCTTATTGTGCCGCACACGGGCTGGAGCCCTGCGCCGTCCTCATCACCCATCATCACCGCGATCACGCAGGCGGGGTACGCGAACTGCTCAGCCACCATGACGTGCCGGTCTACGGCCCGGCGCACGAGCCTATCCCCGGTTTGACCCACCCGCTGGGCGAAGGTGCGCACGTCACGCTTCCTGAGATAGGACTCACTCTACAGGTATTAGAGTTGCCCGGCCATACCCGCGCGCCGCTTTCTTACACAGGCGCCGGAATGCTGTTCTGCGGCGACACCCTGTTCACCGGCGGCTGCGGCTATCTGTTTGAAGGCACGGCCAAACAGATGTATGCCTCGCTGACCCGCCTGGCCGCCCTGCCGGGGGAGACACAGGTCTATTGCGGCCATGAATATACCCTGGAAAATTTAAGCTTTGCCCTGCATGTCGAGCCGGACAACCCTGACCTGCGCGCGCGCATCGCGGCCGCCCGCCGCCTGCGCGCACAAGGGCTGCCCACCGTGCCTTCTACTTTGGAGGAGGAACGCCGAACCAACCCCTTTTTGCGCTGCCATATCCCACAAGTCATTGAGGCGGCTGAAACCTACGCCGAACGTCGGCTTTCCACGCCAGATCAAGTATTTGCCGTAGTCAGGCAGTGGAAGGACACGCTGGACAATAGAGCCTGAATTCTCGGGTTGACCTCCAACCATGTTCCCACTAGCATATATAGATGCTAAACGGCGGGTATCTACTAGCTTTAGTAAGCAGCGGGCTCTTAGGGCTGGGAGCATTGCTGTTTCCGGCCTACGCGCAGCCACAAACCTCTCCTTTGGAGGCCACCCAAACCGCGCCGGAGGAAGATTATAACTCATTGAATTCATTAAAGGAGGCGATTAAAAAACCTCCCCCGCAAGCGGCAGCCGCCACGCCTGCTCCCGATACCCTCGTAGTCCCTTCAGTCTCCCCCCTCACCGCCACCACTCCTTCCACCCCCCCCGAATGGGGAGGGTGTTATGAATTTTGGCGCGGGCCTGCCTGCCCAGGCAGGCCTGTCTGCCCGCCAGGCAGGCGGCAAGGCCTCGGCGCTGAAACCGGACGACCACCCGGACCTATGGGCCCGCCTGCGCAGGGGCTTAAGCTTGTCCGGGCGCGATCACCCCAGGGTGTTCAGGGAAATAGAACGCTCTGCCTCCGAACAGGACTACCTGAACAAGGTCACGGCGCGCGCCCGGCCATTCTTATATTATGTGCTGCAAGAGGTCGAAAAGCGCGGCCTGCCGAGCGAGATCGCCCTGCTGCCGGTGGTGGAAAGCGCCTACAGCCCGCACGCCCTGTCGTCCAAGCAGGCCGCAGGCATCTGGCAGATCATCCCTGCCACCGCGCAGGAACTCGGTCTTAAGCAAACCTTCTGGTACGACGGGCGGCGCGACATCGTGGCCTCCACCAAGGCCGCGCTGGATTATCTGGAAAGGCTCAACTCCGATTTCGGTGGTGACTGGCTGCTCACCCTGGCGGCCTACAACGGAGGCGTAGGCATGGTGCAGCGCGCCATCGCCCGTAACCGTGAGGCGGGCCGCTCGGCCGACTTCTGGTCGCTCGACCTGCCGCGCGAGACCGAGACCTATATACCGCGCTTGCTCGCCGTAGCAAGCGTCGTCTCCGCGCCGGAGCTGTTTGGCGTAAACTTGAACAGCATACCCAATCAGCGCTATCTGACGCAGGTAAAGCTCGCCTCTCAGATCAACCTGGATACCGCCGCCAAACTGGCCGGCATGTCGCGCGCCGAGCTCTCGCGCCTTAACCCCGGCTACGTGCGCGACGCCACCGGACCCCAGGGTCCTCATCATTTGCTGCTGCCGGCGCACAAGGTGAAGGTTTTCAACAACAAGCTGGCCGAGCAGCGGACAACGGCACAGCTTCAAGTTACCGCCGCGCCGCGCCTCCCGGCGCAAACCGCCCTGCCTGCGCAGGCAGGTCAACGTTCTCAAAACTTCCCCGCCGCGCCCACGGGACAGCGGGCCTATTACACGGTGCGCGCCGGCGACAATCTGACGGACATCGCGGCGCGCTTCCGCGTGAGCGTGAACGACCTGCGCGCCTGGAACGCCGCGTTGCTTAAGATGCTGAAAGGCAAACCGCTGCAAGCCGGCACCACGCTCACGCTCTATCTCCAGTCCACTCTGGTGGCGCAGCGTAAGCTTCCCCAATAACTGAACACCCGGAAGTAGATCTTTCTGGCATCCTGCCCCAACCCAGGAGGTTCTATGAAGAACCAGAACGCCTTCATCGAACGGTTCAACCGCAGCGTGCGCGAGGAGGTTCTCGATCTTTACCTGTTCAACGACCTCGACGAAGTCCGTGACGAACTGCATCGCTCTGCATCGCCTACAACGAACGTCGCCCGCACGATGCCTTGGGCGACCTGCCTGCTGCAGGCAGGCCTGCCATAGGCCTCCTACCGCAGACGGCACGAGGCGCCATGTTCTTTACTGCCTGTTCCAGTTGACGGGGGGAGCTTACGGTCCCGGTTGACGGGGGAGCTTACGGTAGCCCATGATCTGGCAGGCCTTCGAGACGTTCTCGAGCTCGGCGGCCAACTGCAGCAGCGAGAGCTTTCTCTTGGTACTCTGTGACAGTGCGGTCATCTGGCAAATCTCCTTCAGGTAGTTGGTTGGCTCATCACTTTCCAATCTACCCGGAGACCCGGATGGCCGCACCGAATGCTATAGTCTAACATTCGGTGCGGGACTGTCGGATAAATACTGAATCAGCTCAATATGCCGTACTTCTTTTTGTAGTTGTAAAGACTCTGGCGGCTCACACCCAACTGCCTAGCTGCTCTCGAGATATTATTGCCGCAGGCATTCAATGTCTTTTTAATCTTCAGCATTTCGATTTTTTCTATTGCATCCCGCAAGCCGGTATTCTCAGATACATCCATTGTCTGTTGTGCAGCTAAATCCAGGTCCCGTGGACTTATGGAGTTGGCATCAGCCATTACAATAGCCCTTCTTATTTTATTTATCATTTCCCTGACATTGCCGGGCCATGTGTAGACCCTTACAGCCTCTATTGCCTCTCCTGTAAATGCCTTTGTTAAACCCATCTCCATGGAAATTTTGTTTAAAAAGTGTTTTGCAAGGATTACCCTGTCTTCTCCCCTTTCCCTCACCGGTGGAAGATTTATGGCAAAGGCGTTCAATCTGTAATAAAGGTCGTTCCTGAACCTGCCCTCTGCAATAGCAGCATTAAGATCACAATTGGTTGCCGCTATAAGCCGCACATCTACTCTTTTCCCACCCATTGCCCCTATCCTCTCAACAACCTTGTCCTGGAGAAACCTCAAAAGCTTCGATTGGAGGCTATGTGGCATATCTCCAATCTCATCCAGAAAAATAGTGCCGCCGTCTGCGTGCTCGAATTTTCCCTTTTTGCTGGCATATGCTCCGGTAAATGCCCCCTTTTCGTAGCCGAAGAGTTCTGCCTCAAGCAGGCCTTCTGGTATCGCAGCGCAATTTATAGTAATGAAAGGCTTGTCTTTTCTCAGACTCTTCTCATGAATTGCCAGTGCTGTCAATTCTTTACCAGTACCGCTCTCTCCGAGAATAAGCACAGGGAGGTCCGTTGGGGCCACCTTCCTTATTTTGGAAAACACCTCTAGCATAACATTGCTCGCCCCAACAAATTCCTGAAACTTCTCGCTGCCGCCTGTCTTCAGGATTTCTACCTCCATAAAATTAATCAGCCTCTGTAAATACTCTATAGTAAGACCATTTACCTCTGAATATAATTTTTTAAGAAGGCTCTGCTTTTCGTGATATGCAAAATATTCCGGGGAATTGAAGGTAAGCCCCCAGCCGCAGGCATTACAGTTCTCTGGAAGAATATTATATCTCTCGCCGCAATAGGGACATTCGTTACTATCAGTCAGATTATCAGCGATATACTTCCAGAGTTTAACCTTTGCAGCAATGTCAAGATCGTAAAACTTTAAGGCGCAACCACTCCTGCCCTTCCTGATAACCCTGCCGCTGTGCTCAAAATTCCCGTATTCGGAAAGATTGTATTTAAGTAGAATATTATCGTTGTCCCCGGTCAATTTCCTATCAGACATGAGAAAAGCACCAGTCATACCGAGGTTGGTAATCATCCCTTCTGTTCTTATATGCTTTGCGTCTATCTCTACAGGGATACTACTTGCAATACGTGGACATAAACGAGCCATATGATCCTCCTGGAGATTTCTCTCTCTTGAAGTCAAGCCCATGTCTAAATTTTAGACAATCTCTCCAGTAAAGTCAATTGGACGAATGGATATTTTTAAATTATATTAGAAATTATATAGGGTTAATATTAAAGCATAAAAATTTCCTCAGTATTAACAGGATATTAAATTTTGGTTAAATTTGCTCAAATCGATTGACGTTCCCCCACTTTCCCACGACGGGTTAGAACCTGCCTGCAGCAGGCAGGCAAGACTAAACTTGCTTTTTGAAGTCCTCAACCAGCAAGGAGGACCTGCCTGCCGCAGGCAGGGAGGACCATGAAGCGCACCAAATACAGTGAAGAGCAGACCTGCCTGGCGGCAGACAGGTCGCCTACGCATTGCGCCAGGGTGAGTCTGGAATGCCGCCTGCCTGCCGTCAGGCAGGGTTGCCAATGCTTGCCTGCTGCAGGCAGGCCGGACTTCAAAAACGGGTAAACTCCAGTTTTAATCTGTCTATAAATGGGGGCAACGTCAGTGGAACCCTTCGCTACGCTCTTCCCTGCACCGCACCGCAGGGTGTTGATAAACAGGGTTTATCAACACCCTGCTAACAGGAAAAAATGCTTTACAGGGCAGTTTTTTTCAGAACTCACGGGGGCCTTTCGGGAAAAGGACAGAGTGATAAAAGAGGCTCCTCCTCAGGGCATCAGAACTGACCATTATCATGTCTTCTTTATTTACCTTCAAGCCGTCTACATATTTCCCATCCTGCGGCTCAGTAACAAGTGCGGCATTCTCAACCCATATCTTTTCAAACTCTCTTATCAAGAGGGTTGTATTGCCGAAGGCCGGGTCTGCTAAAAATACCCTGCCTTCTGCCACGCCCTTGAATACGACAAAGTGCTTATAATCCCTGATAACTATCGGGACTATGGACGGCCTGTTGAGTGTAATCAGGCCTTCCACATCGGTCCTGTATCCAGCAGCCTTGTACCCCATGGACTCGGCAAATTTCTTTATGTCCAGAAGGGAGAAGCCCTTCCGCTCTATTATCTTACCCACATCGCCAACCTTGAACATGACATCAATGACATTTTCCTCGCTTACGTTTTCACCAAGATAGTAGTTGAATATGGTCGCAACAGAGGCAGCGCCGCAACTATAGTCAAGTCCCTGCATGATGATATTCCTGTCCCTAAAAGCAGAGAATGGCTTTACCTTGGGCCTCAGGGTTGTCTTTCCAAAGGAGCTTCCTACAGAGATATTCATCTCAGCCTCCCTTTCCTCTGCAAGGGATGCCCGGGGCAGAGAGAGGCTGAGTAATATCTGTACAGTTACTATAATAAAGATTTTCAAATAAATTTTCGTCTTCACTTCCTGTCTCTTTTACGGCGCATAGTTGATCGCGCTGAGGATATTGCTTACATTCACTCCCCCAGGAACACTTGAATTTATCAGAACGATTATGTTCACAGGCACATTGACCGCTGAGCCAATCGCATTTACGGGCGCAAGCGCTCCTTGCTGGGCGCTGCCGTTAAGCATTATAGAACTGGCGAGAGTAAATGTGTTTGTCCCTGACAGATTTAATGTGGTTGCGCCATAATTATTCACCACGGAATTCGTCAATGAGTTGTTGCCGCCTGAAAACGTATTTGCATCTATCAGGAAGGTCAGGCCCTGAGCATATATGTCGTCCATATCCGAGTCCGACAGTCTCACCAAAGGCCCAGCGTAGGATGGCGAGGCTGCCATGATCAGAAACAGCATTGCCATAAATATCCCGATTTTCTTTGTGATATTCATTTCATTTCACCCCTCTCTTCACTATGTCTCCACATATCTGGTAGACTATCCTCTCCTTTCCGAGGAACTGCCATATTACCTTTACGTTAATGAACCCGTCGTTGTCCTTTGCGTACTGCTTCTTTGCTGAGGCCACGCTTGACGTAAGGACATTGTTCATGAGCTGGGAAAGCTGCTTCTCGTCTGCCGGATAGTTAAGGGTATAGACATAACATGTATTGTCCGCTACCTTGTAAGCGCTGAAGCCTCCGTTCCCGAAGGAGATGATGAAGTCCTTCTCTGCAGCAAAGACATTAACAGCAACAAAAAATAAAATCAGAAACAGGCATGCCGGAAATATTTTCAGTCCTTTGTCTGTTAACCTTTTCACTTTTTATATCCCTTCAAGAATAATTCAGGGGGGGCAAAAGCCCCCCCTGTTGTGTTACAGAATTACCAGTTAATAGCGGTCTGGCTGTTAACCTGTGTCATTGTAATTCCAGAAGCACCTGTTACGCTGGCAATGTTCTGCCCGTAGTTCACTGCTGATGAAACCACATTGCCCACGAGCAATGCGCTGATTCCAGCCTGTGAGCCGTTGAGCTGAACAGAGCCATTGTTGTTGTCCTGCGGACCGATTACAACAACGTTTGTGATGGCCTGTCCCATGGTTGCATCATTTTCAGCATACTGGGTGTTTGCCTGGCTCACAGTTGTTCCGAATGGCACTGCCCCGGTGATATCGGCTATGTTCTGGCCAACATTCACTGCTGACATGGCGGCATTCAATATAGAAAGACCGCTCGCGCCATTCTGTGAGTCATTGAGCTGGACTGAGCCGTTGTTGTTGTCCTGGACAACAGCTATATCATTCAATACAGTCTGCTCTGCTTCGACCTCTGCAAATGCAAACTGATCATTGGACTGCTCAACGAAGTTGAGTCCTATCGGGTTAAACACACTGGCGATGTTCTGTCCGACATTGACTGCAGATGTTGATGCATTGAGTAATGACACTCCGTCTGCACCATTCTGCGAGCCGTTGAGCTGTACAGATGAGTTGTTGTTGTCCTGGAAAAGGGATATCGATGCAAAGAATGTTCCTGCATTCGTTACATCCTGCTCTGGTCCGCTGTCAATCACTGCCGACTGCGTATTGGACTGAACAGCTATATCCAGGCCGACGATATCAAACAGGCTCGCCACATTCTGACCAACATTGGCTGCTGAGTTTGATACATTGGACAGGCTCATTGCACTCGCCCCGTTCTGTGACCCGGTCAGTTGTACAGAGGCATTGTTGTTGTCCTGTAAAAAATCAACCTCAAGGACTAATGAGAGGTTGTTCACCTCCTGATCCACCTCTGAGAAGAGAAATGCAGTCTGGTCATTGGACTGTATTGCAGCATTTATATTGACGATGGAGAAAAGGCTCGCCACGTTCTGTCCTGTGTTCATGGCAGATGCGGCTGTGTTGGCCACAACCAGTCCTGTGGCCGCGTCCTGTGCACCACCTGCTAGCTCAACGGAGCCGTTGTTGTTGTCCTGGAACAGGGGTGCTGAGATTACTATAGCCTCATTGTCAATGGTCTGCGTTGAGGTTGTCAGGCTCTCTGCATACTGGTCATTTGACTGTAATGCAATATTCACTATTGCAAAGTCAATGCCGCTTGCAATATTCTGTGCAATATTGGCTGCAGAGTTCGCAGTGTTGGCTATCACCATGCCGGATGGATCGACCTGGGCACCCTCCACCTGAACAGAGCCATTGTTGTTATCCTGGCCGATGGTCACCTGCGCAAAAAGGCCATAGTTGCCTATGGGTTCCTGTGTTACCCATGTGTTGTTGAGCGCCACCTGGTCATTTGACTGAATGAAGAGGTTCCCAAAAACCAGGTTTCCTGCACTCGCCACATTCTGTCCGATGTTCATTCCTGACTGCGCTGTATTGGCAAGGATCATGGTTGATGTGCCATCCTGTGCAGAGTCATTCAACTGGACAGATGAGTTGTTGTTGTCCTGGAAGCTGGTTATTGTTACGAAGCCGTCATCGTTTGTGATGTCCTGGAATGACCAGTTGCTCCAGAAGTACGAATTGTCAGCAAACTGGATATTCTCCTGCACTATTCCATTGAAGCCGAAGATCGCAAATGAATCTGCCACATTCTGTCCTATGTTCATTGCCGAGCCTGCAGTATTGGCAAGTATCATGGAGTCTACATCTACCTGCGCATCGTCATTCAACTGGACAGAGTTGAGGTTGTTCCTCTGCAATAGGGAATCGCCTGTTTCTACATCCTGATCCATTGACCAGTAGGTATAGTTGGAGGCTATCTGCTCATTGGACTGCAAAGCAATGTTGACAGCAACTATACCGCTCAGGTTTGCCACATTCTGGCCTATGTTCATTCCTGAAAGCGCTGTGTTTGCAATTGCCATTGAATCTGAGCCTGCCTGTGCAGAGTTATTCAACTGGACAGAGGCATGGTTGTTGTCCTGCAGGAATGCGTCATCAATATTGACCACACTCTGTGTTGGTGATTCAAAGGAGAGGGCACCGTTCGAGGCTTCCTGGTAGTTTGACTGGCTGATGATGTTCAGTCCATCGATGCCCACGGCATTCACCACATTCTGGCCTATGTTCATGGCTGAGTTTGCCGTGTTTGCAAGCGCCATGGTGGCTGTGCCTGTCTGTGCATCTTCATTCACCTGAACAGCGCTGTTGTTGTTGTTCTGGAGTTCTGTGTCCTCTACATTCACTATATCCTGGTATGCATATACCTCATTGTCTGCATACTGCTCATTGCTCTGTGTGGCGCTTAAGGATACAAGGCCGGTCACATCCAGCACATTCTGGGCAACGTTCATGGCAGATACTGCCTTGTTGTCAATGAGCATTCCAGATGCACCTGCCTGTGCATTGTCATTAAGCTGTACAGAGCCGTTGTTGTTGTTCTGGATCGGGTCTACAAGGTCCAAATTTACGATGCTCTGGTAATCCTCTTCATAATTTATGGCTGTCTGGAGGTTTGACTGCCCGATAGTCACGTCTACAGACCCGGTAACAGTACCCACCATCTGTCCTATGTTCTGGGCAGAGCCGGCAACATTGGACATAGACATCCCGCTTGCCCCAGCCTGGGCATCATCATTCACCTGAACAGATGAGTTGTTGTTGTTCTGCCCTGTGACAATGCCGCTATTGAAGATTTCCTGCACCTGGTATCCGGTGTTCACTGCCACCTGCTCGTTGAATGCTATCGAGCTGACACCAGATGAGGTTGTCACACTCGTTACCCTCTGGTAGATGTTCTTTGCAGAGTCAGCGGCATTAAGGATTGACATTGCACTTGCTCCTGCCTGTGCAAGGTCATTGAGCTGTACAGAGCCGTTGTTGTTGTTCTGGTCTGTAACATCTCCGCCATTGGTTACATACTGCTCAGAATCCTTGATATTATCGGCATACTGGAAGCTTGTGGCGGTTGTGCTGAAGCTTGTTACAGAAACGTATGCATCTATATCCTGCTCGATGTTGACAGCAGATGCAGTCACATTCCTTATATCCAGACCTGATGCGCCTGACTGTGAGTCTAGATTGAGCTGGACAGAGTCATTGTTGTTCTCCTGTCCTGTAATATCTGTTGGGTTATCAATAAACTGGATGCCCTGGGCGCTGACAGAGCCGAGTTCTTCCTCTGACAGGGTTTTCATTCCTGCCGATGCGGGGAAGAACGGAACCAGTGCCAGTCCCAGTGTCAGTGGGGCTGTTATCAATTTTCGTTTCATTTTCCTTTCTCCTTTCTTGAGTTTATTTTTTAAAAACCCATAAGGTTTCTAAGATAAAAATCGAATAATTTAATAGATTCCATTTATCGTTCACATCTTAAACTCCTCCTTTTTTATTCCTTTATACTTACCCTGTTAGTAATGTGACCCCTGCCTTCTGACTTTGCAGTTTCGTCCCAGAGGATTATCTTTCCCTCATGGTGGTCTTTAAAAGACCCGCCATATGAAACGACCATTCCCTTTGCGAATATGGCATCCATCTCCTCGTTGCTGATCTCTGAAGAATGTCTGCCATATGTCTGCCATATTTGCCTTCTCTCAACTCCGGCAGGGAGAGCCGATATATGCCTCACTTTCTGGGTGGAAGATAAGGCCGGGATCAGGCCCTCGCCTACTGGAGCCCTAACTGCCTCTTCTGCCTTTACCGTTAAGGGCAAAAGACAGATAAGGAGCCAGATTATCAAAATCGGTCTTTTCATCTCACCTGCCTGCAGCAGCATTATCAGGAAATATAAAGACTGCTGTGGCTAAAGTTGCTATCGAATCTGTCAATGTTCATTGAGCAATGAGCGTGCCATTCTTTAAATACCTTGATTTTATTGGATTTATCAAGAGCGGGGCTTTATTGATGTAAAGCCTTTGGACAGATTTAAAGTTTATCGTCCAGATGAGTTAATCGATAAATCAATCAGTTAACATGCAGATAAAATGTGTAAAAACATCTGTGCAAATGTAAGTTTATGATGCACATCAAAATAAGGCATATGAGCTACCATCGAAAAGTGTGTAAATGAAAAAGGCGCCGAACGCGCGCGTGAGCTGCTGCTCGTCCCGCAACGCCCGAATCAAGTCTGGTCGGCGGACTTTATGAGCGATACCCTTTATCACGGTACCTGTTTCCGCACGTTTAACGTGATCGATGACCACAACCGCGAGGCCCTGGCCATCGAGATCGACACCTCTCTGCGTGCGGCCCGCCTGGTGCGTGTCTTTGAACGGTTGAAGGCCGAGCGGGGGCTGCCGGACGTACTACGCGTGGACAACGGCCCAGAGTTCCTGAGTCAGGCGCTGGTCGCGTGGTGCCACGCCAACGGCGTATTGATCCACCATATCCAGCCAGGCAAGCCGAACCAGAATGCCTGCATTGAACGCTTCAACCGGACTTATCGTAACGAGGTCCTGAACCTGTATCTGTTCCACCATCTGGACGAGGTGCGGGAAATCACCAGCCGCTGGCTGATCGAGTACAACGAGCTGCGGCCACACGATGCGCCGGGTGGGTTACCGCCCTGTGTTTATGTTACCAGGAACGCCGAAAACTCTACTTTAGAACTGTCTACTTGACGGGGAAGCTTACGGTCAGACTGGAACTTGAACGCCTGGATGGACAGGGTTTTGTTGAGGCGCAACTAACAGGGTGTTGATAAAGTCCATCCTGGACTTTATCAACCACGCAAAGCAAAAATGCGATTTTTGCTTTGCTTCATTTTTCAAACACTTCCGTGTTTGAAAAATGGCGGTGGAACCCTTCGCTACGCTCTTCCCTGCACCGCACCGCAGGGTGTTGATAAACAGGGTTTATCAACACCCTGCTAACCCGTGAAAAATATCGTGAATATGATCTCAAGCCTGGTAATCAGGTTTATATCTGGCCACAAAACCCGCGAGTGTTTGTAGGAGAAAAAATTGATGAAATTACCCGGCGTCCTTTGACAGCGCCGGGGTATCCGGCATCTTCCCGGACTGCATTTACCGGATCATCAGGCAATCGTTCGTTTGGTTGCAGATAGCCTTTGACCGCCGTCAAGCCTATCTGGAGAAATACACTACTAAATCCTGCAAGGTCAACCCTTTTCAAGTCTCACTGGTCAAACCAGTGGCTTACCTATCAGCGAGTTAAAAGGCAATGGGCAGCCTGAACTCTACGATATAGTCAGGCGCATCCCTTGTAAGGCCGGTAGCGATACCCACATTAAGCGATGTTGTTGGCGATAGACTCCAGCCCGTGCCGAACTTAAACATGGCAGAGTTCAGCGTGGTATTTGGCGCCTTTCTACCATTAACCTCTGAGGTAAAAGTATAGTCCTGCTGGTATTGGAAATTTATAGAGAATCTATAAGATAAAGCGTATGCAAGCCCCATGTGAAAACTCATGGTATCGCCTGGATCAACGCTCTCTAAAACCCCTGTAGTTCCATCTGGTGCTGTAAGCCTTTTGTTTATTCCTGTCTCCTTTAAGTTGAAGGCATAGGCAGCGCCACCGAAAACCACAACAGGGTCAACGCTCTTGACAAGATTAAAACCTATCTTGGCAGATTCATAGCCTGTGCCTGTTGGCAGCGCTTCCCTGGGATCAATCTCAAAAGGGCTCTTTCCGGTCTTTGACTTGTAGCTCGCATTCAGTAAAACTGCAGGATAACCGGGTCCTTCTGCAATAGGCTGCCAGCTTATGCCGGCGGATATGTCACCAATCCCGGCCTTGTCCAGCGTCCTTTCAGGATTTTCCCCTGCTCTAGCGCCTATGATAGAAATTCTATCATGTCTGTAAATGAAGGGGGCATTCACATCAATCTGGAAATTGTCGGTTATCCCCCACCTGCCAGAAAGGGTATAGGTGAATATATGCCTCCGTGCGGTCTCGATCCCAAACTGTCCGAGGGTCAGAAATACAGGGTCCAAAATGGCAAAGCTCTGGAGGTATATCTGGTTTGCAGAGTAATAGGAGTATGCGGCACTGTTTTCAAGCTCAAACTTCCCGCCCTTTAAAAGGATATACTGCTTGGCTCCGATCAATGCCTCCAGCTTTTTATCCTCCTCTGTTTTTCCGTTGGTTAAAGTCATATCCTGCGCAAAGGCTATATCAGACAGAAGCACCGCAGCCAATGCAATTGAAAATATCGCCGGTATCAGCTTTTTCATAATTATTCCTCCATTTCTTATAATTACAATGGGTACTTTTCAAGGCCGGTTGGCTGGAATGCCTCGACTGGCGGGCATTTTCGGCATTTGACTGAGTGGAGAATCTTGGCATGATGTTGCGATGCCTACTCCCGCCAACTCCCGGCGTCTCAGCGATGCGTATCGGTTCCCCGGGTTTCGTCCTCTTGCCACGGTTCGCGGGGTGTTCGGCGATCCGCAGGCGCGTGTCATTACGCTCGTGCGGCGGTCAAAAAAGCGCTCTGCGGCGCCTGCGGTCGAGCGCACCGCGGTGGGCGGCGCTTCTTCGAGAACTGGCGAGCGAGCCTCAAATGGCAGCGCCTTGCGCCCTACGAAAAATTCGCCCGGATGATTGATCGGCATTGGGACGGAATCGCCGCCTACTGCAAGCCCGAGAACAAAGTCTCGCTCGGCTTCGTCGGGGGCCTGAACAAGCGCCGCGCGTATGGGCTGCGCGACGAGGCATACCTGCGGCTCAAAGCCCTTACCTGCATGCTGCCAGCCCCCCTGAAATGCCCCAAAATCACCCACACGAAGACGCCAAAAAGATAGACTATGAGGGAATGGTTGTCAAGGAAATGACCTTCCCCCAAAATCTAAGCCATTGTAGACTTCGGACTTCCGCTCCGTCAACGAGAAGGGGCCCATCATGAAGAAGTCGCGATTCAACGAAGAGCAGATCATCGCCGTCCTGAAGGAGGCCGAGGCCGGGGTGAAGGTCCAGGATCTGTGCCGCAAGCACGGCATCTCGGACGTCACGTTCTACAAAGAGCGCTCGAAGTACGGCGGCCTCGAGGTCCCGGAGGCACGGCGCCTGAAGACCCTGGAGGAAGAGAATCGCCGGCTCCAGCACATCGTGGCCGACCAGGCGCTCGACCTCCAGGCGCTCAAGCCGGCGGTCTCAAAAAAGTGGTAACGCCCGTGGCCAAACGCGAGGCCGCGGGCCTGATCCAGGAGACGCTCGGACTCAGTGAACGGCGCGGGAGCTGGCCGAAGGGGGCACGGCTGTATAGTGTATAGTAGATGTAACATTTCTTGATGAGTCATCAGAACGATGGGCAAAGGAATGTGAAGGAGGGTTCCTGCTTTTTGATGATAATAGATTTACCTATTTTAGAAAGCTCTGAATAAGTCCATCCCTGGACTTCTCAGAGCACGAAAAGCAAAAATGTGATTTTTGCTTTTCTTCATTTTTCAAATACTTGCGTATTTGAAAAATGGCAGCGCATCCTGCGCTGCGCGGAACCTCTGACTTAATCAGAGGTTCCTTTATGGAACCAAACAGCCATGATTACATAAGCCGAACGCAACAACCATGAAGGTGGTACGCATCCATCAGTACGGCGGCGCGGAGGTGTTGCGTTATGAGGACGCGCCGCGTCCCGTGGCAGGGGCGGGCGAGGTGTTGATCCGCGTGCACGCCGCCGGCGTCAATCCGGTGGACTGGAAAATCCGCGAAGGGCGCCTGCAAGGGCGCATCACCCATCATCTGCCGCTCGTTCTGGGCTGGGACGCGGCGGGCGTGATCGAGCAGCTCGGCCCCGGCGTCACGCAATTCAATATCGGCGATGCGGTGTACGCGCGGCCTGATCTTGCGCGCGACGGCGCCTATGCCGAGTACATCGCGGTGCGCGCCAATGAGGTCGCGCTGAAACCAAAGTCGCTTGATTTCATACACGCCGCCGCGGCGCCGCTCGCCGCGCTCACCGCCTGGCAATCGCTGTTTGACGCGGGCGACCTGCAACCGGGCCAGAAGATTCTGATACACGCCGGCGCGGGCGGCGTGGGCCATTACGCCGTGCAGTTCGCGCGCTGGAAGGGCGCGCACGTCGTCACCACCGCCTCCGCGCGCAATGCAAGCTTCGTGCGCTCGCTCGGCGCCGATGAAGCGATAGATTACACCGCGACGCGCTTCGAGGACGCGGTGCGCGATATGGACATGGTATTTGACACCGTAGGCGGGGAGGTGCAGGCGCGTTCCTGGAAGGTGTTAAGGCAAGGCGGCATCCTGGTTTCCATCCTGGCGCTCACCGTGCCGGAGGAGGCCGCGCAACGCGGCTGGCGCTCGGCTTACGTGTTCGTGCAGCCCAATGCCGCACAGCTAACCAAGATCGCCGGGTTGATAGACGCGGGTAAAGTAAAACCGGTGGTGGAAAACGTCTTTCCCCTGCACGAGGCGGCCAAGGCGCACGCAGCCGTGCAGAGCGGTCATACGCGCGGCAAGGTCGTGCTGCGGGTGCTGGATGCCTAAGCGCGCCTTTCTATCTCCGGAACGGCGCTCAGCAGGCGGCGTGTGTAGTCGTGTTGCGGATTGCTCAGCACCCGCTCCGCGCCGCCGTACTCCACGATGCGCCCTTGATACATCACCGCCACGTCGTGCGCCAGATATTCCACCACGGCGAAGTTGTGCGTGATAAAAAGATAGGCGAGGCCGAGCTCGTCTTGCAGGCGCTTCAGTAAATTCAGGATTTGCGCCTGCACCGAGACGTCCAGCGCGCTGGTCGGCTCGTCACAGATGATGATCCTGGGATTCACCGCCAGGGCGCGCGCAATGCAGACGCGCTGGCGCTGGCCGCCGGAAAATTCGTGCGGATAGCGGTATTTCACGTCCGGGGACAAGCCCACCTGCTCCAGCAGGCGGTCAATGCGCGCGAGGCGCGCGCGTTCATCCCCGCCCATGCTTTGCGCGATCATGCCCTCGGCGATGATGTCGGCGATCATCATGCGCGGGTTCATGGAGGAGTGCGGGTCCTGGAAGATGATCTGCAACGCGCCGCGCTGGGCGCGCAGCGCCCTGCCGCGCAGACTGTCGAGATCCACCGCGCCGCAGCGCACGTCGCCGGAGGTGATGGGCAGCAGGCGCAGAATGCTCTTGCCCACCGTGGTCTTGCCGGAGCCCGATTCGCCCACCAGCGCCAGCGTCCGCCCGGCGCGCAGCGCAAGCGACACGCCGTCCACCGCCCGCACCTCGCCCACCTTGCGCTTGAACAAGCCTTTGCGGATGGGAAAGTGCACCTTGAGGTCGGTGACCTTGAGCAGAACCTCGTCCGCTCCGGCGCGCATCCCGGGGGCAGCCAGCTCCGCGGCCGCGCCTGCCCGTGCGTCGCCTGCAGACAGGCGCGCCGGCGGCGCGGCAGGGCGCGTCACGCTATAGTTCGCATCATAAAGATGACAGCGAACTTTCCCTCCGCCTTCAGTCGCCAGCAGCGCGGGGATGACGTCATGGCAGGTCTGCCACGCAAGGTCACAGCGCGGCGCGAAGCGGCAGCCGCAGAAGCTTTGCGTGAGCGGCGGCACCATGCCGCGGATGACGGCAAGGCTCTTCCCCCGTTGCGCGCGGCCGGGCAGCGAATCGAACAGTTTTTGCGAGTAGGGATGCCGCGGGGCGGATAAAAATTGCGCGCGCGATGCAAGCTCCACGACTTCTCCGGCGTACATCACCGCCACGCGATCCGCCATCTGCGACACCACGCCGAGATCGTGGGTGATGAGCAGTATCGCCATGCCCCGCTCCTTTTGCAGCGTGCGCAGCAATTCCAGAATCTGCGCCTGGATCGTGACATCCAGCGCGGTGGTCGGTTCGTCGGCAATCAGCAGCTCCGGCTCGCCCGCCAGGGCGATGGCGATCATCACGCGCTGCTTCATGCCGCCGGAGAACTGGTGCGGATAATCATGGATACGCCGCTCTGGCTCTACGATGCCGACCGCGTCCAGCAGGGCGACGGCGCGCCGCTCGGCGCGTTTGCCTTTGAGCCCGCGATGCGCCCTGAGTGCCTCGCCGATCTGCGTGCCCACGCTGAGCACGGGGTTCAGGCTGGTCATGGGTTCCTGAAAGATCATGGCGACGCGCCCGCCGCGCACTTCGCGCATCTTGATCTCCGGCAGCCGCAGCAGGTCCTGGTCGTGCAGCCATATCTCGCCGCGGCTGCGCGCCGTGCCCGGCAACAGGCGCATGAGGGAAAGCGCGGTGAGAGACTTGCCGCTGCCGGACTCGCCGAGCAAGGCGAAGACCTCGCCCGGCGCGATGTCAAAGCTCACGCCGTCCACCGCGCGCAGCGGGCCGCGGCTGGTTTCAAACCAAGTGGTGAGATTTTTTACGCTCAGCAGCGGCTTCATAATTTTCTCAACCGCGGATCGAAGGCGTCGCGCACCTTGTCGGAAAACAGGTTCGCCGCCAGCACCAGGGTGAACATGAAAATGAAGGCCGCCAGCAGCAGCCACCACACCATCGGCTCGCGCGCCATCTCCAGCCGCGCGCCGTTGATCATATTGCCCCAGCTCATGGTGGAAGGGTCCACCCCCACTCCCACGTAAGAGAGCACTGCCTCGGCCAGCACCAGTCCGCTGAAGCTCAGCACCATGGTGATTAAAACGATGTGCATGACGTTGGGAATGAGATGGCGCCAGATGATCGAGCCGTGCCCGCTACCTAGCGCAACGGCGGCCTGCACATAATCCATCTCGCGCAGTTTCAGGGTTTCGCCGCGCAACAGGCGCGCGAGCCCGGTCCAGCTGGTGATGCCGAGGATCAGGCACAAAAACAGCAGGCGCACGTCCGCACGCAGGGCCAGAGTGTCGAATTGATCCGGGTGATTGGCTATATACACCTGCAACATGAGTATGGCGGCGGCGATCAGCAGCACATCGGGTATGGAATTGAGCGTGGTGTACACGTATTGCACCACGTCATCCACCCAGCCGCGGAAGTAGCCCGCCAGCACGCCCAGCATGGCGAATGGCAGCGTGACCAGGGTGGTGAGCGTGCCTATCACCAGCCCGGTGCGGATGCTTTTCAGGGTGGCATAAAACACATCCTGGCCGACCTTGTCGGTGCCGAGGATGTGATAATGGCCGGAGAGCGCGGCGCTCCAGGCGGTAAACAGAATAATCGCACCGGACACATACAGCATCACGTGCCAGGGGATAGCGGCGCCGCCGCGCACCACGCGGCCCAACATGAGGCGAAAGGGGGTTTGCGCGCGCCGCGCGAGCACGGCGATCACCGCCGCGCCGAACAGCAGCCATATTACAACTCCCGCGATCAGAGCGCGCAGCGAACGCAGCAGGATGTCTCTGCCCCGCTCCCTGACGGGGTCTTGCAGGTGCGCGCCGCCGAATTGCAGACGCGGAAACTCCCGCGCCTGCGTGCCGTCCGCGTGGGTGACGGTTTCCTTGGCGTATAAATGCGCGGCAAAAGGCGCGGAGTAGGTTTTCTCGGTGCGGGTGCGCAGCGGCGCGGCGATCACATCGAGCACACTCAACACCTCAGTGGAGTAATCCACGCGGCCTGGCCCTCCGCCAGGCAACGCGGGACGGAAATGCAGCGAATCGAGCAGGCCCAGCGCAAAATAAGCCAGCAACACCACCAGGCACCCCATCGCCGTCTTGCTGCGCATCACCTCGCGCCACGGCGCGCGCAGATGCTCCCTGCGGCGCGCGATCAAAATGAACGCGATCACCACCGCGAGCAGCAGGTAGATCAGGGCATCGGTCCAGAGGATGACGGGCTGGAACGGCATCAGGCCAGCCTCACGCGCGGATCCACCAGGGTATAGGAAATATCGGTGAGCAGCAGGCCGAGGATATACAGCACCGAGCCTAGAAACACCATGGCGCGCACGATGGCGAAGTCCTGCGCCTGAATCGCGTCTATGGTGTAGCTGCCGAGGCCGGGGATGCCGAAAAACGACTCCAGTATCAGACTGCCCAGAAACAGCGTGGGCAGTATCGCCACCACGCCGGTGAGGATGGGGATCATGGCGTTCTTCAAGACATGAGTGAACAGCACGCGCGGCTCGGACAGGCCCTTGGCGCGCGCGGTGCGCACGTACTCCTTGCCCATCTCCTCCAGAAACAGGATGCGATACAGACGTATGCCCCCGCCCAGCCCGCCGATCACGCCGATGACCACCGGCAGCACGATAAACTTGAGCCCGTGCAGACCAGCGTCATAACCGGAGATCGGCACCAGGTGCCACAGCTTGCCGATGAGGTACTGCCCGCCGATGATGTAAAACAGGCCGGAGATGGACATCATGATGACGCAGATCACCACGCCCCAGAGATCAATAGAGGTGCCGCGGAAAAAGGCCAGTAGCAGGGCGAAGCTGATCGCCACCCCGATGCCGATAATCAGCGTGGGCACGGCGATGGCGAGGCTGGGCCACATGCGTTGCCGTATCTCCAGGCCGATGCTGCGGCCGTCGTCGGCGCGCCCGAACTCGAACGCGAACAAGGCCAGTGACTTCTCGAAAAAGATCGTGTCGGTGATTTTCCCTGTCCCGGCGGCGCTCTCGTTGATAATCAGCGGCTTGTCGTAGCCGCGCTCGGCCTTCCACTTGTCTATCGCCTCCTGGGTGACGAGCTTCACGCCGAGGTGCGCGCGCGCCATGTCGTCCGGGCTGTTGACCATGAAGAACAATACGAAGGTAAGCAGATTCACGCCGATCAATATCGGGATGGCGTACAGCGTGCGGCGGATGATGTAGGCGATCATGACGCGGGTCTGCGTTCCTCGCGCAGGTAGCTCAGCACGCCGGTCAGCACGCCGGTCAGCAGCAGCGCGCCAAGGACAAACAACGGCGTCAGGACAGGGGTGTTCCACTCCGCGCGCTTCCGGCTGCGCAGTTCGGGGTCTATGCGCGCGTATTTCAATTTATTGTTGGCCATCTCGTTGGGCTTGGCGTTTTTGTACCAGGCGTGATACAGGCCGAACTTCTTGCGATGCAATCCCCACAGCAGCGGCGCGTCCCGGCGCGCGATGTCCATCATCTGGACGATGAGCGCCAGGCGCTCGGGGCCGTCGTCCATGTTCTTCATTTGTTCAAACAGTTTATTGAATTCCGGATTATCGTAGTTCGCGGCGTTTTCTCCGTTCTTGCCGGCCTTGGCGTTCGGGCCGTAGAGCAGGAACATGAAATTCTCCGGGTCGGGATAGTCGGCGTTCCAGCCCCATTGCCAGATCTGCGCGCTGCCCTTCAGCATCTTTTCCTGAAAGCGGTTGAAATCGGTATTGCGGATGTCGAGCTGTAAATTCAGCTTCTGGAACTGCTTGCGCAGCCAATCAAGATAGGCCTTGCCATCCGGACCCGTCATCGCGGTGTCGAAGTGCAGCAATAAAGGTTTGCCCGTCGCGGCGTCGCGCCCGCTGGGATACCCCGCCTCGGCCAGCAAGCGGCGCGCCTCCTCAAGCGATTTGCGCTGCGGCCGCCCGTCCACCCAGTCATAGACATAAGGATTGATGCCCGCCTCGCCTTCGACGTGGCCGAAGATGCCGGGCGGGATGATGCCATGCGCCGGGATGCCGCGCCCGTTGAGAAAGATGGAGATGAGTTCTTCGTAATCCACCGCGATGGAAATCGCCCGGCGCAGTTTGCTCGCCCGCTCGCTCAAGCCGCCCACCACCGGATCGAGCATGTTGAAGCCGATATAGGAAATATCCACACCGACGCTGGTCAGCAGGCGTATGTCCTTCTCCTGCATCGCCTCGGTGACCGCGGCGTCGCCCTGCGTCGTGATGCGCACCGCCTGATCGAAGCTGTCGGAGGTGATGCCGGAAACGTCGTAATACCCTTGCAGGAATTTGTTCCAGTACGGAATGCTTTCCTTCTCCAGGCTGTACACCACCTTGTCTATAAACGGCAACGGCTTGCCGGCGTCATCGAGCAGGCCGCGCTCGCGGTCTTCGGGCTCGCCCTCGGCGGGATACCGCTCGCCGTGAAAATTGGGATTGCGTTCCAGCACCATCTTGCGGTTAGGGTCGTTCACCGTGAGGCGATACGGCCCGGTGCCGACCGGGTACCAGTCCAGCGTGATGTTTTTTTCAATCAGCCCGGGCCGGGAATAAAAACGGTCCGCCTCGTGCGGCACCGGCGCGAAAAACGGCATCGCCAGCCAATACAGGAATTGCGGATATTTGCCATGCAGTTTGATACGGTAAGTATAGCGGTCTATGACCTCCGCGCCTTCCAGCGGATAGCGCGCAAGGTCAAGATAAGGCTGATTGTCCGGCTCCTGGGCCGCCTGGCTCAACGTCTCGCCGTACTCTTTAAGCCCTACGATGTATTCACTCATCAGGCCGAAGATCGGCGAGTGGATGCCGGGGTGGGCGAGGCGCTTGATCTGGTATACATAATCCGCCGCGACCAGCTCGCGCGTACCCTGTTGCGGAAAATCCGCGAGCGCGCGTATGTCTTTCAATTGCGCCGGAGTGAGGGCATGATAAAGAAAGGCACCGGAAGCATCTTGTGCAAACGCGGGATGCGGCTGATAGAGGATGCCGGGTTGGATGGTTATGTCGTACACGCTGTAGGCAATCCGCTCAGGGGCGGCATTTACCGGCAGTGGGCGGTTATCCCGGCCGAGATAGACGGCCTTGGGGACGTCCCGCGCGGCCAGGGGGATTAGCGTGTAAGGCCGCTTTAAATAATGATACTGCAGCGGCGGCTCGTAAATCTGCGCGATCAGGGCATATTCGTTTTCCACGTAGGACTGGGCAGGATCAAGATGCTTGGGGCGCTGCTCAAAAGACGAATACAGGATGTTTTGCGCGTCATCCGCCGCGGGATAGGGGTTGTTCCACGGCCGCTCGCCGCAGCCCGCGGCCAGTAGAGCGGCCAGACACCATGCAAAGTAGAAACGAAATTTCATCACTGCCAAGGATACACCAAGCGCCGCCCTATGCGTTGCGCCCAATTTTAGATACTCTATTATCACTCAAGTCACCCGATAGAAGGACATCGCCATGGGATTCTTAGCCGGCAAAAACGCGCTTATCGTAGGATTGGCCAGCAACCGCTCCATTGCCTGGGGCATCGCCCAGGCCATGCAGCGGGAAGGCGCGGAGCTGGCCTTCACTTATCAGAACGAGCGCCTCCATGATCGTGTGGAGAAAATGGCCTCGGAATGCGGCTCGGTCATCACCCTGCCGTGCGATGTCGGCAACGACACCGAAATCAACGCGGTATTTGAACATCTGGACAACTACTGGGATCACCTCGACATCATCGTTCACTCCGTGGCCTACGCCCCTTCCGAACAGTTGGAAGGCAGCTACCTGGACAGCGTCACGCGCAACGGTTTCCTCACCGCGCACGACATCAGTTCCTACAGCTTCGCCGCGCTTGCCAAGGCCGGGCGCAACATGATGCAAAACCGCAATGGCGCGCTGCTCACCTTGAGCTATCTCGGCGCCGAGCGCGTCATGCCCAACTATAATGTGATGGGTGTCGCCAAGGCCAGCCTCGAAGCCAACGTGCGCTACATGGCCGACAGTCTGGGACCGGAAGGCATCCGCGTCAATGCCGTCTCGGCCGGACCGATCCGCACCCTTGCCGCTTCGGGCATCAGCGGCTTCCGCAAGATGCTGGAGCACGTGGAGAAAATCGCACCGCTGCGCCGCAACGTCACCATTGAAGACGTCGGCAACGCCGCCGCCTTCCTTTGCTCCGACCTCGCCGCCGGCATCACCGGCGAGGTGCTGTACGTGGACAGCGGTTATCACATCACGGGGATGGGAGCGCTTTAGCATGAGCACCGCAACCATTGAATCCGTTTTGCACGAGCGGCGGCTGTTTCAGCCGCCGGCAACGTTTGTCGCGCGCGCGCGCATCAAAGGCATGGCCGAGCTGAGAACCTTGCAACAGCAGGCCGCGCAAGATCATGAACAATTCTGGGCCGGTCTCGCGCGCGAGCAGATAAGCTGGCACAAGCCCTTCACGCGCATACTCGACAGCAGCCATGCGCCGCACTACCGCTGGTTCGATGGCGGACTGCTGAACGTCTCCTACAACTGCCTGGACCGGAACCTCAAAGACAAGGCCAACAAAACCGCCGTCATTTTCGAAGGCGAACAGGGCGACATCCGCCGCGTGACCTACGCCGAGCTGCACCGCGATGTGTGCCGCTTCGCCAACGCCCTTAAAGCGCGCGGCATCAAGCAAGGCGACCGGGTGGTGATCTACCTGCCTATGGTGCCCGAAGCCGTCGTCGCCATGCAGGCGTGCGCACGCATCGGCGCGATCCACTCCGTGGTGTTTGGCGGCTTCTCCGCGCAGTCGCTGAAAGACCGCATCGAGGACGCCGGCGCGAGGATGCTCATCACCGCCGACGGCGGCGCGCGCGGCGGCAAGGTCATTGAACTGAAACTCGCCGCCGACCAGGCGCTGGCCAAGGGTTGCCCCACCATTGAATCGGTCGTGGTCTTGAAGCGCAGCGGCCAAACCGTTCCCATGCAAAGCGGGCGCGATGTATGGTGGCACGACGCGGTGAAAAACGTATCCGATCAATGCGAACCGGCGTGGCTGGAGAGCGAGCATCCCTTATTTCTGCTTTACACCTCCGGCTCCACCGGCAAACCAAAAGGCATACAACACTCCAGCGCCGGCTACCTGCTCGGCGCCATCGTCACCATGCAGTGGGTATTCGACATCCGCGATGACGACGTCTTCTGGTGCACCGCCGACGTGGGCTGGGTGACCGGCCATAGCTACATTGCCTATGGGCCGCTTGCCACCGGCGCGACCATGGTGATGTATGAAGGCGCGCCGACCATACCCGACGGCGGACGCTTCTGGGACATCTGCCAGCGCCACGGCGTCACCATCTTCTACACCGCGCCCACCGCGATACGCGGCCTGATGAAACTGGGCGACGACATTCCCGCCAAATACGATTTATCCAGACTGCGTCTGCTCGGCACGGTGGGCGAGCCGATCAATCCAGAAGCCTGGATGTGGTATCACAAACACATTGGCCACGAACGCTGCCCCATCACCGACACCTGGTGGCAGACCGAAACCGGCGCGCACCTCATCGCCCCCATCCCCGGCGCGCTGCCCACCAAACCCGGCTCCTGCACCCTGCCCCTGCCCGGCATCGCAGCGGACGTCGTGGACGAAGAAGGCAACAGCATTGCCAAACCCGACCAGGGCGGTCATCTCGTCATCAAAAAGCCGTGGCCGTTCATGCTGCGCGGCATCTGGGGCGACGAGCAGCGCTACCTGGACACCTACTGGAAAAAATTCCAAAACAGATACTACGTCGCGGGCGACACCGCGCACAAAGACGAAGACGGCTATTTCTGGATCATGGGCCGCGCCGACGACGTGCTCAAGGTCTCCGGCCACCGCCTCGGCACCATGGAGATCGAATCCGCCCTGGTCGCGCACCCCAAGGTCGCCGAAGCCGCTGTGGTCGGCAAACCTGACGAGGTCAAAGGCGAGGTTGTATTCGCCTACGTCGTGCTGAAAGGCCCGCGCCCCGCGGGCGGCGTGGACGAAACCCTCACCAAAGAGCTGCGCGCCTGGGTCACCGAGCAAATCGGCCCCATCGCCCGTCCCGATGACATCCGCTATGCGGATAACTTACCAAAAACCCGCTCCGGCAAAATCATGCGCCGCCTGCTGCGCTCCATCGCCGCCGGCGAGGCCATCACCCAAGACACCTCGACGCTGGAAAACGAGGCGATACTGTTGCAGTTGCAGGGGAAGGCGTGAGCCTGAGCTGTTGCGCTTGATCCGGCCCCCTGCCAACTGTTGAAATAAACCGCGTAGATGCAACGTGCCACCCATCGCTTCCACGGCGCCTTTAGTCCGCCCTGGTGGCTGCGCAACGCGCATCTGCAAACGTTGTGGGCGGCCCTTGTGCGCCGTGCGCCAAAACCTGCGCTGCGGCGGGAACGGCTGGAGCTGCCGGATGGGGATTTTGTTGATCTGGACTGGACTACCGGAGCGAGCGGTCCGGTGGTCGTCGTCTTGCACGGCTTGCAGGGTTCCAGCGGCTCCAATTATGCGCGCGGCCTTTTGGAGTCTCTGCACCAACAAGGCTTCCGCGCCGTGCTCATGCATTTTCGCGGTTGCAGCGGCGAATCAAACCGGTTATCGCGCTTTTATCATGCCGGGGAAACCGGCGATCTCCACACCCTGATTCATGCGCTGCGCGCGCGTGAGCCGCACACGCCACTTGCCGCAGTAGGCTACTCTTTGGGCGGCAACGTGCTGTTGAACTATCTGGGCCAGCCGGGGAACAACGCGCCGCTGGCGTGCGCGGTAGCGGTATCGGTGCCGTTTGATTTACATCACGCCGCGCAGCGGCTGGAACGCGGGTTTTCCAGAGTTTATCAGTATGGTTTGTTGCGTTCTTTGCGTATAGCCGTGCGCAAGAAATTCAAATCCCTGTCCGCGCCGGTTGGTCTGGATGAGCTCTCCCGAATCAACAGCCTGCGTGACTATGACGATAAAATCACCGCGCCGTTGCACGGTTTTTCCGGCGTGGACGAGTACTATACGAAATCAAGCTGCCGCCAATCCTTAAACCGGATACGCACACCGACGCTGATTCTGCACGCCGCCGATGACCCGTTTATGACGCCCGCCGCCATCCCGTCGCCTGACGAACTCTCGCCCTGCGTGACGCTGGAACTTTCCGAGCATGGCGGGCATGTGGGCTTTGTAGGCGGCGCACCCTGGGAAGCCTGTTACTGGCTGGAGCAGCGCATACCGGAGTATCTCAAAAACGCATTTATGTCGTTACGTATATAATGCCCATACCATGCGGGAGCCGGCCTGATGCAATTTGACACCATACTGCTTATTAAGCAATACGTCTCCTTGCTGGTGGTGCTCGCCCCCCTCGACGTGATGCCGCTTTATCTCGCGCTCACGCACGACATGGAGCCCGCGCGGCGGCGCAGGGTTTTACTGCGCATGATCGTCACCGTGCTGGTGACGCTGCTGTTCTTCCAATACGGCGGCATGTATCTGTTCACGCTGATCGGCATCAGCCTGCCGAGCTTCCAGGTGGCGGGCGGGCTGATCCTCGCCTCGATGGCCTGGTCCATGCTGCATGCCGAGCCGTCGCGCCTGCAAAGCCTGCGTGAAGACGATACTGCGCAGCGCGAGGACGTTTCCATCGTGCCGCTCGGCATTCCCATGCTGGCCGGCCCCGGCACCATCACCGCAGTGATTCTTTACACTCAGCAGCAGGGCGCGAGCCTGGCCGGGCACGCGCAACTGAGCGGCGTAATACTGCTCACGGCGCTTACGCTCTATGTGCTGTTCCGCATGGCGGGGCCGCTGTTCGCCAAGATAGGCCCGACCGGCGCGCGTGTCACCACGCGCATCATGGGCTTGCTGCTGCTTGCGGTGGCGATGGAATTTATCTTGCGCGGCGTTACCGCGGTGCTGGACCGTTAGTGGGTACTTCTTCCACTTTAATCAAGACCCGGCGTTGTTCCTTGCGCAGCCCGCGCGTCGAGGACAGGATTTCGCCGTCCGCCGAGCCTTGCTCGCGCACCGCGCCGCCGATGTCCATCCACTCGCCGAGCTTGCCTGACACCGTGGTGTGTATGCGCTGGATATTGATTGCGCCGCCGTCGCGCTGATCCACCAGCGCACGTTGCGGGCTGATTTCCAGCGTTACGTTGCTGCCGCTTACGCGCGCCAGCACGCTGAAACCGGTGGTGATGTCTTTGTAAGTGACGGTGTTGTACGCTCTGGGGTCCGGCCCGTCCGGGTCCACGATGCGCTCCACGACAGGGATGGACTGCCCGATCTGGATCAGCGCCTGATTGCCCTCCAGCACCTGGACCTGCTGGGCCTTCTCATCGTGGCGCAGAGCGTCGCTGCGCGTGATGCGCACTTCCACGCCGTCGGGTGACGGTGTTTTATCTGTGCGCGCGCGTATGTCGCCGGAGCGGATTTCGCCCCTGATCTGCTCTGCGCTGCGCGTATCCTCAAGCTCCGCGCCTTGCTTCACCGTAATCAGCAGCATACGCGGCGCGCGATCAAATTCGGCCAGGATTTCCCTGATCTGTGCGAGGCTTTCCGGAGTGGCGCGCACGATCAACCGGTTGTTGTGACCTTGCACCGTCCCGGCCACGAACGGCTTGACCAGGGTAACGGCCTGTTCGGCGGTGAGGTGCTTCAGCGGAATAATCTCCAGCGTTTCTTCCTGGGCCAGGCACGTACCGGACAGGCACACGGCCAGCGCGATTGCCGCAAGCGGAATTTTCCGGCCATGCGGCATGGCTAAATATGCAGCCTGCGCAGCTGCGGGCCGGGCTCGCTCAACTCCCATACCTCGTCAAAGAATTTCACCAGCACAGCGGCCTGCTCCGGGGCGTGAAAGCTGACCTCGCCTTCACAGCGGTCGCTTAACCTTCTGTGCAGTACGCCCATTTTATCCACCACCAGAAAGGCCTCGTTATAGCCATCATGATCGGGCGCGGGTTTGCGGATTTGAATAAAACTGCTGAGTTGCTGCGCCAGCGCGACCAGGCCGTGGCCGCGGCTCACGATCTTTTCGGAATTCCTCACCAGGACCCTGATCTGCGAATAGCGGCTGTAGAGGGCGAGCTTGCGCACCGCCTCGACAAACGGCGGATTATCATAAATGGCGTGATCCAGGTCGCGGCTGTAGATGTGCAGAAAACGTTTGCCCTGGCTCACCAGGGCAAGGGCGGCGGCGCGGTTCTCGACGCTGGTGCTGACCAATATGCGCTCCGCATCCACTCCGAGTTTCAACCCCTCCAGGCTTTGCATGATGAGGGGCGCCCTACTGTTTTTCCGACAACTCCCGGGCAAACCCAAGATACGTGCCGGGCGTCAGCTCAAGCAGGCGTTGTCTGGCTTCATCGGGCATCGCCAGCGTCTTGATAAAGCCGTGCAGAACCTGTTTATCAACGACCTTGCCGCGCGTCAGCGTCTTGAGTTGCTCATAAGGTTCGGGAATGCCATAACGACGCATCACGGTCTGCACCGCCTCCGCGAGCACTCCCCACTCGTTCTCAAGATCATCGTTGATGCGCGCGCTATCCACCTCCAGCTTGGCGATGCCTTGCAGGCAGGTCTGGAAGGCCAGCACGCTGTGCGCGATAGCGACGCCGATGTTGCGCAATACGGTGGAATCGCTGAGGTCGCGCTGCCAGCGCGAGACGGGCAGCTTGTCACGCATGAAGCCGAGCAGCGCGTTGGCGAGGCCGAGGTTGCCTTCGGAATTTTCAAAGTCTATGGGGTTGACCTTGTGCGGCATGGTGGAGGAGCCGACCTCGCCCGCGACGGTCTTTTGCCTGAAATAGCCGAGCGCGATGTAACCCCAGACGTCACGGTTGAAATCTATCAGCACGTTGTTGAACCGGCTCAGGGCGTCGAACAGCTCCGCCATATAATCATGCGGTTCGATCTGCGTGGTGTGTGAGTTCCAGTCCAGGCCCAGGCTTTTTACAAACTGCTCGTTGAGCGTGAGCCAGTCCACCTCCGGGTAAGCGGCGCGATGCGCGTTGTAATTGCCCACCGCGCCGTTGAATTTGCCGAGCAGCGCGACGGCGGCGAACTGCGCGCGCTGGCGCCGCAGGCGATGGGCGGCATTGGCCATTTCCTTGCCCAGCGTGGTTGGCGTCGCGGGCTGGCCGTGGGTGCGCGCGAGCATCGGCTGCGCTGCGTGGCGCTCAGCGAGGGCGCGCAGCTCGTCTATCAATTTATCCATCAGCGGCAACAGTGCGCGATCGCGCGCCTCGCGCAGCATGAGCGCATGGGCGATATTGTTAATATCCTCCGAGGTGCAGGCGAAATGCAGGAACCCGGCGGCAGCCTGCAATTCCTTGTCGCCCTTGACCTGCTCCTTGAGAAAATACTCTATTGCCTTTACATCATGATTGGTGATGCGCTCGATTTCCTTGACGCGCCGAGCCTGCGGCAAGTCAAATTGCTCGATAATGGCGTCAAGTGTGCGTTGGGCCTGTTCACTGAACGGCCGCAGCTCAGGAATCAAGGGGCTGGCGGCGAGCCATTGCAGCCAGCGCACCTCCACCAGCACCCGGCGGCGGATCAGGCCGAATTCGCTGAATATTGCACGCAGCGCCTCGGTCTTTTTGGCGTAGCGCCCATCCAAGGGGGAAATTGCAGTGAGATCAGAATGTTCCATCCGCTTAGGGTAGCGTCAAACGCGGTAGAATCCTAGCCTCCCGTGGCGAAAAAACCGGAAAATCTGCAAAAGCTGCTGACCGAGGTGCGTGCCTGCCGCGCCTGCGCGGACTTGCCGCTCGGCCCTAAGCCCATGGTACGCGCCAGCGCCACGGCGCGGTTGCTGATCGTGGGCCAGGCCCCCGGCACGCGCGTGCACCACACCGGACTGTCCTGGAACGACCCCAGCGGCGACCGGCTGCGCGCATGGATGAACGTGGACCGGGACACGTTTTACGACGAATCGCGCGTGGCCGTCATCCCGATGGGCTTTTGTTACCCCGGCAAGGGCAAGGGCGGCGACCTGCCGCCGCGCCCGGAGTGCGCGAAACTGTGGCGCGAACGCTTGCACGCGGCGCTGCCCCGGATCGGGCTGACCCTGCTCATCGGCCAGTACGCGCAGCGCTATTATCTGGGTGATCGCATCAAGCCCACCTTGGCCGAGACCGTGCGCCATTGGCGCGATTATCTGCCGCATTACCTGCCGCTGCCCCACCCGTCGCCGCGTAATCTGCTTTGGCTCAAGCGCAACCCGTGGTTCGAGCGCGAGGTGGCGCCGGTGTTGCGCGCCGAAATACAGCGCTTGCTCGCGGTGGCGGCGCGAAAGCGCTAAAATATGACGTTTCCTCCCAGGGTTACGCAGTGCTGGACGCTTACCGCAAACATGTCGCCGAACGCGCGGCCCAACGCCTGCCGCCGTTGCCGCTCAACGCCAAGCAGACCGCCGAGCTGGTCGAATTATTGAAAAACCCGCCCGCCGGCGAGGGTGAGTTTTTGCTTGAGCTGATTACCCGGCGCGTGCCGCCGGGCGTGGATCAGGCGGCCTATGTCAAGGCCGGATTTCTCGCGGCGCTGGCCGCAAACGAGGCGCACTCGCCGCTCATCTCGCGCCACCGCGCCGTGGAGCTGCTCGGCGCCATGCTGGGCGGCTACAACGTCCATCCGCTGATTGATCTTCTGGATGATGAAGAACTGGCGCCGCTGGCGGCGCAGGCGCTGGGCCACACCCTGCTCATCTTTGACGCCTATCACGACGTGGTGAACAAGGCTGGGCACCATCCCCATGCCCGGCGGGTGTTGCAGTGGTGGGCCGAAGCCGCGTGGTTTACGCGCCGCGCGCCGCTTGCTGATGAAATCACCGTCACCGTGTTTAAGGCGCCGGGCGAGACCAACACCGATGATCTCTCGCCCGCCTCCGAGGCGTGGAGCCGCCCGGACATTCCGCTCCACGCCAGGAGCATGTTGATGAATAAAATGCCGGACGCGCTCGGCACCATCGAGACGCTGAAAAAGAAGGGTCATCCGCTCGCCTACGTCGGCGACGTGGTCGGCGCCGGCTCCTCGCGCAAATCGGCCATTAACTCGGTGCTGTGGCACATGGGGCATGACATTCCTTACGTGCCCAACAAGCGCCAGGGCGGCGTGATACTGGGCGGCAAGATTGCGCCCATTTTTTTCAATACGGCGGAAGATTCGGGCGCGCTGCCCATCGAGTGTGACGTGACGCAACTCAACACCGGCGACGTGATAAAAATCTATCCGCGCGCCGGGCGCATCACCAGTGAAAAGGGCGAGGAACTGGCGCGCTTCGAGCTGAAACCCGCGACCCTGCCGGACGAGGTGCGCGCCGGCGGGCGCATTCCGCTCATCATCGGCCGCGCGCTCACCGACAAGGCGCGCGAGCACCTGGGATTGCCGCATTCGACCGTGTTCATCCGTCCCGTAGCGCCGAAAGACAGCGGCAAGGGTTACACGCTGGCGCAGAAGATGGTCGGCCGCGCCTGCGGCGTGGCTGGCGTGCGCCCCGGCACCTATTGCGAACCGCGCATGACTACGGTCGGCTCGCAGGACACCACCGGCGCCATGACGCGCGATGAATTGAAGGAACTTGCTTGTCTCGGCTTCTCCGCTGATCTCGTGATGCAGAGCTTCTGCCACACCGCCGCCTACCCCAAGCCGGTGGACATCCAGTTGCAGCACGAGCTGCCCGACTTCATCCGCACCCGCGGCGGCGTGGTGCTGCGCCCCGGCGACGGCATCATCCACTCCTGGCTCAACCGCATGCTGCTGCCCGACACCGTCGGCACCGGCGGCGACTCGCACACGCGTTTCCCCATCGGCATCAGCTTTCCCGCAGGCTCAGGCCTGGTCGCCTTCGCCGCCGCGCTGGGCGTGATGCCGCTCGACATGCCGGAGTCGGTGCTGGTGCGCTTCAAGGGCAAGATGCAGCCCGGCGTCACATTGCGCGATCTGGTCAACGCCATTCCTTATGTTGCTTTACAGAAGGGCTTGCTCACGCTCGATAAAAAAGGCAAGAAAAATATCTTCTCCGGGCGCGTGATGGAAATCGAAGGGCTGCCCGATCTCAAGATCGAACAGGCGTTCGAATTCGCCGACGCCTCGGCGGAGCGCTCCGCCAACGGCTGCACCGTGCGCCTCAACAAAGAGCCGGTAATTGAGTATCTCAAGTCCAACGTTACACTGTTGAAGTGGATGATGGCCAACGGCTACGAAGACCGCCGCACGCTGGAGCGGCGCATAAAAGCGATGGGGGCGTGGCTCGCCAGGCCGGAGCTGCTCGAAGCCGATAAAGACGCCGAGTACGCCGCAACCATCGAGATTGATTTGAATCAGATCAAGGAGCCGCTGCTCGCCTGCCCCAACGACCCGGACAAGATCAAACCCCTGTCGGAGGTCGCGGGTGAACGCGTGGATGAAGTGTTCATCGGCTCGTGCATGACCAACATCGGCCATTACCGCGCGGCGGGGAAAATCCTCGAAGGCGTAAACGATCTCCCGGTGCGACTGTGGATCGTGCCGCCCACGCGCATGGACGCGCATCAGCTCACCGAGGAAGGCTACTACGCCATCTTCGGCCGCGCCGGCGCCCGCACCGAAGTGCCCGGCTGCTCACTCTGCATGGGCAACCAGGCGCGCGTACGCGACGGCGCCACCGTGATGTCCACCTCCACGCGCAACTTCCCCAACCGCATGGGCAAGGACGCCAACGTCTATCTCGGCTCGGCGGAACTCTCCGCCGTCACCGCCAAACTCGGACGCATCCCGACCGTGCGGGAATACATGGACTACACCCACCGCATCGCACCGCTGTCGGACGGCATTTACCGCTACCTCAACTTCCACCAGATGGCGGAATATGCTGCAACGGCGGAAAATAAAATGACGGCTATAACATAGCCGCCGCTTCCCGCGCCAAGGCGCCGCGCGCGAACAGCAACTGCCAGCGCCGTCCGCCGACCTGGCGCCACAACACCGCGGAGCGGATGGCGGCGAGCAGCAGCGCGCGTACTTTGTTCGCGGTTTCCGGGTTGGAGAGATAGCCTTGTTCACCCTGCACGATGATGCGCGGCGTGAGGATGCTGATGGTTTCGCTGTAAATCCGTGCCAGGTGCGCGATGACGTCGGGGTGGGTAACGCCGAGCCTCTGTCTCATTTCTTGCGCGCCTTCAATACCTGCGCGTATCCGCTCCAGCATACGCGAGCTCTTGGCAAGCGCGCGCTCCAGGTGCATGACGTTCGCCGCGTAGCGCATCAGCTCCAGATTCGCCGGCGCGCGGCTCTTGCCCAACTGCTCTTGCAGGGTCATTAGCCCCAGGCGCACACCCGCTGCGCCTCCATACACGGCCTCGGTGCTGTCCGCGTCTATTTTGAATGCGCTCCCCAGACTGGCTTCCAGCGCCGTGCTGTCGGCGCTGTTTCTGCGCGCCGTCTGCTGCACCAGGGCGCAGGCTTGAACAATTCCGGCCAAGGCAAGCGCCTGGTTGTGATAGGAAGAAGACATGATTGCTGATATTGATCCTGAGTTTTCCCCTCTTAAGGAAGCTCTGAATAATTCCATCCAGGAATTATCAGAGCAAGAAAAGCAAAAATGTGGCCATAAGATTTCTTATGGTGCTTTTCTTCATTTTACAATCACATGCGTGATTGTAAAATAGCGGCAGAACCCTTCGCTACGCTCTTCCCTGTGCCGCAGGAAACTCTGAATAAATCAGAGTTTCCTGAAGACGGATGCACAGTGGTCATTTTCATACAGCTTGCTCAATCACCCCGCCGCCCAGGCACTCCTCGCCCTGATAAAACACCACCGACTGGCCGGGCGTGACGGCCCATTGCGGTTTATCAAACAACACCCCACAAACACCGTCATTTATTCCGCCAATCGTACAGGACTGATCGCTCTGGCGGTAGCGCGTCTTGGCCGTACACGAAAACGGCGCGTGTGGGGCGCAGCCCCACACCCAGCTCAGGTTGCTTGCCATGAGTGTGCGGCTGAACAGGCGTGGGTGGTCGTGGCCTTGCGCGACGGTCAGCACGTTATTGGCCGTGTCTTTCCCCACCACATACCAGGGCTCTTCGCTCGTGCCGCGCCGTCCGCCTATCCCTAAGCCCTGGCGCTGGCCCAGGGTGTAGTACATAAGGCCGTCGTGCTTGCCGAGCAACACGCCGTCCACGCTGCGCATCTCGCCCGGCTGCGCGGGCAGATAACGCGAGAGAAAATTTTTGAAGTTGCGCTCGCCGATAAAACAGATGCCGGTGCTGTCCTTCTTGGCGGCGTTGGTAAAGCCGTGGCGCGCGGCGATGGCGCGCACCTCCGGCTTGGTCAGTTCGCCCACGGGAAAAAGGGTTTTTGCCAACTGCGTTTGCCCCAGGGTGTAAAGAAAATAACTCTGATCCTTGTTGCCGTCACGCGCCTTCAGCAGGCGGAATTTTCCGCCGCGCTCCTGCACGCGCGCATAGTGGCCGGTGGCGATTCCGTCCGCGCCGAGTGTGAGCGCGTGAGCGAGAAAGCTCTTGAACTTGATTTCCTGGTTGCACAGCACGTCCGGATTGGGCGTGCGCCCAGCGCGGTATTCTTCCAGAAAATAGCTGAACACGCGCTCCCCGTATTCCTTTGCAAAATTAGCCGCGTGCAGCGGGATGTCGAGCCTGGCGCACACATCCTTGGCGTCCTGGAAATCCTGCGCGGCGCCGCACTGTTCACCCGCATCACCGCCTTCCCAGTTTTTCATGAACAGGCCGTGCACGTCGTAGCCCTGTTGTTGCAACAGACAGGCGGCGACGGACGAATCCACGCCGCCGGACATGCCTACGATAACGCGCTTCATGGCTCAGGCTGCCAGCCGCGGCGCCACAGTTCCAGCGGCAGGATATAAGGCTCTTCGCCGTTGTCCAGGAACCAGGAGTCCACCGCGTAGCGTTGATTGTCCGTGGTGGCGCGTATCACCGCCGTGGTGTGCGGCCAGCCGAAGATGAAAAACCCGCGCGTGACGCGGTCTTCCACCGTGTGCCATCGCAGCAGGCCGTCATGCGCCATCATGGTGAGATAGGTGGTGGTATTGGTGGATTCATCTATGCAATCCATCTGTCCCTCTATGCCCACGCCCCTAAAGTTGCGTCCCTTATCGCGCTCGGTGCCGGTGAGCGGCCCCACCAGGCGCTCCATTTGCGCGACGGCGCGCGCGATGACCTCGCGCTCAGCCTGTGCGTCCCGCGGGGCGGAATGGAACAGCGCGCGCACGCTCTGCCATTGCCGCTCCGACAGGGCAAGCTGCGCGACTTTGCTGCAGCCGTGCTCATAACAGACGGAAAAGCGCTCCGGAACGGGATTTTTAATCACCGTGTCGCGGACAAAGGTATCCGCGCGCGCCACGGCCACCGCACCCAGCAGCCAGAGAATGATTATCCATGGATCAGGGCGGCTAAAAAGCGTTTTCAAGCGACGTCGGTGAGCAAGGCAAGAGGGTAGCGCTTGCCGGCGAGATAATCATCCACGCAGCGCAGCACCAGGGGGCTGCGCAATTGCGGTTTCAGGTCTTCAATCTCGGCGCGCGTCATCCAGCACGCCCTCAATATGCCCCTGTCGAGGACACGCCGGGGCTCGTGCGCTTCGCACGTGCCCCTGAAGCATACGCGCAAGTAAGTAATTTTGTCTTTTGGATTCATCCAGCGATAAACACCAAGCACGCCGTCCGGTGTGAAATGCCACGCCGTTTCTTCCAGCACCTCGCGCGCCACGGCGGTGGCCAGGGATTCGCCTTCATCGAGGTGCCCCGCCGGCTGGTTGTACACCACCCGGCCGGCGACTTCTTCTTTCACGATCAGGAAACGGCCGTCGCGTTCCACCACCGCGGCCACGGTCACATGGGGCTTCCAGATCATGACCTTGTATTATAGCAGGATTCAACAGCGCCCTGACTGTGTTATCCTTTTTGACCATGAACAACGCCTCCGTCAGCGCGCTCGCCATCGTTCTGTACCTGATCGCGGCGGGATTGTTGAGCGTGCGCTTGACGCAACGCGTAAACGCCCGGCTTGTAAAAGTCCTGGCCGTCGCGCTGGGCCTGGGCGCGGTCGCGCTGCATGGATGGGTGCTGGGCTCGAACGTGCTCCTCCCGGAAGGGCTTAACCTCGGCTTTTTCAACGCACTGTCACTGGTGGCGTGGCTGATGGCCCTGCTGTTGCTCGCCGCTTCCATTCTGAAACCGCTGGAGAGCCTCGGCATCGGCCTGTTGCCGCTCGCGGCGCTGACGCTGTTGCTGGAAAATGTCTTCCCCGGCCGTCACATCATCTTGCAGGAAGGCATGCGCGGCCTGGACCTGCACATCCTGATTTCCATCCTGGCCTCCAGCGTGCTGAGCATTGCCGCGGTACAGGCGTTGTTGTTCGCGATCCAGGACGCCCACTTGCGCGGCAAACATCCCGGCGGGTTTATCCGCGCGCTCCCTCCCTTGCAAACCATGGAGACGCTGCTGTTCCAGATGATTGTGCTGGGCTTTGTGCTGCTCAGCCTCGCCCTGCTCACCGGCGCGCTCTATATCGAGGACCTCTTTTCCCAGCACCTGGTCCACAAAACCCTGCTTTCCATCCTGGCCTGGGTGGTGTTCGGCGTTTTGCTGTGGGGGCGCCGGCGCTACGGCTGGCGCGGACGCACCGCGATACGCTGGACATTCGCCGGTTTCTTTGTATTGACGCTGGCCTATTTCGGCAGCAAACTCGTCCTGGAGCTGGTGCTGCAGCGCTGATTGACGGCGCCCCGTCTGCGCGCAGCGCGGTTCTTTGAATTATTTATCACTCATCCGCCTCATGTGGGACAAGACTCTTGGATAACACTACACTCGGCCTGATGTTCGGTGCGCTGGCGCTGCTGATCCTGCTGGCGGCGTTCTTCGCCGGTTCCGAAACCGGATTGATGACCCTCGACCGTTATCGCCTGCGTCACCTGGCGAAGATCAAGCATCGCGGCGCGATGTATGCGCAGGCGCTGTTGCAGCGCACCGACCGCCTCCTCGGCCTGCTGATTCTGGGTAACAACTTCGCCAACAATCTGGCCACCGCCGTCGCCACCATTATCGGTCTGCAACTGGCGGGGGAAATGGGCGTTTCCATCGCGGTGGCCCTGCTCACCGTCTTCGGGACCATTCTCACCGACGTCGCGCCCAAGACGCTCGGCGCGCTCTACTCGGAGCGCGTCGCCTTCCCCGCCGCCTACGTGCTGCGTCCCTTGCTCAAGCTGTCCCTCCCGCTGGTGTGGCTGGTAAGCGCCCTCTCGAATGGCGTGCTGAGGTTGCTGGGGGCCTCCGTCGAGGGTGATAAAAAAAATCATCTCAGCCACGAGGAGCTGCGCACCGTGATCAACGAGGCCGGGGCGCTGATCCCGCGCCGTCACCAGAAAATGCTGCTCGGCATCCTGGACCTGGAAAAGATCACGGTCAGCGACATCATGGTGCCGCGCAGCGACATGGAGGGTATTGACCTCAACGACCCCTGGGCCGAGATCACGGCGCAAATCAGCGCCAGCCGTCACACGCGCCTGCCGGTGTACCGCGACGGCCCGGACAATATCGTCGGCGTGTTGCGCCTGCGTGACACCCTGCCGCTGCTGGCAAGCGGCGAGTTCGACAAGGACAAGCTGCTGCAGACCGTGGAAGAGGCCAATTTCGTTCCCGAAGGCACGCCGCTCAGCACGCAACTGCTCAACTTTCAGGGGCAGAAGCAGCGTTTCGGTCTGGTGGTGAATGAATACGGCGACCTCCAGGGGCTGATCACCCTGGAGGACATTCTGGAGGAAATCGTAGGCGAGTTTACCACCGGCCCCTCCGCCATGATGCTCGACGCGCGTCCGCAGCGCGACGGCAGCTTTCTGGTGGACGGCGGCGCCAACATCCGCCACCTGAACCGCATCATGCACTGGGACCTGCCCACCCGCGGCCCCAAGACCCTGAACGGCCTGGTGACCGAGTATCTGGAAGCCCTGCCCGAACCGGGCGTCAGCTTCCGCATCGGCGACTATCTAATTGAGATCATTCAGACCAGCGGCAACACCGTGAAGACGCTCAAGATCAGCCGTCTGGAACAGCAGGAAAACGTTCCGCGGAACGAGGGGGTATCTTAACTGAGGGAAAGCACACAGTCGGCCCTCGTGGAAGAAGACCGTTCAGAATACGGACAAAAACACATCGCACGGGCCTGTCAGACCTGGCCCGCACAGAAGGTCCTGCAAAGCAAGGGGTGCATCCCTGCACCACCTTGATGGACTTTCAGAAATCCATCAAACCATCATCATGCCGCCGCCAAAAGACGGGCGCGGAGCAGGAGCCGGTTTACTTACGCTGATGGCGGGAGCCGCCTTCTTGGGCGCCGCCTTCTTCTTTTTAGCCGCCTTTTTCTTGGCGGTTTTCTTCTTAGCCGCCTTTTTCTTGCCGGCCTTTTTCTTCGCGACCTTACGTTTGGCGGTCTGCTTGCCTTTGGCCTTCGTGCTCTTTTTCTTCTTGCTCTTGGCCTTTTTCTTGACCACCTTCTTCTTGGTGCTCTTCGCTTTCTTCTTCATTGCCATGCAGATTTCTCCTCACTTGGCTTGGCTAACACGCCGCCCGGTACAGCTTGCGGAGCCCATTGGAAGCGTGGGCGGCCTGTTCAGCATCAGTTAAGGTTGGTGCCTCCAATGTCTCCGTTGCTCATTCCAATTCGCACTCAAAGCGCTACCTTCGTTTCCTGTCCTTCGGCAATATAGCACAAAACTTCGTCGCCTTATCAATCCCACGACAATGCGCCGCCGCTTTGATACTCGATGACGCGCGTCTCAAAGAAATTTTTCTCCTTGTGCAGGTCCAGCGCCTCGCTCATCCATGGGAAGGGGTTGGCCGCGCCCGGATACTGTTCAGGAAGGCCGATCTGGGCGCAGCGCCGGTTGGCGATGAACTTCAGGTAGTCGCCGAACATGGCGGCGTTCAGGCCCAACACGCCGCGTGGCATGGTGTCGAGCGCGTAACGGTACTCCAATTCCACACCCTGGCGGATCAGCGCGGCGATCTCCTGCTGGAACGCCGGCGTCCACAGGTGCGGGTTTTCGAGCTTGATCTGGTTGATGACGTCTATGCCGAAATTCATGTGCATGGACTCATCGCGCAGGATGTACTGGAACTGCTCGGAGGCGCCGACCATCTTGTTGCGCCGCCCGAACGACAGCATCTGCACGAAGCCGACGTAGAAGAAGATGCCTTCGGTGATCACATAGAACCCGATCAGGTTGCGCAGCAGGCGCTGGTCGCTTTGTGCCGTGCCGGTCTTGAAGCCCGGGTCGCACAGCTCCTGGGTGAAGGGCAGCGTGAACGCGGCCTTGTCGTGCACGCTCGGCACCTCGCGGTACATGTTGAACACCTCGGCCTCGTCCAGCCCCAGGCTCTGAATGACATACTGATAGGCGTGGGTGTGCAACGCCTCCTCGAACGCCTGGCGCAGCAGGTACTGGCGGCATTCCGGATTGGTGATGTGGCGGTACACCGCCAGCACCAGGTTGTTCGCCACCAGCGAATCGGCGGTGGAGAAATAGCCCAGGCTGCGTTTGACGATCACGCGCTCGTCCGGGGTGAGGCCGTGCGGGTCCTTCCACAGCGCGATGTCGGCGGACATGTTGATCTCCTGCGGCATCCAGTGGTTGCTGCACGCGGCGAGATACTTGTCCCAGGCCCAGGTGTACTTGAACGGCACCAGCTGGTTGAGATCGGCGCGGCAGTTGATGATCTTTTTGTCATCCACGCGGATGCGTGACGCGCCCATCTCCAGGTCTTCCACGCCGATGGCGCCGCCTGCGCCGTCCATCACCACCGGCGGCACGGGTTGGATGACCGTATTACCCTCATCCCATCTCAACATGTTTCGCTCTCCTGATTTGTTGTTGGGTCCGGCGCTTACGCGCCTTGACACAACCTACTTGTATCTTTTCTCTTGTATCTTGTATCTGTCTTTTACTGACACGCCTCGCACGACGGATTGTCTATCGCGCATGCGCCGGCGAGCGCACTGTCCGGCACGGCGTTCAGGGCGCGGTCGGCGATAGTGGATTTCTCGGCGTGGGTCGCGCCCAAGGTGCGCAGGTAATAGGTGGTCTTGAGGCCGCGCAGCCAGGCGAACCGGTACAATTCGTCCAGCTTCTTGCCCGACGGTTCGGCCAGGTACAGATTCAAGGACTGCGCCTGATCTATCCACTTCTGACGCCGGCTGCCCGCCTCCACCAGCCACTTCGGCTCGATCTCGAACGAGGTGGCGTACAAGGCCTTGATCTCGGCCGGCACGCGATCTATCTGCTGCACGCTGCCGTTGAAATATTTAAGATCATTGACCATCACCTCGTCCCACAGCCCGCGCGCCTTGAGGTCGCGCACCAGGTAAGGGTTCACCACCGTGAACTCGCCCGACAGGTTGGACTTCACAAACAGGTTCTGATAGGTGGGCTCGATGCTTTGCGTCACGCCGCAGATGTTGGAGATGGTCGCGGTGGGCGCGATGGCCATGCAGTTGGAGTTGCGCATGCCGTGCGTCTTGATGCGCGCGCGCAGGCCCTCCCAGTCCAGGCCGAGGTCTGCGTTGACGCCGCGGCTCATGTCCAGACAGCCGCCGCGCTGTTCTTCCAGCAGGCGGATGCTGTCCAGGGGCAGGATACCGCGGCTCCACAGCGAGCCGTCGTAGCTCGGATAGCGTCCGCGCTCGGCGGCGAGCTCGCTGGAGGCGAGGATGGCGTAATAGCTCACCGCCTCCATGGAGGCGTCGGCGAACGCCACCGCCGCGTCCGAAGCGTAGGGCGTGCGCAGCTTATACAGCGCGTCCTGGAAACCCATCAGCCCCAGGCCCACCGGGCGGTGGCGCAGGTTGGAGCGGCGCGCCTGCGGCACGGAGTAGAAGTTGATGTCTATCACGTTGTCCAGCATGCGCATCGCGCTGCGCACGGTGCACGCGAGCTTGGGCAGGTCGAGCCGGTTGTCCGCGACATGCGCGGCCAGGTTCACCGACCCCAGGTTGCACACCGCGATCTCTTCGTCCGAGGTGTTGAGCGTGATCTCGGTGCACAGGTTGGAGCTGTGCACCACGCCCGCGTGCTGCTGCGGGCTGCGCAGGTTGCAGGGATCCTTGAAGGCGATCCAGGGGTGGCCGGTTTCGAACAGCATGGACAGCATCTTGCGCCACAGGATGAGCGCGGGCAGGCGCTTGTGCACCTTGATCTCGCCGCGCGCGGCCTTTTCCTCGTAGCGCGCGTAGGCCTCCTCGAACGCCTTGCCGTACAGGTCGTGCAGATCGGGAACTTCGTTGGGGCTGAACAGAGTCCACTCGCCGTTTTCCTGCACCCGCTTCATGAACAAGTCCGGCACCCAGTTGGCGGTGTTCATGTCGTGGGTGCGGCGGCGCTCGTCGCCGGTGTTCTTGCGCAGATCGAGGAATTCCTCGATGTCCAGATGCCAGGTTTCCAGATAGGCGCACACCGCGCCCTTGCGCTTCCCTCCCTGGTTCACCGCCACCGCGGTGTCGTTGGCCACCTTGAGGAACGGCACGATGCCCTGCGACTTGCCGTTGGTGCCCTTGATGTGGGCGCCCATGGCGCGCACGCGGGTCCAGTCGTTGCCGAGACCGCCGGCGTATTTGGACAACAGGGCATTGTCCTTGATAGCGCTGTAGATACCGTCCAGGTCATCCGCCACCGTGGTGAGATAGCAACTGGACAGTTGCGGACGCAAGGTGCCGGCGTTGAACAAGGTGGGCGTGGAGCTCATGAAGTCGAAGCTCGACAGCAGATCGTAAAACTCGACGGCGCGCGCCTCGCGCTCCGGCTCGTTGAGCGCAAGACCCATCGCCACGCGCATGAAAAACGCCTGCGGCAACTCGAAGCGCCTGCCCTCGCTGTGCAGGAAATAACGGTCGTACAGGGTTTGCAGGCCGAGATAGGTGAACTGGAGGTCGCGTTCCGGCTTGAGCGCTTGCCCTAAGCGCTTGAGATCAAACTGCGCCAGGCGCGGGTCCAGCAACTCCAGCGTCACACCGCGCGCCACGTAGTCCTTAAAGCAGGCGGGATAGCGCTCCACCATCTCGGCGTGGGTGGCGCTCGAAGGCGCACGCGTGAGAAAGCTTAAGGCCTCGCGCCGCAACTCGTCGAGCAGCAAGCGCGCCGCGGCATAGGTGTAATCCGGCTCGCGCTCGATCAGGGCGCGCGCGCTCATCACCAGGGCGCGGCCCACGTCAGCCTCGGCCACGCCGTCAAACAGGTTCTTCAGGGTGTCATCCACCACGGCCTGCGCCGACACCTCGCTCAAGCCCTGGCAGGACTCTTCCACGATGCGTTGCAGGCGCACCCGGTCCAGCGGCTTGCGCGCCCCGTCGGGCGCGGTGACGCTGAGCACCGGCGCGGAGGACGGCGGCGCCGCAGCGCCGGCGCGCTCGCGCTCCTTCGCGCGCTGTTCGCGGTACAGCACATAAGAGCGCGCCACCTTGTGCTCGCCGGCGCGCATCAGCGCCAGCTCCACCTGGTCCTGGATGTCCTCGATGTGTAGCATGCCGCCGCCCGGCATGCGGCGCGTGAGCGAGGCCACCACCTGCGCGGTCAGCGTCTGCACCACCTCGCGGATGCGCGCCGATGCCGCCCCGCTGCCGCCTTCCACCGCCAAAAACGCCTTGGTCATGGCGATACTGATCTTGTCAGGGTCAAACGCGGTGGCCTTGCCGTTGCGCCGGATGACGCGGAACTGGCCGGGCGCGGTGGCGGCGATCTCCATCTGCGTGGAACCGGCGTGATGGGCGACGCGGCCGGGGGCGGCATCGTCCGTGCTCATTGGGACCGTTTCTGGCTGCATGTTCTTCCCCTCCCGTTCCTAAAATGCTGATAAAAGCCCGCCTCGGACTTTTTCAGTTCGTTTCGTCGCGAGTCCTGCCCCATCACTATAAAATGGGTGTCCACAGCGGGCCAAACACAATATAGTGTGTTTTTTACTCCTGTTGACGGGGCATTGTCAAGGGGAGTTGACAATAGTTATTTTGAGGGATGCCAAGAAGGGCTCGCCCTGCAATTGTGCTGGCATGCCCGCTGGCTGTTTTTCAACAGCCGATCAAGCCGCCGCCTTGCGCTGGGCCTTCTGGAAGGTGAGCCGCCCCGCCGTCACCACGTCCACCTGGATCACGTCGCCCGGCTGGAAGCGCCCGGCGAGAATCTCCTGCGCCAGCGGATTCTCGACGTATTGCTGGATGGCGCGCTTCAAGGGGCGCGCGCCGTACACCGGGTCAAACCCGGCCGCGCCGAGCTGATCCAGGGCGGCCTCGGTGAGGATGAGATCCATGTCACGCTCGCGCAGGCGCTTGCGCAGGGCGTCAATCTGGATGTTGGCGATGGCGTGTATCTGCGCGCGGCCCAGCGGGTGAAACACCACCACTTCGTCTATGCGGTTGATGAACTCGGGACGGAAATGGCCCGCCACGATCTCCATCACCGCCGCCTTCATGCGCGCGTAGTTCTCTTCGCCGGCCATGTCCTGGATCACCTGTGAGCCGAGGTTGGAGGTCATCACGATCACGGTGTTGCGGAAGTCCACGGTGCGCCCCTGGCCGTCGGTCAGGCGCCCGTCGTCCAGCACCTGCAACAATATATTGAACACCTCTTGATGCGCCTTCTCGACTTCGTCCAGCAGTATCACGGAGTAAGGCTTGCGTCGCACCGCCTCGGTGAGATAACCGCCCTCTTCGTAGCCGACGTAGCCGGGCGGGGCGCCGATCAAGCGCGCCACCGAGTGCCTTTCCATGAACTCGGACATGTCTATGCGCACCATGGCGTCATCGGTATCGAACAGGAACGCCGCCAGCGCCTTGCACAGCTCGGTCTTGCCGACGCCGGTAGGGCCGAGGAACAAAAACGAGCCGTTGGGACGATGAGGGTCGGACAGGCCCGCGCGCGCACGGCGGATGGCGTCGCTGACCGCCTTCAGCGCTTCGTCCTGGCCCACCACGCGCGCATGCAAGGCGTCTTCCATGCGCAACAATTTCTCGCGCTCGCCCTCCAGCATCTTGGACACCGGGATGCCGGTCCACTTGGACACGACCTCGGCGATCTCTTCGGCGGTTACGCTGTTGCGCAATAATTTTTTCTCCTGCATCTCGGCCTGCGTCGCCATGTCCAACTGCTTTTGCAGCTCCGGGATGCGCCCGTACTGCAATTCCGACATGCGCGCCAGGTCACCGGCGCGGCGCGCGGTTTCCATCTCGATGCGCGCCCGATCCAGGGCTTCCTTGATATGCTGGGTGCCGGCCAGCGCCGCCTTTTCCGCTTTCCAGATTTCCTCCAGTTCGGAGTAATCGCGCTCCAGCCGGGTGATCTCTGCCTGGAGGTTTTCCAGGCGTTTTTTCGACGCCTCGTCGGTTTCCTTCTTCAGCGCCTCGCGCTCGATCTTGAGCTGGATCAGACGGCGGTCCAGTTTGTCCATCTCCTCCGGCTTGGAGTCTATCTCCATGCGGATGCGGGAGGCGGCTTCGTCCACCAGGTCTATGGCCTTGTCCGGCAACTGGCGATCGGAGATATAGCGGTGCGACAGGGTACTTGCTGCGATGATGGCCGGATCGGCGATGTCTACGCCGTGATGCACTTCGTATTTTTCTTTTAATCCACGCAGGATGGCGATGGTGTCCTCCACCGTCGGCTCATCCACCAGCACCTTCTGGAAACGCCGCTCCAGCGCGGCGTCCTTCTCGACGTACTTGCGGTATTCGTCGAGCGTGGTCGCGCCCACGCAGTGCAGCTCGCCGCGCGCCAGCGCGGGTTTCAACATGTTGCCCGCGTCCATCGCTCCTTCGGCCTTGCCGGCGCCGACCATGGTGTGCAGCTCGTCTATGAACAAAATAACGCGCCCTTCCTGCCTGGCGAGGTCGTTGAGCACGGCCTTGAGGCGTTCCTCGAACTCGCCGCGGAACTTGGCGCCGGCGATGAGCGCGCCCATGTCGAGCGCGAGCAGGCGCTTGTTTTTCAGGCCCTCCGGCACCTCGCCGTTGACGATGCGCTGCGCCAGGCCCTCGACGATGGCGGTCTTGCCCACGCCCGGCTCGCCGATCAATACCGGATTGTTCTTGGTGCGGCGCTGCAACACCTGGATGGTGCGACGGATCTCGTCGTCGCGCCCGATCACCGGATCGAGCTTGCCCTGCTCGGCGCGTTCGGTGAGATCAATGGTGTATTTTTCCAGCGCCTGGCGCTGCTCCTCGGCGGATGCGTCGTCCACCTTCCGACCGCCGCGCAGCCTTTCAATCGCCTGCTCCAGCAAACCCTTGCTCGCGCCGTTCTTGCGCAGCAGCTCGCCCAAAGCGCCTTTGTCTTCCAGCGCGGCGAGCACGAACAGCTCGCTGGAGATGTATTGATCCTTGCGCTGCTGCGCCAGCTTGTCGGTGACGTTGAGCAGGCGCGCGAGATCGTTGGATACGTGCACCTCGCCAGGCGCGCCTTCCACGCGCGGCAGTCGGTCCAGCGCCTCGCCCAGCTGCGAGCGCAGGCGGTTGACGTTGACGTCGGCCTGGGTCAACAAATGGCGCACGCTGCCGCCCTCCTGATCCAGCAGCGCGGTCATCAGGTGCGCGGGCTCGATGAATGGATGATCGCGCCCCAGCGCCAGCGACTGCGCCTCGGCCAGCGCCATCTGAAATTTGGTCGTCAGCTTGTCCATGCGCATGGTAAAATGTCCTCGCTGTTTAAGGCACCCTCTCCCCCACCCTCTCCTGCTTTCACGGGAGAGGAGGGTAAGGAAAGAAAGAATCTTGAGTCAAATAAGGCTCGCGCGGAGCGGTTTCAAGACTGGACTTGCCATTTACCCGTCCATCGCTAATCATAGCCGTTTTGCGGCTTGACCGCACATGCGAAGAATAAGGATGATCCGCACGATGTGGAGCAAGGCGTAGTGGCAGGACAACTACGCCTGGCTGCTGGCGCTGTCCTTCCTGGTGCTGCTCGCCCCGGGCGGATTTGAAATAGCCACCGGCGTGATGGCGCTGATCGGCCTCGCGCGCCGTGCTCGGCGATCCCGGCATACGCCTGATGCTGACGCTGTTCGCCTGCCTGTGGCTGCCGATGGTCCTTTCACTCCCCGACGCGGTGAATTTCCCGCGCGCGCTCAGCACCACGGCGAGCTTTTTGCGCTTTCCGCTGGCGGGCATTTTTATCATCCAGACTCTGCGCGCGGCGCAAACCTTCGAGCGCCTGTGGCTGGGCTTGGTCTGGGTAATCGGATTTTTCTGCGCCGACGCGCTGTTCCAGTTGATCATCGGCTTCGATCTGTTCGGTCGGCCCCACGATGGCGTGCGCCTCAACGGCGTGTTTTCCAAGCTCACCCTGGGCACGGTGCTGGCGGTGACGGCGCCGGTCTATATTGTTTCCCTGGATGCTGGCCGTGGCGGTGGCGCTTGCCCCGTGGAACTCGCATCTTGCGCTGTACGGCAATTACTGGGCGTCCTTCAGCTGGTGGATGCTGCTGCTCGCGCTTGCGGTCTGGGTGCGGGCTTCAGAACAAGCGCGCAGTGCGGTGTGAACCGCCGCTTATGCCCATGGCCTGGCGCATGAGCAGGCATTTCACCGGCGCGGCCGCGTTGACCACATCAAGCCCGGCGTTACGCAGCCATTGCACCGGCCTCGCCCGGCTGCCGAACAAACGGTGCAGGCCTTCCAGCGCCGCGATCATGGCCAGCACCTCGCCCTTGCGCGCGCGCTCGTAGCGGCGCAACACGGAACGCGCGCCGATATCCTTGCCGCGCGCGTGCGCCCGCAACAGCGCCTCGGCCAACACAGCGGCATCGCCGAGACCCAGATTGACGCCCTGCCCGGCGAGCGGATGCATGGTGTGCGCGGCGTCGCCGATCAGCGCCACGCGCGGCGCGATGGTGCGTTCCGTCTGCACCAGGCGCAGCGGAAAACTCGCGCGCGGACCGCTTGCTTCAACGCGGCCCAACCCATGGCGCGGTGTTTTGGCGCCGAGCGCGCTTTGCAGTTCGGCGATGAAACCCTGTTCATCCAGCGCCAGCAAGTTTCGTGCGCGCGCCGACGGCACAGTCCACACGATGGCGCATTCGTGCTCATCCGGGAGCGGCAGAAAGGCCAGCGGCCCGCCTGGCAGGAAACGCTGCCAGGCGGTGCGCTGGTGTGTAGCGGACGTCCTGACGTTGGCCACCACGGCGTGTTCGCCGTACTCGGCGATGCGCGCGCTGATGCCCGCCAGTCTGCGCAACGCGGAGTCCGCGCCGTCGGCCCCGACCACCAGGCGAGTCTTTAATCTCGCGCCTTGCCGGGTCTCCAGCATGATGTGATCGCCGCCCAGCACCAGTCCCGTTACGCTGTCCGGGCAACGCCAAGTGAGTGAAGACGGCAGGCGTTTTAACAGCGCCCCCTGGATGACGCGGTTTTCCATGATATAGCCCAACGTCTCCTCGCCAATGGCGGCGGCGTCGAAGTGGATCTCGCCGCTGCCCGCCGCATCCCACACGCGCATCTCATAAAACGGACTGACGCCTTGCGCGCACATGTCGTCCCACACGCCGAGCGCCTGGAACAGACGCGCCGAACCGGGCGTCACGGCGCTTACCCGGAGGTCGTGCGTTCCTTCCGGCCACTGCGTCACGGGCGGTCTGGCCTCGATGAGCGCGACGCGCAAGGCTTGAGCGCCGAGGGCGCAGGCCAAGGCGCCGCCCACAATGCCCGCGCCGGCGATCACCACGTCATAGTCGTGTTCTGTCACGTCCGCTCCGGCAAGTAGTCATCCAGCAGTTCGATTAATTTTTGCAACGCGCCGCGGTTCTGCTCCACCAGGCGCCGCCCGCGCTCGCCCGTGGCATGACGCAGATTGGCGTCCTGTAAATGGCGCAGCACCGCCGCGGCGAGCTCCGCCGCGTTCGCCGTTTCCGTCACCGCCCCCGCTTCGCGCAACAGGCGGCTCACTTCGGTGAAGTTAAATACGTACGGCCCGGTGATGAGCGGCAGGCCGAGCGCGGCGGGCTCGATCAGATTGTGTCCGCCCACGGGCGTGAGGCTCCCGCCCACGAAGGCGACGTCGGAGGCGGCGTAGAACAGCGGCAGCTCGCCCATGCTGTCGCCGATGAAGACATCGGTGCGCTCATCGCATGCGCGCCCTTCGCTGCGCAGCACCGTGCGCAAATCACGTTTGCGGCACAAGGCCGCAACCTTGGCGAAACGCTCCGGATGGCGAGGCACCAGCAGCAACAAGCTGTGCGGCAGCGCCCGTTTGACCGTCCGCAAGGCATCCAGGATCACTTCCTCTTCACCCTCATGGGTGCTGGCCGCAATCCACAATGCGCGCTCCGCGCCCAGATCGCGGCGCAATACCTCGGCCTGCTCGCGCAGGCTGGCCGGCAGCCTGATGTCGAATTTGATGCTGCCGGTGACGCGCACCCGCTCGCGCGGCGCGCCGAGATCGCCCAGGCGCGCGGCGTCCGGCGCGCTCTGCGCCGCAATCGCCGTGACCCGGCGCAAGGTTTCGGAAATCAGGCCGCGCACGCGGGCGTAGCGCCGCGCGGAACGCTCCGACATGCGCGCGTTGGCCAGCACCAGCGGGATGGCGCGCACGGCGCAGCCGTGAAAAATATTGGGCCACAGCTCGGTTTCCATGATGATGGCGAGACGCGGCTGCGCGCGCCGCAAAAAGCGCTGCACCGCGCCGGGTAAATCGTAGGGAACGTAATAGTGGGTCACGTCATCGCCCAGCCTGTCGCGCACGTGCGCCGCGCCGGTCGGCGTCATGGTGGTAAACACAATGCGCGCGCCGCGCGCGATCAGCTTCTGCACCAGCGGCACGGCGGCCTGCGCCTCGCCCACCGAGACCGCGTGCATCCACACGGTGCAGCCGTGTGAGAGGACGGGTGTGATAAAACCGAAGCGTTCCGGGATGCGCCGCCAATAGCCCGGCAACCTGAAACCGCGCCACAAGAGGCGCAGCAGCACCGCCGGCATCAGCAGATACAGCAGCAGCGTATAAAGCCGTCTCATCCAGGGGGCTGTAAAGCGGAAGCGCGCTTTAACCACTCCAGGTAGGCGCGCACGCCTTCTTCAAGGGTGGCGAAACGGTGCGCACAACCTGCGGCGCGCAAGCGCGCGAGATCGGCTTCGGTGTAGTGCTGATAGCTGCCGCGCAGCTCTTCCGGAAACGGGATATATTCGATCCCGCCCACTCCGTATTCCTTTATCATGAGGCGCGCTGCGTCGTTGAAACTGCGGCTCACGCCCGTGCCCAGGTTGAAAATGCCGGACCTGCCGCGCTGTTCCCAGAACCACAGATTCACCGCCGCGGCGTCAGCCACATAGACAAAATCGCGCCGTTGCTCGCCGTCGGCATAACCGCCGCTGCCGCTGAACAGCTTGACAACGCCCGTGCTTTTAAGCTGCTCATAAAAATGCAGCATCACGCTCGCCATCCGGCCTTTATGCGTCTCGCGCGGACCGTACACATTGAAATAGCGCAATCCCACGATCTGGCTGTGCGCCTTGGGCAGCAGGCGGCGCACATAGTGATCAAATAAAAACTTGGAATAGCCGTACACATTGAGCGGCGCTTCATATTGGCGCTCCTCCCTGAACACCTTGCCCGCGCCGTACACCGAGGCGCTGGAGCCGTAGATAAAGGGGACGGCCTTGTGCACGCAATACTGCAAAAGCAGCTTTGAGTATTCGTAATTGTTTTGCATCAGGTAGCGCCCGTCCCACTCGGTGGTCGTCGTGCACGCGCCCTGATGGAACACGGCCTCGACGCGAACGCCGAAATCACGGCCGTTCTGGATGCGCGCGAGAAATTCGTCCTTGTCCAGATAATCCAGGATCTCGCAGTCGCCGAGATTGGCGAACTTGACCCCGTTTTTAAGATTATCCACCACCAGGATATCGCCGCGACCGCGTTCGTTCAGCGCGCGCACCAGATTACTGCCGATGAAACCGGCCCCGCCGGTGACGATGATCATGCGTTTTGCGAAGCCTGATCCGCACGCAGCATCTCGATGATGCGCGTGGTGGACTGCCCGGCGATATAGGGCAGGATGCGCACCTCCCCGCCGTGCGCAGTCACGCACTGGTGCCCGGCGATCTGCTCCGGCCGGTAATCGCCGCCCTTGACCAGGATATCGGGCAGCACGCGGCAGATAAGGCGTTCTGGGGTGTCCTCGGAAAACGGCACCACCCAGTCCACGCATTTGAGCGCGGCCAGCACCTGCATGCGCTTGTCGAGCGGGTTAATGGGACGCGCCGGCGCGCCGTCATTTTTGAGGCGCGCCACACTGGCGTCATCGTTCACCGCGACGATAAGGTAATCACCCAGTTGCTTGGCCTGCTCCAGACAGCTCACGTGGCCGGCGTGCAGGATGTCGAAGCAGCCGTTGGTCATGATGATTTTTGCGCCGCGCGCGCGCGCCTGGGCCACGGCGTCGAGCAACTGCGGCTCGCTCAGCACGCCCTGCGTGACAGGCTGTGCTTCGTGCAGTGCGCCTTGCAATTCGACCACGCTCACCGTGGCTGCACCGAGCTTGCCCACTACGATGCCGGCGGCCAGATTGGCCAGCCGCGTGGCCTGCGCGAGGTCCGCGCCCGCGGCCAGCGCCGCGGCCAGCATGGCGATCACGGTGTCGCCCGCGCCGGTCACATCGTAGACTTCGCGTGCGTGCGCGGGCAGATGCAGCGCCTCATGACCGCCCTGCAACAAAGTCATACCCTGCTCGCCGCGCGTCACCAGCAGCGCGTCCAGTTCCAACTCACGACGCAACTGTTCGCCGCGGTTTTCCAGATCATGATCATTCTGACAATGCCCCGCCAAGGCCTCGAACTCGGAAAGATTCGGTGTCATCAAGGACGCGCCACGGTATTTGGTGAAATCGCGGCCCTTGGGATCCACCAGCACCGCTTTACCGCGCGCGCGCGCCTCTTTAATCATGGCCGGGGCGGCGCTCAACGTGCCCTTGCCGTAGTCCGACAAGATCACCACGTCCGTGTGGGCCAGCTGTTCAGTGAACCTTACCGGCAAACTGGAACTGCCCGCGCCCTGCACGGCCTCATCAAAGTCGAGACGGATGAGCTGCTGGTGATGGCTCAGCACACGCAGCTTGGTGATGGTCTTCAGGCCCGCCACACGTTCGAACACGCACCCCACTGAGGCGGCCTTGAGCTGCTGTGCCAATAGATCCGCCTCTTCGTCCGCGCCGGTCACGCCGAGCAACATCACCTTGGCGCCGAGCGCCGCGGCATTCAGCGCCACGTTGGCCGCGCCGCCTGGGCGCGCCTCGCTGTGGCGCACACGCACGATGGGCACCGGCGCCTCGGGCGAGATGCGCGTGGCCTCGCCCTGCCAGTAGCGATCCAGCATGACATCACCAACCACCAGGACGTGCGCCCGATTAAAGGACGGAACGTGCATCGTCATGCGCGCCATAATACCACAGGGCTGAGGAAACTCCGATTTATATGGATTTGTACTGAGGCCGTGGCGCGCGTTAGAATCCGCTTTGTGCAAGTTCAGCGCGAGACCCGACCTTCACTCCTGTGCGTACGCTTCCTCGCCCCGCGTTTCTGGCCCGTCTGGGCGGGGCTGGCCTTCTTGTGGAGCATGGCGCATCTGCCCTACCGCTGGCAGTTGCGCGCCGGGTGCATGCTGGGCCGGCTGATGCTCATGGTACAACCGTACCGCCGGCATATCGCAGCGGTCAATCTCGCGTTATGTTTCCCGCATTTGAGCGAGCAAGAACGCGGCGCTTTACTGCGCCGTCATTTCGAGTCACTCGGCATCTGCCTGCTGGAAATTGCGATGAGCTGGTGGATGCCGGACGCCCGGCTGCGTCCGCTCGCCCACATTGAGGGGCTGGAGCATCTCGGCCAGGCGCTGGCCGGTGGTCATGGCGTGATCCTGCTCAGCGCCCATTTCACCACACTCGAAATCGGCACCCATCTGCTCGCCATCCACGCACGATTTCACGCCATGTACCGTGCGCACAAGAATGAGTTGTTTGAAGCGGTGATGAAACGCGCGCGCGAGGCACGCTGTGAAAAGGCCATTGCGAGCGACGATGTGCGCGGCATGTTACAGAGTCTGCAACAGAATACTGCGGTGTGGTACGCCTCGGATCAGAATTACGGTCACAAACACAGCATTTTTGTGCCCTTCTTCGACGTGGCGGCGGCCACCAACCCCGCGTCGGTGCGCCTGTCAAAAATCAGCGGCGCGCCCATCGTGCCTTTTTTCATTCAACGCCTGCCCGAGGCACGGGGTTACCGTCTTACTTTGCTGCCCGCATTAAAAAACATACCGAGCACCAGCGTCGAAAACGACATGCGTTATATCCATCACTTGATTGAAGACCAGGTACGCAAAGCGCCTGAACAATATCTCTGGGTGCACCGGCGCTTTAAAGACCGCCCGCCGGGTGAAGCCGATGTATACCACCGTGCTTAATGGAACATATCTATGCCCACACCGCTGAGTGTCACGATCATCACACTGAACGCCGCCGCGACACTGCGCCAATGCCTGGAGAGTGTGGCGTGGGCGGATGAAATCGTCGTGGTGGATTCCGGCAGCACCGACGCCACGCCCTCCATCGCCGGAGAATTCGGCGCACGCGTCATCCACAACGACTGGCCGGGCTACGGGGTACAGAAAAATTTCGCCGTCATGCGGGCCGCGCATAACTGGATATTGAGCATCGACGCCGATGAGTGGGTGAGCCCTGAGCTGGCGCACTCCATCCGCGCGCTGATGGACACCACACCATCGCATCATGCCTACGCCTGCAAGCGTTGCAACCGTTTCATGGGGCGTTGGTTGCACTACGGCGAAGGCTATCCCGATGTGAGCCTGCGCCTGTTTGATCGCAGGCATGCCGCGTGGAGTACGGACGTAATCCACGAACATATAGTGTGCGCCACCCCCGTCGGATCGCTCAGCGGCGACCTGATGCACGAATCCGAAGCCGGACTGGGAGCGTATCTCGCAAAACAGAATCGCTACACCTCCCTGCAAGCGGCCGTGTTGCATCAACGCGGCAAGCGCGCGCATCTACTGCAACTTCTTTTCAGCCCGCTACTGCGATTCGTAAAATTTTACTTTATCCGGCGCGGATTCATGGACGGCGTGCCCGGCTTGGTGCATATTGCCATAGGCTGTTTCAATTCGTTCATGAAATACGCCAAGTTGTGGGCAATCGAGCTTACCGGTCGAAATCAAGGTGCGGGGCGCCAATGAAAGCAAACATTCAGACCTTATGAGCACCCTGAGGCCGCATGCGTCGGCCGAGATATGCAAGCCATGCCCCCAGCATCAACATGCTTAAAATTGCGTGCTCGTGGTGCAGCGTCGTGTTGACCGTTCCCACGCCCACCGTCACCAGCCATGCGCTGAAGCTGCCGCCCCACAACATCCGGGCCATATTCTCATCATGCGCGCCGGGCAGATTACGCAGCAGCCAATAGAACCAGGCCGATAGCAACATTACCAGCACCCCAAGACCGAACAATCCACGCTCAGCCAGCGTGTTGAGATATAAGCTATGGCCGTGCGCATAACTCAGATAGTTGCTCGCCACGTAAGTACGCCCCGACGCCTCGACCCATTGCTTGATGCGTTCCGTGCTGATCTGGCCATAGTTATCCATGCCCACACCGAAGAGAGGATAGCGTTTCCATGCCTCCACGGCCGCATTCCATATATCCCCCCTGTTTGACAACACATCACCGGCGGCCATCCTGCTTTGGGCCTTGGTGACCACTTCCATCTTGCTGAAATAGGCAACGGACGCTGTCGCAATAAGAGTCGCCATGGTGATGGCGGCAATGGCTTTTGATCTTCTTGACCACGCCAGACTCATGAAAAATGTAAGCACAAGCATGGCGCCCACAGCCCCGCGGCTGGAGGTGATAAACACCCCTGTCGCAAATGCACCGATGGCAAAAAGAGCCGCCGCGCGCATCATCCAGTTCAGCCGCCCCCAAAAGGCCATCACCGCCGCCAATGCAATGCCGTAACTGATGGCAAGATAAATCGCGCTATGATTGACATGCCCCACGGAGTTAAGCTCTAACACGCGACGGGTATGCGAGACAAATAAACTCCATGACCCATTGCCTAGGGCAATCAGGGTGGAAATAATCACGGTTGCGATCAACCAACGGAATTCTCTTTCTCCATAACCACTGCGCTTGAGGGCCCACAAGATACTGCCGTAACGCAGGATGTCATTGGCTCCATCCCATTCTTTGTTATGCAAACCGGAAAACGCCGCGACCACATAGCCCGACGAGATCAACAGTGCGATCAAGCTATCCCATGCATCCCATGGCCCGCCGTAATCCTTGTCTCGCACCCGATGGTACAGCCAAACTATAATCCACGCGCCCCACAACAGATTCTTCGGCGACTCAAACAGAGGCAGCGCCATCACCAACCCCAGCAGCAGAACAAACTCCGCTGGACGCTTGAACATTGTTACCATTACTATTCCCGGCTATTCCCTGGCCGCAATCAACACCCATGGTTGTTTGTGGGCAATTGTATTATAGTCTTACTCAGGAGTCACGAGGTCTATCAGGTTGTTGAAAAAGCCCTTCCATGGGCTTTTTCAACTCGCAAAGCGAAAAGTGTCATTTTCGCTTTGCTTCATTTTTCAAGCACATAAAACGTGCTTGAAAAATGGCGGTGCGTCCCTGCACCGCACGCAGGCTGTTTCTCAACAGCCTGCTATCTCCATGCTTATGACTCGGTCTCCGAGGCGAAGGCAGGATTGAGAAGGTACTTCGACTTCTACAACGCCCGGCGGCAGCATCAATCGCTTGACGGCATGACGCCGGATGCGATTTACTCTAACAACCTGCCGCAGGAACAGCTCGTGGCATGATTAACGCAAGGCTCCGCTTACTCCAGACGGATTTACCGTCCAAACAAACGGGGCCGGCTCTTGCCCCGATGCCATTATTCTACAATGATAGTATGAAGAGAGCCCCGGCCAATATCAACCTGTTAACTTGTTCCGATGCCAACTATGCAATGCCTCTGGCGGTATTGATCAGCTCACTACGCGGTACAGTGACGGAGGCTCGAATCACTCTCTATTGGTTTGCCCTCGAAGTGCCAGATGATGTCATCCAAAAAGTTTCCGGACATGCCGCCCGCCAAGGGGTTGTTCTTCGTCCGGTGCCATTCAGCAGGGAGGATCTTCCGTCAAACCTTTACGAGTCCGGCCGTATAAATGCCGCGGCTTATATGCGACTATTTATGCCGGATAAGTTGCCCCACGCCGTTGAACGCGTCATCTATCTTGATGCCGATACCCTGGTGCTCGGGTCATTGCGGAAATTATGGGATGTCAATCTCGATGGGCATGCTGTTGGAGTGGTCGCAGATGCGCCCTACCTCAATTTGTCGCACCTTGGTGCCCGCAAGCCCCTGCGCTATTTCAATTCAGGGGTGATGTTGATTGACGTTGGCGCATGGAGGCGCCAACAAGTCGGGAATAAGCTCATGCAAGTAATCGCAGATAGCGGCATCCATTTGCGCTTCCACGATCAGGACGCCTTGAATCTTGTCTTGGGAGCGCATGCCTTATTTTTGCCGTCGATTTGGAACTTTCTTCCTACGCGTGAAAACAAGTGGCGCTTGAGACTTTATGGCCTGTTGGCCAAGATGGGGCTTACAGGATTCTTGCCGGACATGATTGTCCACTTTGCTGCAAAGCTCAAACCCTGGCATTACCTGGGAAGTCACCCATTCAAGCGGCGTTTCAACAGTTATCTGGCGCAATCACCTTGGCATGGATATATTCCTGATGACTTCACCAGGAAAAACAGGGTTCTGAAACATACCCCGCGCCTTATGCGGAAATGGATGGAGAGATATGTTCTCAAGGCTGATTCGTAGCCTCGACAAGCTCAGCGTCCTCGCCCTTGGAAGGCTCTATGCCATAGCCAGAGCAAGGACGGCCAGATGCGGTAACGGCGAACGCCCTGTTCTTGTGCTTGGGTATCTCCTGCTCGGGGATTTGGCGATGACAGGTTACTTGCTCAAAGCCCTGAAGGAATCCAATCCCGATAAACAGATTGTTCTGCTTACACGGGTGGGTCTGGCACGAGCAGCGCGGCACTTGTATGCCGACAGGATTGTGGCTGTCGAGAGAATTGGTTGGCGCGCACTGATTCACTTGGTGGACGCGTCACCGGGCGGGTATACGGAGATTATCAATGTTTTTTCCTGGAAATTCCTGCCCCTGGTCTCGAAACTTCCGGCAGGCAGGGTAATCAGCCACGCGGATCCCAAAGTGAGGCACGCCGCATTAGTCGATGAGTTACACGAGTTCCCCCAGGCGCCTCAAACCCTGGCAAGAGTGATCCTTGCCTTGGGCAGCAAGCTGGGAGTGACGACGCCTACGCCGCCCCATGTCAAGGCGAGCATCCAAAGCGGGAAAAGTATGCACGGCCATGTGATTCTGCACATCGGGGCCGGCGCTCCAGTTCGCCTATGGCCGCCTGAGATGCTGCGCTTAATTGTGGGCCGCTTGTTGGCAAATGGGGAACATCTTCTATTAACTGGGAGATCAATCGATGAGAACTATCTTAGTGGTTTGCGGAGCTTGCTTCGTGATTTGCCGGCGCACGCACATCAAATACATGACAGGATTGACGAAACAGATTTGGGCGAGCTGTTGGATTTGGTGGCGGGAGCCAAATATGTCGTCACCGTGGATACCGGGGTTGCGCATTGGGCCAGGCTATTTTCCGTACCTTGCCTGGCAATTATGGGGCCGACAGACGTCAATTTATTCGGCGCTGATGGAGGGCTGAGTCCGCAATCCATCAATCTATCCTGCGCCCCCCTCGACTGCCAGGACAAGAGTACGGTCCATGGCATACACGCTGGCTGGATAAAGAACTGTCAGCGCAGTGCGTGCCCCTTCGAGGCGAGACATTGTTTTGCAAACATCTCCATTGACGCCTTGACGCATGCCCTGGGGAAATTTTCAGCGTATCGGCAGCGAGCCAATTTCTGATCGCCGCCGATAGATTCAATCCCTGATGTGACCTAACAGGCTGTTGAAAAACAGCCTGCGTGCGGTGCAGGGATGCGCCGCCATGTCTCAAACACATATGTGTTTGAGACATGAAGAAAAACGAAAATGACATTTTTCGTTTTTCGTCTCTGAAAAATCCAGGGAGGGATTTTTCAGAGTTTCCCTAAGCGAACCCAGCCAATGCAGAAAATTGAAAAACCAATCGACCTGATCAAGCAGCCATGGCAGTGGTTGTTGAGGCAGCTAGGGGTGGGTCTTTATCTGGGGTTGGCCAGTTTCCACAAGCCCAGAACCCTGCCCCGGAAAATCGGCTCCTTGTTGGTAGTTCGAAGGAACCGGATTGGGGATGCAGTTATCACCGCCCTGATTCTTCAGCAACTACGGCGTGAATACCCGTCAATAAGCATCACCGTACTCAGCAATTCCTATGCTGCTCCGGTATTTCGGGAAGCCCTGCCTGGGATCGAGGTTCTAGATCTACCCGAGAAATATCTTGGAAGCCCATTCGGACTCTTCTTGCATCCGACAGTGCGACAGCTACGCACACGGGTCTTCGATATTGCGCTGAATGGATCCGCGGCCTATTCCAGCAAGGCCATCCTGCTATTGGCAGCCGTGCGCGCACGGTACAAGTTGGCTGTCGCCCACAAGAGCGAACCAAGGATATGGCAAATCGCCCTGGATGATTGCCGGCCTATGGAAAGAGAGCTGTGGGAGGCGCACCAGATCACACGAGTTGCCAACGTCTTCAATCGCGCCGGCTTAACTCTCGAAGTCCCTCCCAAGGCAATTCACATAAGACACCCAAATCAAGGTCTCCGGATCGGACTCTTCCCGGAATCAAACAGAAAACAAAGCCAGTGGCCATACGAGAAATGGCTCGATTTGGCCATTTTCTTGAATGACGCAGGCCATGAGGTGAAGGTATTTTTGAGTAAAAAACCGAAAATGCCTCTGCCCCCATTCTTGCGTCGATACACTCGCAGGGGACAGCCGCACTGATTGCACAAATCAAGACACTGGACCATGTCGTCTGCCAGGAAGGTGGCGTATCACATCTGGCAGCAATGCTGAAGCTGCCTGTCACTGTCTTGTCCGGCGTCCAGATCAAGGACACCTGGCTACCGTGGACAGACGGGTGCCGTTTAATCGAGCGAGCCGGACAGATCACGGGTATCACAGTCAGGGAAGTAATGGGGGCTATCCATAACTCCGACTTTGATGTGCGAATATAGCCTCCATGTTGCTCAACATGATACCGGAGGAGAATCGTTGCTCGGCATCTTTTCGTGCTTGGCTTCCCATGGCCGAACATTGCCTAGGGTTCTCTATTAATGCCTTTATGGCACCAGCTAGCGCTGTTGCATCCCTTGGTGGCACGATACAAGCTGTTTTCCCATCGCTTACAGCTTCCGTTATTGCTCCTACAGAGGTCGTAATAACAGGCAACTCGGTGAGCATCGCCTGAAGTATGGCCTGCGGCACTCCTTCATTGGCATAGGAGGGGAGGCAGAATATGTCCAGCGCTTGAAGCCACCGTTCCGGGTTGTTTTGTTGCCCCGTGAAAATCACGTGGTTCTCTAGTCCGAGCTGGTTAACTTTATTTTTCAGATGCTCTTTTTGTGGGCCGTCGCCTACGATCAGTAGTTTCCAGCCGGGGGCTGCAAGCTGACGGAAGGCTTCCAGCAGGTAGAGGTGCCCCTTCCAACTGCGCAGGGTGGCGACGATACCGAGATAGTGTTTTTCAGGATCGAGCCCCAGGTCACGTCGCGCGGCGGCTTTGTCACCGGGCACGAAACGGGCTGTGTCGATACCGGTGGGCACCGAGGTTACGCATTCGGTGGCCAGCCCGAGATCACGGAGGAGGGTTTGTCTGAGCGCTTCGCCAGTCGTCACAACGTGTTTTACCGCTTTGCCATAAAGCCAGCGGGAGGCGGCATTTTTGTGCACAGGCGTTGAGATATGCCGGGTGCGCACGATAGGCGGTGCACCGCGCAGGAGGAGGCAGGCCAGGGCGGCCAGCCAGCTATCGGTGGAGCTGTGGGTGTTGATGACATCCACAGGATGGTTTTTCAGCCAGCAACGCAGCGCCAGCAGTCCCTTGAGGTTTTTCCGTCCGATGGACAGGGCGTGGACAGGGACACCGTAGCGGGCCGCTTCAGTGTAGATGCGAGCTCCACGCGGGCAAATGAGTTGGACATCGTGACCTCGGCCGATGAGGCCGCGGGCTTCTTCCAGTATGCGTATCTCCTGCCCGCCCCAACCCAGCGAGGATTCGGTGTGTACGATATGCATCAGCCCACCAGTAATTCGCGATACAGCCCCAGCAATTTCTCTCTCATCGCCTCCTGATTCAGGGATGGCACCGTGCTGTGCGCCTCATCGGCCAGGCGCTTTTGAATCCCGGCGTTCATCAGCGAGCGCATGGATTCGATCAGCGCCGGTGTGTCCAACGCATCGCACACATAGCCGTTTCTGCCATGCTCAATCAACTCCGCCGCTCCGCACTGGATGCTGGTAATCACCGGCAGGCCTGCGGCCATGGCCTCTAAAACCACATTGGGAAAAGGATCATATAGAGTGGGCAGCACCAGGGCATCCGCCGCACCGTAAAACGGTTTGACATCCGATTGCACGCCCACAAATCGCACACGATCCTCGATCTTCAGCGCTTTGGCCTGGTGCAGGAATTTTTTAATCCGCTTGTCTTTGCCCACCACAATTAAATAAGCGTTGAGCGGCAATTGCGCCATCGCCTCCAGCACCATGCGTACACCTTTGCGCTCGAAACCGGAACCGACGAACAAAAACAGCGCGGCATCCTGAGGGATTGAAAACTGTTTACGGAGGGGTGCACGGTGGCGCTTCAACTCAGGACTGAAGGCTTGAACATCCACACCATTATAAATGACATGCAGCTTATGCTCGGGCACGGCGAAATAGCGCTGTATTTCACTTTTCACCCTATGCGAATTGCAAATCACGGCACGCAGCCTCGGGCTGCGAAACAGTGCACGCTCCGCCGCTTTTACATAATGATGATAGGGGCTGAGAAAAATACGCAGCCTTCCGAAAATACCGAGCGTGCGCATGCGCTGCCTGAGCCATTCGCGATGCACGCCGTCACCGGCGCGGTAGACGTCACAGCACGCGATGCGTTCGTGCGACTGCACCAGGTCATATTTTTTCGTTTCCAGAAACCGGCGTACAGCGTGCGCAAAACCCAAGTCACGCCACAAACTGCCGATATAAAACGGATTGCATATTTCCACCGCAACGCCACCCTGCGCCCGCCAGGCGCGGGTGATCAGCGTAACGCCCACCCCCTGCGCCTGGAGTGCGCTCAAGATAATCTCCGCGGAGCGTTCTGCTCCTCCATCCGCCGTGTAGCGCTGGCGGATTAGCGCAATATTGAGGGGCCTCATTCCATCGCCAGTAATTCATTAACGGCAGCCAGCACGCGCTCGACCGGGATCGACGTCAAGCATTCGCTGACCTTGCCGCCGCCGCACCCATCGATCCTGCAGGGGCGGCAGGTATGCCGCGAGGTAATTACGCACTGCACTACTTGCCACGGCCCCCACTCAATCTCACCGCTTGGCCCGAACAACACAACCACCGGTGTTTGCATCGCGGCAGCGATGTGCATAGGCGCTGAATCGACGCCGACGAAGCATTTGGCGTGGCGCGTCAGTGATGCGAGCTGCTTCAAGCTCAACTGACCCGACAGGTCAACCACCGGCGACCTCACTTTACCAAGTATGCGGCGCACGTAATCACGCTCCACCACTATCGGCGCTGCGGTCAGAACCACCTGCCTGCCTGAGGCCTGTAGTCTGTCAATCAGCTCAGCGCATTTTTCCTCCTCCCAGCACTTGAATAGCCAGCGCGAAGTAGGGTGGAAGTGGATAAACTCTTTGGTCTTCAGGCCATGTGCTTGCAGCACAGCATCAATGGATGCATCCGCCTCGACACCGGGCACCAATGTCAGCGCCCGCTCACCATCGCGAGGATAAATTCCTATTCTACGCACTGCGTCGAGATGGCACTCGACTGTGTGCCGGGGCGTGACGGGCAATGTATAGAGATGTGAAAAGCTGCTGCGCCACCACGCGCCTCGCCTGCCGGCAAACATGCGCGCCACACTGCAACGCACGCCCAGCAAGCGGCACAGCCATGCCCCGCGCGGATGTTCGGTGAGGTGAATCAGCAAATCATAACGCTTGGCGCGCAAGGTGCGCAGCAACTTCACTTCTTCACTCAACTGCTGCAATACGCCGCGCCGTTTCCAGGCCCGATCCACAGTGAATACGTTATCAATTGCGGGATGCAGGGTCAGCATCTCCCTCGTTTCGTGATAGACCAGCGCATCAATTTCCGCGTGCGGAAGATGATTTTTCAATACTGAAAATACGGGTGACGTCAGCAGCACATCACCATGATGACGCAGCTTCATCACCAGCACACGCCTCACGGCGGATAAATCAGGGGCGTCTGTGAGCATCGAACAACTCCCTGGCTGCGCGCCATACCATGTCCGGCGGCACGCTTTGATAACACGCGGGCTGCACAACCGACCCCCCGCGATAGCTGCACGTGCGCGCCATGCACGGTGAGCAGCCAAAGTCGGCGCGAATATAACGTTGTCCTTGCCCCGGCATCTCCGTGAACACCGGCCGTGTGGCTCCGTAGAGGACAGCAGTGGGCACACCCAGCGCGATCGCAAGATACGTCAGACCTGTATCAATACCCACCACGCCGCGCGCGGAGGTCAGCACCTGGGCTATCTGTGCCAGATCCATTTTGGGCAGTATCTCGGCATTTTTTGCAGCCTCTGCAATTTGTTGTGCTCGTTCCAATTCTCTTGCGCCACCCCAAGGTAACCGGACACCAAGACCTGCCCCGTTGGCCAATTGCGCCAACCGCATCCAATACTCGTCGGGCCATAGCTTACTTGACCAGGTCGTGCCATGCACAAAAACCACCTTATCAGACAACCTCCCACTGGATGGGGGCGCACGCCGAATGCCGTAGTCAGCCGCCTTGGCGGGTGCTTCATAATTCAGGGCGGCTGCGAACAATTGACGTAAACGCTCTATAGCCAGTTGTCCCTTTGGGATGGCGTAGCGCTCCTGGTAGGCCAATGCAGCTAGTGACTCACGCGCAGAGGCCCGGTCCGGGCCACACCGTGTGCCGCGCGCCATCCTTGTGAGCACAGCGCTTTTCAGCAACCCTTGGGCATCAATAATCTTGGCGTAACTATCGGCGCGCAGCGCATCACGGAAGCGGCCCCACTCACCGCTGCGGAATGCCTGTAATGGGTGCTTGCGCCAGCGCCGCAGCGCAACAGGGATCACCCTGCCCACCGCCGGATGCCATGCAGGGATTTCCGCGAACGCTTCTTCCACTACCCAGTCAAAACGTATATCCGGCCTTGCCTCCATGGCATCGGTCAGCGCGGGCAGGGTATGCAGCACATCACCGAGCGAAGACGTTTTAACGATGAGCACTTTCATCACGGCATCAACTCCGCCATTTCCGCCAGCACGCGCTCCGGCCTGATCTCGCGCAGACAATTGAGATGAACGAGCGGGCACTCGCGCTCAAAACATGGGCTGCACGCAAGCCCAAGCCACACAATGCGCGCAGTACCGCTAAGCGGTGGCGTGAAACCGGGGTCGGACGAACCATACACCGCCACCAGTTTGCGGCCCAGAGCGGCAGCGACGTGCATCATGCCGGAGTCGTTGGTGAGCACGAGGTCGGCGAGCGACAAGACATCGATGGCTTGAGCGAGTGTGGTGCGTCCGCTGAAATCAATGCAACCCTCTCCCGCCTGCGCGCAAATTTCCGCGGCGATGGCCTTGTCTTTCGCCGACCCGAAAATCCATACGCTCCAGCCTCGTGCGAGTTTTGCGCGCGCTACGTCGGCGAAATACTGCGCCGGCCAGCGCTTGGCCGGACCATACTCGGCGCCCGGACATAGCGCCAGCAGCGGCTGCGACGGACGCTCCAACCGCAACGTCGCCAGCGCGGCCTGCACACTGTCGTTTGAAATATGCAGTTGTGGTAACGGAATCTGCGGCGGCAGCACAGCGTCTTTTGGCAAGCCCAGCGCAACAAAACGCTGCACGGTTTGCGGCAGCAGTTTCTTGTCCAGTTGACGCACATCGTTCAGCAGCCCCCAGCGTAGCTCGCCGCGATAGCCGGTGCGTCGAGAAATCCGCGCCCAGAATGGAATCAGCGCCGACTTAAGGGAGTTGGGCAGCACGATGGCATGGTCATAGCGCTCGGCGCGCAGGCGGCGCGCGCTGCGATAACGCTCGCCGAGTTTCAATTCGCCGTGCGCGAACGGCAGCGTATGCGCCTGCCGCACTTCGGGCATACGCGCCAGCAGCGGCCCGCTCCAGGCCGGCGCGAGCACATCGATGATGACTTCGGGAGATTGCCGCTTGAGAATCTTGTACAGGCTTTGCGCCATCACCATATCGCCGACCCAGGCCGGGCCGACGACAAGGATTTTTTTTACGCTTCGGATATTCATGGTGCGCGCAGTCACACCAGCCTATGTTCCGTCTTTTAATATATAATCCGCGCCGCAATACGGGCACTTGGCCTTGCCGGTGGCCTCGATGGGCAGGTACACGCGCGGGTGCGAATTCCACAGGCTCATGCTCTCCATCGGGCAATGCAAGGGGAGATCGGCGCGCGTCACCTCATAGAGATTTTTCGCGTTGGGTTCCAGATAATGTGACTTCTCCACGTTCTGCGGCACGGTCTGCGTCCTTATATCCAGGTGAGCCATTCGGGATGCTGCGTGCTCCGCCCGTGCGCCTGGTCAAAGTAGAGCTTTTGCAGACGCTCGGTGACGGCGCCGCGTCCGCCGTCGCCGATCTTTCTTCCGTCCAGCTCGCGGATCGGCGTGACCTCGGCCGCGGTGCCGGTGAAAAACGCCTCGTCCGCGATGTACACCTCGTCGCGCGTGATGCGCTTTTCGCGCACCTCGATGCCCAGTTCGGCGGCGAGCTTGAAGATCGTATCGCGCGTGATGCCGTCCAGGGCCGAGGTGAGATCGGGCGTGTAGATCACGCCGTCGCGCACGATGAAGATGTTCTCGCCGCTGCCTTCCGCCACGTAGCCGTCCACGTCGAGCAGCAGCGCCTCGTCGGCCCCGCACGCCAGCGCCTCGCGCAGCGCCAGCATGGAATTCATGTAATTGCCGTTGGCCTTGGCCTTGCACATGGTGATGTTGACGTGATGGCGCGTGAACGACGAGGTCTTAATGCGGATGCCCTTCTCCATCCCCTCCGCGCCCAGATACGAACCCCAGGTCCAGGCCGCGATGACGGCGTGCACTTTAAGATTATCGGCGCGCAGCCCCATGCCCTCCGAACCGTAAAAACACATGGGCCGGATATAGGCGGATTTCAGCTTGTTGTCGCGCACCGCGGCGCAGGTCGCCGCGCGCAGGGTCGCCTTGTCATACGGCATGGGCATGCCGAGGATGTGCGCGGAGCGAAACAGGCGATCCAGATGCGCATCCAGCCGGAAAATCGCCGTGCCCCTGGCGCACTCGTAGGCGCGGATGCCCTCGAATACCCCCATGCCGTAATGCAGGGTGTGGGTGAGCACGTGCACCCTGGCTTCGCGCCAGGGCACCATCTTTCCGTCAAACCAGATGACGCCGTCGCGGTCATCCATCGTCATAGCAAACTCTCCATAAAATCCGTAGAGCCGGATCGGGGTCATCGAGTGAGCGTCTATTCTAACAGGTTGTTGAAAAGCCCTTCCATGGGCTTTTTCAACTCGCAAAGCGAAAAGTGTCATTTTCGCTTTGCTTCATTTTTCAAGCACATAAAGCGTGGTTGAAAAATGGCGGTGGAACCTTTCGCTACGCTCTTCCCTGCACCGCACGCAGGCTGTTTCTCAACAGCCTGCTAAGGCAAGGCGCGGGCTTGGCGCAAAAGCGCCGTGTATCGCCCTCAGACGAGCGCAGCAGTGAACCTGCCGGACGAAAGATTTAAGGCAGGAGCACCAGCAACCCGCCCGGCGCGGATTGCAGCTCCGCTTGAAACGCGGATACATCGGGGGCGCGCAGGTGTTGCGCCATGCGCACATTGATCAACAACGACGCCTCGGCCAGCGGAACGATCGCGGGCGGGGCGTTATATTTCACGCGCAGCCGCGCCATTTGCGCCAATTGCCCGCCGAGGCGCGCATAATCGGGCAGCAGGGCGAACAGCGCACCGCGTGCGGGGTGCTCGGAAAACACCGTCAGTCCATTGCCCCACGCCGCCTCCAGCAGCATCGCCACTATCACGTCTTGCTCGCCGCCTATCCATTCCTCGCACAGCCAAACCGCATCGTGCCGCGCAAGGCCCTGATCGAGCAAAGCCCGATAGGCCCGTACCCGCGCCGGGCGCGTTCGAGACGGGATAAGCGAACAGGCCGAGTCCAGGCGCGCGCCCTCATGGATACGCTGCTCGGCTTGGCGGCGCAGAATAAATTGCCCGATGCGCTGTGCCGCAGCCTGACTCAACTGCTGGAGCCGCATAAAAAAGCATGGGCAAGTCGTCCCCCGCCGAAGAAAAAAAAGAGTGCGGGTTCCAAAGACCGAAAACTGACGTTGGGTGACGGATTACAATGACATTCGGCTTCTCACTCAGTCCTCTGTCATCCGATTCCACAGCCGCGTCACCTCGGCGCGCTCGGCGGCGAACGGCGCCGCGGACACGCGCGCAGGATGCTGTTGCAGGGCAGAGCAGTTGACCTCGCGCAGGTAGTGATCGTAAATCGCGCGCAGGCGGCGCGCGTCATGCGCCGCCATGAGATCATGCCACGCGAACCGCTCCAGCAAATCCGTGACCGATCTTGCCTGCGCCAGGTCCGCATGCGCGTGCGTCCAGGCCAGCGCGCCGTATTGCGTGATGAACTCGATGTCCGCGATGCCGCCCGCGTCCTGTTTCAGGTCAAACAACGCGGGGTCGCGGTTGCCCAGCTGCGCGCGCATGCGCTCACGCATGGCGCGCACTTCGCGCCGCAATGCGTTCGCATCGCGCGCCCGGCCTAAAATCTCCGCACGCAACGCGTCGAAACGCCGCGCCACTTCCCCCTTGCCGCGCTGCGCCACGACACGCGCGCGCACCAGGGCCTGGTGCTCCCAGGTCCAGGCGCGGCTGCGCTGGTAGTCGCTGAACGCGGCAAAACTGCTCACCAGCAAGCCCGAGGCGCCGTCCGGACGCAGACGCACGTCCACCTCATACAGCACGCCCGCCGCGGTGTGCGCGTTGAGGATGCGGATGACGCGCTGCGCCAGGCGCGCGAAAAACGCGCCGCTGTCCGCGCCGTTCCGTTCCGCGGCGTCGTAGAGAAAGATCAAATCCAGATCGGAGGCGTAGTTGAGTTCCCGCGCGCCGAGCTTGCCGTAACCTGCAATGGCGAAATCCGCCTCACTGGGGGGGGCATATTTCTTCACCGTCTCGCCCCACGCCATGTCGAGCGCGGCGGCGAGCGAGGCTTCGGCGAGGAGGCTCAACTGCTCGCTCACCGCCGCAGGGTCCAGCTTTCCGGCAATGTCCGCGGCCGCGATATGGAGCACCTGCGCCTGCTTGAACTGACGCAGCCGGTCCATGCGCTGCTCGATATCGGTCTCCTCTATCCCGCCCAGCGCGGCATGCAACTCCTCGCGCAACTGCGCCGATCCCACGGGCTCATACAGGGCGCGCGCATCGAGCAGCTCATCGAGCAGCACGGGATAACGCGCCAGCTCGGAGGCGATCCAGAGACTCCCGGCGCACAGGCGCGCCAGTTGCGACAACGCGAGCGGATGCTCGCTGAGCAGCGCGATATAGGCGCTGCGGCGCGCGATGCCCTCTATCACATTGAGCACGCGGATCAGGGCGGCATCACGTCCGCTCTCCGGCGGCAAGGCGGCCACCGCATGGATGAGCAGCGGCATAAGCCGGTCAACGCGCTTGCGCCCGGCGTCGCTCAAGGCTCGGTAGGTAAAGCTCTCGCGCAGCAGCGCGACGCGGCGCAGCGCTTCGGCGGGATCGCCGTAACCCTGCTCGCTCAAACACGCCAGCGCCTCGGCCTGCTCCATGTCTCCGCGCCAAAGGCGCGCAGCGGGTTGCGTCTCTATTCCGGCGGCGTGCGGCGCGGCGAACACCTGATCGAAATGGTCTTGCACTCGAGCGCGCTGTTCCGCCAGCGCCTTGGAAAACGCCTCCCAATCCCCATGGTTCATGGAAAAGGCGAGGCGTGCGCGGCTCAGTTCATCCTGCGGCAGGGCGTGGGTCTGCGCGTCGGCGATCTCTTGCAGGTGATTCTCCGCGCGGCGCAAAAACACATAGGCCGCGCGCAGTTCCGACACGGCGTAATCGGGCAAAACCTCAAGCGCGCACAGCCGTTCCAACGCGTGCAAAGTGGACGGCGTGCGCAGCTCGGCCGTGCGTCCGCCGCGTACCAGTTGCAACGCCTGGCAGATGAACTCCACCTCGCGTATGCCGCCCGGCCCCAGCTTGATGTCGCCGCTCAGGTTTTTGCGCGCCACCTCCTGCGCGATAAGGCGCTTCATCTCGCGCAGCGACTCGAAGGCGCCGAAATCCAGATAGCGGCGGTACACGAACGGTTGCAAACTCTTCAGCAGGCGCGCGCCCGCGGCGCGGTCACCCGCAATCACCCGCGTCTTGATAAGCGCGTAGCGCTCCCATTCGCGCCCGTGCGTCTGGTAATACTCTTCCAGCACCTCGAAGCTCGCCACCAGCGGCCCGCTCTCGCCGAACGGGCGCAGACGCGTGTCCACGCGGAACACAAAGCCTTCTTCAGTCGGCGCATCGAGCGCCCGGATCAGGCGTTGCGCAAGGCGGGTGAAATATTCTTCGTTGCTGATGGAGCGCGCGCCGCGGGTGGCGCCGTCTTCGGGATAACAGAGTATGAGATCAATGTCCGAGGAAAAATTAAGCTCCCCCCCGCCCAGCTTGCCCATGCCCAGCACCACCAACGCCTGCGGCGCGCCCGCATGACTCACGGGCGCGCCATACTGTGCGGAGTGTGCATGGTGCAAATACGCAAGCGTTTCATCCACGCACGCCTCGGCCAGGCGCGACAAATCGCTTAAGGTTTCCGCAAGCTCCGCCCACCCCGCCAAATCGCGGAACGCGATGCGCAACATTTCGCGCCGGCGGAATTGCCGCAGGCGCGCGCCCAATTCGTCTTCCGTGCCGGCCTTTTCAAGCAGGGCCTGAAGTCGGGCTTGATACCGCCGCGCCTGATACACGCCGCGCAGCTCGCCGCTCTGCGCCAGATCGTGCAACAGCGCGGGGTGACGGATACAGGTGCGGGCGGCGAACTCGCTGCACGCGAAAACACGCCGGAGCGCCGAGGCCAGCCCGGGCTCGTCGGCGACGGGCGCGCGCGCGCGCGCGCAGGAATCCAAATAAGCGTTCCAGTCGCGGGCCAGCGCCTCGCTCAGTATCGGAGGAAGCGGCGCGGACGGCAGGGAGAGTATCTTCACCCCTCCATCTTACCGAATCTTGCACAAAAAAAGCCCCGCCCGTTTCCGGGCGGGGCCGTTGGGGACGGGCTTGTCGCCGCCACACGCCCCGGATGGTTTTTAGAACTGAGGCTCGACCATCTCCTTGGGTTCCGGCTTCTCGCTCGGCAGCTCCGCAATCATGGCCTCGGTGGTAATCATCAGGCCCGCCACGGAAGACGCGTTCTGCAATGCGGTGCGCGTCACCTTGGTCGGGTCGAGTATGCCCATCTCGATCATGTCGCCGTACTCGCCGCTGGCGGCGTTGTAGCCGAAGTTGCCGCTGCCCTCGGCGACCCTGTTCAGCACCACGGAGCCCTCCGCGCCGGCGTTCTGTACGATCTGGCGCAGCGGCTCATCCATGGCGCGCAACGCGATATGGATGCCGACGTTCTGGTCTTCGTTATCGCCCTTGAGCTTGGCGATCGCCTTGCGCGCACGCACCAGGGCCACGCCGCCGCCCGGCACCACGCCTTCCTCGACCGCCGCGCGGGTGGCGTGCAAGGCGTCTTCCACGCGCGCCTTCTTTTCCTTCATCTCGATCTCGGAACCGGCGCCGACCTTGATCACCGCCACGCCGCCGGCCAGCTTGGCCATGCGCTCGCGCAGTTTTTCCTTGTCGTAATCGGAAGTGGCCTCTTCGATCTGCGAGTTGATCATCTTGACGCGCGCCTGTATGTCGGCGGGCTTGCCCGCGCCGTCAATGATGGTGCAGTACTCCTTGGAGATGCTCACGCGCTTGGCGGTGCCAAGATCGGCGAGCGTCACCTTCTCCAGGCTTAACCCCAAGTCCTCGGCGATCAGCTTGCCGCCGGTCAGCACCGCGATGTCGTCCTGCATCGCCTTGCGCCGCTCGCCGAAGCCAGGCGCCTTGACCGCGCAGCACTTCACCACGCCGCGCAGATTGTTCACCACCAGGGTGGCAAGCGCCTCGCCTTCCACGTCCTCGGCGACGATCAGCAGCGGACGGCCCGACTTGGCCACCCCCTCCAGCACCGGAATCATCTCGCGGATGTTGGAAATCTTCTTGTCGTAGTTGAGTATCAGCGGGTTCTCCAGTTCGCAGGTCATGGTCTGCTGATTATTGACGAAATAGGGGGAAAGATAGCCGCGGTCAAACTGCATGCCTTCCACCACGTCCAGCTCGTTTTCCAGGCCGGAGCCTTCCTCCACGGTGATGACGCCTTCCTTGCCCACCTTGCGCATCGCCTCGGCGATGATGTCGCCGATGGCCTTGTCGGCATTGGCGGAGATGGTGCCCACCTGGGCGATCGCCTTGTCATCGGTGCACGGCTTGGAGAGCTTCTTCAGCTCCTCCACCGCCGCGGTTACGGCCTTGTCTATGCCGCGCTTCAGGTCCATCGGGTTCATGCCGGAGGCGACGGCCTTCAGGCCTTCCGCCAGGATGGACTGGGCCAGCACCGTGGCGGTGGTGGTGCCATCGCCCGCGGCGTCGGAGGTCTTGCTGGCCACCTCCTTCACCATCTGCGCGCCCATGTTTTCAAATTTGTCCTTGAGCTCGATGCCCTTGGCCACCGACACGCCGTCCTTGGTCACGGTGGGAGCGCCGAAGGTCGAGTCCAACACCACATTGCGCCCGCGCGGTCCCAGGGTCACCTTCACCGCCTCGGCCAGGATGTTTACGCCCTTGGCCATGCGGCTGCGCGCGTCATATCCGAATTTAACGTCTTTTGCTGGCATAGCTGAATCCTCTGTCTATCAATTAATGAACCGAAAAAATGGATTACTGCAATACCGCCATGATGTCTTCTTCGCGCATCACGACGAACTCCACGCCATCGAGCTTGACCTCGGTGCCGGAGTATTTACCGAATAACACCTTGTCGCCGACCTTTACATCGAGCGGACGCACCGTGCCGTTTTCCAGAACCTTGCCGTTGCCGACGGCGATGATCTCGCCCCTGCTCGGCTTCTCGGCGGCGGTTTCCGGAATCACGATCCCGCCCAGCGTCTTAAGCTCCTCCTCCAGGCGGCGTACAATGACACGATCATGCAATGGACGAATCTTCTGCATCTTTATCTCCTGATAAAACAATGACTTGTTTAACTATATGGATTTTTTCTTCAAGGCTACCCAGCCGGCGCCGTTGTTAGCACTCGGCTGAGATGAGTGCTAATTGTAGGGACAAGCGGGGACATAATCAAGCGCCCGAAGGAACAAAATCGCCCCTAACAGGGTGTTGACAAAGTCCAGCCTGGACTTTATCAACCACGCAAAGCAAAAATGCGATTTTTGCTTTGCTTCATTTTTCAAACACTTCCGTGTTTGAAAAATGGCGGTGGAACCCTTCGCTACGCTCTTCCCTGCACCGCAC
>JBGFRC010000028.1:0-13982 GCA_041695325.1 Pseudomonadota bacterium
TACTTGGCGAACCACTCGCGGGCCACCACTTCAAAACTGTTTGCCGCCCGGTCAGCCCGCGCCGATTTCGCCGCCTTGCGGTGACCGCTGGGATCAATGCCATCGGCCAACAACTTGCGCGCATTGTCACGGCGATTGCGGGCGTCTTTCAGGCCCGCCTCAGGATAAACACCCAAGGACAACCGTTTTTCCTTGCCGTCGAAGCGGTACTTCAGCCGCCACCACTTCCCGCCGCCCGGTGAAACTTCCAGATAAAGCCCGCGCTCGTCGAACAGCTTCACGGGCTTTTCGCCCGGCTTAGCGTTAGCAGGGTGTTGATAAACCCTGTTTATCAACACCCTGCTAACTCACTTGCCCCCAATGTTGCCCCCACTTGACCCCGGATGTCAATGGATGACATTGTCCCTTCCCGGACGCTAACCCAATGAAAAAGCCCGCAGTTACGCGGGCTTCGGGATTTTTATGGAGTTGTTTGGATGTTGGATTGGTGGAGCGGAGGAGGATCGAACTCCCGACCTTCGCATTGCGAACGCGACGCTCTCCCAGCTGAGCTACCGCCCCACATTTAAACAATTGTGATGCCGTCCCTGGCGTAACAGCAGTGGCTTCGTTTAGCCCCGGCCAAACCATCCCTGGCTTGGCGTTCGCCGCTTCGCGAGCTCACCCCAGCTGAGCTACCGCCCCACATTTAAACAGTTGTGATGCCATCCCTGGCGCAGTGCCCCCAGGACATAAGCATTGTATCATCACCCTACCCGTGATTCCATTATGACCGCCGCTGTTGGCGTCCTGCGGGCTGTTCCAGTACTCTAATCACATGACTCCGTCGCGTTTAAGCATCATCGTGCCCGTGCTCAACGAGGCAGATGGCATAACAGCCAGCTTGCAGCCGTTGCAGACGTGGCGCGCGCGCGGGCATGAAATCATCCTGGCGGACGGCGGCAGTAGCGACGCCACCGTCGCGCTGGCTGAGCCCTGGGTGGACAAGATCATACGCAGCGGGCGCGGACGGGCGCGGCAGATGAACACGGGGGCGCGCGCGGCGCGTGGTGACGTGCTGCTGTTTTTACACGCGGATACGCAACTGCCGCCGGATGCGGATGCGCTTATCCTCGACGCCCTGCAAGCGCGCGCCTGGGGGCATTTCGACGTGCGGCTGTCCGGCGCGCATCCCTTGCTGCGCGTAGTGGAAACGCTGATGAACCGGCGCTCGCGCCTCACCGGCATCGCCACCGGCGATCAAGCCATTTTTGTGCGCCGCGCCCTGTTTGAGAAAACTGGCGGCTATCCGGACATTCCGCTCATGGAAGACATCGCCCTCTCGCGCGCGTTAAAAAAACATGGCCCGCCGCTCTGCATGAAACAGCGCGTGCTCACCTCCAGCCGCCGCTGGGAACAGCATGGCATACTGCGTACGATTTTGCTGATGTGGAAGCTGCGACTCGCGTATGCCCTGGGCGCGGATCCGGCCCGGCTCGTAAGGCACTATTATCCATGACGCAACCTACACCCTTCCCCGGTGGGGTCATACTGATTTTCGCCAAGGCGCCGGTTGCGGGCGAGGTAAAGACGCGCGTGATCCCCGCCTTGGGCGCGCAAGGCGCGGCGCATCTGCATGAGCAACTGGCGCGGCGCTGCATCGCTGAGGCCTGCTCCGCCGCGCTCTGCCCGGTGCAGCTTTGGTGCGCGCCGGATGCGGCGCATCCCTTTTTCGCGCACTGCCAAAAAGAATTTGGCGTCCCCCTGCGAACTCAACAAGGGGAAGATTTAGGCGCGCGCATGGCGCATGCCTCACGCACGGCGCTGGAGACGGCCTCCTACGCGGTCATCATCGGCACGGACTGCCCGGATTTGACGGCGCATGATCTGCGTGCGGCGTTGGACGCGCTGCAACAAGGCCATGACGCCGTGCTCGGCCCGGCCGAGGACGGCGGGTACGTGCTGCTGGGCCTGCGCCGGACCGCGCCGCTGCTGTTTGAAAATATGCCGTGGGGCACGGGACAGGTGCTGGCGCTTACACGCGCGCGCCTGAAGCGGTTACAATGGCGCTGGCATGAACTGCCTGCGCGCCGTGACGTGGACCGGCCGCAAGACCTTGACCATCCGCTCATCCAGAACGTACTGCACCTCTGATGGAACCCTCTCCGGCACGCATCGGCATCGTCACCGTCTCCGACCGCGCGAGCGGCGGCGTTTACCAGGACTTGGGCGGACCTGCGATACGCGAGGCGCTGGAAAAAATCCTCGCCACGCCGTGGCAGGCGCTGTCGTGCGTGATCCCCGACGAGCGGCCGGTGATCGAGGAAACGCTCAAGGATTTGTGCGACGCGCAGGGCTGCTGCCTGGTGGTCACCACCGGCGGCACCGGCCCCGCGCCGCGTGACATCACGCCGGAGGCGACGGAGGCGGTGTGCGACAAGATACTGGATGGCTTCGGCGAACAGATGCGCGCGGTGTCGTTGAAGGTCGTCCCGACCGCGATACTGTCGCGCCAGATCGCGGGCATACGCGGCAAGTCGCTCATCATCAATCTGCCGGGCAAACCTTCCTCCATCGCCGACTGCCTGCACGCGGTGTTTCCCGCCGTGCCTTATTGCATAGACCTCATCGGCGGACCGTATCTTGAAACGAACCCCGACGTGCTCGTCGCATTCCGTCCGAAAAAATAAACACAATGACGCCTGCCGATTTTTTAAAGACGCTGCCCCAATATCTCGTCCCGCAGCATTTACTTTCCAGACTCATGTATCTCCTCAGCCGCTGCCGGCTGCGGGCGTGGAAAGACTGGCAGATCCGCTGGTTCATTCGCCGCTACGGCGTGGATATGAGCATCGCCGCGGAACCCGATGCGCGGGCGTATGTAAACTTCAATCATTTTTTTACGCGCGCACTGAAGCCGGACGCGCGCCCCGTCGTGAGCGGCGCGCAGGATATTGCCTGCCCGGTGGACGGCGTGGTGAGCCAGCTAGGCGCCATTCAGGACGGACGTATTTTCCAGGCCAAGGGCCATACCTTCAACCTGGAGAATTTACTGGGCGGCTCCGCCGCGCGCGCAGCAGCATTTCACAACGGCCAATTCGCCACGCTCTATCTCTCGCCCAGGGACTATCACCGCATCCACATGCCGCTCGGCGGACGGCTGCGCGAGATGGTGTATGTGCCGGGAAAATTATTCAGCGTGAACGCGCGCACCACCTCGGTGGTACCCAATTTATTCGCGCGCAACGAGCGCGTCATCACTATGTTCGACACCGACGCGGGGCCGATGGCGCTGGTGCTGGTCGGCGCGCTGTTTGTAGGCAGCATCGAAACGGTGTGGTCGGGCGCAGTTACGCCGCCCTTTGGAAAAACGATACGGCAGTGGAATTATCAAAACGAAAATATCCGCCTTGAACGCGGCGCGGAGATGGGGCGCTTCAACATGGGCTCGACGGTGATCGTGCTGTTCAGCCCGGGCCGCAGCGTCTGGCGCCCCGGCCTCCATGCCGATATGGCGGTACGAATGGGGGATCTGCTGGGCAAGCTTGAAAAGCCGTAGGGGGAGGGATTTATCAGGTAGGGCTACTCCTCCAGCTTCAACGCCAGGAACAACGTGCTCCTGCCGCGCTGCACCAGGATGGGAACGGATTTATTCCTAGGCAGGGCCTCGACCTGTTTGGCGAACGCGCTCACGCTTTTCACGTCCTTGTTGTTGAGCTTGAGTATCACGTCGCCGCGGCGCAGGCCGGCGCGCTGGCCGGGGCCGCTGCCTACTTTGCGCACGACGATCCCACCGGTCACGTCCAGCTGTTTGCGCTGCTCTGCGTTCAGGTCTTCCACGACGATGCCCAGCGGATTGTCAGATTGGTCTTCCGTATCGTCCCGGCCGAGCTTGATTTCCTCATCCTTGGGCAACTCGGCAATCTTCACTCTCAGGGTGAGCGGTCTGCCGTTGCGGATCACCTTCACCGTAGCAGCCTCGCCGACCTTGCTCCTGCCGACGAGGCGCGGCAGCATGGAGGATTCCTCCACCGGCTTGCCGTCGAACTCGACGATGACGTCACCCACCTGAATGCCGGCCTTCTGCGCCGGACCGTCGGGCAGCAGCTTCGCCACCAGCGCGCCTTGCGGCTTCTCCATACCGAACGATTCGGCCAGCTCCGCGGTGACCTCCTGAATCAGGATACCGAGCCAGCCGCGCGTGACCCGCCCCTTGCTCCTCAACTGATCGGTCACCTCCATCGCCACGTCTATCGGGATGGCGAACGACAACCCCATGAAGCCGCCGCTGCGGCTGTAGATCTGCGAGTTGATGCCGATCACCTCGCCGTTCATGTTGAACAGCGGACCGCCGGAGTTGCCGGGGTTGATGGCGACGTCGGTTTGAATGAACGGCACGTAGCTTTCCGCAGGCAGGCTGCGCCCGATGGCGCTGATGATGCCCGCGGTCGCGGAGTGATCGAAGCCGAAGGGCGAGCCGATGGCGTATACCCATTCGCCGACCTTCAGGTTGCCTGAATCGCCGATTTTGACCACCGGCAGATTGTCGGTGGCGATCTTGAGCAGGGCGATGTCGCTGCGCTCGTCGCGGCCCACGATCTTCGCGGCCAGCTCGCGCCGGTCGCTCAGGCGCACGATGATCTTGTCGGCGTTGTCCACCACGTGATTGTTGGTGAGCACGTAGCCCTCGGCGGAGATAATGAATCCGGAGCCCAGCGAGTGGGTGTCGAAATCGGGCACATGGTCGCCGTCGCCGAAAAAATGACGGAAAAATTCGTCAAACGGCGTGCCGTCCGGCATGCGCGGCATCCTGGGGTGTTTCATCTTCTGCGTGGTGCTGATGTTCACCACCGCGGGGCTGCTCTTTTCGATGAGATCGGTGAAATCCGGCAGCTCGCGCGCCTGTGCGATAAACGCGAAGCTCGCCAGCCATCCCGCCACAACAACCAACAAAATGCGCTTACCTGCGCTGTTTGACTCCATAAACACTCCCGCTATGTCGTTATTTAATAAGTGGATATACGCCTGAGCACGACCGGCTGATAACGCGGATCATGCGCGATGCGCGCGTTGTAGCGGCGCAGCCAGAGCTGGCCCGCCATGAACCCCACCGCCGCCGCGGCGGCGGTATAAAGCTCGCCCCCGACTGCCAGCCATTCGGCGCCGAGCGCGAACGCCAGCAACGCGAGCAGCGGCACGGCGTACACCGCCCATGATCCGCGCAGCACGGCCTGTTCCGCGACGCCGATCACCACCTCATCACCCACCTCGGCGCGCAAGGTGTTGAGCGCGCGCACCCGCGCGCGCTTGACGCCGAACAGCTTGTCAAACAGGGAGGCGCCACAGCCCTTTTGTTGCGCGCAGGCGCCGCAACCGGTTTTGCGTTCCGCCTCCACCCAGGCGTACCCCTGTTCCAGCTTGACGACGCGCGCGGCCTGTTCGATCACGGCGCCTGTTCCATGCGCACCGATTCGGCAATCATGCGCACCGTCCGTTCCGGCACCCCGCCCACCACCGTGATCTGATGCTCCTGTATCACGCTGCCATAGGCGTGCACCGCGCCCATGCGCCTTGCGCCCTTGAAGCCGGGCGCGCCGTCGAGCTTTTCGATGAACACCGACACCGCGGCCAATCCGTCGGACAGGACGATGTGCTCCACGGGCGCGGCGTGGACGGACAGGGTGCGATGCTCGTGTTCGGATTGTGTGTATCCTTCTGGCATGCGCGTGACGCGCCAGACCTTGGCCGGCGCCGGATCTGGCGCCGGCGCATCCTCGGCCGCGCCGCTCGGCGTTTCGGCGCCTTCATCCGGATCGGGCAGTCCTGCGGGCGGCTGGGGGTAAAGCTCCAAGGTGGTGAACATCAGTTGTTCCAGCGGCGCATCCTGTGCATTGATGAGCTCATACTTGAGCAACAGGCCGCTGGCTTCGTCTATCCAGAGGCGGTAACCGTAGCGGTAGGCGTCGCGCGGGCTCACCCGCACCACGCGTGCCAGGCGATCCGCCACCCGCCCCTCCCCGCTCAGGGAAAAATCGTAGTACCTGTCCAGTGTGGCATCGTTGCTGAACAATCCGGCGGGAAACGGTTTGCGCGGACGGCTCATGGCCACCACCTCCGCACTGTGCTGATACTGAATACTGGTGACCACCCTGGGGTCGCGCATCATCTCGCGCCCCACGCCGTTCAGCACGATAAGCCGTTCCTGTTCGCCGCGCGGGCCCGCGCCGTGAATGATGCGCATACTGACCATTTGGCCGTTATGCAGATAGACAAAGGTGCCTTCATAGTTGAGCGTACGCGCCGCATGGGACATCTTTTCCAGCCACAGGCGCGCGGCGTCCGCGTCCTCCCCGGCGCGCAGCAGCGGCGCGGACAGCAACAGCGCGCATGCGGCGCCCGCAGTGAGCAGCCTCATGTCATGCGGTCTCACTCGTTGGGATCGAAGGCCGCGCTGCGCGCGTAGGGCAACATGCCCTGCATTCCGGCGGAGGTAACGTATTCGTTATGGTTGGTAAGGTAATTGTGCAACTTGGGGGCGTGGGGTTTATTGGCCGTCAGTTGAGTCTGCGCGCCGGACAATTCGTTAACGGATTGCGGCGTCGCCGTCTCCGGTGCGGATGCGTCGGCGAACTGCGTCGTTTGCGGGGCGGTCTGCACGCTCAACACCGCGATGGCGGCGACGGAGGCGGCGACCGCGAGGCCGGCGAACCATTTTAGGGCGGGCATTCGCGGCGCCAGCCCGCGCGGGGCGAATGTGACGGGTTCGGATTCCAGCGCTTTGGCGACGCGCGCGCCCAGACAGGGCTGAATCTCCGCTCCCCCGCCGCCGCGCAGCACCGCGCCGATCAGGTGATAGTGCCGCCAGCAGTGGCGTAATTCAAGGTCCTGCTCCAATACCGTAATAAGACGGCCGGTCTGGAGTTCAGACACCTCGCCGTCCACCAATGCGGATATTTCTTCTTTACTCGCCATAACCTGCACCTGCCTATAATCTCAATCCAGCAACGGCTTTAACTTCTCATCTATCGCCTCGCGCGCACGGAAGATGCGGGAACGCACCGTGCCCACCGGGCAGTCCATCGCCGCGGCAATCTCCTCGTAACTCAGGCCCTCCAGCTCGCGCAGCGTGATGGCGGTGCGCAAGTCGGGCGGCAGCTGCTCGATAGTGTTGAACACCGTATTCCGTATCTCGTCGCTGAGTAACACGTGCTCCGGCGTGCCGCCCTCCTTCAGGGCCGGCTCGTTGGCCAGGCGCTCCGCGTCTTCCATCTCAATGTCTTCCGTCGGCGGCCTGCGTCCCTGGGCCACCAGATAATTCTTGGCCGTATTGTCGGCGATCCGGTACAGCCAGGTATAAAACGCGCTCTCGCCGCGAAAATTAGGCAGCGCGCGGTACGCCTTGATGAAGGTCTCCTGCGCGATATCCTGGGCCTCGCTGGCGTCACGCACATAGCGCCCGATCTGCTTTATAATCTTGTGCTGGTACTTGAGCACCAGCATGTCGAACGCCCGCTTGTCCCCCCGCTGGACACGCCGCACCAGCTCCTGATCAACTGTACGCTCGGCCACTTAAGGCGTCCCCTTGCGGTCGCGGGCAGTCCCTTGCTGCTTCAATAGACTGCCCCAATCCGATATAGTTCGCGGCTAGCGCTGAATTTGTCTTATCCATAGCCATTTTAAACCAAGTCTTGATGCATTATGAACGCAAACCAGCCGCAACACCAACCCGTCACGTGAACGCCGACCACTCCGCGGACGTACTCATCATCGGCAGCGGCGCGGCCGGACTGAGCCTCGCCCTGCGCCTCGCCCCCTCGGCCAGGGTGCACCTGGTCAGCAAAGGCATCCTGCGCGAGAGCGCCAGCCTGTACGCCCAAGGCGGTATTTCGGCCGTACTGCACAAGGATGACTCGATCGCCTCGCACGTCGAGGACACCTTGAGGACGGGCGCCGGGCTGTGCGACCCGGACATCGTGCGCTACACCGTGGAGCGCGGGCGCGAGGCAGTGGAGTGGCTGATCGCGCGCGGCGTACCGTTCACCAAGGAACGGCAACCCGACGGCGGCAACGAGTACCACCTGACCCAGGAAGGCGGCCACAGCCACCGGCGCGTGATCCACGCCGCCGACGCCACGGGACGGGCCATCGAGACCACGCTCGAAGCGCAGGTGCGCGCACATCCGAACATCGGCCTGTTTGAAAATCACATCGCCATAGACCTCATCACCGCGGCCAAGCTGGGCAAGAAGCCGCAACGGTGCCTGGGCGTGTACGCCTTAAACCGGGAGGCCGGCCGGGTGGTGACCTTGCGCGCGCGCTGCGTGGTGCTCGCCACCGGCGGTGCGGGCAAGGTGTATCTCTACACCAGCAATCCGGACATCGCCACCGGCGACGGGCTGGCCATGGCCTGGCGCGCGGGCTGCCGCGTGGCCAACATGGAATTCATCCAGTTCCACCCCACCTGCCTCTACCACCCCAAGGCCAAGTCCTTTCTCATCACCGAGGCGGTGCGCGGCGAGGGCGGGCGTCTACTGCTGCCGGACGGCGCGCCGTTCCTGCACAAATTCGACCCGCGCGGCGAGCTCGCCCCGCGCGACATCGTGGCGCGCGCCATAGACCATGAGATGAAGCGCCTGGGACTGTCTTACGTCCATCTGGACATATCGCACAAACCGGCGCAATTCATCCGCGAGCACTTTCCCACCATCCACGCGCGCTGCCTGGAGTTCGGCTATGACATGACCAGGGAACCGCTGCCGGTGGTGCCCGCCGCGCACTACATCTGCGGCGGGGTGATGACCGACCGCCGCGGGCGCACGGATATTCCCTGTCTGTACGCCATCGGCGAAGTGGCGCACACCGGCCTGCATGGCGCCAACCGCATGGCGAGCAACTCGCTGCTGGAATGCCTGGTGTTCGCCGCCGCCGCGGGCCATGATATCCTGGCGCAGCTCCCGCAAGCCCCCGCGCCCGCCGCGCCGCCCGCCTGGGATGAGAGCCGCGTCACCGATTCCGACGAAGAAGTGGTGGTGTCGCACAACTGGGACGAGCTCAGGCGCTTCATGTGGGATTACGTCGGCATCGTGCGCACCAACAAACGCCTGCAGCGCGCGCAGCATCGCGTGAATCTGCTGCTGAGCGAAATCGCCGACTACTATGCCAATTTCCGCGTTACCAATGATCTCATTGAGCTGCGCAACCTGGCGCTGGTGGCCGACCTCATCATCCGCTCCGCCCTCACGCGCAAGGAAAGCCGCGGACTGCATTACAACAAGGATTATCCGAACACCGACCCGGTAGCCAGGAACACCGTGCTCACCCCACCCAACTACAACGTCTGAAGCCGGAGGCGCAGCTTGCGCAAGCTCTCGGCCTCCACGGCGTCGGGCAATAGCACCACGGAGCACGGCCGCCGCCCGGCGTCAAAATTGAGTATCACCAGCCTGGGACTGACGTAACTTCCCGGCTTGAGCCGGGCGCGCCGTTCCTTTCCGTCCGCGCCTTGTAACAGCCAGGACTCATCGCTCTCCCACAGCAAGCGGGTAATCGCGCGTTTACCACGGCGCAGGGCGTGGCGGTTGAGCGTCAACCACAGACTGCACAGCAGCGCGCCTGCCAACAGCATCCGCACCCACCACGCCAGCGGCAGCAGGGCAAGCAACGCCAGCGCACCGCTGTGCGCCAGCATCAGCAGCGCGGCGAGAACGCGTGACCGGCCCAATTCAAGATTAAGCGGAGCGGGAAACATGAGGCAAGAGTGCTTCATCCCCGCCCTCCCGTCAAGCCGCGCGCCGGGTTAGCAGGCTGTTGAGAGACAGCCTGCGTGCGGCGCAGGGGCGAGCAGCACTGCTGCGAGCGGGCAAGCCAAGGATGGCTTGCCCTGGTCTTGCAAGCGAAGCAGGATGCGAGAGCGCCGCAGGCACCGCCATTTTTCAAGCACGCTTTATGTGCTTGAAAAATGAAGCAAAGCGAAAATGACACTGTTCGCTTTGCGAGTTGAAAAAGCCCATGGAAGGGCTTTTTCAACAACCTGTTAGAATAAGCCATGCACCCGGAATGGAAGACATTTTTACAAGCGCGCGGCGCACTCATCGAACAGGACATCGTGCAGCACTTCGGCGCGCCCCAAATCGAACTTGAAGCTGCGGCATCAGGCAATATCATTGCCGATCTCTCGCACCTCGGCCTGATTGAGGCTCGCGGCGCGGACGCGTTCAATTTTTTGCAGGGACAGTTGAGCAATGATCTAAGCGCGGTCAGCGCAGGCCGCGCCCAATTCAGTGCATGGTGCAGCGCCCAGGGGCGGGTGCTGGCGCTGGTGCTTATCTTCCAGCGCGGCGATGCGTATTATCTGCAACTGCCGCGCGAGATCTTAAATACCACCTTAAAACGCCTGCGCCTGTACTTGCTGCGCACGCAGATCACACTCACGGATGTCAGTGATGCGCTGTTGCAGGCGGGTGTTGCGGGCGCTCAAGCCACAGAACATCTGATAAAGCTTTTCGGCACACTCCCCGGTGCGCCTTATGGCGCAATCCAGCGTGAACAGATCAACATCGTGCGCCTGCCCGGTCCAACCCCGCGATTCCTGTTGGCCGCGCCTTATCCGGCCGCCCGCGCCTTGTGGGAAACACTTTCCGCCGCGCTCACGCCCGTGGGCCTGCCTGTGCGTTGCACGCAGACAGGCGGCGCGCCCTGGAGGTTGCTCGACATCCGCGCCGGCCTCCCTGCGCTGTATCCCGCCACGCAGGATCAATTCATTCCCCAGATGCTCAATCTCGACGCGCTCGGCTTCTTGAGCTTTACCAAGGGATGCTATCCGGGGCAGGAGATCGTGGCGCGCACGCACCATCTGGGCGAGGTAAAGCGCCGTTTGTACCGCGTCTCGGCGCAGGCGAGCGTCACGCCCGATCCAGGCACGACCTTGTACGCCGGCTCACAGGCGGCGGGTCAGGTCATCAACGCCGAAACCAGTCCCGCGGGAGGCATAGAGCTGCTCGCCGTGATACCCGTCAACCAGGCCAGGCCGGGCAACGTGCATCTGGGCGCGGTCTTCGGGCCGCTGCTGCATTTCAGCGCCGCTTCCTACGCCAATCCCGGCAACCCCGCGTAACCCGCAACGACCCGGCCACGATCTGCGTCTATGCCGGACTCGACCTCGTCGGCGCAAGTTCGCTCCGCTCGTTCGCCGCTCGGCCGTAATCCGCGCGCAGGATTTCGCCGCTGAAACGATGGCGGCGATTCCGGTTGATGCCGTCACGCAAGCGGTTACGATGCTACTCTCGCAGACCGCGGGCTCGCCCTAGCCTCGGCTCCAAAATGGCCAAATAAGGCTCATGTTCGGCTCCCCGGCGCCGATAAACCGGGGGAAAGGGAGTGCTCAAGGATATGGCCACCGTATTCGCCGCCGCCGAAGACAAATTTCTCGCCACGCTGCTGGATGACATCCGCAACAACCGGCTCACCCTGCCCACCTTGCCGGAAATCGCGCTCAAGGTGCGCAACATGGTGGATGATCCGCATACCAGCAGCGGTCAAATCGCCAAGGTCATCACCAGCGACCCCGCGCTCAGCGCGCGCCTGATTCAAGTGGCCAACAGCGCCATGCTGCGCGGGCGCGCGCCGGTGGACAACGTGCAGATGGCGGTGGCGCGCATGGGCAACACGCTGGTGCGCAATCTGGTCACCGGCCTGCTGGTGCAGCAGCTTTATCAGGCGCGCTCACCGGTAACCAGAAAGCTCCTCAAGGACGTGTGGCGGCACAGCACCCAGGTCGCGGCCATCAGCTACGCGCTCGCCGCGCATTGCACCAATCTCAAACCGGATGAGGCCCTGCTCGCAGGGCTGGTGCACGACATCGGCGCGCTGCCCATCTTGACGCGCGCCGAGAAATACCCGGAATTGCTGCAGAACGAATCCGCGCTGCTGGACGTGGTGCGGCGCATGCACTGCGAAGTCGGCAAGACCATACTCATGGCATGGGACTTCACGCCGGAGCTGATTACCGCCGTCGCGGAGCACGAAACCTTGCAACGCAGCCACGGCCAAGCGGCGGATTATGCCGACGTGGTGCTGGCCGCCAATTTACAAAGCCGTATCGGAACGGATCATCCGCACAACCGCTTGGACTGGAACACCGTCCCCGCCTTCGCCAAACTCGGCATCGGCGCCGAGGTAAGCGTCACCTCCATGGAGGACACTGCGGAACAGGTGGAGGAAATGCAGCGCCTGCTGGCGGGCTGAACAGGAATCTCCGGCTTGAATGTAGCCCCCGGAGCCGTTTTTGTGTATAATGGAAAAATTCTATGTATGCAGTCTTGATGCATAGAGCCTACGCGTCTCTGATCTCTCTCCGGTTTATACCGCAGGTTTCCTGACTAGCGACGTATAAGGAACCTGGCGGCCATCTCCAGTCAGTGCGGCCCTGCCCTCCTTGTTGTTTTACTTTTTTAATCCGCACATGAACGGCGGATGAGGATATTACTTTGTCATTTCAATCATTAAATCTTGATGCAAGACTGCTGTGCGCCATTGCGGCCAGCGGCTACACCACCCCGACCGAAATTCAGAGCCAGGCCATTCCGGCGGCGCTGGCTGGCCGCGACTTGATGGCCTCGGCTCAGACCGGCACCGGCAAGACGGCGGCCTTTGTCTTGCCCGCGTTGCAGCGCCTGCTCACGCCCGCTCAAGGCCAGGGGCGCGGGCCACGCCTGCTGGTGCTCACCCCCACGCGCGAACTCGCCGCGCAGATACTGGAGGCCGTCAAGCGCTACGGTAAATTCGCACCGCTGCGCACCGGCGCCATCGTCGGCGGCGCGCCTTATCCCTTGCAGGAGAGACTGCTGCGTGAAAAACTGGACATTCTGGTCGCCACCCCCGGCCGCCTGATAGACCACATGGAACGCGGCCGTGTGGATTTCTCGCGCGTCGAACTGCTGGTGCTGGACGAAGCCGACCGCATGTTGGACATGGGCTTTATCGAGCCGGTGGAGCTCATCAGCAAGGCGACGCCGGACACCCGCCAGACCCTGCTGTTCTCCGCCACCCTGGAAGGCAAGGTGCTCGGCCTCGCGCAGCGCTTGCTGAAGGACCCGGCGCGCATCCAGGTGGCGCGCACGCAGGAAAAGCACGCCTTCATCACGCAGCACATCCACCAGGCGGACGACGTGCGTCACAAGCGCCGTTTGCTCAACCACATCCTGTGCACGCGCGAACTGACGCAGGCCATCGTCTTTACCTCCACCAAGCGCGCCGCCGATGATCTGGCGGAAGAATTGGCCGCCGATGGCCACGCCTGCGCCGCGCTGCACGGCGACATGAAACAAAGCGCGCGCAACCGAACCGTGCAGCGCCTGCGCCAGGGCAGCGTCAAGATACTGGTGGCCACCGACGTCGCCGCGCGCGGTTTGGACATCAAGGGCGTGAGCCACGTCATCAATTTTGATCTGCCCATGGTGGCCGAGGATTACGTGCACCGCATCGGCCGCACCGGCCGCGGCGGCGCCTTCGGCATGGCCGTGTCGCTGATCGGCCCGCAGGACTGGGGCAAGCTCGGCGGCATTGAACGCCTCACCGGCGCGCGCCTGGAGCGGAAAGTCCTGCCCGGCCTCGAACCCAGCGTGCCTGAAGCCAACGCATCACGCCCCGCTCCGCGCCGCAATTACGGACACAAAAGCGCAGCAGGCAAGGGTGGCAACTTCAAGGACGGCTTTAAACCGGCCTTCGGCAAAAAGAGTGGCAGCAATAAGGGGCGTTTCTACGCCCCCTCCTCTGCGCGCTCCGGCAACCGCCGCAGCGCGGACCGGCGCGTTTGATACCCTTAGCGATGCCCGCTTTTTCCGGGCAAAAAGAAAGGGCCCAATGGGCCCTTTTCAAGATAAGTCAAGAAGCTTTTCTTTACACCAGTATCGCTGGACTAGCAGTTCGTTGAAAAACGAACTGCCAGGCGCCACAGGGGTGAGCCATGCCGGTGGCATGGCGAACGGGCGCACAGGACGTGCGCC
>JBGFRC010000024.1:0-93462 GCA_041695325.1 Pseudomonadota bacterium
CCGGCGCTGTTTCTCAACGCTCAGAATAACCTTGATGTCGGTGACGTGATCAAAATGGCGCTGGATGCGCTCGAGCTTGCCGCTGACGTAGCTGCGCAGCGCGGGCGTCACCTCGACGTGGTGCCCGCTAAGGGTAATGTGCATGATGTTTGTTTCCCGTGTGGATGAAGATCAGGCCAGGCGCTTGCGCTCGTTGGACGGCGGGATGGCCAGAGCCTCCCGGTATTTTGCCACAGTCCGGCGCGCCACATTAATCCCCTGGCTCACCAGCAGCTCCGCAAGCTTGCTGTCGCTCAAGGGCTTGCTGGCGTGCTCGGCGGCCACCAGTTTTTTAATCAGGGCGCGGATCGCGGTGGCGGAGCATTCGCCGCCGTTTTCGGTGCTCACGTGGCTGGAAAAGAAGTATTTGAGCTCAAACACGCCGCGCGGGGTGTGCAGGTATTTCTGGCGCGTGACGCGCGAGATGGTGGACTCGTGCATGCCCAGCGCCTCGGCCACGTCGTGCAGCACCAGGGGCCGCATCGCTTCCGCGCCGTGCTCCAGAAAGCCGCGTTGCCGCTCCACGATGCAGCGCGCCACGCGCAGCAGGGTCTCGTTGCGGCTTTGCAGGCTCTTGAGGAACCAGCGCGCTTCCTGCAGATGATTCTTCAGACAGGTATTATCCAGGTTGCCGTTGGCGCGCCGGATTAGATTGGCATACTGATGGTTGATACGCAGCTTGGGCGTCGCCTGCGGATTCAGGGCGATGTGCCAGCGTCCTCTCAGCTTGCGCACGTACACGTCGGGGATCACGTAATCGGCGCGGCTTTCGGTGATCTGCGCGCCGGGACGCGGATTGAGGGACTGGATCAATTGCACCGCCTCGCGCAGCTCCCCCTCGCTGAGCTTCATGCGCCGCATGATCTGGGCGTAGTCGCGGCTGCCGAGCAGAGGCAGGTGGTCGCTTACCAGGCGGCGTGCCGTCTCCAGGCCAGGGGTGGCATCAGGACAGTGTTGCAACTGGATCAGCAGACACTCGCGCAGATCGCGCGCCGCCACACCGACCGGATCGAAACGCTGCACGCGGTGCAGCACCGCGGCTATCGCCTCCGGGGTGACATCTTCTTCGGGCAGCTCCCGCGCCAGGCCTTGCTGGATTTCCTCCAGGCTTTCGCTCAGATACCCGTCGTCGTTCACCGCGTCTATGATTGCCTCGGCGATGGCGCGGTCGCTGTTGTTCATGGGCGTAAGCTGCAACTGCCACTGCAAGTGCCCGCGCAGCGTTTCGGCCTGCCCGCTTAAATTTTCGTACTCGCGGCCCTCTTGCTCGGAATCACCGGAAGGCGCGGTTGCAGAGCTGGGCCCATAGGCCTCTTCCCAGTCATTATCCGCAGCTGTCTCCTCGGCCTCCTGCATTCCGGCGTCCGAAGACGCGCCGTCCTGCCCGGTCTCACGGTCGGCGGCCGGGCTCTCGTGGACGGGGGCGGAAACCAGGCGGTCTGACGGGATATTGACGCTCTCCTCTTCAGCCAGCTCCAGCATCACGTTGGAATCCAGGGCCTCCTGAATCTCGCCTTGCAGCTCCAGCGTGGAGAGCTGCAGCAGGCGGATCGCCTGCTGCAACTGAGGGGTCATGGTCAAATGCTGACCCAAGCGCAGTTGTATCGCTTGCTTCATTTAGGTAAAACCGCGGGCCCGCGTGGTATCGTGTTACCCGGGTTCTGCAACCGGGGTGCCAAAACGGCAACGCCTTATTATAGCCGGAAACCCTCCCCCAAATACACTTGCTGCACACGCTTATCCTTGAGCACCGCCTCCGGTTCGCCCGCGGCGATCAACACGCCTTCATTCATGATATAAGCGCGCGCGCAGATCCCCAGGGTTTCGCGCACCTTGTGGTCGGTGATGAGCACGCCGATGCCGCGCGCCGCGAGGTGCTTGATGATGGCCTGGATGTCCAGCACCGAGATCGGGTCCACGCCGGCGAACGGCTCATCGAGCAGAATGAACAGCGGCTCGGCGGCCAGCGCGCGTGCGATCTCCACCCGGCGCCGCTCGCCGCCGGACAGGGTGTAGCCCAGACCGTCGCGCAGATGCGTGATGTGGAATTCGCGCAGCAACTGCTCCAGTTCCTGCTCCTGTTCCGCGGCGCTGAGCTCCGGACGCAGTTGCAGCACGGCGAGGATGTTCTCCGCCACGGTGAGCTTGCGAAACACCGACGGCTCCTGCGGCAGATAGCCCAGCCCCAGGCGCGCGCGCGCGTGCATGGGATAGGCGGTGATGTCGAAACTATCCAGGTAGATGGCGCCGCCGTCGGCGGGCACCAGACCCACGATCATGTAAAAGCAGGTGGTCTTGCCCGCGCCGTTCGGCCCCAGCAGGCCCACCACCTCGCCGCTGCCTACCTCCAGCGACACCGAGCTCACCACCTCGCGCGCCTGGTAGCGCTTGACCAGGCGCGAGGCCGCCAGTTTACTCATGGTTTCTCGGCGCCCGGCTCGCTCTTGCTCTTGGGCGGAATCACCACCTGCACGCGCTCCTTGCCGGCGGGGGCCTTGACGGCCTGGACCACGTCGGCGCGGGTATCGTATTCGATGCGGTTGCCGCTGAACTCGTTGCCTTCATGCCACAGGTGTGCCCCTTCGTACAAAATCAGCTTCCCGCTAGCGGCGTAATACTCCATGCGCTGCGCCTTGGCGCGCATGTCCTCGTCTTTTTTGTCGAGGCGCTGCTTGTAGCGCGCCGGATTGCCCTCCGCCACCACCTTTTGCAGTTGCCTATCCGGCGTATACGCCGTGACAATATCCGCATCGAGCCGGATGCTGCCCTGCGTCACCACCACGCTGCCCTTGTAGACGCTGACGCCCCTCTTGTCATCTATTTCTGCCGTATCCGCTTCGATATTGACAGGCTGGTCCTTGTCCGTAGACAAGGCCCCGGCCGCGCCCGCCCAGCCGAGCGCGAGCAGAAACAGTATCGCCTTAAGACCGCGGCGCATTGGGCGGGCTGTTTTTGGGTTTTTGTCCGGTGTTGACTTCATAAGTACCTTTCACTTTGGCAAGCAGTTGCACGCGGCCTTCCTTTAAAAACACCCGCATCCCCACGGCGCGCGTGATGCTGGTTGCGCCCACGATGGTCACCGCCTGGGCCGTCTCCGCGTATTCTTCGTCCACCTTGACGTGCAGATCGCGCGTATCCAGACGCCACCTGAGCCTGGGTTCCGCCTCGGGGTTTTCGATGCGCACCGCGTCTTGCAGCCATACGCTGTCGCGGCCCTTGGCCAGCAGGCCGCGCTCCGCCTGCACCTGCCACGGCGGCGCGTCCTGCTGAAACACGGTGAGCAGCGGCTGGATGAATTCCGTGCTGCCGTCGTCCGGATAGTGCAGCATGCGCTGCGCGCGCAGCCGGTGCTCCGGGAGCCCGTTTGCGCCCATGCCGGTGGCCGTGAACTCGTCCATGATGGCGTCCGGCGCATGGCGCCGCGCCGCGCGCTGGTCCTCGGGGGGGGCGCTGATATACAGCAGCCATTGGGTCAGCAAGGCAAACAGCCCCAGCGCGGCCAGCCATCCCAGCCAAGCCCGGCTTTGCCGTTTAAGCCACATCACGGCAGATACAAGATAAAAGACACAAGATGCAGGTAAACGGTCTCTTCATTAACTTTTCTCTTGCCTCTTTTTTCTGCAGTCATCAAAGATACGCCTTAAGCTGTTCATCCAGCTTACCCTGCGCCCGCATGATGAGCTCGCACACGTCGCGCGCCGCGCCGCGCCCGCCGTTGCTCGGCGTCTGCCAGTGGGCGTGGCTTTTGACCAGAGGATGCGCATCCTGCACCGCGATCGCGAACCCCGCGCGGCGCAGCACCGGCAGGTCCACCACGTCGTCGCCGACAAACGCGACCTGTTCCATGCGCAGCCTGAGCCCGGCGACGAGCGCCTCGAACGCGGGCAGCTTATCGCGCTGCCCCTGAAACACGTGCTCCACGCCCAGGCTCGCCATGCGGTGCTCGACCACTTTGGAAGTGCGGCCGGTGATCACCGCCAGCCCCACGCCGGTGGCTTGCAGCATCTTCATGCCGTGCCCGTCGCGCGAATTGAACGCCTTGTACTCCTGGCCGTCATCGGCGAGATAGAGGCTGCCGTCGGTGAGCACGCCGTCCACGTCAAACACCACCAGTCTGATCTGGGCCGCCTTGTCGAGGATGTCTTGCATAACTACAGAGAAAAGAGGCAAGAGGCAAGAGAAAAGGCTTCTTTGTTAGCAACTTTTCTCTTTTCTCTTGCCTCATACATCTGCTTCATACCACTCCCGCGCGCAGCATGTCGTGCATGTTGAAGGCGCCGACCACCCTGCCTTCCGCGTCCACCACCGGCAGCGCGTTGATTTTGTGTTTCTGCATCAGTTGCAGCGCCTCCGCGGCGAGCATGCCGGCGTTCACGCGCTTGCAGTTGCGCGTCATCACCTCGGCGATAAGCGTAGCGTGCACGTCCATGCCGTGATCCAGGGTGCGGCGCAAGTCGCCGTCAGTGAACACGCCGGCGAGACGGCCCTGCGCATCCACGATCGTCGTCATGCCCAGCCCCTTTTTGGTCATCTCCACCAGCGCCTGACCGAGCTTTACGCCTTCACGCACTCTGGGGATGCGCTCGCCGGTGTGCATGATGTCGTCAATCAGCAGCAACAGGCGCCGCCCCAGCCGCCCCGCAGGATGGGAGCGCGCGAAGTCCTGCGCGGTGAAGCCGCGCGCCTGCAACAGCGAAACCGCCAGCGCATCGCCCATGACCAGCATGGCGGTGGTGCTGGAGGTGGGAGCGAGATTCAGCGGACAGGCCTCTTGCTTCACGCTCACGTCTATATGCACGTCGGCCATGCGCGCCAGGGTGGAGCCGGAATTGCCGCACAGGGCGATGAGCGGCACGCCCAGGCGCTTGATGAGCGGCACGATGGTGGTGATCTCGTCGGTCTCGCCCGAATTGGACAGCGCCAGCACCGCGTCCTTGCCGGTAATCATGCCGAGATCGCCGTGACCCGCCTCGGCCGGATGCATGAAGAAGGCCGGGCTGCCGGTACTGGCCAGCGTGGCCGCGATCTTGCCGCCGATGTGCCCGGACTTGCCGATGCCGGTGACCACGATGCGCCCCTCGCAAGCGAGCATGTGGCGGCAGGCCTGGACAAACGCGCCGCCCACGCGCGCGGCGAGCGCGCTCACCGCTGCGGCTTCGGTTTCAATCACCGCCAGCGCGAGCTTCTGCAGCGCGGCGTCATCGGCCGCAACAGGCGCAGGCACGGCGGCCGCTTCCGGCATCCTGCCTCCCGCGGCGCTACTACGTCCCTGTAAGGCGCGCAGGGAAGGTTTCTTGTGAGTCATGGCCTAAATTATCCGGCGATAAAATACATCCATATATTTTATCGCCATCCGCAGCTTGCGGCGGCGGCAAGGCATCCATGCCTTGCATTAACCCGGCAATGTTCATTGCCGGATTAATAAGTGTAGCGGAATAGAGGCGCGGACAAAACCCCGTCTTGCGTTATCAGCAGGCTGTTATAATAAAAAAATGCGTTACTGGCTGATGAAATCCGAGCCCGCGGTCTTCGGCGTCGAGCATCTGAAACAACGCCGGATTGAGCCGTGGGACGGGGTGAGGAATTACCAGGCGCGCAATTTTTTACGCGCAATGCGCGTGGGCGACCGCGCGTTTTTCTATCACTCCAATTGTCCCGCGCCGGGCATTACGGGCATGATGGAAATCGTAAAAAGCGCCTACCCCGACGCCACCCAATTTGACCCCGCGAGCCCCTATTTTGACCCCGGGAGCGACCCCGCGCATCCGCGCTGGCAGCGGGTGGACGTGCGCTTTGTGCGCGATTTAAAGCGGCTCATCAGCCTGCGCGAACTCAAGAACCGCCCTGAATTGCGCGATCTGCCCCTGATGCAGCGCGGGACCCGTTTATCCGTGATGCCGCTCACCGAACGGCAGTGGAAGCTCATCCTTTCAATGGAATAACCCCTTTCTCAAAGTATGTATATCAATGCCAAATATCGCGCCTAGCCCGTTTGCCATGGAAAACCATCACCAGCACTCCGGCAAGCAATCCCAGCGCGCCCAGCGCCAGCACCACTCTGGGCATAACCGCCATGTCGGCCCACAGCATCTGCATATGCTCAAAAAAGTGCAGCAGCGACGATTGCAACAACAGGAGGGAATCAGAAATATACAACGCGAGAAAAACGAGCGCCGCGCCGCCGAGCAGCAGCAGCCAACCCCAGTTCCGCGTGGCAGCCATGGACGCCCCTTTTTGTGGAGTATTCGGCCAAGATGTATAACGCAAACCGCGCCATTTGGCAACAGCGAGTGAAGGGTGCGCGCTTTCCCCCCTCCCTAAAGGGAGGGGGAAGGAGAGAGGCCTGATTACAGCGCCTCCGAGGCGTAATCGGCCAGACGCGAGCGCTCGCCGCGCGTGAGCGTCACGTGCCCGCTGTGGTTCCAATGCTTGAAGCGGTCCACCACATAGGTGATGCCGGAGGTGGTCTCGGTGAGATACGGCGTGTCTATCTGCGCCACGTTGCCGAGACACACTACCTTGGTGCCGGGGCCGGCGCGCGTGATGAGGGTCTTCATCTGCTTGGAGGTGAGGTTCTGCGCCTCATCCAGGATGATGTATTTGTTCAGAAAGGTGCGCCCGCGCATGAAGTTGAGCGAGCGGATCTTGATCCTGTTTCGCAATAAATCATTGGTCGCGGCGCGGCCCCAGTCGCCGCCCACGTCGGACTTGGTCAGCACTTCGAGGTTGTCCATCAGCGCGCCCATCCACGGCGTCATCTTCTCCTCTTCCGTGCCGGGGAGGAAACCGATGTCCTCGGCCACCGGCACGGTGACGCGCGTCATGATGATCTCGCCGTAGCGCTTCTCCTCCAGCACCTGCGCCAGACCCGCGGCGAGCGTGAGCAGGGTCTTGCCGCTGCCGGCCACGCCCAGCAGGCTCACGAAATCCACCTCCGGGTCCATGAGCAGGTTGAGCGCGAAGTTCTGCTCACGGTTCAGCGCGTTGATGCCCCACACCGTATGGCGCGAGCTTTGATAATCGCGGATCAGCTCGATGGTCGCGCTTTGCCCGTCGAGCCGGCGCACGATGGCCTCAAAACCGCCGTCGCCGGCGCCGTGGAGAAATTCATTGGGATGCCACTCCTGCACCTGCGGCCCGGTGATCTTGTAAAAGGTGCGCCCCCTCTCCTTCCACGAGGCCATGTCCTTGCTGTGGCGCTCCCAGAAATCGGCGGGCAGCTCCACGTAACCCCGGTACAGCAGATTGACATCATCCAGCACCTGGTCGTTGTAATAGTCCTCGACGTAGATGCCGAGCACGGCGGCCTTGATGCGCAGATTGATATCCTTGGACACCAGGATCACCGTGGCGTCGGGATATTCCTTCTGCAGCGCGAACGCGGTGGCGATGATGTTGTTGTCCGGCTTGTAACCGGAGAGGCTGTCGCGCGCGCCGGAAAGCAGGGGGCGGGTCTGGAAGAACAGCCTGCCGCGCGCGGCCTCCGCGCCCTTGCCGGCGTGATTGAACGCTGGCAGGGACAAACCCAGGTCTATCTCCTCCTTGCTCGCGTCGGCCATGAGGTCATCGAGGAAGCGGCTCACCTGGCGCACGTTGCGCGCCACTTCCGACACGCCCTTCTTGCTCGCGTCCAGTTCCTCCAGCACCACCATGGGGAGATAAATGTCGTGCTCGTGAAAGCGGAAGATCGCGGTGGGATCGTGCATCAACACGTTGGTGTCGAGCACAAAGATGCGTTTTCCGCTGACCTCTTTTCTGGGCATATCTTTAGCTATCCTGAACCAACATACCCTCTCCACCTTGGGGCATCCATAATTCCCCCTCTCCCCAAGGGGAGAGGGGGCGAGCAACTGCGGCGCTAATTACCCAGCGCCTTCACCGCCTCCAACACCTCGTCCACGTGCCCCTCCACCTTGACCTTGCGCCATTCCCTGCGCAACACGCCTTTCTTGTCTATCAGAAACGTGCTGCGCTCGATACCCGGCACCTGTTTGCCATACATGTTCTTGAGCTTGATGACATCATACAGCTTGCACACCTTTTCATCCTCATCGGAGAGCAGATCGAAGGTGAAGCCCTCCTTGCTCTTGAACGACTCGTGCGACTTCACGCTGTCGCGCGACACACCCAGCACCACCGCGTTGAGCTTTTTGAACTTCGCCTGCTCATCGCGGAAATTCTGCCCCTCCAGGGTGCAGCCGGGCGTGTTGTCTCTGGGATAAAAATACAACACCACGTTGCTGCCCTTGAACGCGCTGAGTTTCAAGGTTTTCCCGCCGGTGGCGGGCAGCTCGAAATCGGGGGCGGGTTTACCAATGACTGCTTTGCTCATGCCTTACCTCGCTCTTGGTATCATTACCGCTTCAACGGCTCCAGCACGCCGTCCAGATTCAGCTCGTCGCACAAATTCAAAAATTCCTCGCGCAAACCCGCGATGTGCACGTCGGCCGGGACGTTCACGGTAATGTTCACGTTGAACATCATGGTATCCGAATGCGTCGAGATATAGCTTGCGGTATAGAGGTCTTCCATATTGATGTGGCGGCTGGCGAAGAACTCCGCCAGGCGGTACAAGATGCCGGGCCGATCCACCGTCACCACCTCGACCATATAGGGCAGCAGATTCCCCTCAGCCGGGCGCGGCTCGGTGCGCCGGCTGACGAGGGCGAGCTTGAGCTTGTCCTGTAACGCGGGCAACGCCCCCTCCAGCTTGGCGATGCTGTTCCAGTTTCCCGCCACCAGCAGCATGGCGGCAAACTCACACCCCAGCACCGTCATGCGGCTGTCGAGCACGCTGCACCCACTGTCCAGCACCCCCTGGGCCAAATCCTTCAGCAGCCCAGGCCGGTCCTTGCCCAAGGCGCAGACGACGAGCCGGACGTTGATTTTGTGATTGGTAATAACGCCCCCTCCCCGCGGGTTTTGACCTTACATCCGTTCGGTAACTTTACCGGGGATTATACAAGAATGAAGCGCGCGGCGGAAAAAGAAAGCCCCTCGTGAGAGGGGCTGGGGAAAATACGGTATTGTATACTGTGATTTATTTAAACGTTACTTTGGAATCATGCACCAGTGCAGCCAGTAGGCAAATACTTTTGCGTAGCGTTACTAGTACACGCCCAAGATGTTGATCCAGCATTTACAGTCGCTGTTAAAGTAAGAGTTTTACCTTGGATGCCAGATGCTACGCCGCTGGATTTCATTGTAGCAACTATCGTCCCCGATGTTGAGGTAGCGACCTGCGATACATACTTGCCTGTAATATCGGTCGCTGTAGCAATACCAGCCGTACCATTGGCAGGCCACGCACCGGTTTGGGAATAATACTCGGTCATTGGGGTTTTCAGACCACTGGCTAAGGTCATGGCCTCACTCATTTGAGCACGGGCAATATAGTCTTGGTATGCCGGAATCGCAATCGCCGCCAAGATGCCGATGATGGCGACCACAATCATCAGTTCAATCAGGGTAAAACCCTGTTGTATTTTCTTCATGTTCCTCTCCTCTAGTGGTTAAAATTTTAACTCGGCTCCCCTTATCTGAGCCGAGTTAAAGACGTGTGACGCAATCTTTAATGGCAGAAATCGTGCCAGGCCGTCAAAGGCTGCCCCATCGCAGAATTAACCTATTGTTTCTACTAACTATTATTAGGCTGTTTTCGAGATCCCAGCGAGACATTTTCAAGCCACTCTGGAGATGGAACAGTCACTCACCAGGTCAGAAAGTGACCTGGAATGTCACATCGGGATGGATGTCGAACTGCGTGGGTAACCCTGCTAAACTAGCGCAGGTTTCAAACCAAAATAACCAAACACCGCCGCCCCATGACACGCACCACATCCCCGTACGGACAGTTTCCGCAAACACGTATGCGCCGCATGCGGCGTGACGACTTCAGCCGCCGCTTGATGCGCGAGACGGCGCTGATAGCGGACGATCTCGTCTATCCCATGTTCGTGCTTGAGGGGAAAGACAGGCGCGAGGCAGTGGCCTCCATGCCGGGCATCGAGCGGCTGAGCCTGGACCGGTTGCTGAAGGAGGCGGCTGAGCTGATGCAGCTCGGCGTGCCTGCAATTGCCCTGTTTCCGGTCACGCCGCCGGAGAAAAAAACGCTGGACGCGAAAGAGGCCTGGAACCCGGAGGGGCTGGCGCAGCGCGCCGTGCGTGCGTTGAAAAAGGAATTTCCTGATCTCGGTGTGATTACCGACGTGGCGCTCGATCCGTTCACCACCCACGGTCAGGACGGCCTGATAGACGACAGCGGCTACGTGCTGAATGATGAGACGGTCGAAGCGCTGGTGAAGCAGGCGCTGTCGCACGCCGAGGCCGGCGCGGACGTGGTGGCGCCGTCGGACATGATGGACGGGCGCATCGGCGCAATAAGAAATGCGCTGGAATCCAACGGCCGCATCCACACGCGTATACTCGCCTACTCGGCCAAATATGCATCGTCCTTCTACGGCCCGTTCCGCGACGCGGTAGGCTCAGCGGCCAATCTCGGCGCGGGCAATAAATACACCTACCAGATGGACCCCGCCAACAGCGATGAAGCCTTGCGCGAGGCCGCGCTTGACCTCGCCGAAGGCGCGGACATGGTGATGATCAAACCGGGGCTGCCCTATCTCGACATCGTGCGCCGGGTGAAGGATGAATTCGGCGCGCCTACGTTGGTATATCAGGTGAGCGGCGAATACGCCATGCTCATGGCGGCCGCGCAAAACGGCTGGCTGGACGAGCAAGCGGTGGTGATGGAGTCGCTGCTCTCCATCAAGCGCGCGGGCGCGGACGGGATACTCACCTATTTCGCCAAGCGCGCGGCTGGGTGGTTGCGGGCCGGATAATCACCCTCCCCCTACCCCCTCCCTGGGAGGGGAATGTAAAAATTGATACGGGTCTGCTGCTAACCACGGAAATACTTCATGTCATCCTTGTTCGACTTCACTCCCAAAACAGACCGCTACGCGCTGTTGGGCAATCCGGTGGCGCACAGCAAGTCGCCGCTCATCCACGCGGCGTTTGCGCGCCAGCTTGGCCACAAAATCGAGTACCACGCGATACAGGTGGACACCGGCGGCTTCGCGCAGGCGGTGGGCAATTTCGAGGCCGCGGGGGGCAAGGGGATAAACGTCACCCTGCCGTTCAAGCACGAAGCCTTTACGCTGTGCGACGAGCTGAGTTCGCGCGCGCGCCTGGCGCAGGCGGTCAACACCATTTTGTTCAAAGGCGGCGGCAAGCGCTTCGGCGACAACACCGATGGGGTAGGCCTGATACGCGACATCGTGCAGAACCATCGCGGCGTGATTGCCGGGCGGCGCGTGTTGTTGCTTGGGGCGGGCGGCGCGGCGCACGGCGCGCTGGGGCCGCTGCTGGAGGAAAAACCGGCGCAGGTATTTATCGCCAACCGCACCCCGGACAAAGCCCTGGAGCTGGCGCATGCGTTCCAGGCCTTCGGCGCCGTGCAAGGCGGGAGCTACGCCGATCTCGCGGGACGACAAGCCGATCTCATCATCAACGCCACCTCGGCCAGCCTGCAGGGCGCCGTGCCGCCGCTGCCTGACGGCACGCTCGCGCCGGGCGCCTGGTGCTACGATATGATGTACGCCGCTGCGCCCACCGCGTTCGTGCGCTGGGGCGAGAAGCACGGCGCGGCCAAATCCCTGGACGGCTTGGGGATGCTGGTGGAGCAGGCGGCGGAGTCTTTTTATGTATGGCGCGGCGTGCGTCCCGCTACCGCGCCGGTGATTGAACTCTTGCGCGTTGACCTATAGTTATTCAGTATTGATGGACAATCCGCTACTCAATACCGAAGGCTTGCCGCGCTTCACGGCCATCCGGCCTGAACACGTCATCCCCGCGATTGACTTCTTGATTGCGGACAACCGCGCGCAAATTGAAAAGCTGTTGAGCGGCGCGGGGCCGTACACCTGGGACTCGCTGATTGCGCCGATTGAGGTGCTGGAAGAGCGCCTGTGCCGCGCCTGGTCGCCGGTGAGTCACCTGAACGCGGTGATGAATTCGGAGGCGCTGCGCGCGGCGTACCACGCTTGTCTGCCCAAATTGAGCGACTACGCTGCCGAGATGGGGCAGAACAAGCGGCTTTATGAAGCCTATCAGCAGATTGCGCAAGGGCCGGAATACGTCAAACTGGACGATGCGCAAAAAAAGGTGATAGAGAACGCATTGCGCGACTTCCATCTCTCCGGCGTCGCGCTGCCCCCGGACAAACAGGCGCGTTACAAGACGATCCAGCAGAAGCTGTCCGCGCTCACCGCCAAGTTCGAGGAAAATGTGCTCGACGCCACGCAGTCCTGGCACAAACACATTACGGATGAAGCACATCTCGCCGGCCTGCCCGAAACGGCGCGCGCGCTCGCCAGGCAGACGGCGGAGCAGAAGCATCTCGCCGGTTGGGTGTTCACGCTCGATTATCCGTCCTATGCGCCGGTAATGAAATACGCGGACAGGCGCGAGTTGAGAAGCGAGATGTACCGGGCCTACATCACGCGCGCGAGCGATCAGGGGCCGCACGCGGGGCGCTGGGACAATGCGCCGCTGATGGAAAAATTGCTGCACCTGCGCCACGAGCTGGCGCAACTGCTGGGCTACTCCCACTTCGCCGCGCTCTCGCTCGTCAAAAAGATGGCCCGGAGCGAAACGGAGGTCCTGGATTTCCTCAACGATCTCGCACGCCGCGCCAAGTCGCATGCCGAGCGTGAACTTGGTGAGCTGCGGCAGTTCGCGCGCGCGCATGACGGCGTGGAAACGCTGGAAGCCTGGGATATTCCCTATTATTCGGAAAAACTGCGCCGGCGCCTCTACCATGTGTCGCAGGAGGAGCTGCGCCCCTGGTTTCCTCTGCCGCGCGTGCTCACTGGCATGTTTGCGGTGGCCGAGCGCCTGTATGGACTCAGCATCCGCGAAATCGCCAACGTTGAGACCTGGCATCCCGACGTGCGCTTTTTTGAAATCCGGGACAATGGCAATACTCTGCGCGGGCGGTTCTATCTCGATGCTTACGCGCGCGAGCATAAGCGCGGCGGCGCGTGGATGGACGAATGCGTGGCGCGCATGCGCATGCGCGCCGGGGTGCAAACGCCGGCTGCCTATCTCACCTGCAATTTCAGCGCGCCGCTGGGCGGCGAACCCTCGCTGCTCACGCACGAGGAGGTGGTGACGCTGTTCCACGAGTTCGGCCACGGCCTGCATCACATGCTGACGCGCGTGGACCACCTCGGCGTATCCGGCATCAACGGTGTTGCCTGGGACGCGGTGGAGCTCCCCAGCCAGATCATGGAAAACTGGTGCTGGGAGCGCGAGGCGCTGGACGTAATCTCAGGCCACTATCAAACCGGCGCGCCGCTGCCGCAAACGCTGTTGGACAAAATGCTTAAAGCGCGTAATTTCCAGTCCGGCATGCAGATGGTGCGCCAGCTTGAGTTCGCGCTGTTTGACTTCCGTTTGCACCAGGAATTCGATCCCGGCAAGGGCGCTCGCGCACGTGAGCTGCTGCAAGAAGTGCGCGACGCGGTGGCCGTGGTGCACCCCCCGGAATTCGAGCGCTTCGCCAACAGCTTCACCCACATCTTCGCGGGCGGTTACGCCGCTGGTTATTACAGTTATCTGTGGGCCGAGGTGCTGTCCTCCGACGCCTATTCCAAGTTCGAGGAGCGCGGCGTTTTTGACGCCGCCACCGGCGCGGAATTCCTGCACACGGTGCTGGAGCAAGGCGGCGCACGCGACGCGCTGGAGCTGTTCGTCGCCTTCCGCGGGAGGGAGCCGCGCATGGACGCGCTGCTCCGCCATCACGGCCTCGCGGCGTAGTCTTCCCCTTATCCCGGCCATGTATAAAATCGCCACCTGGAACGTCAATTCCCTGCGCGTGCGCCTGCCGCAGTTGCTCGACTGGCTTCGCATCGAGCAACCCGACATCCTCGCGTTGCAGGAAACCAAGCTCACGGATGACGACTTCCCGCTGTCCGAAATCCACGGCGCGGGGTATCAGGCGGTGTACAGCGGGCAAAAAACCTATAACGGGGTGGCGATCCTGAGCCGCGCCCGTCCAGGTGAAGTGCAGAGCAACGTTCCCGGCATGGAGGACGAGCAGCGCCGTTTTCTGGCGGCGAACTACAACGGCCTGCGCGTCATAGCCCTCTACGTACCGAACGGCGCGAGCGTGGGCTCGGATAAATATCAGTACAAGCTCGCCTGGCTGGAAAAGGTGACCGCCTGTCTTAAAGCGCAATCAGCCGAGCACGAGCATCTGATTGTACTGGGCGACTTCAACATCGCGCCGGAGGACCGCGACGTGCACGATCCCAAGCTCTGGCAAGGACGGGTGCTGGTGAGCGAGCCGGAGCGCGCCGCGTTTCGCGGGCTTTTAAACACAGGCCTGGCGGATACGTTGCGCCTGCTCGAGCCGGGCGGCGGAATTTACACCTGGTGGGACTATCGCGCCGGTGCGTTCCGGCGCAATCACGGCCTGCGCATAGATCATATTCTGGTGAGCCCCACGCTGCGTGCATTGTGCACGGCCTGCCGCGTGGACAAGACGCCACGCGGGCTGGAACGCCCGTCCGATCACGCGCCGGTGGTGGCTGAATTTGATTTGGAAGGTCCTGAATAGATCAGAAGGCTCTTGAGGCCCTGCTCCAGCGAGGGGTAGAGCAAGGTGACGCCCAATTCCTCGCGCATGCGCCGGTTATCCATGCGGCGCGACTCGCTGAAATAGGACACCATGCCGGGGCTTAAGACCCGCCGTGCTTCCGCCAGCGGAATCTGCGGCGGACGCGGCAAATCCAGCGCATCGGCCACCTTGTTGAAATAATCGGTCATGGTGCTGTGCTCGCCGTCGCATACGTTGTAGATCGCGCCCGCCGCGCCGCGCTCCATCGCCGCCACGCACACCCGCGCCAGATCGTCGGCGTGGATGCGGTTGGTGTAAGGCGCTTGCTCGCGCCGCAGCACCGGCTCGGCGCGCCGGATGCGCTCGACCGGCAAGCGCCCCGGCCCGTATATGCCGCCCGCGCGCAGGATCACCGCCGGCGTCCGTGTGCGGCGGCTCCAGTCGAGCAAGCTTTGCTCGGCGGCGAGGCGCGCCCGGGCCCGCGCCGTTTGCGGGTTAGGCGGCGTGTCTTCCGTAACCCGGCCGCCTCGATGATCGCCGTACACGCCGCTGGTGCTGATATAAAGCAGTTTCGCGGGCGCATCCTGCACGGCTTGCAGAAAGCGCTCGATGCGCGGGTCATGCGCATCTCCTTCCGGCGGCGGAGCGAAGTAATAGACCTGCGCGCTGCGCAAGGATAACGGCGTCAGCGTATCGGCACCATCCAGATCACCGGCCACCGGAGCAATCCCCAGCGCCGCCAAACCTTGCGCGCGTGCCGGACTGCGTGCCAGCGCGCTCACGGCGTCGCCGCGCGCACGGTGCAGGGCGGCGACACGCCGCCCGATGTCGCCGCAGCCCACGATAAACACCGGATGTTCTGGCATGATTTCGCTCCGGACAAAAAACAGCGATAATAAACAGTTTTACACGCAGCCAGTCATGACTTTCAAGGTTCGCCTGCACCCCAGCGGGGTGGAATTCCACGCCGCGCCGGAGGAGACCGTGCTCGATGCGGCGATGCGCCGAGGCGTTGCGCTGCCCTACGGCTGCCGCAACGGCGCGTGCGGGTCATGCAAAGGCAAGCTGGTTGCGGGCCGTATTGATTATGACAGATTCGAGACCGCGCTGCTGAATACCACGCTGAACGAGGCGGAGCAGAAGGCCGGTTATGTGTTGTTATGCCAGGCGCGCCCGGTGTGCGACCTTGCCATAGAGGCGCACACGCTGGATGCGGCCTCCGGCATCCGGCCCAGGATAGTGCCGTGCCGCGTGGCGCGGCTGGAACGCCTGAGCGTAGACGTGATGCGCGTGCAACTCAAGCTGCCCGCCACGGAGCGGCTGCAATTTCTCGCCGGCCAATACATAGACTTTCTGCTGCCCGAAGGCAGACGGCGCAGCTTCTCCATCGCCAACGCGCCGCACGCGGATGAGTTCATCGAGCTGCACATCAAGCACGTCGAGGGCGGGCGCTTTACCGGCGAGGTATTTTCCTCGCTCAAGGAAAAGGCCCTGCTGCGCTTCGAGGGTCCGCTGGGCAATTTTTACCTGCGCAAGGACTCCGCCCGCCCAGTCATTTTCCTCGCCGGCGGCACCGGCTTCGGTCCCATCAAGGGCATGATCGAAAACGCCTTGGCCGAGGGTATTACCCGCCCCCTGCATCTCTATTGGAGCGCGCGCATCGAATACGATTTGTATCTGGATTATCTGCCGCGCGCCTGGCAGGCGCAGCACGGCCATTTTCGCTACACGCCGGTGCTGTCCCAGCCTGAAGACCCGTGGAGCGGGAGAACCGGCTATGCCGTTGCGGCGGTGATAGAGGACTTCCCTGACCTCAGCGGTTACGAGGTGTACGCCAGCGGCCCGCCCGCCATGGTGCGTGACGCGCAGGCGGCCTTGGTCAAGCAGGGGCTGGCGCTGGAGAACTTCTATTCCGATCCATTTGAATTCAACCAACAGCCGCTCGCGCGCGTAACTTGACAGCTATCTTGCGCGCCGGCGCACGGCCTGCGCAACGGCTTCGGCCAGGGCCTCGTCATCGGCGAGTCTCGCCACCGTAACTGATTTAAACCCCAGGCGGCGTGCGTCTTGGGCGATGCGCGCGCTCAGCACCACGAGCGGTAAGGCGCGCAGCCGTTCTGCACCCTCCTTGCCCGCCATCTCCAGCAAATTATGCACGGCCTCGCTGCTGGTGGCCGTCACCACCTGCACCTTGTTCTGACGTAGTTCTCCGAGCAGGGCGCTTACGTCCGCCCGCGGCTTGGCGCGCCGGTATACCTCGGCGTACTCCACACACGCGCCGCGTTCGCGCAAGGTTTGCGCCAGCAGCTCGCGCCCACCCGCGCCGCGGAAGATCACGATGTTCTTTCCATGCACGTCCTGCATCTCCGGCAACGCAAGCAGGGCCTCGCTGTTAAAGCCCTGTGCAGGAACGATGTCGGGGTGAATGCCGAATTCCTGCAATTGTCTGGCGGTGCTGTTCCCCACCACCGCCAGTTGCAAATGGGCGGGCAGCGGGCGCCGCGCCAGAATGAGCGACAGCGCCTTGTCCACCGCGTTGGCGCTGATGAAGACGGCGATATCGAATTCATCCAGCCGGTCCACGAGATCAAGCAGCGCGGGACTCTCCTCGGCGGCCACGATCTCCAGCACCGGGAACAACAGCGCCCGTCCGCCCCGTCCTTCGATCCGTTCGCACAACTCCGCGGCCTGCTGCGCGGGACGCGTCACCAGCACGCCGACGCCCTTGAGGGCCTGCGCCTTAGCCTTGGGCGAAGCGTTCATCCGCATACACGTCGCGCAGTATCGCGCGCGCGCCGCGCGCCAGCAGATCATTGGCCAGCGTCACACCGAGGCGTTCGGCCTGCGCCGCCGCGCCGCTGATCTCGCCGCGCACCACCTCGCTGCCGTCGGGGCGCGCCACCAATCCGCGCAGATATAGTTTTCCGTCCCTGAGTTCGGCGTGGCCCGCTATCGGCACCTGACAGCCGCCCTGCAGGCGATGATTCATGGCGCGCTCCGCCGTCACTCTTATTTGCGTCTCGGCGTGGTTCATAACGCGGATCAGCTCATGCACGCGCGTATCGTCGCTGCGGCACTCGATGCCTATCGCGCCCTGGCCGATGGCGGGCAGGCTTGCGCTGGTGGATAGAAATTGCGTGATGCGCGCGCCAAACCCCAGACGCAGGAGGCCGGCGGCGGCCAGGATGACGGCGTCGAATTCGCCTTCATCCAGCTTGCGCAAACGGGTGTTCACGTTGCCGCGCAGGCTCATGATTTTCAAATCAGGACGACGCTCGTACAACTGGCACTGGCGGCGCATGCTGGAGGTGCCGACGCGCGCGCCTTTGGGCAAGTCGTCCAGCGTCGCGTAGCGGTTGGAAACAAACGCATCACGCGGGTCTTCGCGCGCGCCGACCACCGGCAGGTGCAAGCCTTGCGGAAATTCCATCGGCACGTCCTTCATGGAGTGCACCGCGATGTCGGCCTGGCCGTTGAGCAGGCCTTCTTCCAGCTCCTTGACGAACAATCCCTTGCCGCCCACCTTGGCGAGCGGGGTGTCCAGTATCTTGTCGCCCTGGGTGCTCATGCGCACCAGCTCCACGGCAAGACCGGGATGCGCCTTTTGCAGCTCCTGTTTCACATGCTCGGCCTGCCACAGGGCGAGCGGGCTTTTTCGGGTGGCGATGCGTAACGGCAACGGGGGCATGGCTGCTTGAGCTGGAAATCGAGACGCTAATGCTAAAACCAAGCTCGCCGATAAGCAAATGTTCTTTTTGTATATTCCTTACCTTAAACCGATCAGCTTTTCACGCACCTCCTTCACCAGCCGGCGGCTGATCTCGACAGGCTCTTCAAGCCCGTTCAAGCGCACGTACCAGGTGTTCCGCGCCCCCTTTTCCATCCCGGCCACAAACGCGCGCGCCACCAGGGCGTTGCGATGCACGCGCAGAAAGCGCGCCCCGAACTCCTGCTCCAGCGACTTGAGCGGCTCTTCGATCAGCAGCCGGCCGCCGGTGTGGGCGACGGTGACGTATTTCTGGTCCGCCTTGAAGTAGCGCACATCCTCCAGCGCGATGAGGCTGATCTTGCCGTGGGTGTGCACGCTGAGATGCGTGCGCGCGCGTTGCGTTCCGGCGCCCTGCCGCAGGCGTTCGAGCTGCACCCGGTTCAATTGGCGCGACTTGGCAAGCGCCGCGCGCAAACGCTCCGCGCGCACCGGTTTCAGCAGGTAATCCACCGCGCCGGCCTCAAAGGCGTCCAGCGCATGGTCATCATACGCGGTGGTGAAGATCACCGCCGGCGGCTGCTCCAGGCGCGAGAGGTGGCGCGCCGCCTCCAGGCCGTCCATGCCCGGCATGCGGATGTCCATCAGCATCACGTCGGGCTGGTGCTCGTTGTACTTCATCAGCGCCTGTCTGCCGTCCTCCGCTTCGTCCACCACTTGGGCCTCGGTCTCCGCCAGCAAGCCGCGCAGCCTGGCGCGCGCCAGCGGCTCATCATCCACGATCAGTATCTTCACATCCCGCCCCGTTGATAAGGAAAGGACAGCCGCACCCGGTAACGCGGCTCATCCCCGCCGTGTTCCTCAACCAGCAATTCACCACTCGCTCCATAGTAGCCCTGCAAGCGTTCACGCAGGTTTTCCAGCGCCATGCGGTTGCCGCGCGCGTGAACGCGCCCCGGCTTCGGCGCCACTGGATTATCCACGGTGATGCGCACCCTGCCTTGCTCATATTCGCCGCTCACCGTGACGGCGCCGCCCTGCGGCATCGGCTCGATGCCGTGATAAATGGCGTTTTCCAGCAGCGGCTGCAGGCTTAAGCGCGGCAGCAGCGCATCCTGTGGCACGCCGTCCAGATTCCACTCCACCGTCAAACGCCCGCCCAGGCGCAGTTTTTCCATGCTTACGTATTTATGCGCCAGCTCCATCTCATCGGCCAGGGTCACGCGGTCACGCGCGTCGGACAGGCTGCCGCGAAACAAATCGGCCAGGTTCTCCACCGCGGTCTCGGCCAGCTCCGGACGGCTGCGCGTAAGGCTGGCGATGGTGTTCATGCTGTTGAAGAAAAAATGCGGGCGCATGCGCGATTGCAGCGCCTGGATGCGCGCCGCGGCCTCGGACTCGACGTGTCTCTTCCATTGGTGCTGCACATAAAAATAGCGCAGCGCCAGCGCGCTCACGATGGCGCTCACGCCCAGATTGCGCAGCAGAAAATCCGCGCGCCAGCCCGCGGGCAAGGCGACGCCCAGCGCGTCGCTTTGCAGCAAGCGGTAGGCCGCTTCACTGAGCACGGCGGTGACCGTCAGCAATAATACGTAGCTCACCGCGGCGGCCTGAACGTTGGACAGCTTCCTGAGCCAGCGCCGTCCGATGCACAGCGCCGCGCCGCTTGAGAGCGCCACCCACTGCACAAACAGCGAAATCACGCCGAGATCGCTCCAGCGATCCTGACTTTGCAGCGCGCCCAGCGCCAGCACCAGGGCCAGCAGCTCAGCCATCACCACGAGGGCCAGCACCCGGCGCAGGCCGCAGAAATCCGGCAGGAATAGGGTATCGGTGTCGCTATGTGCCATCCTCGTGCGTACCCTGCTTTATGGTCTATACTACTGTACTGTACATCTATCATGGCCAAAGACAAGACCACAAGCCGGGACAAACCGTGGGGCGGGCGCTTCACGCAACAGACCGACGCGCTGGTGGAACGTTTTACCGCCTCGGTCGCCTTTGACCGGCGCCTGTACCAGCACGACATCCAGGGTTCCATCGCGCACGCGCGCATGCTCACGAAGGTGGGCGTGTTGAGCGAGGCCGAATGCGCCGCCATCGTCAAGGGCTTGCAGGACATCGAGCGCGACATCGAGACAGGCGGGTTTGACTGGTCGGTGGCGCTGGAAGACGTGCACATGAACATCGAGGCGCGTCTCATTGAGCGCATCGGCGAGGCGGGGAAAAAGCTCCACACCGGGCGCTCGCGCAATGACCAGGCGGCCACCGACTTGCGCCTGTACCTGCGCGACGCGATAGACGCGATTCTCCTGCAAATAAAAGACCTGCAAACGGTGCTGCTCGACATCGCCGAGCGCGAGGCCGAAACCATTCTGCCCGGCTTTACCCATCTGCAGGTGGCGCAACCGGTGACCTTCGGCCACCACATGCTGGCCTGGTTTGAGATGCTGGAGCGTGACCGCGCGCGCTTCAAGGACTGCCGCAAGCGCGTCAACGTCATGCCGCTCGGCGCGGCGGCGCTGGCCGGCACCAGCTACCCGGTAGATCGCGCCTATACGGCGGAGCTGCTGGGCTTTGACGCACCGGCGGAAAACTCGCTCGATGCGGTGAGCGACCGCGACTTCGCCATCGAATTCAGCGGCGCGGCGGCGCTGTTGATGACGCACCTGTCGCGCTTTTCCGAGGAGCTGATACTGTGGTCGTCGGCGCAGTTCGATTTTGTGGATTTGGGCGACGCCTTCTGCACCGGCTCCTCCATCATGCCGCAGAAAAAAAATCCGGACGTGCCGGAGCTGGTGCGCGGCAAGAGCGGGCGCGTCATCGGCCACCTGATGGCGCTGTTCACGCTGATGAAGGCGCAGCCGCTGGCCTACAATAAAGACAACCAGGAGGACAAGGAACCGCTGTTCGACACGATAGATACGGTGCAGGACTCGCTGCGCGTCTACGCCGCGATGCTGGGCGCGATGCAGATCAAGCGCGAGCGCATGCTGCACGCCGCCGCCAGCGGCTACGCCACCGCCACCGACCTCGCCGATTACCTGGTCAAAAACGGCGTGCCGTTCCGCGACGCGCATGACATCACGGGCAAGATCGTGCGCCGCGCCGTTGAAGCCGGGCGCGGGCTTACCGAGCTGACTCTCGATGAACTGCGCGGTTTCTCCTCGGTCATAAAACAAGACGTGTTTGACGTCCTGAAACCGCAGGGATCGGTGGCGGCGCGCAACCACCCGGGCGGCACCGCGCCCGTGCAAGTGCGGGCGGCCATTGCGCGCGCGAGACAGAAACTGACGTGAGACGCGCAATCATACTGCTGCTTGGCCTGATGGGCGTGATGCCGGGCCATGCCGGCAAGCTTTACAAGTGGGTGGACGAAAAAGGCCAAGTGCACTACGGCGACAGCATCCCGCCGGAATACGCGGAGCAGGGCCGTTCTGAGCTGAACAAACAAGGCATGACCGTCAAAAAGACGGATGCCGCGAAAACGCCGGAGCAGTTGGCGGAGGAGGAAAGAAAAAGACAATTACAGGCCGAGGAGCAAAAACGCGCCGGGGAGCAGGCGGCGTACGACCGCGCCCTGATGCGCATCTATTCCAGCGAGGACGACATCCTGCGCTCGCGCGACCAGAAGCTCACCGCGCTGGACACGACCATCAGCATCACGCGGGGTAATCTCAACACGGTCGCCAAGCAGCTTGATGAGCTCAACAAACGCGCCGCGGGACTGCAAGGCGCGGGCAAGCCGCTGCTGGAGAAGCTGCAAAAAGACATCGGCGCTCTGGAGGCACAGCGGCAACAGTATCAGGATTTCATCCGGGCCAAACAGGCCGAGCAGGACACGATCCGGGAAAAGGCCGAGGCGGAATTGAAACGCTATCGCGAAATCACGGCCGAGCGACGGTCGGTGAAACCTTAGCCGCTCTCGCGGGCGCCTCCTATCAATTCGGCGGCGACGACCTTGCCGCGCTCATCCAGACGCAGGCGAAATTGACCCCAGCACGGCACGCGCCCGGCCTCGCAACCCGATCCCTCCATAACCACTTCATCAAAGCGCACATTGCACACCACCTCCGCGCCGCGTTGTTGCGCGATGTCGAGCTTGAGGCTTTCCGGCGCGGGCCAGCCGCCTTGGGTGCAGAGTTCAGCGAGGCGCGGCGTACGCTGGAAAAATTCCGTCAATTCCGCCTTGTTCATGGATATCAGCCCTCGATCAGCGTGCCCACACCCTGATCGGTGAGCAGCTCCAGCAGCACGGCGTGCTCCACCCGCCCGTCCACGATGTGCGCCGCCGCCACTCCGCCCTGCACGGCGTCCAGCGCGCAGCGCACCTTGGGCAGCATGCCGCCGTATATCGTGCCGTCTTCAATCAGCGCGCCCACTTGTTTGGCATTCAGCCGCGCCAGCAGTTTGCCCTGCTTGTCCAGCACCCCCGCGATATTGGTCAGCAGCATCAGTTTCTCCGCATGCAGGGTCTGGGCGAGCTTGCCCGCCACCAGATCGGCGTTGATGTTGTAGGACTGTCCGTCCTCGCCTACGCCCACCGGCGCGATCACCGGGATGAAGTCGCCGCTTACCAGCATGTTGATGACCGAGACGTCTATGCTCGCCACCTCGCCCACGTGACCGATGTCTATGATCTCCGGCGCGTCCAGCTCCGGCGTGTTGCGCGTCAAGGTGAGCTTGCGCGCGCGGATCAGGTCGCCGTCCTTGCCCGACAACCCCACCGCGGAACCGCCTTGGCGGTTGATGAGATTCACGATCTCCTTGTTCACCAAACCGCCCAGCACCATTTCCACCACGTCCATGGTTTCGCTGTCGGTGACGCGCAGGCCTTCCACGAATTGGCTCGGCTTGCCGAGCCTCTCCAGCAATTTTCCGATCTGCGGCCCACCGCCGTGCACCACCACCGGGTTGATGCCCACCAGCTTCATCAGCACCACGTCGCGCGCGAAGCCGTTCTTCAGGGGCTCGTCCACCATGGCGTTGCCGCCATACTTGATGACGATGGTCTTGCCCCGATAGCGCTTAATGTAAGGCAGCGCCTCGGTCAGCACGTGGGCGATGTTGGCCGCGTTATTCACAGTCATGACGTTATCAAAACGGCAATTTCAGATCCGGATCAAGCTTTAACAACGCGGCGCGAAATTCGCCCTGGATGCGCGCAAGCGCCACCGGGTTGTCCGCCTCGAAGCGGATGATCACCGTGGGCGTGGTGTTGGACGGGCGCGCCAGTCCCCAGCCGTCCTCGAAATCCGCGCGCACACCGTCTATCGTGGTGAGCATGGCATCCGGAAAACGCGCGTTCTGTTGCAGGCGCTCCATAAGCTTGAAGTGCTCGCCCTCGCGCATCTCCAGTTTCAGTTCCGGCGTGTTCACCGTCTCCGGCAATGCATCGAATACCGCGCTGGGGCGGCGCGCGTCGCGCGAGAGTATCTCCAGCAGCCGCGCCGCGGTGTACAAACCGTCGTCAAAACCGTACCAGCGTTCCTTGAAGAACACGTGGCCGCTCATCTCGCCCGCGAGCAGCGCGCCAGTCTCCTTCATCTTGGCCTTGATGAGCGAGTGGCCGGTCTTCCACATCAAGGGCTTGCCGCCGTGTTCGATAATCACCCTCGCGAGGTTACGCGTACATTTTACATCGTAAATGATGGTCGCGCCGGGATTGCGCAACAGCACGTCTTGCGCATACAGCATGAGCTGGCGGTCCGGCCAGATGATGCGCCCTTCCGCCGTGACCACGCCCAAACGGTCGCCGTCACCGTCGAGGGCCAGGCCAAGATCGGCGCGCCGCGCCTTGACCTCGCGTATCAGGTCTTGCAGATTCTCCGGCTGGCTGGGGTCGGGGTGATGATTCGGAAAGCGGCCGTCCACCTCGCAAAAAAGTTCCATGACCTCGCATCCCAGCGCGCGCAGCACGCGCGGTGCGAGCATGCCCGCCACGCCGTTACCGCAATCCACCACGATCTTCAAGGGCCGCGCCAGGCGCACGTCCGAGGTCACGCGCGCGATGTAATCGGGCAGGACGTCCACGGATTTCCACGCGCCCGCGCCCTGGGTCAAATCGCCCTGCACGATGCGCGTGCGCAGCGCGCTGATCGCTTCCCCGGACAAAGTCTCGCCGCCCAGCACGATCTTGACGCCGTTGTAATCGGGCGGGTTGTGGCTGCCGGTGATCGCCACGCCGGAGCCGGTGTCAAGGTGATGGGTGGCGAAATACAATACCGGCGTCGGCGCCATGCCGATGTCTATCACGTTGACTCCGGCGGCGCGCAGGCCCTCAGCGAGGGCTTGCGCAAACTCCGGGCCGGACAGGCGCCCGTCGCGCCCCACCGCCACGCTGTCCTGCTTGCGCGCGCGCGCCTCGCTGCCGACGGCGCGGCCGATTTCGCGCACTATCTCCGCCGTCAGTGTCTTGCCGACGATACCGCGTATATCGTAAGCCTTGAAAATGGTTGCCGGAATTTCCATTGTCATTCTTTTTATCCTGTCACTGTCTTCCCGAATGCCCAAACCCGCCCGCGCCGCGTTGAGTCTCGTTGAATTCACTCACCACCTCGAACTGCGCGCGCACCACCGGGAACAGCACCATCTGCGCAATGCGCTCGCCGATCTCGATCGTGAACGGCGCCAGGCCGCGGTTCCAGCACGACACGAACACCTGGCCCTGGTAATCCGAGTCTATCAGGCCCACCAGGTTGCCGAGCACGATGCCGTGTTTGTGGCCGAGGCCGGAGCGCGGCAACAGCACCGCGGCCAGTGAGCGGTCGGAGATGTGGATCGCCATGCCGGTGGGGATCAACTGCGTTTCGCCCGGCGCGAGCGTGAGCGGTTTGTCGAGACAGGCGCGTAAATCCAGTCCGGCGGAGCCTTCCGTGGCGTAATGCGGCAAGGGAAACTCCTTGCCCAGACGCGGATCGAGTATCTTAAGCCGGATTTTTTGCATGAAACCGTTCTGCCACCACGCCGATCAATTCGCGCGCGAGACGTGATTTGGGTGCGCGCGGCAGATGTTTGCGTCCACCCTCCCAGAATAGTTCAAGCTCGTTCTCATCGCTGTCGAATCCCGCGCCGACGCCATCCACCCGGTTGGCCGCCACCATATCCAGTTTTTTGGCGCACCGCTTGGCCTCGGCGTTTTGCTCCAGATTTTCCGTCTCGGCGGCGAAGCCCACGGTGAACGGCGCGCGCGCCAGTCCGCGCACGCTCTCCAGAATGTCGGCATTGCGCGCGAGTACCAGCTCCATCTTGTCCGCGCCCTTTTTCATCTTCTGCCGCGCGGTCTCCAGCGCGCGGTAGTCCGCCACCGCCGCCGCCGCGATGAAGATGTCGCTCTGCCCCGCGTGCGCCAGCACCGCCTGCCGCATCTCCTCGGCGCTCACCACGTCCACGCGCGTGACGCGCTCCGGCGTGGCGAGGCTCACCGGTCCGCTCACCAGGGTGACGCGCGCGCCGGCCTCGGCGGCGGCCTGGGCGACGGCGTAGCCCATCTTGCCGGAGCTGCGGTTGCTGATATAGCGCACCGGATCCAACGCCTCGCGCGTGGCGCCCGCGCTCACCAGCACGCGCGCGCCGCTCAACACGTTGCTCTCGAACAGTTGCGCAGTCAGGGCGGCGATGTCAAGAGGCTCCAGCATGCGCCCCGGCCCGGTTTCGCCGCAGGCTTGCGAACCCTCGGCGGGGCCGAACAAATGGATGCCGCGCGTCTCTAAAATGGATTTATTCGCCTGCGTCGCCGGATTCAGCCACATCTGCTGATTCATGGCGGGCGCCAGCGCGATGGGCGCGGCGGTGGCGAGGCACAGGGTGCTGAGCAGATCGTCCGCGCGTCCGTGCGCGAGCCTCGCCATGAAATCGGCGCTGGCCGGCGCAATCAGCACCGCATCCGCCCAGCGCGCGAGCTCGATATGCCCCATCGCCGCCTCGGCGTTAGCGTCAAATAGTTCCAGACGCACCGCGTGACCGGACAAGGCCTGCAAGGTCAGTGGAGTGATAAACTCGGTCGCGCCGCGCGTCATCGCCACGCGCACCTCGGCGCCCGCCTCGCGCAGGCGGCGCGTAAGGTCGGCGCTCTTGTAGGCGGCGATGCCGCCCGTGACGCCGAGCAGTATGCGCTTGTTGCCAAGCCGTTTCATAGGCTAAAGTTTACATTATTAATCCGGCAATGAATATTGCCGGATTAATAGCAAGGCATGGATGCCTTGCCGCGGCCATAAGCCGCGCGAGGGCAATAAAATACATGGTTGTATTTTATTGCCTGGTTAATAAAATCCCGATTCACAGGGGGACATGTGCCGATTACCGACTGGCCGGAGCAGGAACGGCCGCGCGAGAAGCTGCTCTCGCGCGGCCCCGCCGCGTTGTCCGATGCCGAACTGCTCGCCATCTTCCTGCGCACCGGGGTGCGCGGCAAGAGCGCGGTGGATCTCGCGCGCGAACTGCTCACCCGCTTTGGTACGCTGCGCGCCCTGCTGGAAGCCGGACACGCCGACTTTTGCGAGTCACCCGGCCTGGGCGACGCCAAATATGCGCAGCTCCGGGCGGCGCTGGAGATGGCGCGCCGCCACTTGCGGGAAAACCTCACGCGCGGCGACGCCCTGACCAACATTGACGACACGCGCGCTTATCTTACCGCCTGCCTGCGCGCTTATCCGCACGAGGTATTCGGCTGCTTATTTCTCGACAACCGCCACCGCGTAATCGCCTTCGAGGAGCTGTTTCGCGGCACGCTGGACGGCGCCAGCGTACACCCGCGCGAGGTGGTGAAGCGCGCGCTCACGCACAACGCGGCGGCGCTCATCTTCGCGCACAATCATCCTTCGGGAGTGAGCGAACCGAGCCGGGCCGACGAACAGATCACCCTGCGCCTGAAGGAAGCCCTGGCGCTGGTGGACATCCGCGTGCTGGATCACTTCATCATCGGCGACGGGCGCGCCGTATCGCTGGCCGAGCGAGGTGTTTTATAAGCGCTTGTGACAGCGCGCGTTTTTTACTATAATGAGCAGCTAAATCAAGCTTGCAGGGATTTTTCTCATGTCCAGAGTATGCCAGGTCACCGGTAAGCGCCCTATGGCGGGCCACAACGTGTCGCACGCCAACAACAAGACCAAACGCCGCTTCCTGCCCAATCTGCGCAGCCACCGCTTCTGGGTGGAGAGTGAAAAACGCTTCGTGCGCCTGCGCGTCAGCACCCGCGGCATGCGCACCATAGACAAGCTCGGCATCGAGCAGGTGCTGGCCGACATGCGCGCCCGCGGCGAGCGGGTCTAGGAGATCAGATCATGCGTGAGAAAATCAAAATGGTTTCCAGCGCCGGCACCGGCCACTACTACACCACCATGAAGAACAAGCGCAACACGCCGGACAAGCTGGAGCGCAAGAAATTCGACCCGGTGGTGCGCAAGCACGTGATCTACAAGGAAGCCAAGATCAAATAGCCGCGCCGTTAATTGCCATAAAAAAACCCGCCACCAGGCGGGTTTTTTATTGTCCGGTGCGGAGTGCTGCTCAGGCCGGTTGCAACGAGTAGCCGCGCAGCCTGCCGGCGAACTCCTGCAGCGCCTTGATGCCGCTGGCCTCGGCCTGTTTGCACCATTCCTGCAGGGCGTGCAGCAGGTGTTCATGAGTGGCAGCGGAGCGCTTCCAGATTTCCTGCAGGCGTTGCTTGTATTCATACACCGTATGCAGCGCCTGGCTGTGGCTCAAGACATGAGCCAGGGTGTGCCTCGCGTCCTCATTCAGCAGCGACTCCTCGCGTTTGAGCAGCTTGCGCGTGCGCTTGAGCATCAGGCGCTTGGCGCCCTGCGCCAGGCGCAGCTCTTCTTCATGCACGCGCTCCAAAACGTGTTCCGCGTAGTGCGCCATCACGCGCAGGCGGTGCGCCACCACGGCCTTGACCGTATCCATATCCAGCCCCGTCTTGTGCGCCACGATGTGCGGCTCCATGGCCACCTTCTTTATGCGCACGAGCCCCAGGATTTCCAGGATGCGGATGTACAGCCAGCCGATGTCGAACTCCCACCACTTGGAGGAAAGCTTGGCCGAGCTGCCGAAGGCATGATGATTATTGTGCAGCTCCTCGCCGCCGATAAGGATGCCCCACGGCACGATATTCGTCGAGGCGTCCGCGCACTCATAGTTGCGGTAACCCCACCAGTGGCCGATGCCGTTGATGACGCCCGCGGCGAAAAACGGTATCCAGACCATTTGCACGGCCCAGATAGTGAGGCCGGCGGCGCCGAACAGCACCAGGTCTATCACCAGCATGAGCCGGATACCCCATGCGGTATAAGGCGTATAAAGATTGCGCTCCAGCCAGTCGTCCGGGGTATTGTGGCCGTAGTTGTCCAGGGTATCCTGATTTTTCGCCTCGGCGCGGTAGAGTTCAACGCCCTCCCATAACACCTTTTTGATACCCACGACCTGCGGGCTATGAGGGTCGTCCGGGGTCTCCACCTTGGCGTGATGCTTGCGATGTATCGCCACCCATTCCTTAGTGACCATGCCCGTGGTGAGCCAGAGCCAGAAGCGAAAGAAGTGGCTGGGAACAGGATGCAGGTCCAGGCCGCGGTGGGCCTGGTGACGGTGCAGGTAAATGGTTACAGCGGCGATGGTGATGTGGGTGAGGATCAGGGCCGCCGCGACATAACCCCAGAAGGAGAGATTTAATAAACCGTCAAGCATGGATACCTCTGGTCAATGAATATCACGCTGATATAGAGCCATCACTATAGAGCAATCAAGCTCGCACGTCTATACGAACAGGTGTGAAATTTTATTCTGCCACGCAATAAAATAATGCAAGATGCCTGCCAAATCAAGACAATTAGCCTAATTTTGACCTATTTTAGCGTATTTTAATGAAATCTGCCTTTGTCAACCAGACCTCCCGGCCAAGATGCTATCCAACGCCGTAACGCACCCGGTAGGCGCGTATGGCTTCAAGGTAAGGCTGCACCTCCGGCTTTTGCGCCGCATAGCGGAGCAATGTGTCGAGGTTGACGATACTCAACACCGGCATCGCGTAACTCTGCCGCACCTCCTGCACAGCGGACAAATCGCCTTTCCCACGCTCCTGCCGGTCCAGCGCGATCAATACGCCCGCGGGCTCAGCACCCGCCTGTTTGATGATCCGCACCGACTCGGCGACCGAGGCGCCCGCGCTGATCACGTCGTCCACGATCAGCACCCGCCCCGCAAGCGGCGCACCCACGATCACCCCGCCTTCGCCGTGGCGCTTCGTCTCCTTGCGGTTAAAGGCATAAGGCACGTCGCGCCCGTGCTGATCGGCGAGCGCGATGCCGAGCGCCGCCACCAGCGGGATGCCCTTATAGGCCGGGCCGAACAGCATGTCGTAAGACACGCCGGAGTCCACCAGCGCGCTGGCGTAATAGCGCCCCAGGCGTGCGAGGCTCGCGCCGGTATTGAACAGGCCGCTGTTGAAAAAATACGGACTCACCCGCCCCGATTTAAGCGTGAACTCGCCGAATTTGAGCACGCCGATGCGCAAAGTGAAATCAAGAAATTCGCGCTGGTAGTCTTGCATGATTGCAATTGTCAGATGATCAAGGAGTGCAGTATACCCAATATGGCGCAGGCGGCGAGCAGCGGAATAACGCCCAGATTAAACCGCACAAGCGCGATGAAGGCGGCCACGCTCACCGGAACCACACCAAGGCCCGCGGCATAGCCCTGCGGCCAGAACACGTGATAGGCAAAAAACAGCGCGAGATTAAGAATCACCCCCACCACGGCGGCGGTGATGGCGGAAAGCGGCGCGGTGAACTTGAGCGCGTGACGCGTAGCCTCGACGAGCGGCGCGCCCACCAGGATGAACAGGAATGAGGGCAGGAAGGTAAACCAGGTCGCCACCAGCCCGCCCGCAAGACCCGCGAGCGTCAAGGCGTCCGGGCCGAACACCTGCTTGGTCCAGGCGCCGACGAATCCCACGTAGGTGACCACCATGATGAGCGGCCCCGGCGTGGTCTCGCCGAGCGCGAGGCCGTCCATCATCTGCCCGGTGCTGAGCCACTGGTAATGCTCCACCGCGCCCTGATGCACATACGGCAGCACCGCATAGGCCCCGCCGAAGGTGAGCAGCGCGGCCTTGGTGAAAAACCAGCCCATTTGCGTAAGCGCGCCGTCCCAGCCATAACGGCTGTAGAGCAGCGCCATCACGGCGATCCAAAGCGCCGCCCCCGCAGCGGCAAAACTCAGCGCATGCGCGAGCCTGAAACGCGCGTGTTCCGGCAGCGCCGTGTGATCGTCAATCAACGCCTGGCTGTGGCCCGCGCTGGGCGCGTCATGCTGATTGGCGGCGGAAAACAGCGCCGGACGCACCCGTCCGGCGAGATAACCGATGAGCCCCGCGCTGACGATGATGTAGGGAAACGGCACCTTGAATATAAAGATGGCGGTGAATGCCGCAGCGGCCAGCGCCCACAGCAGCGCATTTTTAATGGTGCGCTTGCCGATACGGTAAGCGGCGAACAACACGATGGCCGTGACGGCCGGCTTGATTCCGTAAAAAATCCCCGCCACCAGCGGCGCGTCGCCAAATACCAGATACACCCAGGTCAGGCCGAGCAGCACGAACAGCGACGGCAGGATAAACAGCACGCCCGCCAGGATACCGCCCCTGACGCCGTGCAGCAGCCAGCCGATATAGGTCGCAAGCTGCTGCGCCTCCGGGCCGGGCAGCAGCATGCAGTAATTGAGCGCGTGCAGAAAGCGCCGCTCCGAAATCCAGCGGCGCCGCTCCACCAGCTCCTCGTGCATCAGGCTGATTTGCGCCACCGGCCCCCCGAAGCTGATGAAGCCGAGCTTGAGCCAATAGCGCAGTGCCGTCTTGAACGAAACATGTCTCGGCTCTGGCATTAGGGAGGGAGCGGTTATGGTTCACCGGGCAGGCCGGTAGTGTATCATTGCAGCTACACGCATGCGCATCATCACCCTCAATTGCAACGGCATCCGTTCCGCGGCCGGCAAGGGCTTTTTCCCGTGGATGCTGAAGCAAAAATCCGACGTGGTCTGCCTGCAGGAGACCAAGGCGCAGGAACATCAACTGACCGACAGCGCGCTGCGCCCGGACGGCTACCATTCCTATTTCCACGACGCGGTGAAAAAGGGCTACAGCGGCGTGGCGCTGTACTGCAAGCACGAACCGGACAAAGTCATCATGGGCCTCGGCTGGCCGGACTTCGACGCCGAAGCGCGTTATATCGAGGCGCGCTTTGGAAACTTAAGCGTGGTGTCGTTATATCTACCCTCCGGTTCGTCCGGGCCGGAGCGGCAAGAGGTGAAATTCGATTTCATGGAGCGCTTGGTACCGGTGCTGAAAAAAACGCGCCGCAGCAAGTGCGAATACATCCTGTGCGGCGACTGGAACATCGCGCACAAAAATATTGATCTCAAAAACTGGCGCGGCAACCAGAAAAATTCCGGCTTCCTCCCCGAAGAGCGCGCCTGGATGGATCAATTATTCGACAAGCTCGGCTTCGTGGACGCGTTCCGCGTGGTGAATCAGGAGCCGGAGCAATACACCTGGTGGTCCAACCGCGGCCGGGCGTGGGAGAAAAACGTCGGATGGCGCATTGATTATCAGGTCATCACGCCGGGTCTCGCGGATAAAGTGAAATCGGCTTCGATTTATAAAGCGCAGCGCTTCTCCGACCATGCGCCGTTGACGATGGATTACGATTACAAGCTCTGATGCTGATCAAAGACTACCTCGCCATCTTCACCAACCGCCGCGTGGCGGTGGTGCTGCTGCTCGGATTTTCCTCCGGCCTGCCGCTGGCGCTTTCCGGCGGGACGCTGCAGGCGTGGATGACCACTGCGGGGGTGGATTTGAAAACCATCGGCATCTTCACGCTGGTGGGCCTGCCTTACACGATAAAGTTCCTGTGGGCGCCGTTCATGGACCGGTTTGTGCCGCCGTGGTTGGGGCGACGACGCGGCTGGATGGTCGCCACCCAGCTTGTGCTCATGCTGGGCATCGCGGCGATGGGACTTTCTTCGCCGCAGCATGCGCTGTGGGCCCTGGCGGCGCTCGCCTTGTTTGTCGCCTTCGCCTCCGCTTCGCAGGACATCGCCTTCGACGCTTACCGCGCCGACGTGTTACGCCCGGCGGAGCGCGGCGCGGGCGCGGCGGTGTCGGTGATGGGCTATCGCATCGCCATGCTGGTATCGGGCGCGGGCGCACTGATTCTCGCCGACCACTTCGGCTGGCAGACCACGTATCTCATTCTGGCGGGCTTGATGATTATCGGCGTGATCGCCACGCTGCTCGGCCCGGAGCCGGACGGGCGCATCATTCCGCCGCGCACCCTGCAGGAGGCGGTGACCGGGCCGTTAAAAGCCTTCGTTTCGCTGCACTCTCTCACGGGCGCGCTGTGGATACTGCTGCTGATCGTGCTGTACAAATTCGGCGACGCCTTCGCGGGCGCGTTGAGCACCGCCTTTCTGCTGCGCGGCGTGGGCTTTTCCTTGAGTGAGGTAGGCGCGGTCAACAAAGGGTTGGGTTTGCTTGCACTGATTCTGGGCGCGCTGTTTGGCGGCGCGCTGCTGCCGAAACTCGGGCTCTACCGCGCCTTGATGCTGTTCGGCGTGCTACAGGCGGTTTCCAACCTGAGCTTCATGCTGCTGGCGTGGGCGGGAAAGAGTTACGCGCTGCTCGTCGCCGCCGTGGTGTTCGAGCAGGTGAGCGGCGGCATGGGCACGGCGGCGTTTGTGGCGCTGCTCATGGCGCTGTGCGACCACCGTTACACGGCGATGCAGTTCGCACTGTTTTCCGCGCTGGCCGCGTTCGGCCGGCAATACCTCGGCCCGCCCGCGGGGCTACTGGCCGACGAGTTGGGCTGGGTGATTTTTTTCCTCATCACCGCGCTCGCGGCGCTGCCGGGACTGTGGCTGCTGTGGGGGATGCGCGCGCGCATCAGCGGTCTGGAAGGCGGCGGCCCGGTCAACCCGGCTTGCGCCGGAAGCGATACAGCGCGATCTCGCCCAGCAGATTAGGCAGCAGCGTCATCCCCAGGCTGGTGCGGTGCGCCTGGTCCACCACCGTGCGTTGCAGGATCACGATGTCTTTTTTCGCGCACAGGTTTTCAAAATCCCTGAGCGTGCACAGATGAATGTTGGGCGTGTTGTACCAGTCATTGGGGAGGTTGCGCGACACCGGCATGTGGCCGCCGAACGCGATTTGCAGACGATTTTGCCAGTAACCGAAATTGGGGAAACTCACGATGCCCTCGCTGCCCACGTGCAGCATTTCATCCAGCAACCGCTCCGGGTAGCGCACCGCCTGCAGGGTGAGCGACAGGATCACGTAGTCAAACGAATCCGCATCGAAATAACCCGACAGGCCGGCGTCGAGGTCGCTCTGAATCACGTTCACCTTGTTCTCGAGGCACTTCTGGATTTTATCCTCGTCCAGTTCCAGGCCGTAGCCGGTGACCTCGCGCGTGGCGTTGAGGTAGGACAGCAGCGCGCCATCGCCGCAACCGAGATCGAGCACGCGGCTTTGGGGCGCGATCCACTCGCTGATGATTTCAAGATCGGGGCGCAGTGCGGGCAACCGTTGGGTCATGGCACACCCGCCTCAACGGCCACGCGCTCCATATAGGCGCGCAGCAGCGCCTGATAGCGCGGATTGGGAATGAGAAAGGCATCGTGCCCTTCGTGCGAGGTGATCTCGGCGTAACTCACGTCGTGGTCGTTATCGAGCAGCGCCCGCACGATCTCGCGCGAGCGCACCGGCGGAAAACGCCAGTCGCTGGTGAAGGCCAGCACCAGAAATCCCGCCTGTGCCTGCCTCAAGGCCGCCGACAAATTGTGATCGAACTCCGCCGCGGGATCGAAATAGTCCAGCGCCTTGGTCATCAGCAAATAGGTATTGGCGTCAAAACGCTCGACGAACGATTGGCCCTGATAGCGCAGGTAGCTTTCGACCTGGAATTCCACGTCGAAGCCGAAACCGAGCTTGCCTTCGCGCAGCTCGCGTCCGAACTTGGCGCGCATCGCGTCATCGGAGAGATAGGTGATGTGGCCGAGCATGCGCGCCAGCATCAAGCCGCGGCGCGGCGTGACGTTGTGCTCATAATAATGCCCGGCGTGAAAATCGGGGTCGGACATGATGGCCTGACGCGCCACCTCGTTGAACGCGATGTTCTGCGCTGAGAGCTTGGGCGCGGCGGCGATCACCAGCGCGTGGCGCAGGCCATTCGGGTAGTCCATCGCCCATTGCAGGCTTTGCATGCCGCCCAGGCTGCCGCCGATCACCGCCGCCCATTGCTCGATGCCGAGCGCCTCGCCCAGACGTTTCTGGCTTCGCACCCAGTCGCGCACCGTGACGATGGGGAAGTCGGGGCCGTACGGCTTGCCGGTGGCGGGATTCAGGCTCACCGGCCCGGTGGAGCCCTTACAGCCGCCCAGATTATTGAGCGACACCACAAAGAAGCGCCGCGTGTCAAACGGCTTGCCGGGACCGATGCAGGAGTCCCACCAGCCCGGTTTCTTGTCGTCCGGCGAGTGATAGCCCGCCGCGTGGTGATCGCCGGACAGCGCGTGGCAGATCAGCAACGCGTTGGAGCGATCGCAGTTTAACTCGCCGTAGGTCTCGTAAACCACCTCATACTCGTCCAGCGTGCGTCCGCAGTCGAGCGCCAGCGGCGCGCTGAAACGGCGCGTCTGCGGGGTGACCAGACCGACTGAGTCTGCGGGTATCGCCTTGGGCATGCCGTTAGATTATCAGCTTGCAAGCCGTTTGTACTTCAGCCGGTGCGGCTGGTCGGCCTCCACACCCAGGCGGCGCTTGCGGTCGGCTTCGTAGTCGGCGTAGTTGCCCTCGAACCAGGTGACTACGCCCTCGCCCTCGAAGGCGAGCATGTGGGTGGCGATGCGATCCAGGAACCAGCGGTCGTGCGAGATGACCACCACGCAGCCGGCGAAATCCAACAGTGCCTCTTCCAGCGCGCGCAGGGTTTCCACGTCCAGATCGTTGGTCGGCTCGTCGAGCAGCAGCACGTTGCCGCCGCTTTTTAATAACTTGGCGAGGTGCAGGCGGTTACGCTCGCCGCCGGATAAATCCTTAACCAGTTTTTGCTGGTCGGCGCCTTTGAAGTTGAAGCGCCCCAGGTAGGCGCGTGAGGGCATCTCGAACTTGCCCACGGTAATCATGTCGAGTCCGCCGGAGAGTTCTTGCCATACGGTTTTGTTGCCGTCCAGCGCATCGCGCGATTGATCCACGTAGGCAAGTTGCACCGTCTCGCCCACGCGCAGGGCGCCGGCGTCCGGCTTTTCCTGTCCCACCAGCATGCGGAACAAGGTGGTCTTGCCCGCGCCGTTGGGGCCGATCACGCCCACGATGCCGCCACGCGGCAGGTTGAAGCTCAAGCCGTCAATCAATACCCGCTCGCCGAATGACTTGCGCAGATTGTCCGCCTCGATCACCAGGTCGCCCAGGCGCGAGCCGGGAGGAATATACAGTTCCTTGGTCTCGTTGCGCTTCTGCACCTCCTGCGCGGAGAGTTCATCGAAGGCCGCGAGACGCGCCTTGCTCTTGGCATGGCGGCCCTTGGGGTTGCTGCGCACCCATTCCAGCTCCGCCTTCATGGCGCGCTGGCGTGCGCTCTCCTGCCTTTCCTCTATCTCCAGGCGTTTTTCCTTTTGCTCCAGCCAGGAGGAGTAATTGCCCTGCCAGGGGATGCCGTGTCCGCGGTCAAGCTCCAGGATCCAGCCCGCCACGTTATCGAGAAAGTAACGGTCATGGGTCACCGCGATGACGGTGCCGGGGTACTCGTGCAGGAAACGCTCCAGCCAGGCGACCGATTCGGCGTCGAGGTGGTTGGTCGGCTCGTCCAGCAGCAGCATGTCGGGCTTGGACAGCAACAGCTTGCACAGCGCCACGCGCCGCCGCTCGCCGCCGGAAATCCTGCCGACGTCCGCCTCCCACGGCGGCAGGCGCAGCGCGTCGGCGGCCACTTCTAAAGTGCGATCCAGCTCCCACGCGCCCGCGGCGTCAATTTTCTCCTGTAACGTGGCCTGCTCCTCGAGCAGCTTGTTCATCTCCTCATCGTCCATCGGCTCGGCGAAGCGCAGGCTCACCTCGTCGAAGCGCCGGAGCAGCGCCTTGGTCTCGGCCACCGCCTCTTCCACGTTGCCGCGCACGTCCTTTTTCGGATCGAGCTGCGGCTCCTGCGGCAAGAAACCGATGCGGATGCCGGGCTGCGGGCGCGCCTCGCCGATATAGTCCTTGTCCACGCCCGCCATGATGCGCAGCAGGGTGGATTTGCCGGAGCCGTTTAAGCCCAGCACGCCGATCTTGGCGCCGGGGAAAAACGAGAGGGAGATGTCTTTGAGAATTTCACGCTTCGGCGGCACCACCTTGCCGACGCGGTTCATGGTGTAGATGTATTGCATAAAGGCAGTTACAAGATACAAGTGACAGGAGAAAAAGGATCAGGCGCTATGATAGTGGATATTCGCCCGCGATTGCTTGTTACATGGCGCTTGCTACCGGCTTCTCCAGACGCAAAGCGGGGGCGTGGTCTTCGTAGTAATCGGCGATCCGCCGCATAAGCTGAAAGCCTGCCTTCCGGTACAGGCGCAAGGCGGGGGCGTTGTCGCTGCGCACTTCCAGGCTTAATACGCGGCAGCCTCGCTCCCCCGCCGCGCACTCGGCGTGCGCGAGCAGCGCGCGGGCGATGCCGCGGCCTTGATAGGAGGGATGCACGGCGATGGAGTAGAGCCGCGCCTGGAGCGAGTTGCGCCGGTAGAGCAGCACGGCGTTGCCTGCCACGCACCCATCTTCTTCATACACCCATACTTCCGCGCTGGCGCTGTGTAGCAGGCGGCGCAAACTTTGCGGCGACAGGCGGTCGCCGGGGAAGTGGCGCTCCAGCGCGGCCAGGGCGTCAAGGTCGGCGGGCAGCGCGGCGCGTATTCCCGCGCCGCGCCTGTCTGCGCCTGCTTGCGCGCTGCGCGCAGGCAAGTGCGGACGCGCACAGGCAGGCGCATCCACCTGCAGCTTTACGCCGGACGGCGTGGCAGGTTCAGCCTTGAGCACTGTAACGGCTGAGGGTGAACTTCTCGCCAAACAGCGCCGGGCGGTAGCTCATCTTCACCTTGCGCAGGTTTTCCAGGCCCAGGTCGTCACCGACGTTGATGAAGGTGCAGTCGCGGTAGGTCTTGGCGAATTCGCGGAACAGGTATTGCGCCGAGCCCTGGATGGTGAAGTTGGTTTTCTCCACCAGTACGCTGGCCACGTCCGCGGTGATGCGCTCGCCGAAGGTGAAGCCTTCGATGCGCCCGCCGATGATAAGGCACAGGCCGCCCAATCCCAGATAGTCGTAGTGCTCCAGCGCGCGGTTGATGGCGGTGCGTTCCAGCTCCGCGGTGCACAGAAAATGGGGTATCTCCTGTGCGGGCAGATATTTGATGCGCCCCTGCAGCCAGCGGTTGACGAGGTCGCGGATGCCGTCCCAGTGCTCGCGCCCCGCCGGCTCCATGCGGTGACCGGGATAGCTGCGCCGGAACTGATTGATCTCGTTGCGCTTGGTCTTGTAGGCGTTGCCCTTGAGCTCGATCAGGTCGGAGGTGGTATAGATGTAGTCCGGTAGCGCGCGTTCCACCAGCCAGTTATTGGTCACGGCGGGGAACGGGACGTCCTGCTCCAGGTTCAGCGCCTGAAGGAAATCGCGGTACACGAACTCGACCTTGCCGAGCCAGGGGGTGGCGTTGTAGCCGTCCATGATCTCGAAGCAGGCGGCGAGCGCGCCCGGCTGATCCTGCGGCGCGCCGAGCGGCGGCAGCAGCATGGCAAGGCCGTCGCCGGTCAGACTGAACAGGCAGAAGCAGTCCTCGATGATCTGGTAAAAGCCGCTCTTCTGGGTCAGCCAGATGATGTTGTTGGCGAAGGTGTAATCGGAGAGCGGGACTTGGGCGCGGCGCTGGTAGGCTTCGAACAGCGGCTTGACGTCGGCGGTAAAGGGATAAAGCTTGTGGCCTTCTATGGCGAGGTAGCGGTTGGGGAAACTTTTGTTGACATGCAGCGTCAGGTTTTCAACGGGGGGGGAAGGTCGTTCCCATCGGAGGTGATGATTCGATGGCTGACTACTACCGGGAGGTTCTTCAAGGGTGCGTAACATTGGGCGTCTTGCTCCTGTGTGATTGAGGTGGCGTTACTAAAACAAAATACGCCGCGCCTGTCAATGACTATTTTTCAGGGATGGTAAACTGACTTCCGATGGACCGGGTATGCGTATACATCGGCGCGGCGCTGGCGCGCTACGGCTTCGGCCACGGCCATCCGTTCGGGCCGGACCGGATGGATGCGTTCTGGAACGAAGCGCGGCGGCTGGGGCTGCACCGGCGCGTCAGCGTGTGCGCGCCGGTGCAGGCGACCCAGGAGGAAATCGAGCGCTTCCACACCCACGACTACGTGCAGCGCGTCCAGGCGCAATCCCAAACCGGACGCGGCTATCTCGACTACGGCGACACGCCCGCGTTTCCCGGCGTATACGAGGCTGCGGCCACGGTGGCGGGCTCGGCGCTCGACGCCATGCGCCGTATCATGGAAGCCCGCTGCCGATACGCTTTCGTGCCCATTGCGGGCCTGCATCACGCCCGGCGCGACACGGCGGCGGGTTTTTGCGTGTTCAACGACTGCGGCGTGGTGATCGAGAGCTTGCGCACGGAGTACGGCGTCAAGCGCATCGCCTATGTGGACATAGATGCGCACCACGGCGACGGGGTGTTCTACGCCTTCGAGGGCGACCCCGATGTGTTCATCGCCGATCTGCACGAGGACGGGCGCACTTTATACCCCGGCACCGGCGCGGCGCACGAACGCGGCGCGGGGGCGGCCGCAGGCAGCAAGCTCAATATCCCCATGCCGCCGGGCGCCATCGATCAGGATTTCCTCGCCGCCTGGCCGCGCGTGGAGCGGTTCCTGCGCGACGCGCGCCCGGAGTTTATTATCTTGCAATGCGGCGCAGACAGTCTGGCCGATGATCCCATCACCCACCTGGGCTATAGCCGCGAGGCGCACCGCCACGCCGCCGCGAGTTTGTGCGGGATTGCCGAGGCGTGTTGCGAAGGACGCCTGCTCGCCCTGGGCGGCGGCGGCTACAACCGCGCCAACATCGCCGCCGCCTGGACTGCGGTGGTAGAGGCGTTGCTGAGCAGCCCACCGGAATGATACGCCGCCACGGAAGCTTAATGTGATGCAAAACGAGCTTTGCATCACCCTTTAACCGCCCCCTTGCTGCTGCTCGCCCGGCTTGGGCGCATTGAGCGCCTTGAAGAAACACCACACGATGGAAGCCAGCCAATACACCAGCGTCCATCCCACGCCCGCCGCCATCATGATGGCCGGACTCAGGGTAAACCAGGTGAGTATCAGGACGACGATGAGCGAGACGATCCAGGCGGGAATACGGTTTTGCAGGCACAGGTACATTTGCTGCATCATGGTAGACTCCTTTCCGTAGGTCTTTTGACGTTTCAAAGTTTATCTCAAAATCTCGCCCCGATGCCTTGACCGATGCCCGCGAAATGGGGGCAAAAATCGGTTATTCTTAGAGTCTTTACTTCAGGGAAACCCATGTTCAGCAAAAGCATGAAAATCGCCGGTTTTGACGACGAGCTGTGGAACGCCATCCAGGCGGAAAGCCGGCGTCAGGAGGATCACATCGAGCTCATCGCCTCGGAAAATTATGCCAGCCCCAGGGTGCTGGAGGCGCAAGGTTCGGTGCTCACCAATAAATACGCCGAAGGCTATCCCGGCAAGCGCTACTACGGCGGCTGCGAACACGTGGACGTGGCCGAGCAGCTTGCCGTCGAGCGGGTGAAGAAATTGTTCGGCGCCGATTACGCCAACGTGCAGCCGCACTCCGGTTCGCAGGCCAACGCCGCGGTGTACACGGCGCTGCTCAATCCGGGCGACACCCTCCTCGGCATGAGCCTCGCCCACGGCGGTCATCTCACGCACGGCGCAAAGGTGAATTTTTCCGGCAAGATTTATAACTCCGTGCAGTACGGTCTCAATCCCGCCACCGGAGAGATTGACTATGACCGGGTGGAAAAGCTGGCGCTGGAGCATAAACCGAAAATGATCGTGGCGGGTTTTTCCGCCTATTCGCGCGTGGTGGACTGGCAGCGCTTCCGCGCCATCGCGGACAAGGTGGGGGCCTATTTGTTCGTGGACATCGCCCACCCAGCGGGCCTGATCGCGGCGGGCGTGTATCCCAGCCCGGTGAACATCGCCGACGTCACCACCTCCACCACGCACAAGACCCTGCGCGGCCCGCGCGGCGGCGTCATTATGGCGCGCGCCAACCCGGACATCGAGAAGAAGCTCAACTCCACCGTGTTCCCCGGCATCCAGGGCGGACCGCTGATGCACGTCATCGCCGCCAAGGCGGTGGCCTTCAAGGAGGCGCTGGCGCCGGAATTCAAGACCTATCAGCAGCAGGTGCTCACCAACGCGCGCGCCATGGCCAAGACCGTGATCGAGCGCGGCTATAACGTGGTCTCCGGCGGCACCGACAATCATTTATTCCTGGTGGACCTGGTGAACAAGAAGCTCACCGGCAAGGACGCCGAGGCCGCGCTCGGCAAGGCGAACATCACGGTGAACAAGAACGCCGTGCCCAACGACCCGCAGTCGCCGTTCGTGACCAGCGGCATCCGCATCGGCACCCCGGCCATCACCACGCGCGGTTTTAACGAAAATGACGCGCGTCTGCTCGCGGGCTGGATCTGCGACGTGCTGGACAACATCACGGACGAAAAGGTGATCGCGCGCGTCAAGCAGCAGGCGCTGGACATCTGCCGCCGCCTGCCGGTGTATGGCGGATAGAATAAACCAACGCTATATCCAGCCCGGCTCCTTCCCCCTTGACGGGGGGGGGTCAGGACGGGGGTGAGCCGTCATGCGCTGCCCCTTCTGCGGAGCCGAAGACACCAAGGTGGTGGACTCGCGCCTGGCGAGCGAGGGCAGCCAGGTGCGCCGCCGCCGCGAGTGTCTGGTGTGCGGCGAGCGCTACACCACCTTCGAGTCCGCCGAGCTTGCCATGCCGCGCATCATCAAGCGCGACGGCAGCCGGGCCAATTTTGATGAAGACAAGCTGCGCGGCGGCATGATGCGCGCCCTGGAAAAACGCCCCGTGCCGAGCGACAAAATCGAGGCCGCGGTGCAGCGCATCAAACAGCGCCTGCGCGCCGGCGGCGAGCGCGAGCTGCCCTCGCGCACCCTGGGCGAGTGGGTGATGGACGAGCTGCGCGCGCTGGATGAAGTCGCCTACGTGCGCTTCGCCTCGGTGTATCGCAGCTTCCAGGACGTGCGCGCCTTCCGCGAGGAGATCGAGCGCCTGGAAAACCAGCCCGCCGCAGAGGCCAAAAAGCAGCTCCCGCTGATTACCGCCGACGCCGTTAAGAAATGATGGTGCAGGATCACGCCTGCATGGCCCACGCCCTGCAACTCGCGGCGCGCGGCCTGTACACGGCGCACCCGAATCCGCGCGTCGGCTGCGTCATCGCGCAGGGCGATGAAATCGTTGGCGAAGGCTGGCATCGGCGCACCGGTGAAGCGCACGCGGAAATCCACGCCTTAAACGAAGCCGGTGAACGCGCGCGCGGCGCCACCGCTTACATCACGCTCGAACCCTGCTGTCATCACGGCCGCACTCCGCCCTGCACCGAAGCGCTGATCCAGGCGGGCCTGGCGCGCGTGGTGGCGGCCATGCTCGACCCCAATCCCAAGGTGGCCGGTCAAGGTTTAAAACGATTGAGCGCGGCGGGCATTGCTGTGGAACACGGCCTCCTGCAAGCCGAGGCGGAAAAATTGAATCGCGGCTTCGTCATGCGCATGCGTTCAGGCCGCCCGTTGGTGCGCGTGAAACTGGCCATGACGCTCGACGGGCGCACTGCGGCGGCGGACGGCGAGAGCAAATGGATCAGCGGCGCGGCGGCGCGGGCTGATGTGCAGCGCCTGCGCGCCGAGAGCGGCGCGATCATGACCGGCGTCAACACCGTGCTCAGCGACGACCCGCTGCTCACCGTGCGCCTGCCGGAGTTCGATGCATTCCAGGGCAAGCAGCCGCTGCGCGTGGTGCTGGACTCTCGCCTGCGCTTCCCGCGCAACGCGCGCATGCTCGCGCAGCCGGGACGCACCCTGGTCATTACCGGCGGGCGCGATGCCGCTAAAAATCCTCCCGCCGTGATTGAGACCGTGAGCCTGAGCGGACAAAATGGCAAGGTGGACTTGCGCGCCGCGCTGCGCCATCTCGCCGGACGGCACGAAATCAACGACGTGCTGGTGGAGGCCGGACCGGTTTTAAGCGGCGCGCTGATGGAGGCGCAGCTGGTGGATGAGCTCGTTATTTATCTCGCGCCCGCCCTGCTGGGCGACAGCGCGCGCGGCCTGTTACACCTGCCCGCGCTGCAACGCCTGGCGCAGCGCCTCACGCTCGACATCCTCGACATGCGCCCGATCGGCAGGGACTGGCGCATCACCGCCCGGCCGTTGTATGGCGTTATGTATAGCCAAGCCGGTATTTAGCGGCTAAGATGAAATTTTTCAGATCATGTTCACCGGCATTATCCAGTCCGTCGGCGCCGTCACCGAGCTTACGCGCAGGGGCGCGGACGTGCGTGCGCGCATCGGCGGCGATCTCGACCTCTCCAAAATATGCGCCGGCGACAGCATCGCGGTAAACGGGGTATGTCTTACCGTAACGGAGCGCGACGCGCGGAGTTTCGCCGCAGACATCTCGGCCGAAACGCAGCGCTGCACCACACTGGGCTCGCTCAAGCCGGGCGAGCGTGTCAATCTGGAACCGGCGCTCGCCGCCGGCGCGCCGCTCGGCGGCCATTTTGTCACCGGGCACGTGGACGGCGTGGGCCGTGTGCTGAGCAGCCGGCCGGAAGGCGCATCGCTGCGCGTGAGCATTGAGGCCCCCGCCGCATTAGCGAAATACATCGCCGTGAAAGGCTCCATTTGTGTGGATGGAGTGAGTCTCACCGTGAATGAAATCGCCGGTAACGCGTTTTCCGTCAACTTTATCCCGCACACCCTGCATCACACCACGCTGGGTGATCGGCACGCGGGCAACCGGGTCAATCTGGAAGTGGACATCATCGCGCGTTATCTGGAAAGGTTGCACACATGCCGCTGAACACGATTGAAGACATCATCGCCGACATCCGCGCCGGCAAGATGGTCATCCTGCTGGATGACGAAGGACGCGAGAACGAAGGCGACCTCATCATGGCCGCAATTCACGCGCGCGCGGAGGACATCAACTTCATGGCGCGCTACGGCCGCGGCCTGATCTGCCTCACGCTCACGCGCGAACGCTGTGAGGTCTTGCGCCTGCCGCTCATGGTGAGCGACAACTACACCCAGCACGGCACTAACTTCACTCTCTCCATCGAAGCCGCGCGCGGCGTCACCACCGGCATCTCGGCGCGGGACCGTGCGCACACCATCCGCACCGCGGTGGCGCCGAACGCCCGGCCTTCCGACCTGGTGCAGCCCGGACACGTCTTTCCGCTCATGGCGCAGCCGGGCGGGGTGCTGACGCGCGCCGGTCACACCGAGGCGGCCTGCGATCTCGCCCGTCTCGCCGGACTCGAACCCGCGGGCGTGATCGTGGAAATCCTGAACGAGGACGGCAGCATGGCGCGCCGCCCCGATCTGGAACAATTCGCGCTCGTGCACGGCCTCAAGATCGGCACCATCGCCGATCTTATCCGTCACCGCATGCAATCGGAAAAAACCGTGCGGCGCGTGTCCGATACGCGCGTACAGACCGGCAGCGGCGAGTTCAGGCTGGTGACCTATCGTGATACCATAGACCATGAGCTGCATCTCGCCCTGGTGCGCGGCGTGATTGAGAAGGACAAGGCGACGCCGGTGCGCGTACACCTTCCCACCACCTGCGACGCGGTGGGCATGTTGCGCGCCGACGGCAGTTGGACCCTGCACAGCGCCCTGCACTACATCGCCGCGCAGAATCATGGCGTGGCGGTGGTGCTGCGCCGGCCGGAAACACCGGATGAGCTGCTGCAGCGTCTGGTGCAGCGCGGCGCGGCGCATGAGGCCACGGCGGACATCCGCACCTATGGCGTGGGCGCGCAGATACTCGCCGATCTTGGTGTGCGCAAGATGCAGGTGCTAAGCGCGCCCAAGAAAATACACGCGCTGTCCGGATTTGATCTGGAGATTGTGGAGTACGTGGCGCAACCGCCTGTGGCGAGCGGCGAGTAGCAAGCGGAAAATCTTGTTCATCGCCTGCCGCTCAGTGTGAGCACTACGTTCAAATGAAAAAATCCAGACCCGCCGAAGCTGCCTTCTCATCGCGCGGCGTACGTGTCGCCATCATCGCAGCGCGCTTCAACGCCGATATCGTGGAAGGTCTGCTGAACGGCGCGCTGACGGCGTTACAGCGCTACGGCGTAGCGCGCAATCGCATACATGTGGTGCGCGTGCCGGGGGCGTTTGAAATACCGCTGGCGGCGAAACTTTTAAGCACCACGGGCGACTACGACGCGCTCATCGCGCTCGGCGCGGTGGTGCGCGGCGAGACGCCGCACTTTGAATACGTGTGCGGCGCCTGCGCCCAGGGTTTGCTGCAAACCACCTGGTGGCTCGACATGCCGGTCGGCTTCGGCGTGCTGACCGTGAACAATATGCGTCAGGCCGCGGCGCGCGCGCGTCCCGGCGTCAACAACAAGGGCGCGGAGGCTGCGCTCGCCGCGCTGGAGATGATTCAATTCCAGCGCGAATCCGGCGTCTCTCGCGCCGGCTTCGGCAGGAAGGCGCGCGCACGGCGCGGCGCGGCATGAAACATGCCCGCCGCCGCGCGCGGCAGCTTGCGCTGCAAGCGCTGTATCAATGGCACGTGACACGGCAGGACAGCGCCGAGATCAGCGCGCAGTTCGTAGCGGAGCAGGACATGCGAGAGGCCTCGGTGGACTATTTCCACGAATTGCTGGAAAACGTCGTGCGGCATCACGGCGAGCTGGACGCGCTGCTCACCCCGCTGCTGGATCGTCCGCTTGATGAAGTGGACCCGGTAGAATGCACCATCCTGCGCATCGGTGCTTATGAATTACAGCACCGGCCGGACATCCCGTACCGCGTGGTCATCAACGAGGCGCTGGAGCTGGCCAAGCTGTTCGGCAGCGCGCACAGCCACAAATACGTCAACGGCATCCTGGACAAGCTCGCGCGCCGATTGCGCCCGGTGGAACTCGCTGGAGCTTGAACATGGATGAATTTGCGCTGATCGAGCGCTATTTCGCGCGCCGCGCCGCGCGCATGCGCTCGCCGCTCGTCGTCCTCGGCATTGGTGACGACGCGGCCGTGCTCGATATTCCCGCAGGGATGCAGCTTGCCGCATCCGTAGATACGCTGGTTTCCGGCGTGCATTTTCCAACCCGCACCGAACCCTATGATATCGGCTACAAGGCGCTGGCGGTCAATTTAAGCGACATGTCGGCGATGGGCGCGGAGCCCATTGCCGCCACGCTCGCCCTCACCCTGCCGGAAGCCGATGAAGGCTGGCTGCAGGCGTTCAGCGACGGTTTTTTCGACCTCGCCGAACGCTACCGGGTACAGATCATCGGCGGCGACACCACGCGCGGCCCGCTTTCCATCACGGTGCAAATACACGGCTTGTTACCGCGGGGCGCCGCGCTATTGCGCAGCGGCGCGCGCCCGGATGATGCGATTTACATCACAGGCACGCTGGGTGATGCCGGTTTGGGGTTGCTTGTCGCGCAAAGCAAACAGCAAGTACCTGGGCCGCAACACGCGCTCGACAGGCTCAATCGCCCCGAACCGCGCGTGCGGGAAGGCATGGCGCTGCGCGGCATCGCCGACAGCGCAATAGACGTTTCCGACGGCCTCGTGGCCGATCTCGGCCACATTCTGAAGGCAAGCGGCGCAGGCGCGCGGCTCGATGTGGATGCGCTGCCGCTCTCGCCCGCTGTACGCGCCTGCGGCGAAGAGCGGGCTCGTGCGCTTGCGCTCAGCGCCGGAGATGATTACGAACTCTGCTTCACCGTTCCGCCATCCAAAGAAGCGGCGCTCAAACGCACGTTCGGGGCGTTTTCCTGCGGCTACACGCGCATCGGTCTCATTGAGACTGAGCCCGGTTTGCGCTGTATGCGCGCTGATGGCTCTCTCTATATACCCAAAGCATCCGGCTATGACCACTTCAAGTAAAAGGTCAGCCCTGCCCGCGCACGTATGGCGCAATCCGGCGCATAGTCTGGCTTTCGGCCTCGGCCTCGGCGCGCTGCCTTACGCGCCCGGCACCTTCGGCACGCTGCTCGGCGTGGCGCTGTATCTCGTCATGCAACCCTTACCCCTGTGGGGCTATCTCGCGTTGACCGCGCTGCTGTTCCTCATCGGCATCGCGCTCTGTGCCAGCGCCGCGCGCGCGCTCGGCGCGCGCGATCACCCCGGCATCGTGTGGGACGAAGCGGTAGGCTATCTCATCACCATGAGCGCCGCCCCTCCGGGCTGGGCTTGGGCAGCTATAGGCTTCGTCTTGTTCCGTCTGTTCGACGTCTGGAAGCCCTGGCCGGTGCGCCTGTGCGACCGGAAAATCCACGGCGGCTTCGGCATCATGCTGGATGATGCGCTGGCCGCCCTTTACGCCATGCTGGTATTACACTTTATCTACTTCTTATATGAACAAATTTGAAAAACTGCGCGACATGGAATCGTTCAGCAATGACATGTTCAATCGCATCTTCGCGTTTCAGCAGAAGTTGCATCCGGCGTGGAATGAGACCCTGTCCTTTGACGAACGCATCAAGGATTTGCCGTTACATTATCTGGTGTTCAGCAACCCCGACCGCGACCCCAAACTGCTGGGCCCCACGATTGCGCCGTATTATCCGCTGCACGGCGAGATACGCGCGCTGGCGCACTATATCAAGCAGGTGGCGCACCACCCCGTGGTGTGCGATCTGCACCCCGGCAACGGCTTCATCGGCAGCCTGCTGGCGCGCGAGGGTGTAAAGGTGATCGGCGTGCGCGATGCAAAGGCCAAGCCGAACCAGATCAAGGACTTTTACGACGGCGCTTGTTATGAAATGCGCGAGGCTCGCTGCGCGCCCATCGGTTTCCCGTTCGACGTGGCGTTTTCCTCCTGGATGCCGGCGGGCATAAACCTCACACCGCAGATAGTCCGCTATGCGCCCAAGCTCATCATCTTCATGCATACCGATCATGTGGATGAAACCACCTGCAGCCCTCAGACCGGCACGCCGGAAGCATTTCGCGATCTTCCCGCGCGCTACAGGTTAATCGCCGAGTGGGATGTTACGCGCCCGCGGGACATGTTCCGCGAAATCTGGCCTGACTTAAGCCCCAATATTGAAGAGACGCGCCGGGTAAAAATTTACGCCGACACGCCGTTTCACCACTTGCACGCGCCGGACGCGGATTCGAGCGGCGAAAAATACCCGTGGGAAAATGAACTGGACGTGATACTGCTCGCCCTGGAAGCCAAGGCGCACTTGCGCACCATGGGACATCAACTATAGAAACCGCATCGAGAGATCAACCGCCTGGACGTTCTTGGTCAGCGCGCCCACGGAAATAAAATCCACCCCGGTTTCCGCGATGGCGCGGATGTTTTCCAGCGTCACGCCGCCGGAGACTTCCAGCAGGGCGCGCTTCCGGGTTTCCCGCACCGCGGTTTTCAAATCGGACAGGGTGAAATTGTCGAGCAGGATGCGTTTGGCACCGGCATGCAGCGCTTCGCTCAACTCCGCCAAATTACGCACTTCGACTTCCACCGCTACATCCTGAGGCGCGGAAATCTGCGCCGCGCGCAGCGCGGCGGTCAGCGAGCCCGCGGCGCGGATGTGGTTTTCCTTGATGAGAATTCCGTCGTAGAGACCCGTGCGGTGATTGTGACAGCCGCCGCACGCTACGGCGTACTTTTGCGCGCGGCGCAGGCCGGGCAGGGTCTTGCGCGTGTCCAGCACCTTGACGCCCGTGCCGCGCACCGCGTCGGCATAACGGCGCGCCAGCGTCGCGGTGCCGGACAGGGTTTGCAGGAAATTCAGCGCCGTGCGCTCGCCGCTGAGCAGGGCGCGCGCCGGGCCCTGCACCGTGCACACAACCTGATCCGGCGCTATGGCCTCACCGTCCGCCACGCGCCAGGCCACCCTCGCCGCCGCATCCAGTTCACGAAACACGGCATCAAACCACGCCGCGCCGCACAACACCGCCGCCTCGCGGCTGATGACCTCCGCCCTGGCTGAAGCGCAGGGCGAAATGAGCGCCGCGGTAAGATCACCCGCGCCGATATCCTCCGCCAGCGCGCGGCGCACGTCTTCGAGAATAGTGGGCGCAGGTGGCAACATGCGCCTAGGGTAAAGTCAAACCATAAAAAAGGCCAGGCTGTTGCTGATACACCCAGCCTTCCGCCCCCCACCCCCTCACCCCAAGGGAGGGGGATTGGCACGCCTTCTGCGACGCGCCACTTACGCATGTTGCGCACGCGCGGAATGCGGTAACACAGCGCTTCGCCGAGGTCATAATGGTCGCCCATGGCGAGCACGCCGCCTGCGCTTGTCAAAAACTCGACGCGCTCAACTTCATTGACCCGTCTGCGCGGCGCGGGTAAGACGGTCGCGCACCGCGAGCCAGGCATCGTCATCTGGCACAGCCTCGATCAGCAGCGCGTCGTAGCGTGCGGCGTCGGCCGCGCGCAGTGTGGCGTACAAATCGTGCGCGTAGGACATCGGATCGGAAGACAGAAAATAATAATGCGCCTGGGCGAATTGCGCGGGCTGCGTGCAGGTAATCACCGCCACGCGTTGGTTTTGCGCGAGCAGCAGGCGGATTTGTTGCTCCAGATTTTCACGTGCGACGATACGCAGAGGTGTAACAGGCGCGTAATGCCTGGCCAGCAGACCCGGCGCCCGCAGGCGTTTTTCCTCCGCGCCGCCGAGCGCCACGGTAACGCCGAGCGCTACGCTCAACTGCGCCTGCGAAATTGCGCCGGGGCGCAGAATCACCGGGCGCGCATCCAGCAGACTCACGATGGTGGACTCCAGCCCCACTTGGCACGCGCCGCCGTCCAGTGTTATGTCCACTTCATCGCCCAATTCGTCACGCACGTGTTGCGCGGTGGTGGGGCTGACATGGCCGAAGCGGTTGGCCGAGGGCGCGGCGACGGCGCCGCCGAATTGTTGCAGCAGCGCCAGGGCCACGGGATGGCCGGGCACGCGCAGGCCCACACTGTCCTGTCCGCCGGTGACGTTGTCCGGCACTATGCGCGAGCGCGGTAAAATCAGGGTGAGCGGTCCGGGCCAGAATTTTTCCGCGAGCAGGTGCGCCGCGCGCGGGATGTCGCGCGCCCAGTTTTCAAGATAAAAAGCATCAGGCAGATGCACAATGAGCGGGTGATCAAGAGGACGGCGCTTGATGGCATAGATGCGCGCGACGGCCCGGGGATTGAGCGCGTCCGCGCCCAGGCCGTACACCGTTTCGGTGGGAAACGCCACCACCCCGCCCGCGCGCAAGCACTCGGCGGCGCGCGCGATGTCCTCGCGCGACGTGCTCATCCGGTCAGCAGGCTGAGCGCCTGCTGATAGCGCTCGGCGGTGGCGCGCACCACGTGCGGCGGTAATTCCGGCGCAGGAGGTTGCTTGTTCCAGCCTATGCTCTCCAGGTAGTCGCGCACGTATTGCTTGTCGAAGCTGGGCGGATTCGTGCCGGGTTGGTAGCTGTCGCTGGCCCAGAAACGCGAAGAGTCGGGGGTCAGCGCCTCGTCTATCAAGGTCAGCTCGCCCTGCTCATCCACGCCGAACTCGAACTTGGTGTCGGCGACAATGATGCCGCGCCCAGCGGCGTATTTCATGGACTCCAAATATAAGGCAAGGCTCATCGCCTCGACTTGACGCGCCAGATCGGTTCCGATCAATTGCCGCATTTGCTCGATGCGCAGCGGCTCATCATGCCGGCCCGGGCCACCCTTGGTGGTGGGGGTGAACATCGCCTCCGGTATCTGCTCGGCCTGCTGCATGCCAGGCGGCATGCGAACGCCGTTCACCGTGCCCTTTTCCCGGTACTCCTTCCACGCCGAACCTGCAAGAAAGCCGCGCACCACCGCCTCCAGCGGCAACGCCTTGAGTTTGCGCACCACCACGGCGCGCCCCGCGACCTGCGCGCGTTCCGCTTCGCTCTTCACCACCTCTTCGGGGGCCGTCGCGGTGAGGTGATTGGGCATGAGGTAAGCGAGCCGCCCGAACCAGAAGTTGGACAAGGCGTTCAACACCCGGCCCTTGCCAGGAATAGGCGTGGGCAGCACCACGTCGAAGGCCGAGATGCGGTCCGTGGTGACGATGAGCAGATGCCGCTCATCCACCTCGTAGAGATCGCGCACTTTGCCGCGCGCAAGCAGCGGCAGGCTTTGGATAGTGGAGTAAAACAAGGCGTCCATATACGTTATTACCAAAGTTCCTATTTTTCACCGCTCAAGCTGTCGTCATGCCACGCTCTTGTGGCTATGAGCTAACCGCGCATCAGCGCCACCTCGGCGCGCTCCAGCGCTCGCGGCGCGCCGTACAGCACCAACACGTCGCCCTCCTGCAGGCGCATGTCGGGCGTGGGCGCCATGCCACGGATGCCGCGCCGCCGCACCGCCGTGACCACCACCCCCAGCTTGTCCAGTTGCAGCTCGTGCAAGGTGCGTTCCACCGCGTGATCGCGCTCGGACAGCGTCACGGTGTGCAACTGTTCGCACACGGCTTCCGCCGGTGCGCCCGCGCGCTCTTCGCCGGGGAAAAATCCGCGCAGCAAACGATAGCGGTCGTTGTGCGCCTCGCGGATGCGGCGGAACACCTTGGACATGGGCACACCCAAAATGAGCAAGAGATGCGACGCCAGCATCAGGCTCGCTTCCAGCGTTTCCGGCACCACCTCGGTCGCGCCCGCCGCCTGCAGGCGCTCCAGGTCCGCGTCGTCGCGCGTGCGCACCAGCACCGGCAAATCGGGACGCAGGCGGCGCACCTGCGCCAGTATCTTGAGGCTCGCCGCCATATCGTTGAAGCTGATAATCAAGGCGCGCGCCTTGTCTAGCCCGGCCGCTTCCAGAATCGCGCGCCGCGCCGAGTCGCCGTAGCTCACTGGGTCGCCCGCCTCGCGCGCCTCGCGCACGCGCAGCGGGTCGAGATCGAGCGCCGTGTAATCAAACCCCTCCTGCTCCAGAAAGCGCCCGATGTTCTGCCCGACGCGTCCGTAGCCGCAGATGATGACGTGATTCTCCCTGCCGCCGCGCGTGGCACTCACCTCTTCCTGCATCTGCGTCAGGCTGTCGCCGTAGCTCAGCGCAAAAACGCGTTTCGTGATCCAGCCATTGTAGCGGATCAGCAACGGCGCCAGCACCATGCTGAGCAACACCGCGGCCAGCACGATCTGCCCCGCCTGGCCGCCGACCAGACCGTGATCGAGCGCCAGAGACAACAGCACGAAGCCGAACTCGCCGCCCTGCGCCAGCACCAGCCCGGCACGCAGCGCCACGCCCTGCTGCGCGCCGGACAGGCGCGCGAGCAGCAGGACGAGCAGCGCCTTGAACGCGACCAGCGCGCCGAGCAGCAGCAAGACCCAGTGCCACAGCGCCGGCAGCACGGCAAGATCGAGGCGCATGCCCACGGTGATGAAAAACAGGCCGAGCAGCACGTCCTGGAACGGCCGGATGTCGGCCTCCACCTGATGGCGGAATTCACTTTCGGAGAGCATCATGCCGGCGAGAAACGCGCCCAGTGCAAGCGACAACCCGGCCTGTTGCGTGCTCCAGGCGGCGGTGAGAATCACCAGCAGCACCGCGAGCATGAACAGTTCCGGCGACTGGCCTGCGGCAATGGCGCGAAACAGCGGACGCAGCAGCCAGTGGCCCGCGGCGAGCAGCGCCGCCGTCACCAGGATGCCCTTGATAAGCGCCAGCAGCAGCGATTGCGCCACCGCGCCCTCGATGCCGCCCGCCAAGGCCGGAATCACGATTAAAAACGGGATGACCGCCAGGTCCTGGAACAGCACCACGCCCATGGCCAGCCGTCCATGCCGGGTGGCTAGCTCGAACTGGTCGGCCAGCTGCTTGCTCACGATGGCGGTGGACGACATGGCGAGCAAGCCGCCCACCGCGAATGCGCCCGCCGGGCTCATGCCCAGCGCCCACGCGAGCCCCGCGCCGACCACGGTGCTGATCAGCACCTGCGCCGCCCCCAGCCCGAACACCACGCCCCTCATGCGCAGCATGCGCGCCAGGGAAAACTCCAGCCCGATGCTGAACATCAAAAACACCACGCCGAACTCGGCCAGTGCGCGCGTGCCCTCACCCGTGCCAAAACCGGCGACGGGCATCTGGCCCACCAGCACCCCGACAAACAGATAGCCGAGGATGGTCGGCAGGTTGAAGCGCCGGAACAGCGCCACCACCAGCACCGCCACGGCCAGCAGGATCAGTATTTGAACGAATAAGCCCGCCATTGCTTTACCATTAGGGGAACTCTGATAATTAAGGAAGCTCTTACATGGACACCGCCCGTTTGCCAATTTCAAACACGTATGTGTATGGAAAAAGGGCGGTGCGTCCCCGCACCGCACGGAACCTCTGACTTACATCAGAGGTTCCTTAAGGCAGTCAAATCCCATAATGCATTAACATAGCGCTGTTTGGCAAAATTCATTATAGAGAGACATGAAGATACATAACGGCTGGCTCACCGGCGCGCGCCGCGTGGCCTCCCCCAACTGCGACCCGCGCCCGGCGGATGCGGTGATTGATCTCCTGGTGATACACGGCATCAGCCTGCCACCCGGCGAGTTCGGCGGACCGCACATCGAGGCGCTGTTCACCAACACGCTCAACCCCGCCGCCCATCCTTATTTCGCCAAGGCGTGCACGGCGCCCGTGTCGGCGCACATGCTGATCCGGCGCGACGGCGAGCTGATCCAGTTTGTGCCGTTTCACCAACGCGCCTGGCACGCGGGCGCATCCTGCTTTGAAAACCGCGCGCATTGTAATGATTTCTCCATCGGCGTTGAGCTGGAAGGCGCGGACGATTTGCCTTATGAGGACGCGCAATACCGGTCGCTGGCCGAGGTCACGCGCGCCCTGATGCGCCGCTATCCCGGCATCACGCCTGAGCGTATCGTGGGCCATTCGGATATCGCGCCGGAACGCAAGACCGACCCCGGACCGCACTTTGACTGGCCGCGCCTGCGCGCGCTGCTGGCAAGCTGAAAATACGGCTATGGACTTGGTGCAAGCAGCCGTCATCCTGTACACTTTAACATTGTGGAATTGAGACGGGACTTCCCATGAACCTGCTTGCCATCCTGTTCGCCCTAGGCGCGGAAAAACTGTTCCCCGGCATCCAGGGCGCGCGGCGCTATGATTGGCTCACGGATTTCGGCAACCGGCTGCGCGAAAACCTGCCCAACGTAAGGCTGGGCGCGGCCTACGTGCTGCTCGCCATCGGTATTCCTGCGTTCGCGGTGGGCCTGGCGTATTGGCTGCTGAATCACACCCATATGCTGCTCGGCTTTGCCTTCAGCGTCGCGGTATTGCTGTATTGTCTCGGCCCCAGGAACCTGGACGACCAGATCCGGGTTTACCTGAAGGCGCGCGAGGCCGGAGAAACGGCGCGCGCGCACCAGGCCGCCACCGAAATACTGCACGAGGACATCCCTGTCACCAATTTTAACATCCCGCGCGCGGTGATCGAATCCATTCTGTTGCAGGCCAACGAGCGCCTGTTCGGGGTGCTGCTGTGGTTTGTGCTGCTAGGGCCCCTCGGTGCGCTGCTGTACCGGCTCGCCGCGGTGCTGAAAAGCGAGACGCGCACCGAGCGCACCACCAGCGATTTCGCCCGCGCGGCGCGCCGCCTGTACGCCATCCTCAACTGGCCCGCGGCGCGCCTGGTGGCGCTCGGCTACGCTGTGATCGGCAGCTTCGTGGACGCCCTCACCGAATGGCGGAACGCCGCCGCCGAGTGGCGCGAGGGCTGGGAAGAATTCAACGCCAAACTCCTGGTGGCAAGCGGCCTGGGCGCGCTGCAGATCGAAAACGGCGCCGCGCTGGAAAGCGACATGGAGATTCACCAGATCAAGGCCGCGCAGGCCTTGGTGTGGCGTTCCCTGGTCGCCTGGCTGGTGATCATCGCCCTGCTCACCCTGGCCGGCTGGGCGGGCATACGCTGATCGCCTTCGAATTGTGAGTAGCTGTATTGTGGACTTGCTGCGCCACGGCGAACCCGTGGGCGGGGCAGGGCGTTACCGCGGACAGCTGGACGACCCCTTGAGCGAACTGGGTTGGCGCCAGATGTGGCGGGCCGTAGACGGCCATTCCTCCTGGCACCACATCCTGACCTCCCCGCTCAAGCGCTGTCGCGACTTCGCGCGCGCGCTGAGTGAGCGGCATGGCGTCGCGCTGAGCGAGGACGAACGTCTCCAGGAAATCGGCTTCGGCGCCTGGGAGGGCAAAACCCGCGAGGAGCTGCGCCGCACCGACCACAGCCTGTTCACGCGCTTTTATGAAAATCCACTCGCCCACCGTCCGCCCGGCGCGGAGCCGCTGCTTGGATTTTATCAACGCGTGAGCGCGGCCTGGGAGGCGTGCCTGGCGCAGCACTCCAACCGGCGCGTGTTGCTCATTGCGCACGCGGGCGTGGTGCGCGCCATCCTGTGCCGGGTGCTGGAGATCCCGCTGAAAAACATGCATCAGATCGAGGTGCGCCATGCCGCGCTCTCGCGCATCGAACACAAAGACGGGCGCACCAGCCTGGTGTTTCATGGCGGCGCGCCGCAAGACGCGGTCCAAAGACGGGGCGCCGCACATGGCTGAACCCCTGCGCGCCCTTACGCCGCCGGCCTGGAACAGCGCAAGCCTCGCCACGATCATCGAGGATGCGCTCAAGGCCGCGCGCGCGCAGGGAGCGAGCGCGGCCGAGGCGGCGGTGAGCGCCGACAGCGGGCTCTCGGTCACGGTGCGCATGGGCGAGGTGGAAACCGTCGAGCACCAGCGCGACAAGGGCCTCAGCGTGACGGTATATTTCGACCGGCGCCAAGGTTCGGCCAGCAGCACCGATTTCAGCGCCAAGGCGATACAGGACACGGTGCGCGCGGCCTGCAACATCGCGCGCTATACCGCCGAGGATGAGTGCGCGGGCCTGGCCGACGCCGAACGGATGGCGCGCGAGGTTCCCGATCTCGCCCTGCATTACCCGTGGCCGCTCAGCGCGGAACAGGCCATCGCCCTGGCGCGTGAGGCGGAAGACGCGGGCCGGGCTCACGATAAGCGCATCACCAACTCGGAGGGCGCGAGCGTGGCAAGTCACGACGGCGTGTACGCCTACGGCAACACGCACGGCTTCCTGGGCAGCTATGCGAGCAGCCGCCACAGCGTGAGCTGCACCCTGATCGGCCAGGAAGGCGACAGCCTGCAGCGCGATTACTGGTACAGCGTGGCGCGCGATCAGCATGATCTGGAACCGCCCGCCGCCATCGGCCGGCGCGCCGCGGAGCGCGCCGTGCGCCGCCTGCACGCGCGCCGCCTGTCCACGCGCACCGCGCCGGTGCTGTTCGAGGCGCAGGCCGCCACCGGCCTGCTTGGCCACCTGGTAAGCGCGCTGCGCGGCGCCAGCCTATATCGCAAGGCCTCGTTCCTGCTCGACCATCTCGGCAAACAAATCTTTCCTTCCTTCGTGCACCTGCACGAGCAGCCGCACTTGAAAAAGGCCCTGGGCAGCGCGCCGTTCGACAACGAGGGTGTGGCCACGCGCGCGCGCGACCTGGTGACGGGCGGCGTGCTGCAAGGCTACGTGCTGGACAGCTATTCCGCGCGCAAGCTCGGCATGCAGACAACCGGCAATGCGGGCGGCGTGCACAATCTGAGCCTCGACCCCGGTCCTGATGATCTCCCCGGCCTGCTGCGCCTCATGGACACCGGGCTCCTGGTGACCGAACTGCTGGGCTTTGGCGTCAACATCGTCACCGGCGACTACTCGCGTGGCGCGGCGGGCTTCTGGGTGGAGCGCGGCGAGATCCAATATCCGGTGGAAGAAATCACCATCGCCGGAAATCTGCGCGACATGTTCCTGCGCCTTGAGCGCGCGGGCAAGGACATCGAAACGCGCGGCAACATCCGCACCGGCTCGCTGTTGATAGCAGGCATGATCATCGCGGGCGATAATGCCCCGATTTGACGCCGGAAACGGCCTCAACGATACTTAAGCATTTCACCCCACTTTTGCAAAAAATGGATCAGACGCCAGCCTCCCAACAGCGCGACCCCGTGGTGCAAATCCGCGGTCTCACATTCAGGCGCGGCGCGCGCGCGATCTTCGACAACGTGGACCTCGACATCGAGCGCGGCAAGATCACCGCCATCATGGGGCCGAGCGGCACCGGCAAGACCACCCTGCTGCGCCTGATCGGCGGCCAGTTGCGCCCGGACGCGGGCAGCATCAAGGTGTTCGGCCACGAGGTCGGCACGCTGTCGCGGCGCGAGCTGTTCGAGCTGCGCAAGCGCATCGGCATGCTGTTCCAGAGCAGCGCGCTGCTCACCGACCTCAGCGTGTTCGACAACGTAGCCTTCCCCCTGCGCGAGCACACCGGGCTGCCCGAACACATGATCCGCGACCTGGTGCTGATCAAGCTCGAAGCCGTCGGCCTGCGCGGGGCGCGCGATCTCATGCCGAGCGAGCTCTCCGGCGGCATGGCGCGGCGCGTGGCGCTGGCCCGCGCCATCGCGTTGGATCCGATGATGATCCTCTACGACGAGCCGTTCACCGGCCAAGACCCGATCTCCATGGGCACGCTGGCGCAGCTGATTCACGCCCTGAACGACACCCTGGGCCTGACCAGCGTCGTGGTGTCGCACGACGTGCACGAGACCTCCCTGATCGCCGATTACATCTACGTGGTGTCCGACGGTAAACTTATCGGCCAGGGCGCGCCGCAGGCGCTGGCCCGGTCGGATTCCCCGTGGGTGCGCCAGTTCATGGACGGCCTGCCGGACGGCCCGGTGCCGTTCCATTATCCGGCGCCGGACTACAGCGACGATTTACTCAGTAACGGCGCTTAACTGCACCATGCTCGACACTTTGCAAACGCTGGGCCGCTGGGCGCTCAACATTGTCGAGCGCGCGGGGCGCGCCATGCTGTTTCTGATTCTCACGCTGCGCGGCCTCCCGCCCATACTCGCGCGCCCGCTGCTGGTGGTGCAGCAGATGCACGCGACGGGCGTGAGATCGCTGCTCATCATCGTGGTATCCGGTCTGTTCGTCGGCATGGTGCTGGGCTTGCAGGGCTACCACACCCTGGTGGACTTCGGCGCCGAGCAGACCCTGGGCGTGATGGTGGCCCTGGCCCTGGTGCGCGAACTGGGGCCGGTGATCTCGGCGCTGTTGTTCGCCGGGCGCGCCTGCTCCGCGCTCACCGCCGAGATCGGCCTGATGAAGGCCACCGAGCAGCTCTCCGCCATGGAGATGATGGCCACCGACCCGCTGTCGCGCGTGATCGCGCCGCGCCTGCTGGCGGGCTTTCTCGTCCTGCCGCTCTTGGCCGCGATCTTCAGCGCGGTGGGCGTGCTGGGCGGCTATTTCGTGGGTGTCGGGTTGCTCGGCGTGGACGACGGCGCGTTCTGGTCGCAGATGCAGGCGCGCGTGGACCCGGACGATATTTATAACGGCGTCATCAAAAGCGTGGTGTTCGGCTTCGTGACCACGTGGATCGCCGTGTTCCAGGGTTATGACGCTACCCCCACCTCGGAAGGCGTGAGCCGCGCCACCACCCACACCGTGGTGCACGGCTCGCTCGCGGTGCTGGGGCTGGATTTTGTATTAACCTCATTCATGTTTGGAGATTGAAATGATCAAAACCAAGACCGTTGAGATCACCGTCGGCCTGTTCGTGATCCTGGGTTTCGCCGCGCTGTTTTACCTCGCCATGCAGGTGAGCAATCTGAGCGCCTTCGGCGTCACCCGCATGGACGGCTACGGCGTGACGGCGCGTTTTGAAAACATCGGCAGCCTCAAGGTGGGCGCGCCGGTGACCATCGCCGGGGTGCGCGTGGGGCGCGTCACCGCCATCGGCATAGACCATAAAACGCAGGAAGCGGCCGTGCATCTCACCATTTCCTCCGAGCACGACGACATCCCGCTCGACACCACCGCGAGCATTCTTACCTCCGGGCTGCTGGGCGAACAATATGTGGGGTTGGAACCCGGCGGCGACGAAAACTCCTTGAAGGAAGGCGACGAGATCAAGCTCACCCAATCGGCCCTGGTGCTGGAAAAGATCATCAGTCAGGTGCTGTTCAGCAAGGCGGCCGAGGGGCCCGGCGAGAATCCGGCCAAGAAATAGATTTGGCGCGTATTTTGCTGTAAAATCAGCAGTCATTCCGATCGGCGGTTATTCACTCACATGAAACGTCTGGCGTACTTATTCCTGGCGCTGTTCTGCGCCAGCAATGCAGTCTGGGCCATGGCCGAAGCGCCCGCTTCGGCCCAGGAGCTGGTGCAGAAACAAACCGAACTCCTGCTCAGCACATTCAAGGCCCAGCGCGAGCAAATCACCAAGGACCCGCAGCTCTTATACAAGCTGGCGGACGAGGTCGTGTTGCCGCATTTTGATTTCGAGAAGATGTCGAGCTGGGTGATAGGCAAACACTGGCGCAGCGCGAGCCCGGAACAAAAGGCGCGCTTCGTGCAGGAATTCCGCACCCTGCTGGTGCGCACCTACGCCGTCGCCATGTACGAGTACACCGACCAGCAGGTGGTCTATCTGCCCTCCCGGAGCGATCCGGCCGCCAAGGAGACCACGGTGAAAGCCGAGGTGCGCCAGTCCGGCGGCGCGCCGCCGATTTCGGTCAGCCTCGACCTTTATCTCAAGGACGGCGCGTGGAAGGTGTATGACGTGACCATCGAGGGCACCAGTCTAGTCACCACCTACCGCAGCAGCTACGCGACTGAAATCCGCCAGTATGGCCTGGACAGCCTGATCGCCAAGCTTGCGGCACGCAACCAGCAGCACGTCAAGACCAGCACCAATCAATAACTTCAATCAAAAAGTAGAAAGTCAAGTTTTGACCGTAAGCTACAATGAGTAGCCTCAAGCCCGACCCGAATCAGGCAGGACGCTACCTGCTGTCCGGCGAGCTCACCTTCACCACCGTGCCCGCCGTGTATGAACAGGGCCACGCCATGTTCACCACCCCGACCACCACCCTCACCTTGCGCTTCATCAACGGTGCGGCGCGCACCGACAGCGCAGGCCTGGCGCTGCTGGTGGAATGGTTGCGCGAGGCACGCGAGCACGGCAAGACCCTGCGTTTTGAAAACATCCCCGCGCAGCTCAAGGACCTGGCGCGGGTCTCCGGTTTAGAGCGCGTGCTGCCGCTGGAAGGTTAGCAGGGTGTTGAGAAACAGCCTGCGTGCGGTGCAGGGAGGCACCGCCATTTTTCAAACACGGAAGTGTTTGAAAAATGAAGCAAAGCAAAAATCGCATTTTTGCTTTGCGTGGTTGATAAAGTCCAGGATGGATTTTATCAACACCCTGTTAGGGAGGTCAGATCAAGTTTTCTCACTTTGTCATTGCGAGCGGGACGCCCATAATGCCGCGCCCGGAGTAAACCTCGCGGTGAGCATCGGATTCCTGTTCGTGGTTTCGCTGCTCGCGGTATTCTTGCTGCACAAGGGTTACAAGCTGCGTCATTAACATGGAAGCCGCCACTATCAAGCATATGATCGAACAGGGCCTTGCGGACTGTCGCGCCGAGGTGACGGGCGACGGCGCGCACTTTGATGCGATCATCGTCAGCCCGGCGTTCGCTGGCAAAAACTCCCTGGCGCGCCACCGCATGGTATACGCGGCGCTGGGCGAGGCCATGCGCTCCGCCATTCACGCCTTGTCCATGCGCACCTATACGCCTGAAGAGTACGCGGCGCAGGCCGGATAACGATCCTTCATGGACAAACTTATCATCACCGGCGGCGTGCCGCTGAACGGCGATATCCGCATTTCCGGGGCGAAGAACGCCGCGCTACCCATCCTCACCGCGGCCCTGCTGACCGACCAGCCCCTGGTGCTCGGCAACATACCGCACCTGCACGACATCACCACCACCATGGAACTGCTCGGCCAGATGGGCGTGCGCATCACCGTGGACGAGCGTATGAAGGTAGAGGTGGACACGCGCGCCATCCGCAATTTTCGCGCGCCTTATGAGCTGGTCAAAACCATGCGCGCCTCGATACTGGTGCTGGGTCCGCTGCTGGCGCGCTACGGCAAGGCCGTTGTGTCGCTGCCCGGCGGCTGCGCCATCGGCCCGCGCCCGGTTAACCTGCACCTGCAAGGCCTGCAGGCGATGGGCGCGGAGATCCGGGTGGAGAACGGTTACATCTACGCCACGGCCAAACGCCTGAAGGGCGCACACCTGGTCATGGACAAGGTCACCGTCACCGGCACTGAGAACCTGATGATGGCGGCCACCCTGGCGCAGGGCGTCACCACCATTGAAAACGCCGCGCGTGAGCCGGAGGTGGTGGACCTGGCGCAATGCCTGATCGGCATGGGCGCCAAGATCCACGGCGCAGGTACAGACAGCATTGTCATCGACGGCGTACCGGAGCTGCACGGCGCGAGCTACGGCATCCTGCCGGATCGCATCGAGACCGGCACTTATCTCACCGCCGCGGCCATGACCGGCGGGCGCATCAAGCTGCGCGAGGCGCGTCCCCACTCGCTGGAGGCCACTCTCAACAAGCTGCGTGAGACCGGCGCCGAGATCGAGACCGGCGCGGACTGGATCACGCTTGACATGCGCGGGCAGCGCCCCCAGGCGGTGAGCGTGCACACCGCGCCCTATCCGGCCTTCCCTACCGACATGCAGGCGCAATTCACCGCGCTTGACAGCGTCGCGCAGGGCGTCGCCACCATCACCGAGACGGTGTTTGAAAACCGCTTCATGCACGTGCACGAGCTGAAGCGCATGGGCGCGCACATCGCGCTGGAAGGCAACACCGCCGTCATCACCGGCGTGGAGCGCCTCACCGGCGCGCCGGTGATGGCCACCGACTTACGCGCCTCGGCCAGCCTGGTGCTGGCGGGCCTGGTGGCGGAAGGTGAAACCGTGGTGGATCGCATTTATCATATAGACCGCGGCTATGAATGCATCGAGGAAAAACTGACCCAGCTCGGCGCGCGGATACAAAGGGTGCCTGGATAAACCAGAGAAAAGAGGCAAGAGAAAAGATACAAGTAAATAAAGCATCGGTCATTTTTTTACTTTTCTCTTGTCTCTTGCCTCTTTTCTCTTGCTAAGGAAGCTCTGAATAATTCCATCCAGGAATTATCAGAGCACGAAAAGCAAAAATGTGATTTTTACTTTTCTTCATTTTACAATCACATGCGTGATTGTAAAATGGCGGCACATCCATGTGCCGCAGGAAACTCTGAATAAATCAGAGTTTCCCTAATTAATTAGCTGACATGACCAATACCGCCCTGACTATTGCGCTGTCCAAAGGCCGCATCCTGCACGAGACGCTGCCGCTGCTCGCGCACGCCGGCGTCACGCCCGCCGAGGACGCGGACAAGAGCCGCAAGCTGATTCTCGCCACCGGCCGGCCGGATGTGAAGCTGCTCATCATACGCGCGGCGGACGTACCCACCTACGTGGAATACGGCGCAGCTGATCTGGGCGTGGCGGGCAAGGACGTGCTGATGGAATACGACGGCGACGGCCTGTATGAACCGCTGGACCTGAAAATCGCGCGCTGCCGCATGATGGTGGCCGGTCTGCCCAATACGCAACCGTCCGGCGCGCGCCTGCGCGTCGCCACCAAATACGTCAACGTCACGCGGCGTTACTACGCCGAACGCGGCGAGCAAGTGGAGATCATCAAATTGTACGGTTCCATGGAGCTGGCGCCGCTGGTCGGCCTGGCCGAACGCATCGTGGACCTGGTGGACACCGGTGGCACGCTGAAGGCGAACGGCCTGGCGCCGCTGGAAACCATCGCCCACATCAGCGCGCGCTTGATCGTGAACAAGGCCGCCATGAAAATGAAGCACGCGCGCATCAAGGCGCTCATCGCCAAAGTCGCCGAGGCGGTGGAAATTGAAAAAAGATAGGCGCGAATTCATTCGCACGCCGGCCGAATCAATCCGGTCCTACGGATACTCCCATGACTAATATCCTGCGACTCAACAGCATGGAACCCGGCTTCTGGGACAAGCTGGCACAACGCCTGGCCTGGGAGGAGGGCGTGGACGACGGCATCAGCGCCGGCGTGCGGGAGATCGTGCACGCGGTGCGCGCGCGCGGAGACGCGGCCCTGCTCGACTACACGCGTCGCTTTGATCGCGTCACGGCCTCTTCCGTCGCCGCGCTGGAGATTCCCAAGACGCGTCTTGCCCAGGCCCTGCAATCCCTCGCCGCCCCGCAGCGCGAGGCGCTGGAGACCGCCGCCACGCGCATCCATGATTATCACGCGCGGCAGAAGATCGAATCCTGGAGCTATCACGACAGCGACGGCACCTTGCTCGGCCAGCAGGTCACGCCCATCGAACGCGCCGGGATGTACGTGCCGGGCGGCAAGGCGGCCTATCCTTCTTCGGTGTTGATGAACGCCATCCCGGCCAAGGTCGCGGGCGTGACGGAGCTCATCATGACCGTGCCCGCGCCGGACGGCGCGCTGAACGAACTGGTGCTGGCCGCCGCCAGCTTGGCGGAAGTGGATCGCGTGTTCACCGTGGGCGGGGCGCAGGCCATCGCCGCCCTGGCCTATGGCACCGAGACCCTGCCACGAGTGGACAAGATCGTCGGCCCAGGCAACATCTACGTCGCCACCGCCAAGCGCATGGTGTTCGGCGCGGTGGGCATAGACATGGTGGCCGGCCCGTCCGAGATATTGGTGCTGGCCGACGGCTCGGCCAACCCGGAGTGGGTTGCGATGGATTTATTCTCCCAAGCCGAGCATGACGAAGACGCGCGCGCCATGCTGGTGTCGCCCGATGCGGCCTTTCTCGGCCGGGTCGAGGCCGGCATTGCCCGGCTGCTGCCGGAAATGGAACGCGCGGCGACCATACGCGCGTCACTCGGCGCGCGCGCCGTGTTCATCCAGGTGCGCGATCTGGATCAAGCCGTGGAGGTGGCGAACTTCATCGCGCCGGAGCATCTGGAGTTGGCGCTCGACCATCCCGAAACGCTCAGCAGCCGCATCCGCAATGCGGGCGCGATCTTCCTCGGCCACCACACGCCGGAGGCGATCGGCGATTACTGCGCCGGCCCGAACCACGTGCTGCCCACCTCGCGCACCGCGCGCTACAGCTCACCGCTCGGCGTGTACGATTTTCAGAAACGCACCAGCCTGATTCAGTGCAGCGCCGCGAGCGCCGCGCGCCTCGGCCGGATCGCCTCCATCCTCGCGCGCGGCGAGGGTCTCACCGCGCATGCGCGTTCGGCGGAATATCGGATAAAACAGTAGCGAGTGGCGAGTAGCTAGAAAAAGGATGGGCGGAACGTGCTCTCCTCGCTACTAGCTACTAGCTACTAGCTACTAGTAACCTGTATGAAAGAACCCCTCACGCAAATGGTGGAACGACTCATCCGCCCCGAAATCCACACCCTGTCCGCCTATCACGTGCCCGATGCGCGCGGGCTTATCAAGCTCGACGCCATGGAGAACCCCTATTCCTGGCCGGAGGAGATCAGGCAGGCGTGGCTGGAGGCGCTGCGCGCCGCCCCGCTCAACCGCTATCCCGATCCGGAGGCGCAAGCGCTTAAAGAGGGGCTGCGCGCCGCACTGAACGTGCCCGCTGACGCCGGACTCTTGCTCGGCAACGGCTCGGACGAGCTGATCCAGATGCTCGCCCTCGCGTTTGCGCAGCCTAGGCGGGTGATGCTCGCGCCGGAGCCCGGCTTTGTCATGTACCGCCTGATCGCGCTTTGGTGCGGCATGAGTTACGTGGGTGTGCCGCTGCGCGGCGATTTCGCGCTTGATCTCGATGCCGTGCGGGAGGCCATCTCGCGTCACCAGCCCGCGCTGGTGTTCATCGCCTACCCCAACAACCCCAGCGGCAACCTGTTTGATGCAGCCGTGCTCCGGCGCATCATTGAAGAAAGCCCGGGGCTGGTGGTGCTGGACGAGGCCTATCACGCCTTCGCCGGCGCCAGCTTCATGCAGGATGTCCTGCGCTACCCCAACCTGCTGGTGATGCGCACCCTGTCCAAGATGGGCCTCGCGGGTCTGCGCCTGGGGCTGCTTGCCGGCCACCCGGCGTGGCTTGATGAGGTCAATAAAACGCGTCTGCCGTATAACGTCAACGTGCTCACCCAGCTCAGCGTGGCGTTTGCCCTGCGCCATGCCCACATCTTGGAGCATCAGGCGCGGCTGATATGCGCCGAGCGCGAACGGCTGTTTATCGAGCTCGTCAAACTTCCCGGCGTCACGGCCTATCCCAGCCGCGCCAACTTCATTTTATTCCGCGCCGTAGCGGGACGCGCCGGTGAGCTGTTTGACTCCCTCAAGCAGTCCGGCGTGCTGATCAAAAACCTGCACGGCACGCACCCCCTGCTCAACGATTGTCTGCGTGTCACGGTCGGCACGGCACAGGAGAATGACGCTTTTATTACGGCGCTCCACAAGGCGTTGTAGCGTAAAGCGCGCCAGTTTATTCTATAATGTACGCATGAGCACCCCGCCCCTACCCGCGCGCCAGGCCGACGTCACGCGCCTCACCAAAGAGACCCGGATCAGCGTGACGCTCAATCTGGACGGCGGCGGTCAATCGCGCCTCAACAGCGGCATTCCCTTTCTCGACCACATGCTGGAGCAGATTGCGCGTCACGGGCTGGTTGATCTCACCGTGGACGCCAAGGGCGACCTGCACGTGGACGCGCACCACACGGTGGAGGACATCGGCATCACGCTGGGCCAGGCGCTTACCAAGGCGCTCGGCGACAAGCACGGCATCCGCCGCTACGGCCATGCCTGCGTGCCGCTGGATGAAGCCTTGTCGCGCGTGGTGATAGACCTGTCCGGACGCCCCGGGCTGGAGTATCACGTCGCCTTCCCGCGCGCGCGCGTCAGCGATTTCGACGTGGACCTGCTGCGCGAGTTTTTCCAGGGCTTCGTCAACCACGCCATGTGCACGCTGCACATAGATTGCCTGCGCGGCAAGAACGCGCACCACATCGCGGAGACCGTGTTCAAGGCCTTCGCGCGCGCGCTGCGCACGGCGGCGGAGATGGACGCGCGCATGCAGGGGCAACTGCCTTCCACCAAGGGAAAACTGTAACGCCGCTGTTTTTCTCCGTTTCCCGATGGGCATCCTAAATAATGTAGTTGTGATTGACTACGGCATGGGCAACCTGCGCTCGGTATCCAAGGCGCTGGAGCACGTGGCCGGCCCCGGCGCGCGGGTGGAAGTGACAAATGACGCGCAGCGTATCCGCGCGGCGCGGCGCGTGGTGTTCCCCGGCCAGGGCGCGATGCGCGACTGCATGAACGAGCTGGAGCGCCTCGGTTTGGATGACGTGGTGCGCGCCTGTGTACGCGACAAGCCGTTCTTCGGCATTTGCATGGGCCTGCAGGCGCTCATGGACTTCAGCGAGGAAAATGACGGACGGGCGGGGCTCGGCGTCATTCCAGGAGAGGTGCGCCGCTTCGCCGAAAACCTGAGCGACCCGCTCACGCACGAGCGGCTCAAGATACCGCATATGGGCTGGAACGAAGTGCGCCAGACGCGCGCGCATCCGTTGTGGCAAGGCATACCCGATAACAGCCGCTTCTATTTCGTGCACAGTTATTACGTCGTGCCCAGGGATGACTCCGCGTCCTGCGGGGAGACACGCTATCCGGCTGCGTTCACCGCGGCCGTGGCGGCCGCCAATATCTTCGCAGTGCAATTTCACCCGGAAAAGAGCCAGCGCGCCGGGCTCGCCCTGCTGGCCAATTTTCTCAACTGGTCCCCTTGAATCTGAGTGGCGCATGTTACTGATACCCGCCATTGATCTTAAAGACGGCAAGTGCGTACGCCTGCGTCAGGGACGCATGCAGGACGATACGGTTTTTTCCGACAACCCGCTTGCAGTCGCGGAGCGCTGGGTCAAGGACGGCGCGCGTCGCCTGCACATCGTGGATTTGAACGGCGCGATTGGGGGGAGGCCGGTGAACGCCGAGATCATCCATCGTATTGCAAAAGCCCATCCCGGGCTTCCCATCCAGGTGGGCGGCGGCATCCGCGATGAAGACACCATCCAGAGCTACCTGGACGCGGGCGTGCACTACGTCATCATCGGCACCAAGGCGGTCAACACCCCGCACTTCGTCGCCGACATGTGCCTGGAATTTCCCGGCCACGTCATCGTCGGCCTCGACGCCAGGAACGGCAAGGTGGCGATTGAAGGCTGGTCCAAGCTCTCCAACCACGACGTGATAGACATCGCGCGGCGCTTCGAAAAGGACGGCGTCGAAGCCGTCATCTACACCGACATCGGACGCGACGGCATGATGAAAGGCGTCAACGTCGAGGCCACGGTTCAGCTTGCGCGCGCCATCACCATCCCGGTGATCGCCTCCGGCGGCATCACCAATCTGGACGACATCCGCGCGCTGTGCAAGGTGGCGCAGGACGGCGTCATGGGCGCGGTGGTCGGACGCGCGATTTACGAAGGCACGCTGGACTTCGCCGCAGGCCAGAAGCTCGCTGATAAGCTGAGCCGCTGATCCATGATAACAGGAGGAAAAATGAAACCGGCGTCCATTCTTTTCTCTTGTATCTTGTCTCTTGTATCTGCCTCTAAATGGGCTTAGCCAAACGCATCATCCCTTGCCTGGACGTGGACAACGGGCGCGTGGTCAAGGGCGTGCGCTTTGTTGAGCTGCGCGACGCGGGCGACCCGGTGGAGATCGCGCGCCGTTACGACGAGGCCGGCGCCGACGAGCTCGCCTTCCTCGACATTACCGCCAGCTCCGGCGAGCGCGCCACCATGATGCACGTGGTGGAACAGGTCGCGGCCGAGGTGTTCATCCCGCTCACCGTAGGCGGCGGCGTGCGCACGCTCTCCGACGTACGCACGCTGCTCAGCGCGGGCGCGGACAAGGTCTCCATCAACACCGCCGCGGTGCAGAATCCGGAATTCGTGCGCGCGGCGAGCGGCAGATACGGCTCGCAGTGCATCGTGGTCGCGGTGGACGCGCGTCAGATCCCCGGCGAGTCGCGCTGGGAGGTTTACACCCACGGCGGACGCAGGGCAACGGGGCTGGACGTGATCGCCTGGTGTAAAAAAATGACCGATTACGGCGCGGGTGAAATCCTGCTCACCAGCATGGACCGCGACGGCACCCGGAGCGGCTTTGACCTGGCGCTCACGCGCGCGGTGAGCGAGGCCGTGCCGGTGCCGGTGATCGCCTCCGGCGGCGTGGGCACCCTCGATCATTTGGTACAAGGCATCCTGCAAGGCAAGGCCGACGCAGTGCTCGCCGCGAGCATCTTTCACTTCGGCGAGTATACTATCCCAGAGGCCAAGCGCTATATGGCGCAACAGGGCATCGAAATGAGATTCACATGACGCAAGACTGGCTCAGCCAAGTCAAATGGGATGAGCAAGGCCTGGTGCCCGTCGTCGCGCAGGAGGTGCACAGCGGCAAGGTGTTGATGCTCGCCTGGATGAACCGCGCGGCATTGGAACAAACGCAGAAAACCGGGCGCGCCACCTACTGGTCGCGCGCGCGCAACAGGCTGTGGCAAAAGGGGGAGAAGTCCGGTCATGTCCAGACCGTGCGCGAAATCCGGCTCGACTGCGACGGCGACGCCGTCTTGCTGCTGGTTGAGCAGCAGGGCGGCATCGCTTGTCACACCGGGCGCGAGCGCTGCTTTTTCCATAAGCTCGAGGACGGGAAATGGCGCGCGGTGGAACCGCTACTCAAAGACCCCGGCCTGATATATAATAAATAATTGATCCTGAAACGGTCCCCTGCCAGGTTGGCTCCTATGAACGATGTGCTGGCGCGCCTGTCTCAGCTCATTGAACAGCGCAAATCCGCCGCGCCGGAAAGCTCGTATGTGGCCAGCCTGTATGCCAAGGGCGCGGATGCGATCCTGAAAAAGATCGGCGAGGAGGCAGCGGAGCTTCTGGTCGCCGCCAAGAACCGGGAGCCGGGCGCCATCGTGCATGAGACGGCCGATCTGTGGTTTCACACCTTGGTGCTGCTGGCTTCTCAGGGCTTGAAGCCGGATGACGTGCTGCACGAGCTGGAGCGGCGTTTCGGCGTCTCCGGCCACGAGGAGAAGGCCAAACGAGCGTCGCGCCCATGACGGACTGCATATTTTGCAAGATCATCGCCGGCAAGATTCCCGGCCAATTCGTGCATCAGGACGATCAGGTGGTGGTGTTCAAGGACATTCATCCCAAGGCGCGCGTGCATTTGCTGGTAACGCCGCGCGTACACGTGGAAAGCCTCGCCGAGCTGACCCATCAGCATGACGGGCTGATGGCGCACATGATGCGCCTGCTGCCGCAGGTGGCGCGGGCACAGGGCCTTGGCCACGGCTTTCGCACCGTGATCAACACCGGGCCGGCCGGCGGACAGGAAGTGCCGCACCTGCATATTCACCTGTTGGGCGGCGGGCCGCTGCCGGGTTTTTAACTTGAAGCTGTTTCAATCTGGAGAGAAAACATGATTAGCGTTCCACAATTACTGATTATCCTCGCCATCGTGCTGGTGCTGTTCGGCGCCAAGAAGTTGCGCAACATCGGCGCCGACCTGGGCAGCGCCATCAAAAACTTCCGTAGCTCCGTGAAGGAAGGCGGCGAGGAAGGCAAGGCCGAGGACAAGGAGAAAATAGCCCAGCAACCGGGCCAGGTTATCGAGGGCGAAGCCATGGTCAAAGAAAAGGAGAAGGCTTAGGCGCCTTATCCGGGGCGGCCCATGTTCGACATCAACTTTCCCGAGCTCGCGGTCATCGCCATCGTCGCGCTGCTCGTCATCGGTCCCAAGCGGCTGCCCGAAGTAGCGCGTACGGCGGGCAAGTGGCTGGGCAAGGCGCAGCGTATGGTGGCGCGTTTTCGCGCCGACATGGACCGTGAATTCAAGACCGATGAATTGCGTAATCTTCTTACTCAGCAACAGGAAGAGCTGCAGGAACTGCGCAAGATCGTGGAGGAAACACAAGGCACGCTGGATGACGCTGGACATCAGCTCGAAAACCTCGCCGCGCCCGCCCGCCCGCCCGCCGCTTCCTCTCAGATAGCCGCCCCCGGCGGCACCCCACCCCATGGCGGAGCCACATCACAGTCCTGAACAAGCGTCCATCGAGCAGGAACAACCACTCGTCGTCCACCTGCTGGAGCTGCGCGACCGGCTGGTGAAGGTGATCCTCTCCGTGCTGGTGGTGTTTCTCGCCCTGTTCTGGTTTCGCAACGAGCTCTATACCCTACTCGCCCAGCCGCTGCTCGCTCATTTACCGGCGGGATCCTCCATGATCGCCACCGAGGTGGCCTCCCCCTTTATCGCGCCGGTCAAGCTGGCATTGTGGGTTTCAGTATTCATCGCCATCCCGGTCATCCTGTATCATCTGTGGGCGTTTGTCGCGCCCGGTTTGTACAAAAACGAACGGCGCCTGATACTGCCTCTGGTCATATCCAGCACACTGTTGTTCTTCGCCGGCGCGGCGTTCGCCTATTTCCTGGTGTTCCCGCTGATCTTCAAGTTCTTCACCCTCACTGCGCCGGAAGGCGTGGCGGTGATGACTGATATCACCAAGTATCTGGGTTTTGTGCTGAACCTGTTCTTCGCCTTCGGCGTGGCGTTTGAAACACCGGTGCTGGTGGTGCTGCTGGTGTGGGCCGGTGTCGTGACGCCGCAGGCGCTGGCCGAGAAGCGCCGTTACATCATCGTGCTCGCGTTCATCATCGCCATGCTGCTCACCCCGCCCGACGTGGCCTCGCAGTTCCTGCTGGCTATCCCTCTGTGCTTATTGTTTGAGCTGGGCCTGCTGGTAGCGCGCCTCTACGTGCGGCCCGAGCAGAAGGAAGAAGAGGTAGAAGATTTCTCCAACCCGGAAGGCGGCCCCTCCATGGCGGGGCGCAGCTTTACCACGCCGGCGGGAACCGAGCCAGTCGGCGCAGACAACCCGCCTGATAACCGGGGTGCGAGTTGAGCCGCACCCCGAGTGGGCGGTAGCCGCGCAGAGCGCGGTGCCGGCTCGAACGAGTGTCGGGCGGCGCGCCTGTCTGCGCCTGCTTGCGCGCTGCGCGCAGGCAAGTGCGACGCACAGGCAGGCGCCGCTCAACGCCAAGTTGTACGGCCGGCGAAGTCGGTCCGCACGAACGACGTGTTATGCGACATTTTGCATACGATTAGCAAAGTCACGACCGGAGGTCGCTGGCGGCAAGGGCTTTCTGTCTTTTCGATATAGTTCTATAGCTTCTTCGACGATCTGACAAAGCTCATCGAAGACTTGTTTCTCGTCTTCGCCGTGGCAACCGCCGAGAATCAGCCCAGGCGCGCTTCCGACGTAGCACTGATCTTCTTCGGACCACTCGACAATCTTTGCGTATTTCGCGCTGTCTTTCATTTCTTCAACTCCTCCAGGGCCAAGCGTACCGCCCGGACCTGATAATGTTTTGCGTCATCCCCAAGTTTACCGGAAATTGTCACGGGTTTCTGGGCCTTGGGGTGGACAAAGTTTCTATGGCTCCCCTTGCCGCCGCGATCCACGAACCCAGCCTTTTCCAACTTGCCTGCGCGTCGCGCGCAAGCAGGTTCGGCGATTAGCAGGGTGTTGATAAACCCTGTTTATCAACACCCTGCGGTGCGGTGCAGGGAGGCACCGCCATTTTTCAAACACGGAAGTGTTTGAAAAATGAAGCAAAGCAAAAATCGCATTTTTGCTTTGCGTGGTTGATAAAGTCCAGGATGGACTTTATCAACACCCTGTTAGCTCCCTTATTTTTGGTGGCATCAGTTTTCCCCTGAATTGTTGGTCGCATAACGGGACGCGAGTTGAGGCGCACCCCGAGTGATTAAAGGTAATGAGTTTACCTTTAATCACGGGCGGGCGTGAGGCGCGACCGCAGGGAGCGGTACCGGCTCGAACGAGAGTTGGGTGGCGCGCCTGTCTGCGTGCGACGCACAGGCAGGCGCCGCTCAACGTTCGCCATACCCGGCGGGATTGGGCGACGCGCCGAAGGCGCGTTGACCTAGACCGTCCGTGCTCATGGCGTTGTTAGCGTGACAAGGAGCATATGCTACTTATGGAGAGAGACAAGCGCCATCCCCGATCCTTCCGAGATCAACCTACTCCATGGATCGCGCAAACGCGAAGAGCAGACCGCCTTCGTACCACTGCCAGATACGCACGCCATCGATAACAAACTCACGCTCCGCGGGTGAAGCATCCGCGTTCGGCTTGAGGTGGGTCTGGTACAACGTGTATTCAATTCCCTGTGCGTCGCGCAGTTTGATTTGTGCGGCGAGGTGGCCCTGGATCGAACAGTAACGCGCGCCGGTAACGCGAAGGCCCGGCTCCGGGAGGTGTTGCGGTGCAATTAGCACGAAATCGAGCTTGCGCATCGCGGCGCGCAGCACATCGTAGTCGTTTGCCTTAAACTCGGGTGCCAGGTCTTTGCGGTGATTCAGCGCCACCTCGCGCGCGGCGAGTGTAACCCAGTCCGGCGCAGTAACCACCGACCACAGCAGCGCCGCGGCGAGAGTCACGAATGCGACGGAAGCCGCGAGTGTGCGCGTGGTCCGCCCGCGCCGCATCGGTGTATCCGCTGTTATCGCGTCGTGCTGCGCCAACAGTCGTGCGAGCGTACCGTCGCGCGGCTGCTCCTTAGCGTAAAATTCTTTCACTTGATCGGAAAGCCGGCGGTCGGTCATGTCTTCGCCACCGCATCGATATCACCTGCCAGCGCGCGGCGCAGTTTTGCTCGCGCACGATGAAGCAGACTCAGTACCGTACCGCGCGGCGTCTGCATCAGCTTGCCGATCTCGTCAGCGGTGTAACCTTCCACGCTCGCGAGATAAAATGTCTCGCGTTCGACCGGTCGCAACGCGCCCAGCGCGCGTTCCAGCGCGGCTGGACCGACGTCCGGCAGCGGCGGGTCGTCGCTCGCCGCATCGTAACTGTCTTCCAGCGGCACCATCGGCACCAGCCGCTCGCGCCGATGCTCATTCAGAAATCGCGAGCGGATGGCGGTGAAAAGATAGGCGCGCGTTCGCGGCCCGCGCGCCTGAAGTACGGCAACCCACGCATCCTGGACCAGATCCTCCGCCTGCGAACGATGGTGCGTCAGCGACAGCGCGTAGCGGTAACCGCTTAGCAGCAGGGCGCGCAGGTCGGAGATCGGCTCGTTCATGTGGTGCCACTGCTAGCGGAACGGAAACGGCAGTGTTTCATACTCGGGCAATTCCGGCGCCTCGATCAGGATCGGGTCGCCGCTCAAGGATTCCAGGAACGCGCGCAGGGCGGCTTTCTCATCCTTGCTCAGGTTAAGCGGTTTCATCAACGGTGATTTGGTGCCGAACGGATCGTCTGCGCCGCCTTTGTCGTAAAACTCGATCACCTGCTCCAGCGTTGTGAACACACCGTTGTGCATGTACGGCGCAGTGTACTTCAGCTCCCGCAGCGGCGGCGTGCGGAACGCGCCCTTGTCCTCCGCTTTCTTGGTGTCAAGGAAGCGGCCGGGGTCGCGATCGAGCGTGAGGTAATCGGTTTCGAGAACGCCCTTGGCCTTGATGCGCTCGCGCATTGAAATCTGGCGCAAGGGATCCTTCGCAAACGCCGGATTCTGCGGCACGGCGATGTTGTGGAAGTTCTCGTCGGTTAGCATCGGGCCATTGTGGCAGGCGATGCAGCCGGCTTTGCCGCCGAATAGCGCCATGCCCTTGACCGCCTGCGAGCTTAGCGCCTTCTTGTCGCCGTTCATGTAACGGTCGAACGGCACGTTCTTCGAAACGATCGTGCGCTCGAACGCTGCGATCGCTGCCAGCGTGTTGTCAAACGTCGGCGTGGAGTTGAAGGCTTCCTTGAAACGGCGCACGTAGTCCGGAATCTGCTTGAGTCGTTCCTCGGCCAGGCCCGGATTCATGTTATGCGCCAGCGGTCCGGTCATCGCGCCCTTGGCCTGAGCTTCCAACGTGGCGGCCGAGCCGGTCCAGAACCACTTAGTAAGGTATGCGGTATTCAGGATGGTCTGCGAATTACGCCAGTGCACCGTGCCCGGATACCCGATCGACAGCGCGTTGCCGTCGCCCCAGCCCAGATTCGGCGCGTGGCAGCTCGCGCAACTGATGGTGCTGTCGCCCGACAGGCGCGGATCGAAGTACAGCATCTTGCCCAATTCGACTTTCGCGGGGGTGAGCGTATCCGCCCCCGGCACAAGTGGCAAAGGGCCTAGCGGCGCGACCGCCGCTAAAATCTCGTTACCGCCTACCATCAGTAATCCCGCTACAATCCAATGACGCAATCCCATCATGATGTACCTTCCAGTGTTGTTGGACATTGGGGAGAACAATCGGGCGGGCGATTTGATTGCACAGTGATTCGACGCAGACGCTTTTCTAGCCGCAACTGGCGTTTTAGTACGTGTGGGGAACGCTAACGCCAGGGCTAAGCCGCGGGACTGGACTGCGGGCGGTAAATTGGATGCCGTGAGCCGATCACAGTTGCAGCACGAACCGGCTGGCTGTTGACGGTGGTCGGGGTCAGTTCTCGCATGCACTCTTTAAAGAAACCTTTGCCGATCATGGCGCTGCTGACGTTGCCCCCATTTATAGACAGATTAAAACTGGAGTTTACCCGCTTTTGAAGTCCGGCCTGCCTGCTGCAGGCAGGTCCTCCTTGCTGGTTGAGGACTTCAAAAAGCAAGTTTAGTCTTGCCTGCCTGCAGCAGGCAGGTTCTAACCCGTCGTGGGAAAGTGGGGGAACGTCAAAAACTTAGTTCATCTTTAATCACGAGTGGGCGGTAGCCGCGCAAAGCGCGGTGTCGGCTCGAAGCCGCCCCCGCCTGCAGGCCGCTCGCGACGATGGATGGCATTAGGTAGAGCGAGCGACATGCAAAAGTCCTGGAATGGACTTTTGCATCAATTGGGCATCGGGCGCTCGCCCACCTTGGCGGACAGCGTGAAAGCCGCGCCGTTGCGCCGGCCCTGCAGCTCCACGCGCATACCCGGCGCGAGCCCCGCCACCAGGGCCATGAACGCGCGCGGCTCCTCTACCGTCTGGCCGTTGACCGCGCTTATCACGTCGCCCGGCTGGAGTCCGGCCTTGTCCGCCGGCCCGTCAGGCACAATGCCCGCCACGATGACGCCGCGCGCCTCAGCCAAGCCGAACGACTCGGCCAGCTCCGGCGTAATGACCTGCGCCTCCACACCCAGCCAGCCGCGTATGGCGCGTCCGTGCTCGATGATCTGGCGCATTACCCCGCTGGCGATGCTCACCGGAATCGCAAAACCTATTCCGAGCGAGCCACCGCTGCGTGAATAGATCGCGCTGTTGATCCCGACCACCTGCCCCTCTGCGTTGATGAGCGCGCCGCCGGAGTTGCCCGGATTGATCGCGGCGTCGGTCTGGATGAAATTCTCAAAGGTGTTGATGCCGAGGCGACTGCGTCCGGTGGCGCTCACGATGCCGAGCGTCACCGTCTGCCCCACGCCGAACGGGTCGCCGATGGCCAGCACCACGTCGCCCACGCGCAGCTGCTCGGAGTCGCCGAACGTGATGACCGGCAATTTATCCAGGTCAATCTTGAGCACCGCGATATCGCTCTCCGGATCGCTGCCCACCACGCTCGCCCGCGCGCTGCGCCCGTCGCTCATCGTCACCTGGATCTCATCCGCCTCGGCGACTACATGATGGTTGGTCAGCACATAGCCGTCGCTGCTCACGATCACGCCCGATCCGAGGCTGGTCTCCCTCTGGCGGCGCGGCGCAAGCAGCGGATTATCCCTGAAGAAACGCTGCATGAACGGATCATCGAAGAAGGGATTGCGCTGGATTACCAGTTTGCTGGTGTTGATATTCACCACCGCCAGCGCGGCCTTTTCCACCGCGCCGGCGTATGAAGCGGGACCGGGCACAGGCATAGACGGAACCGCGGCCTGCGTTTGTGGCGCGCGCGGCCTATCCGGCGGATCAGGCCACAGATAGACGATGATGAACGCAGCGGCAAGGCCCGCTACCGCGGCCTTGACCAGGAAGGAAAGAAATTTTTTGATCTGCATGGTAGCTGTATGCTACCACGGCTTACGGCGCGGAGCGCCGTGCGCCGCAGTGGCCACCAGCGGGCGCATTGTTGCGGCTTATATCAGCTGGTTTAAAGCGGAGCGGCACTATGCGCGCATCAGGCCATAGCGCCTGAGCGACCAGCGCACGGCGAAGAAGGCCATCGCGGCGATGATCAGGGTCACCGCCACATCAAAGATCGCGGTCATCGGCAGACGATAGAACTCCGGGCTCACCGCTCCGGAAATCCAGGTATAGCGCTCGATCCAGGTGCCAATGACTATCCCGGCGCCGACCGTGGTGATCACCGGAATACTATGGCGGTTGGCGGTGAACAAAAAAGTGGCGAACGGAATCATGAACTTGAGCGGGAAGAAGGTCCACCACAACGCGGCGTAACCGCCGCCCTGCTCCATGCCGGCGTAAGGCACGCCGCCGTACATCATGTTGAAGAAGCGCAGCGTGTTTTCCGGCAGACGTCCGTACCAGAAGATCAGGAACTGGGTGAAAAACAGATAGGTCCACAGGATGGTGAACGCGAACATCATCTGCGCCAGATAATTGAACACATGCTCCGGAACCGGGCTGGCGAGCTTGCCGGAGCGGTGCAGGAAAAACAGAAACACCGTGAAGAAGCCCAGGAACAGATGGAAATTGCTCACGAAGTGATAGGCGCCGTAGCTCGCGCTGTGCCACAACGGCACCATGGTCATCTCGAAGTCCCACGCCACCAGGGTGGCGTACGGCACATAGGCAAAGGGAATGAGCAGCGCGATGTTGCGGAAACGGCGCTGCGCCGCATAGGAGCTATCCACTTCGCTTTGATGCTGGTATTTGATGAACAGCCCGAACAAACCGGCCACGATCAGGAAGGCGATGATCTGGCGCGCCGCCAGGAAGGTGTAATTGTGCCAGCCGGGCAGGTGGTGCTCGCCTTCTTCCGCGTGCTTGAGCCACTGGAAGGTGTGCTCGCCGTTAAACAGCAGGACCAAGAGCAGCACGAAGGCGATGGGAAACAGAACCGCGAGCGATACCGCGAGTTTGCGCACGTAAAAGCGCCACTGCGCGTTCGCCATGTGCAGCAGCGAGCACAGCAGCACGCCGCACACCGCAATGTAGAGTATCACCAGAAAATTGGTGGTTAAAACGGACCAACTGCCAAAGCTTTGCATGATGACCCCTCTAGATTACTGCGCTTGAGCCTGTTGTGGAGCCGGTGCGGCTTCGGCCTCCCCGGTCAGGGCGTGTTTGACGTAGTTTACAACGTGCCAGCGCTCCTCGACGCTCAAGTCGTTGGAGCCGGTCTGCCCTTCGCGCTTCTGCGGCGCGCCGTAGGCCGGCATGATGGCGCTGCCGAAGGTGATGGTGCCGAACAGCCAGCCTTCGCTGAGCTGCTTTTGCACGTAGTCATCGGTGAGCGGGATGGCGCCGATTTTTTCCGCCACCGGCGAATCGGCCTGACCGGTGAGTCCGTGGCAGGCCGCGCAGTAAATGCGAAACAGGGTGCGGCCCTTATGCAGCGACGCGTCACTGACCGGTATCGGGTTGGCGAGGTCCTTGGTCTCCTCGCGGCTGTTGTACGGCGTCGGTATGCCCTGTACCGGCACGGAATGTTTGGGGAACGGCTTGGGCGCGCCCTCCTGCGGCTTCACGCTGGGCTGGTTCATCATGTCCTGCGACCACGGCCAGGCATAGGCCAGCGCCGGGATAAGCAGCGCCACAAAGATCGGAGCGCGCATTTTCATTTCACCACCTCTTCCCTGATTTCCAGCACCTTGTGCGCGCGGAACAGATTCTTTGCGGCCTCCACCTGGTTTTGCTCCAGCTCCAGAATGATGCCGATTTGATCCAGGCTCACCTTTTCGCTGTACAGCGAGCCGGGCCTGGACGGCAGGCGCGAGCCTATCAGAAATCCGAGCAGGGTGAACAGCACGCTGCCCAGGATCATCATCTCGTAATTCAGCACGAAGTTGGACACCAGTGTCACCACCGGCTTGCCGCCCTGCGGCTGCACCAGAAACGTGGCCTGGGCGGAGGAAATCCACAGCCAGCTGCCGATCAGGCCGAACAGGCCGCCGAACAGGGTGAAAAACTGCACATACACCGGGCGGTCGCCCAGCGCCTCTTCCACCTCCGGGTGTTCGATGGGCGAGATCAGGGTCACGTCATCCACCGATACGCCGCGCACCTTATCGGCGCGGATGTCGTAAATCGCGTTGGTCGCCTCGTCGAAGTTGCCGAACAGGCCCAGGATGCGATGGGTTTTCTTCACGGGTTGCCCTCCTTCTTCATGCTGAGGCCGTGCGCCGGCTGCACGCCGCCCGCGTGCGCCATGCCTTTCTCACGCGCGCGCTTGCGGTGATAGACCATTTCCTTCACCTCGTACATCGAAACCGACGGGAAGATCTTCACGAACACCAGGAACAGCAGACCGAACCAGCCGAAGCTGCCGAGCACGATGGCCCAGGAGGTGATCGTGGGCCACATCACTTCCCAAGCCCAGGGGTAGAACGACTGGGACAGCGTGGGCGACACGATCATCCAGCGTTCCAGCCACATGCCGACGTTGAGCAGGATGGAGACCACCATCATGGTGGGGATGTGGCGGCGCAGCTTCTGGAACGCGAGCGTGAACGGCAGCACCGAGCCGAAGAACATCATGCTCCAGAACGCTGGCGCGTAAGCGCCGGTCATCTTGCCCCACAGCACTTCCTTGGCGTACACGTCGTGCCCGTACCACACCGAGGCGAACTCGACCAGGTTCAAATAGGTCCACATCATGGCGATGGCGAAGGTGAGCTTGCAAATCTTTTCCAGGATCGCCAGCGTCATGTACTCCTCCCAGCGGAAGTAGTAGCGCAGCAGGATGAACAGCGTGATGATCGCCGCGCAGCCCGAATACAGCGCGCCCGCCACGAAGTACGGCGGGAACGTGGTCACGTGCCAGCCGGGCATGATGGACATGGCGAAGTCGGACGATACGATGGAGTGCACCGACACCGCGAGCGGAATCAAAAAGATCGCCATCAGCATGTAGGCCTTGCGGAACACGCGCCATTGGCGGTCATCGCCGCGCCAGCCGAGCGACAGGATGGTATACAGGCGCTTGCGCCAGCCCGTGGTGTTGTCGCGCGCAATGGCGAGGTCGGGCAGCATGCCGACGTACAGGAACAGCGCGCTCGAGGTGAGGTAGGTCATGATGGCGAACCCGTCCCACGACAAGGGCGAGCGGAAGTTGGGCCAGGTGCCGCGCGCCGGAATGTAGGGTATGACCCAGTAGAAATTCCACAACCGGCCCAGGTGGATCACCGGGAACAGCAGGGCGGTCATGAGCGAGAAGGTGGTCATGGCCTCGGCAAAGCGGTAGATCGGCTTGCGCCAGTCGGCGTGCACGATGTGCAGGATCGCCGACAACAGCGTGCCGGAGTGGCTCATGCCGATCCAGAAGATGAAGGTGGCGATATACAGATTCCACATATGCGGGTGATTCTTCGCCATGCCCAAACCGTACCGGTATTGCAGCACCGCCGCGGTGATGCCGATGGCGAGCAGCACCAGGCAGCCGATCACGGTGTACCAGTATCCGCGGCGCGGATTCTCCAGACTCTTCAGGACATCCCTGTTGATCTGCGCCCAGGCGATGTCGTCGCGGATGTCCTTGTCGTGCTGTAGTGCGGCGTCTTTCATGGCGCTCCCCTTAAGCCAGCTCTTCGCGCACGCGCTCGAGATACATCACCGACGGATCCACGTTGAGCTCCTCCAGCACGCGGTAACCGCGCAGCTCCGGGTGCTCCTTGTCTTGCTTATGCAGCGGTCGGCCCTTGTCGTCATGACGCCTGACCTCGTGTCTGGCCCACAGCTTCGCCACCTCGCTCTCCGGGTCCATCAGATCGCCGAAGGTGATGGCGCTGGTCGGGCAGGCTTGGGCGCAGGCGGTGGTGAATTCGCCGTCCCTGAGTTTGCGGTTTTCCATCTTGGCCTTGTCTTTGGCCACGCGGATGCGCTGCACGCAGAAGGTGCACTTTTCCATCACGCCCTTGTCGCGCACGGTGAGGTCGGGGTTGAGCTGGAGGTTCAGCGGCTCCGGCCAGGAGGACTCGTAATACGACCAGAAGTTGAAATAGCGCACGCGGTACGGGCAGTTGTTGTTGCAATAGCGCGAGCCGATGCAGCGGTTGTACACCTGCGCGTTGAGGCCGTCCGGCGTATGATAGGTGGCCACCACCGGGCACACCGGCTCGCACGGCGCTGCGCCGCACTGCTGGCACAGCATGGGCAAAAAGTGCGCGCCCTGCTCCGGGTGCTGCTGCTCGGCGTAATTCTTGTCCCAGTAGCGCTCAATGCGCATCCAGTGCATGAAGTGACCCTTGGCGAAGCGCTCCTTGCCCACCACGGCAAGATTGTTTTCCGCGTAGCACGCGGTGGAACAGGCGTTGCAGCCGATGCACGCATTCAGGTCTATGGCCATGCCCCAGCGGTGCTCGTAGCGTTGGAAGCCGCCTTCCTCGATGCCTTGGCGGTAACGCGGCCAATCGGTGACCAGGTTTTTTAATGACATACGGTTCAGACTCCTGTTAAGCTGCGCTGGCTTGATCTATCATCAAGTTATGCCATCCTTGGCTGGACTTCAGTAAAACCTCTCAGCACGGCCCAGCCATCCTTGGCTGGGCGTTCGTTGCTTTGCAACTCACCCTTCGGTGCGCCGGAACTGCTCGGCGGAAATGGTCGCCACCAGCTTGCGCCCGCGTTGCGAAATGTTATCGCGCCCGGCCTTGACCAGCATCCGGTGCTCGCCGGCAGGCACGGCCTTGACGCGCGTGCCGTACAGCGCCAGCTCGCCGGTTCTGGCATCGGTCACCGGATTTAAAATCCTGAGCGGATTGGCGCCGCGGTTCCTGGCGTAACGGCCGTACTCTTCATGGCCCTGCCCCATGGGCACGGCGACGGCGTGCGGATGCACGCCCTTGTGAACAAATACCTTGACCTTGATTGCGCCCTGCTCGGAGGCGATCTCCAGCACGTCGCCCTCTTCCACGCCGAGCTTGGCGGCGGTCACGGGGTGAATCTCGGCCCAGGAATCCCACACCACCTTGGTGATCTGGTCCGGGGCTTCCTGGATCCAGGGCAGATTGGCGTGGCGTCCGTCCCAGAACGACAAACGCGGCGAAGGGATGAGCGTGAACGGATAATCGCCGCCCGTTGCAGGCGCAGAAAAGTGGAGCCCCCCTAACGATTTGGCCTGCAACGCGCCGCCCTTCACGTCCACTTTAAGCTGACCCTTTTGCAGCACGGACTGCCAGAACGCCTCATCCGATTGCCCGGCGCCGCGGTATTGCGCCGGCAAGCTCGCCACGGCCTGCTTCAGATAACCGTAATAATCGTTCCAGGCGCCGTATTTGGCTGCATCGCCCATCTTGAGCAGTCTGAGCAGCGCATCGCCCAGCCCCGGCGTGCCGGGATACAGCGTCTCCATCAGCGGCTGCTGCAAGCCGATCACCCCCTCCGGCTGATAGGCGGGCGCGTGCGTGCCCCAGTCTTCCAGATACGACGCGACGGGCAGGATGAGATCGCACAGTACTGCGGTTTCGTCCGGGAACGGGGTGAAAGCCACCTTGAACGGAATATTCTTGAGGCGGTCGGCCAGGTTGAGCGCGGCCGGAGCGGTAAACACCGGATTGACGCCGTAGAAAAACACCACCTCGTGCGCCTTGTTGTGCGCCGCATCGGCGAAGGCGAGGAGGTCGCGCGTGTTGCCGCTCTTGGCGGCAAGCTGCGGGAAGGGAAATTCGCCGGCGGAGATAAGGGTCTGCCCGACGTTACCGAGCATCACGTTGAGCAGCATGATGGCGGCGGTGGTTTCATACCCTTGCGTCTGGCCTTGCGCAGTGTAGCCGGGCAGCACCAAGCTGGGCGCGTGCTGGCGCAGCAGCTCTGCGAGCTGCATGATGCGCGTCTCGGACACGCCGGTGATCTCGGCCACCCTGCTCGGCGCGTAATCGCCGATCACGCCTTGCAGGGCCTCCGGCACGGCCGCGCCGTTTTGCGCCAGCACGTAGGCCAGGCCCAGCGCCAGCGCGCCTTCGGCGCCGGGGCGGATGGCGAGCCACAGGTCGGCGTTGGCGCCGGTGAGCGACATGGCGGGTTCGACTTGAATCAGGATGCCGCGCGGGGCCTTGCGGAATTGTGCGTATTCAGTGGAGAAGTGCACCGGCGACAGCCAGGTGCCGAGAAAATCCGCGCCGAAGGACAGCACCAGCCTGGCCTTGGAAAGTTGCAGGCGCGGCATGGCCTCGCCGAACAAGTCCTTGTTCACTGCCTCCCACACCGCGGGCGTAATCACCTCGCAGCCGTAGTGCTTGCCGTTCATGGCCGAGAGGTGCGCCGCCATCAGCGCCGCCTGGTGCCCGCTCAGCGTACCAGTCACCCACGCCAGGCTCCCCGCGTCGAGATGGGCTTGGGTGCCGGTTTTTTCCTCAATCAGCTTCCACGCCTCGTCCCAGCCGATGTCCACCAGCGCATCACCCTGGCGCAGTTTGGGCGCGCTGTAGCGATCCGGGTTGTAATGGCCCTGCACCCCGGCCTGGCCCATCTGACACAGCTTGCCGCGGTTGACGGGCGAATCGGGATTGCCCTCCAGCTTGAGCACGCGCCCCTCGCGCACCCGGCCGTGGATGCCGCAACCCGCCGCGCACTGCATGCAGGTGGAGGCGTACCACACGCCAATGCCGGGGATAGCGTACTCTTCGGGTGAATGATAGGCGACGACTTCTTCCTTGCCCTCTTCCAGGGTGACGGTAGTGGGCAGGTCGCAACCCGCGAGCGTCGCGCCCGCCGTGCCCCAGCCCATCAATTGCAGGAACTCCCTGCGTTTCAGCTTCAGATTCATCATGGTGCTATCCCCGGCACGCTGCTATTTATGACATGCCCAGCAATCGCCGGGGCCGCCGTTCTTCTCGTGACACGACACGCACCAGCCCATGGTCAGGGGCTTGTCCTTCTTGGCCACGGTCTTGGCGCGCATATCCCCGTGGCACAGGGCACACACCGGCGCTACGGTGTCCACCGACAGGTTATTCATCACTTCGGGATTATCGAAGATAAAACGCTTCAGGTGTTTTTCGTGCGTGAAGTGCACGAAGTCCGGCACGTCGTGCACCTTGAGCCAGGGGATCGGCTGTTTCTTTTCCCAAAATTCGGTGAGCTGCCGGATGCGCGGCTTGTCGGTGGCGATCACACTGTGACAGCCCATGCACTTGCTGGTAGGAGGAATCCCGGCGACATTGCTTTGCCTGCCGTAGCTGTGGCAATACAGGCAGTTGATCTTGTTGTCGCGGGTGTGAATATCGTGCGGAAAGTCTATCGGCTGCGGCACATCCAGGCCCTTGTGGCTGCCCTGCGGCGCGACGGGATACTGCACGCTCATCGGCTCCGAGGCCGAGGCCGTGCTGAGCACGCCCGCCATGCACCATGCGGCCAGGAGCGCCGGCCACCCATAACGGCCGGCGCGCGCCCATCTTGTCAGTTGCATTGCATCCATCTCCTCGTCGCAAAGGAAGCGCGGATTTATTAGCGCTTCCGTCGGCACAAGTAGGTGCCGACATTTTTCAAACACGAAAGTGTTTGAAAAATGAAGAAAAGCACCATAAGAAATCTTATGGCCACATTTTTGCTTTTCGTGCGCCGAGAATTCCGGGATGGAATTATTCAGCGCTTTCCAGAATCACACGGCGCATCCGCCGGGAATGCGTCCGTGACGTCAGACATCGTGTGTGTACCCTATTTAAGTTTGAACGCCAGGATTGAAGCTATTGATGACAACTCAACCCGACCTGCCTGTCTGAACCTAAACAGCCGTTCCCCACTTTTCGATGGCGAAAAATGTCAAGTCTAGGGCGCGATTTTTACGCTGTCAACGCCCCTGTCGTTAAAAACCCTCCACGCCGAAGCGCGGCATTATATAGAGAGGGGGATGGGCAAGACGCAATCGTTTGGACAGGGCGCGCCGCTCTGGGTGAAAATGCGTCATAATGACCCCATAAGAATTCGGGCCATAAAAATCAACCACTAAGGTCAGGGAGCGCGACATGATATCCACGGACAGACGGTCGGGCATGGTGTTGTATTCAGGGCAGGTTTGCCCGTTCAGTCACCGCACACGCCTGGTGCTGGCGGAAAAAAACGTGGAGGTGGATATCGTGCTGGTGGACCCGCAGCATCCGCCACGCGAGCTTGTTGAGCTCAACCCCTATCGCAGCGTGCCGACCTTCGCCGACCGCGACGTGGTGCTGTATGAATCGCGCATCATCGCGGAGTATCTGGACGAGCGCTACCCCCATCCCCCGCTGATGCCGGTGGACCCGATGGCGCGCGCGCGCGCGCGCCTGCTGATGTTCCGCATCGAGCGCGACTGGTACGGCCTGATTGAGGAAATCGAACACGGCGGCGACAAGCAGGCGGCAAGGCCGCGCAAGATGTTGAGCGACGGCCTGCTCGCCAGCGCGCCGCTGTTCGCGCAAAAGCGCTATTTCATGAGTGAGGAGTTTTCCCTGGTGGATTGCACCCTCGCCCCGCTGCTGTGGCGCCTGCCGCACGCCGGCATCCGTCTCCCGGCGCAGGCGCGCCCCATCGTCAAGTACGCCGAACGGCTGTTCGCGCGCCACGCGTTCCAGGCCAGCCTGACCGCCGCCGAGCGCGCCATCGGAGGCCATGACTGATGAGCGACGCCTCGCCCGGCGCGCCGATGACCTCAAGCCGGCCCTACCTGCTGCGCGCCATGCATGAATGGATCAGCGACAACGGACTGACGCCGCACATCCTGGTGAACGCCGAGGGAAGCGGCGTGCAGGCGCCGCGTCAATATGCTCGGGAAGGCAAGATCATCCTGAACGTGAGCGCGCAGGCCGCGCGCCGCCTGCACATCGGCAATGAACGGATCGAGTTTGAGGCGCGCTTCGGCGGCGTCGCCATGGCGATCAGCGTGCCGCTCAACGCCGTGCTGGCGATCTACGCGCGCGAAAACGGCCAGGGCATGGTGTTCGACGAAGAGGCCGGACCGACCCCGCCCGCTGCCCCGGAAAAGCCCGATACCAGGCCGGGCAAACCCAAGCTCAAGCTGGTGTAGATACCTACTCCTCCACTACATACTCAAAGATGCGCACCACGCGCTGCACGCCGGAGGTAGTGCGCGCGGCCTCGGTGGCGGTCTCCGCCTCGGCCCGCGTCACCAGGCCCATGAGATACACCACGCCGTTTTCCGTGACCACCTTGACGCGCGTGGGATCGAAACCCTTGATGCCCACCATGGCTGCCTTGACCCTGCCGGTGAGGAGCGTGTCGGCACTGCGCGAGGTGAACGAGCTCGGCGCGGCAATCGCGATCTCATTGTGCACGCGGCGCACCTTTTCGATGCCGCGCACGATCTCCGCGGCGCGTTTTTTCAATTCTTCCGTCGGCGCCTCGCCGGTGAGCAGCGCCACCCTGTTGTAGCTGGTGACGTTGACGTGCGCCTGCCGGTACAGCTCCTTGTCGGCGTGCAGGTTGCCGAGCGCCTGGAACTCGATGGTCTGATCGTCCAGCACCGTACCCGCCGAACGCCGGTCATGCGCCACCGCGGCACCGGTCACAGCGGCGGTGCCCACCACCAGGGGCGCGCAGCCGGCGGCGAGCCAGAGCGGCGCGAGACACATTATGAACAGAATCTTTTTTGAGTTCATGGTATCAAACCTCCAGCGATAGAGCGCGCAGTTAACAGGTTGTTGAAAAGCCCTTCCATGGGCTTTTCAACTCGCAAAGCGAACAGTGTCATGTTCGCTTTGCTTCATTTTTCAAGCACATAAAGCGTGCTTGAAAAAAGGCGGTGGAACCCTTCGCTACGCTCTTCCCTGCACCGCACGCAGGCTGTTTCTCAAACAGCCTGCTAATCAGAAGTTCCCAGTAAGTGACGGTCAATCAAGTCGCACAGACAGTGTATGGCGAGCAAATGCACCTCCTGGATGCGCGCCGTGGACTGTGACGGCACGCGTATCTCCACGTCCTCGTCCCTGAGCGCGTAGGCCAGCGCGCCGCCGTCGCGCCCGCTGAGCGCCACCACGCGCAGGCCGCGCTCCTGCGCCGCCGCCACCGCTCGCACCACGTTTTCCGAGTTGCCGCTGGTGCTGATGGCAAGCAGCACGTCGCCGCGGTTGCCGAGCGCGCGCACCTGGCGCGCGAACACTTCGCTGTAGTGGTAATCATTGGCGATCGAGGTGAGCGTGGAGCTGTCGGTGGTGAGCGCAAGGGCGGGCAGGCCGGGGCGCTCGCGCTCGAAGCGGTTCAGCATCTCCGAGGAAAAGTGCTGCGCGTCGCCGGCCGAGCCGCCGTTGCCGCAGGAAAGTATCTTGCCCTCGCCGAGCAACGTCTCGATGCACACGCCCGCCGCTCGCGCGATGGGGGCGGCGAGCTGCTCCAACGCGCGTTGCTTGGTGGCGATGCTGTCGTTGAAATGCTGTGTGATACGCTCAATCATTTCCGCCGCCTGAATCTTTAACATGACGTTTGGAAGGCGTCCTTGATCCAGTCAATTTTATCACATCCGAGCAGCGCCACGTCGAAGCGGCAGGCGCGATGCGTGAGCCCGAGCCGTTGCAGGTAATGCTGCGCCGCCGCGATTACGCGCTGCTGCTTGGAGCGGTGCACGCTCTCCGCCGCGCCGCCGAAGCCGCCGTCCTTGCGATAGCGCACCTCGACGAACACCAGGGTTTCGCCGTCCTGCATCACCAGGTCCAGCTCGCCGCGCGGGGTGCGGTAATTGCGCGTCACCGTGCGCAGGCCTTGTTGTTGCAGATACGCCTCGGCTTGCCGCTCCGCGTCCGCCCCGCGCTGCCGAGTGGTGAGCCGCATGATGCTAAGGCGCCGGAATGTTCGATGCCGCAGGGGACAAGGTGCCGGGAGCGGCTTCCAGCAGTTGCGCCTCGCCGCGCACAAACTGCGCCCACACCAGACGCCGGTGGATGCGTCCCGCGCCGTCCATGGACAGGATGCCGGTCTCGCCCGTGAAACGCTCGTCGGCAGACCGGCGCAAGCGCGGGAGCTCATCCAGCAAATGATAGGCGTCCACGCCGAGCGCATACAGGCGGGTGTGGTGCGCGAACGCGGCCGGCGCCTGATCCAGCAATGCGGCGCGCAGCGCCTGCTGGCCGGTGGTCTCCAGCAGCACCCAGGGCATATCGCCGAATACGACGCCGTCCAGGTCTTCATCCTTGTCCGGTTCGGGGCGCGCGCCGTACAGGTGCGAGGTGGCGTACACCGGCAGGTCGTCGGCGTAATAAAACTGCAACAGCGGACGCAACTGGCGCGCGGCGGCGGGGGTGGCAGCGAGGAAGATCATGTCCGCGTCCTTGCGCCGCGTGGCCTTGGGCAGCCTTTTTTCCGGCGGCAGCTTGCTGTTTTGGAGCAGCAGCTCCTTGGGCGTTTCCTTGAAGTGCAGCAAACGCTTTACCGGCTCCCTGAAATCGGTATCTTCCGGCACATAGCTCTGACTGTCCGTCACTAGACCGCCCAGCGCTTCAAAGCGCGCGCTGAAGGCCTGGCGCATGCGTTCGCCCCATTCGCCGTGCGGAATGAGCAACAGCGCCTGGCGCTTGCCGTCAAACCAGGCGCGCTCGGCGGCCTGCTCGGCCTCGTCTTCCGGCAACAGGCCGAATTGATACAGATTGACGGGCGCGCCGCCGGCGCCTTCCACCGCGTTGAGCGCCAGGGTGGGCACGGGCAGTTGGGCCACAGCGAACAACGCCTTGACGCCCTCCTTATCGAGCGGACCGGCGACGAAGTGCGCGCCGTCCTGCACCGCCTGCTGATAAACCCGCAGCGTATCGCCCCCGTCCGCGGCCACGTCGTACACGCGCACCTGCGGATTGCCCGCGCCGTCGGCGTGCGCCGCGCTCAAGAAGGCGTCGCGCAGCGCGCCGCCCGCGCCGGCCAGCGGCCCGCTGAGCGGCAGCAGCAGCGCGATGCGCTTGTCCTGATCGAAGCCTGTGCTGAGCGCAGTCGAAGCATCGAAGGGCCCGATGGGCGCGGGCGGCGGAGCCGGAAGCACGCCCTGCGGTGAAAGGCGCGGTGGATTGGCAAACAGCGCGGCGATCACCGGCTCGCGCGCAGGGTGCCCCGCATAACGTTTGCGCCAGTCGGCGATACTCAGCGGCGCATCGGCGGCGGAAACGTGGCGCGCGAGGAACAGCAGCTCCATCCAGCCGCTCAAGACATCGGCAGAGGTGCGCAGTTCCTGCAGCGCATTATCCGAAAGCGATCCCAGGCTGTGCAGAATCGCGCGCTGGTTGTCCTCGATGGCGATGTCGTCGCCGAGCAGCGGCTCGCGCAGCACGCGCTCACGCGCGGCCTCCAGGTGGTTGCCCGCCATATCGTGGGCCTCGGCGCGCAGCAGCTCGGCCTCCGCCTGTATTATCGCGTCGTGCACGGGCAAGGGTGGCTGTAACACCTCCAACGCCCGCTGCGGAGCGCGCCGCACCAGCGCGATGCGCGCCTCGATAAGACGCTTGCGCGTGGCCTGTCCCGCGTCGAGCGCGGGCGCGGGAACAGCGGCGAGGGCGGCCTGCGCCCGATCAGGCTCCCCGCCGCGCAACCACAGCGCGGCGGCGCGCAATTGATAGTCGGCGCGGGCGGAAGCGGCGGATAGCTCGGCAAGACGCGCATACTCTTCTGCGGCGCGCGTGAAATCGCCTTGCCGCTCCAGCGCCAGGGCCTGGCGCGCATCCGCCGCAGCCCGACCCTGTTGTGACGGCGGTTTAGCCGCTACACTGTAGGGTAACTGCTCACATCCCGTCAGCGCGAACGCGCACGCGGCGGCGAAAAAAATTCGGCTGCGCGGCAAAACGAACATGCGCGGCAGTATGGAAGGCGCGGCAAAAACTGTCAACGACCATGCAAACGTCTCCAGGCCTGTTATATATCGTCGCCACGCCCATCGGCAACCTGGGCGACATGAGTCCGCGCGCCGTCGAGACGTTGAAGAACGTTGACGTGATCGCCGCCGAGGACACGCGCCACAGCCTGCCGCTGCTGAAACAATTCGGCGTCGCCACGCCGCTGACCGCGCTGCATGAGCACAATGAACGCGAGGCCGTACCCGGGTTGATTGCGCGGCTGCAACAGGGCGTATCCATCGCCCTCATCTCGGACGCGGGCACGCCGCTGCTATCCGATCCCGGTTATCACCTCACCCGCGCCGCGCACGAGGCGGGCGTGCGCGTGGTGCCCATCCCCGGGCCGAGCGCGCTTATCGCCGCCCTGTCCGTTTCGGGCCTCTCCGCCGGCCAATTCGTGTTCGAAGGCTTTCTGCCGCCGCGCGCGGCGGCGCGGCGCGCGCATCTTGAGGCGCTGCGCGGGGAGACGCGCACCCTGGCCTTGTTCGAGGCCCCGCACCGCCTGCTTGAAACGCTTAAGGACATGGCCGTGCTGTTCGGCGCGCAGCGGTGCGCGCTGCTGGCGCGCGAGCTGACCAAGACCTTCGAGACCGTGCGCCTGGACACCCTGCGCGGGCTGTATGAATTTGTGCGCGACGATCCGCAACAGCAAAAAGGCGAGTCGGTGATTCTGGTCGAGGGCGCGGAGCCGTCCGCCCCTTCGGCCAGCGAGGCGGAAAAGATACTGCGCGCGCTGCTGACCGAATTGCCCGTCAAGCAGGCGGTGAGGCTCGCCGGCGCCGTCACCGGCGCTAAAAAAAATGATCTTTACCAACTCGCGCTTAAGTTACAATCGGGGTAGCCATGGATAACGCCCTCATAGACCGCTTTGGCCGTCGCATCGAATACGTGCGCCTGTCCGTCACCGACAAGTGCGACCTGCGCTGCGTGTATTGCCTGCCCAGAGGCTTCAAGGCCTTCGAGGAACCGGAACACTGGCTGAGCTTCGATGAAATCGAGCGCGTGCTGCGCGTGTTCGGCGCGCTGGGCGTGGCGCGCGTGCGCATCACCGGCGGCGAACCGCTGCTGCGCAAAAATCTCGCCGCCCTCGCCGTGCGCCTCAAGCGCCTGCCCGGCATCGAGGACCTCTCGCTCAGCACCAACGCCACCCAGCTGCCGAAACAGGCGGCGGCGCTGAGACGGGCCGGCGTCACGCGCATCAACGTCAGCCTCGACAGCCTTCAATCCCAACGCTTCCATGAGCTCACCGGCGGGCGATTGGAGAAAGTGCTCGCCGGCCTCGAGGCCGCACGCCGGGCGGGATTTGATCCCATCAAGATCAACATGGTCGCCATGCGCGGCGTGAACGAGGATGAAATCACCGACATGGTGCAATTTTGCATCGAGCATGATTTCACCCTGCGGCTGATCGAAACCATGCCCATGGGCGCGACCGGACGCGCGGCGGCGGATCACTATCTCGATCTGCAACAGGTGAGAAGCCGTCTCGCGCAAAGATATGAATTGATCCCCAGCGTCATGCCGGGCGGCGGGCCGGCGCGCTACGTGCGGGTCGCGGGCACCAGGCTGCGCATCGGCTTCATCACCCCCATCTCGCGCCACTTCTGCGCCGCCTGCAACCGCGTGCGCCTGTCCGTGGACGGTACGCTGTATCTGTGCCTGGGGCGGGAAGACAAGCTGGAGCTGCGCCCCTTGCTGCGCGCGGGCATGGACGACGGTGGATTAAAACGGGCCATCATGGACGCCATCGCGCGCAAGCCGGAGCGGCACGAGTTCCGCGAAAAACCGGCGCAGGTGTTGCGCTTCATGTCCATGACCGGAGGATGAAGATGGACGCCCCGCGCCCGAAGCTCACCCCGCCCGGCGGCGAGACGCGCATGCTGCTGCACTCGTGCTGCGCGCCTTGCGCCGCCGACATCATGAGCGAGCTGACCCGCTCCGGCGTTAATTACACCATCTTGTTCTACAACCCCAACATCCATCCCAGGCAGGAATATGAGTTGCGCAAGGCGGAAAACAAACGCTACGCGGAAAAACTAGGGGCGCCGTTCGTTGATCTGGATTACGACACCGATAACTGGTTCGCGCGCGTCAAGGGGCTGGAATATGAACCGGAACGCGGCGCGCGCTGCACCGCGTGCTTCGACATGCGCTTCGAGCGCAGCGCATTATATGCAATTGAGCACGGCTACGCGGTATTCACCAGCTCGCTCGGCATCTCGCGCTGGAAAGACATGGAGCAGATCAACGCCTGCGGCGTACGCGCCGCCGCGCACTACCCCGGACTCCGCTACTGGACCTTCAACTGGCGCAAAAACGGCGGCAGCGCGCGCACCGTGGAAATTTCCAAGCAGGAGCGGTTCTATCAACAGGAATACTGCGGCTGCGTCTATTCCCTGCGCGACGCCAACTGCCGCCGCCGCGCGCAGGGCCGGGAAAAGATCAAGTTTGGCGTGAAATTTTACGGCAAAAGCTAAGCCTGGCAGCGTACGCTATGCGGCCTTTAAAGGCCGCACATCTTTTTCCAAACGGCCTTTCAAGGCGGCTTGCGCGACTTCCATATCATAATGGGACTGCAAGTTAGGCCAGAACTCCGCCTCCATACCGAAAAACCGCCCCAGCCGCAGCGCGGTGTCCGCCGTGATAGCGCGCCGGCCATATGCAATTTCATTGATGCGGCCCGCGGCGCAGCAGCCTGGCGGCACGCAGACGGCGCTGTTCGAGCGCCTTGAGATCGCGTTTTGCTCCCATGCCTCCCTCCCGGTCGGTGACTGTACCAACCCCTTGGACAGGAGAGAATGAAAAAGTGTCAAGCATTTACGTAAGACGAGATCGACGCGCGTGCCGGTCCACTATGAAGCCGACTACTCCGGCGACGCGCCGGTGGCGTTCCTCGATGTTGTGCCGGATGATGATCCCGGCCTCCTGAAATTGCGTGAGCACGCGATAGACTGTGGCGAGACCAGCGTCCTCGCCGCTTTGACTCAGCCGCTGGTAGACCTCCTCGGCCGTGAGATGCGGATGCGCCGCGGACTCCAGCATCTCCAGGATCTTACACCGCGGGATGGTGACCTTGAGGCCGGCCTTCTTGAGGTCGCCGCAGGGGTCCGGGACGGTCGCTGTCCGAGCACGTTTTGGCATGACCTACATCTGCGACTGCAGGTAGTTCTGCAGGCCGGTCTCATCGATCAGGCGCACCTGGATCTCGAGCCAGTCGATGTGCTCTTCCGTCTCTTCCAGGATGTCCTCGAGCAGATCGCGCGAAACGTAATCGCCCTGCCCCTCGCATAGCGCGATGCCCTCCTGGAGCAGTGCGCGGGCGCCGGTCTCGAGCTTCAGGTCGAGATCGAGCATCTCGTCGGGGCGTTCGCCGACCAGGAGCTTGTCCAGGTCTTGGAGGTTCGGCAGCCCCTCGAGGAACAGGATGCGTTCGATGAGCTTGTCCGCCTGTTTCATTTCGTCGACCGACGCCTTGTAGACGCGCTCGTTGAGCTTGTGCAGCCCCCAGTTCTTGTACATGCGCGCGTGCAGGAAATACTGGTTAATGGCCGTGAGCCCGGTGGTCAGCGCCTTGTTCAGGTGCCCGATGATCTTCGCATCGCCTTTCATGATGGCCCGTCCCTCCTCGGCGGTCCTACATCTGCGACTGCAGGTAGTTCTGCAGGCCAGTCTTCTCGATCAGCCACAGCTGCTGCTCGAGCCAGTGCGCGTGGTCCTCTTCCGTGTCCTCGAGTATCTCTCGCAGGATCTCGCGCGTCTCGTAGTCGCGCGCCGTCTCGCAGTAAGCGATCGCCTCCTTGAGCGCGGCCACGACGGACAGCTCGAGGTCGAGATCGTTCTTCAGCATCTGCGGCACGTCCTGGCCGATCTTGAGCGGCTCGCGCACGGTGAGGTCCGGCGTGCCCTCGAGGAAGAGCATGCGCTGGATCAGCCTGGCCGCGTGGCCGACCTCCTCGCCCCGCTCGTGCTCGATGCGCTCGTAGAGCTTGTTGAGTCCCCAGTTCTCGCACATGCGCGAGTGCGTAAAGTACTGGTCGACCGCCGTGAGCTCGTCGGCGAGGAGCTTGTTCAGGTACTCGATGACTTTCGCGTCACCCTTCATGGCTGGTTTCCTCGATGTGCGATTGCGGGATCGTCGAAGACCGGTGAACCGGCCCCCTGAGCCGCGCGTTTTTAATATTAGTCTCGTTACGACTGCCGGTCAACGCGCCCGTGCCCCGCGATGCGATTCGGCCCGAGATTCCGTACCGAAGCGCGGGCCTTGCAAGAGGTCGCGTGCGCCGATCCCGGCGTCCCTTCACCAGGAATCCCCCTGAAACGTCATTGTCGTACAGGAGTGGGCCGTAACAGCCAGCCTCGGGGCCGAAGCGGCCGCGCGATTCGCGGTCCGTCGCGTTTCGAAAAGCTATAGCCGCCCGTCGAACGTATCCCTCTTGGAGCCCGCCGCCTGCCTCAGGGCGCACCCGGCCCGCCGCATGCGCGCACGCAACCCCCACATGACGAGGCTGGCGAGGAAAAGCACCCCGAGCAGCACCCCGACGGCCGCCTGCACCGCGGCGCCGCCACCCCAGGCGAGCCAGCGACGACACCGAACCACTTTCTTCTGAACTATTTTCTTCTGAGCCATAGCCCCTCCTGATCATCCCCCGGGATCGTCGATCGCTGGCTCGCTGGCGCAGGGCTGGCTGGCTCGCACGCGTGTCGACCCGCCGGGCCGGGGCCGATACGCCAAGGATTCGTTCGTTGCTCGGGCGCGCACGCCGGATATCGCCGCGCGGCGGCCTCGTGGCTGGCGGGAACCGGAAAAAAAACCGGTCTGGCTGGAGCGGGACGTGCCCGCTCGGGACTGATACAGCCCCCGGCAAGGCCGGGCGGCTGTGGATGCGAATGATAATTATTCTAG
>JBGFRC010000054.1:0-12768 GCA_041695325.1 Pseudomonadota bacterium
GGTGGACGGCGGGAATGAGAGAGTGATTTGAGCAGAGTTCGAGGCTTTCCGGGCGAGTCTTTGATCGCTTGTTCAGCGATAACTTGATGCAAGGACCTGTTCTTGTAACCGGAGCAAACGGGTTTGTGGGGCGCGCACTGTGTTGTGAGCTTCAGAACAAAGAGTACACCATTCGGGGTGTGGCAAGGCAAGCCATCAGGACCGGATACTCCGCCGATGTTCGTGGAAATGACTTAGGCGTTGAAGAGTGCATAGCGGTGGGGGATATCGGCCCCCAAACTGACTGGGGGCGCGCGCTGGTGGACGTGGACACGGTGGTACATCTTGCCTCTCGGGCGCATGTTATGCGAGAGGTGGCGGACGATCCGGAGGATGAGTATCGCCGGGTTAATGTGGCGGGCACGGAACGATTGGCGGCTATGGCCGCGGACGCCGGCGTGAGGCGTTTTATTTACCTAAGCTCCGTCAAGGTGAACGGTGAACGGACGGTGGCCGCCCCGTTTACGGAGAGCGACGTCCCGTATCCTGAAGATGTTTATGGGCGGTTTAAGCTGGAAACTGAAGATAGGCTGCGGCGTGTCGCCGGTTTCTCGAAGCTTGAGGTGGTGATTATCCGCCCGCCTCTGGTGTATGGGCCCGGCGTCAAGGCGAATTTTTTACGTTTGATGGAGTGGATATGGCGCGGTGTGCCGCTGCCGCTGAAAAAGGTGAGTAACCGGCGCAGTTTGATCTATGTGGGCAATCTGGTGGACGCCATTATTGCTTGTGTCGAGCACCCGGCGGCGACGGGGAAAACCTTTTTGGTCAGCGACAACGAGGACGTTTCCACACCGGAGTTGATAAGGCGCATGGCGCACGCCTTGGGACGTCCGGCGCGTTTGTTTCCGTGTCCGCCTGCGCTGTTGCACGCAGGCGCCCGATTAACGGGTAGGCAGGAAGCAGCGGAACGGTTGTTGGGTTCGCTGGTGGTGGACAGTTCCAAAATCCGGCGTGAACTCGGATGGAAGCCGCCTTATACGATGGAACAGGGGCTGGCTGAGACGGCGCGCTGGTATAAGGCTACACACGGCGTCTGATGTACCCTACTGCACAGGTGCGCGATCCAGTCGCCGGTAAGAAAGCGCCTCGGTGAGGTGAGTGGTCTGGATGTCTCCACTGCCTGCCGGGTCGGCGATGGTGCGGGCGACTTTGAAATTGGCTATGGTTAAGAATGGCGATATCGAAATTCTGCGAGAAGCCGCATCGCAGGGACGCATTCACTGGCACCAGTGTGCTATCATGAACGGTGAGATCATCGAAGCCACCCGATGGATTGCCCCTATCCAAGCTGCCTCATTCTGTGGGTTGAGGAAGAACCGGTACATGTGGTAGCTGCAGCTGATCCCGCAGCCAGGATCTTGAACACTTCGAACCTGATTTCAAAACCAGGAGAAAAGAATCATGAGCAAGAATATTGGGCGCTGCCCACTTTGCGGCGGTGAAAAGCGTCCTGGCACCACGACATTTACCGTTGACTTGAAATTTGGTGTCGTGGTGGTTAGGGAAGTGCCTGCGCTCGTCTGCGCCAAGTGCGGCGATGCGTGGATTGAAGATACTGTAGCTGCGAAACTGGAAAGCATTGTGGCGGAAGCGCGCCGTAAACACACCGTAGTGGAGGTTGCTCAGTGGCAGCAGGTAGCGGCATGAGTGCGATTCGCTCCAAAATGATTTAAAGATCATGGCCCCGGGGCGCGATCCATGCGGCGGTAGGAAAGGGCTTCGGTGAGGTGGGCGGTTTGGATGTTTTCACTGCTCGCCAGGTCGGCGATGGTGCGGGCGACCTTGAGGATGCGGTGGTAGGCGCGGGGGGAGAGGCCGAGGCGCTCGATGGCTTGTTCCAGCAGGCGCTGGTCGGCCTCGCTCAGGCGGCAGAATTTTTCTATTTGTTTGTTTTTGAGCGCGGCGTTGGGTTTGGCGCTGCGCTGTATCTGGCGGTGGCGCGCAGCCTCCACGCGCGCGCGCACCGCCGCGCTGGTTTCGCTGGCATCACTGTTGCCGGCGCGTAAACTTTCCTTGGGCAGCTTGGGCACTTCGATGTGCATGTCTATGCGGTCGAGCAGCGGCCCGGAGATGCGCGCGCGGTAGCGCTGCACTTGCTCCAGGGTGCAGTGGCAGCGTCCGCTCACGTCGCCCAGATGGCCGCAGGGGCAGGGGTTCATGGCGGCGATGAACTGGAAGCGCGCGGGGAATTCAGCCTGGCGCGCGGCGCGCGAGATGGTGATGCGACCGGATTCCAGCGGTTCGCGCAGGACTTCGAGCACGCGCCGGTCGAATTCCGGCAGTTCATCCAGAAACAGCACGCCGTGATGGGCAAGCGATATTTCGCCCGGGCGCGGTAGGCTGCCTCCTCCCACCAGGGCCACGCCCGACGCGGTGTGATGCGGCGCGCGAAACGGGCGTTTACGCCATAATTTAGTCGTAAAACCCTGATCGCTGACGGACAACAGCGCCGCTGACTCCAGGGCTTCTTCTTCCGTCATCGCCGGCAGTATGCCCGGCAGACGGCTTGCCAGCATGGTCTTGCCGGTGCCAGGCGGGCCGATCATGAGCAGGCTGTGGCCGCCGGCCGCGGAGATCTCCAACGCGCGCTTGGCATGTTGCTGACCGCGCACCTCCGCTAAGTCCTCACTCGTCTCCTCCCCAAGCTGTGCCGCATTCAACACCTGCGGCGCAAGTGCCTTGCTTCCCGCCAGATGTGCGCACACTTCCAGCAGGTGGCGCGCGCCCAGCACCGTCACGCCCGTCACCAGCGCCGCTTCATCGGCATTTTCCATTGGCGTCAGCAACGCGCGCCCCGCCTCGCGCACCTTCAGCGCCGCGGGTAACACGCCGCGAGTGGCGCGCAGCTCGCCGGTCAAGGCCAGTTCCCCAATAAATTCGTAGTGGTGCAGCGCCGGCTTGGGGATTTGGCCCGAAGCGGCGAGTATCCCCAGCGCTATCGCAAGATCAAAGCGTCCGCCTTCCTTGGGCAGATCGGCGGGGGCGAGGTTGATGGTGATGCGGCGCGCGGGGAAATCAAAATGTGCGTTGAGCAGGGCGCTGCGCACGCGGTCTTTGCTTTCCTTGACCGTTGCTTCCGGCAAGCCGACGATGGACAGGCTGGGCAGGCCGTTGGAGAGGTGCACCTCGACGGTGACCAGCGGCGCATCGATGCCGGCCTGCGCCCGGCTGTAAACCACGGCAAGCGACATGCGGGGGCGTTATTCTTCCGTGCGCTGTTTCAGCAATTCGGCTTCAAGCGCGGCGACCTTTTCCTCCAGTGCCTTGAGCTTGGCGCGCGTGCGCGCGAGCACTTCGGACTGCACGTCGAACTCTTCGCGCGTCACCAGGTCCAGCCTGGCGAAGGCGGCGGTGAGCGATGCGCGCAGATTTTTTTCAATGTCGTTGTGCAAGCCGCGCACCCCGGAAGGCAATGCGTCAAGAATGCCGCGCATCAGTTCGTTCAGGGTTTGAGTGTTGACCATAAAGCTTCCCTCTGGATTGCCGTATACAGTGTATGAAAAATCGCCGGAATACGCTATCCGTTCAGGCCAAGCACTTTAGCTGCCGTCTTCAATATAAGCGGCGCGTGCTACCGCGTGCTTGAGTAATGCGCAGACCCTGGCCGATGTTACGGCGGCGAGTTGCTCGCAACGCTCTTGCAAACCGGGGTGACGTTGGAGGTAAATCGCCTCGTGCGCTAGACGCTCCATGATGCTGTCCGGATCATCCGCTTCAATCAATAAACCCGCGCGCAGGTGGCGTTGCGCCGTTTCCGATTCCGCAGGCTCGGGGCCGAAGCGGATAAGTTGCTGCAAGGTGTCCTCGACGGCGCGGCGGCAGTCCTCAGCCTCCCGTGCGGCGCAGGCCGTTTGAATGAACCACAGACCGGTGTCCGAGTAGACCTCATGGCGCGAGTGGACATGGTACACCAGGCCGCGCCGTTCGCGCAGTTCCCGGAACAGCCGTGAAGAGACGCCTCCCGCGAGGATGTGATTGGCGACCAGCAGGACTGGGAAATCACGGTGACCGGCGGGCGGCGCCGGCATGATCCATAATAAGTGCCGTTGTTCCCCCTTACCGGTCTCACGGTGTACCCCGGGGAAGTGGCGTGGCGGCGCTTGGGCGGGGGCGCCGCCGCCCGGCAACGTCGCGAGTGGCGCGCAGCGGCGCGCGAGTTCGGCATGATCCACGGCGCCGGCCGCGACGACATACAGCCTGTCGCCCGACAGGTGCGTTGACCAGTAATCATGCAGCGCTTGCGCGCCTGTTTGTGCGAGCACCTCGCGCCGGCCCAGCAGCGGCCAGCCCATGGGGTGATCGGGCCAGGTGAGGGTGATCCCGTGCTCCTCCAGCCTCTCGGCGGGTTGTCCGGCGATCAGCGCCATCTCCTGTAACACGACGTTGCGTTCGAGTGCGACATCCCGTTCATTAAACTTCGGCGCGAGCAACAGGGTGATGAATACATCAAGCAGTTCCGGCGCATTTTCAGCCGGGACCAAACCGTACAGCGCGGTCAGTTCGCGGCCGGTATGGGCATTGATCTGCCCGCCCATGGCCTCGAAGCGCAGGGCCAGTGTCTCGGCATCATACTGCGCCGCGCCTTTGAACAGCAGATGTTCCAGCAGGTGCGCGTAACCGCATTGCTCCGGGCGTTGATGCCTGCCGCCGTTCAGCCACCACAGACTGATGGCAACGCTCCGGCTGGCCATGGGATAAGAGAGGATCTGGACGCCGTTGGAGAGCCGGCTTTTTTGTATGGTCGCTGGAGTCATCATCAAGATTGGGATAGCACCTTATTGAGGCATATCCGGATATTACTGCACAAAAATGGTGCAGAGAGATGTGATAAGTGCTTGAGGCAATCCCTTATTGCGCAGCCTTTTTGAAGCAAATTTGTATACGGAATCTTCAACAAAACAGATGTCTGCACAAGGTTTTCAAAATTGATCAAGGCCTGTCCCAACCGTCTGGCATAATAGTTGCCATGGTATCAGACGAGGGGTCGAACATTGTGCTTCGTCCCATAGTTTACCCTTAGAGACAACTAGGGTTCCGGTCTGCGGCGGAATTTGCCTCAAGATGCTGGTCCGAGAGTTGTCGGCCTTGCCCTCATTTGGGGTTGGGCTCCACGGCGGGATAAAAGCCCGGGAGACAGGCAGGTTTTGCATAGGCCCAGATATGGACTTAAGCCCTGCTCGACCTCTCGCGCCCATAAACCGTTATGGAGATTGACCCTTATGAAAACGCATCGTATCCCCCTGGTGGCTGTCCTGTTGTGCTCGCTTGCCGGATTCATTCATCCGTCCTCCGTCCAGGCCGAGGTCAAGGTAGGCGTCAGCGACTGGCCCGGCTGGGTGGCTTGGTACGTCGCCGAACAGAAAGGTTACTTTAAGAAACACGGCGCCAAGGTCGAGCTGGTGTGGTTTCCCAATTACACCGACTCGATCCAGGCGCTCTCGGCCGGCAAGCTGGACGCCAATTCCCAGACCTGGAGCGACAGCATGGCGCCGCTCGCCGCGGGTGTGCCCATCAAGCTGATACTGGTGAATGACAATTCCGCGGGCAACGACGCCCTGATGGTCACGCCGGCGATTAAATCCTTCGCCGATCTCAAGGGCAAGACCGTCGCGCTGGAACAGTTCAGCGTGTCGCACTTTGTGCTGGTGACGGCGCTGGCCAAGAACCGTATGACCCCCGATGACGTGAAGGTCGTCAACCTCACCGCTGGTGATGCGGCCGCTGCGTTTTTGAGCGGACGGGTGGATGCCGCGGTGGTATGGAATCCGTGGGTCAACCAGATTCAATTGAGTGGCAAGGGCCACGCCTTGTTCACGTCCAAAGATATGCCGGGTTTGATTCCCGATGCGCTGGTCGCGCAGCAGAAGGCGATCGCCGACAAGACAAAACGCAAGGATTTCATCGGCATGATCAAGGCCTGGTATGACACGGTCAAGTTTATCGAGACGCATCCCGAGGAGGCAGCGAAGATCATGTCCAAGATCGTCGGACTCGACGCCAAGGAGTATCAGACCTTCCTCCCCGGCACGCGCTTCTTCCACCAGGCGGATAATCTGGAGGCCTTCGGTCCCGCCACCCATCCCAATTCCCTGTTGGCAGTAGGGCCGGCCATCGAGAAGTTTCTTAAGGACAATAAACTGCTGGAGGGCACGGTGGATTTTCAAAAAGGGCTGGATGATACCTTGCTCAAGGAGGCGGCAGCTTCCGCGCAATAACACGGGGCCTGCGAGCCGCGGCATGAAGACTCGGACGGCGTTTTGGGCCATTCGCGGCGAGCTGGCGCGCCGGCACTATCTGCTCATCGGGCTGATCGGTTTTGCCTGCCTGCTGTTGATCTGGAGCGGGTTGGCGGCGAGCGGCTGGTTCGAGAAGATATTTTTGCCCGGCCCACTCGAAGTATCGCAGCGCTTCGTAATCTGGTTCACCGAGGACAATCTGCTGGGCGATATCCGCATCAGCATTTACCGGGTGACGGCGGGATTTCTGTTTTCGCTGGTGCTCGCGTTGCCGCTGGGTCTGCTGATCGGGACCTTCAAGCCGGCGCAGGCTTTTTTTGAGCCGCTGATCGAGTTCGCGCGTTATCTGCCGGCGGTGGCCTTTGTCCCGCTGGTGATGCTGTGGGTGGGTATCGCGGAGGGCGCCAAGATCACCATCATCTGGATCGGGACGTTTTTCCAGATGGTGCTGATGATCTCCGAGGACGTGCGCCGCGTGCCCATGACGCAGATCGAGGCGGCGCAGACGATGGGCGCCAGCCGCGGCGAGATCCTCACGCGCGTGGTGTTGAAATCCGCCATGCCCAATATCGTGGATACGCTGCGCGTGACGATGGGCTGGGCGTGGACTTACCTTGTGGTCGCCGAGCTGGTGGCGGCCAATTCGGGGCTCGGCTATGCCATCCTCAAGGCGCAGCGCTTTTTGCAGACCGACAAGATATTTGTAGGGATTCTGCTGATCGGGCTCATCGGCTTCATCATGGATCAGTTATTTCGCTTGCTGCACCGCAGGAGTTTTCCATGGCTGCATCACCGGTAACCCTACTGCGCCCCAAGATCAACCTGCAACGACTGAGCAAGGTTTTCGGCGCGGGTGAAAAACGGACCACCGTGTTGGAGGACGTCAGTTTAGAGGTGGCCGAGAACGAATTCGTGACCGTGGTGGGGGCCTCGGGCTGCGGTAAATCCACGCTGCTGCGCATCATCGCGGGTTTGGAAACGATGACCGGCGGCGCGGTGCTGCTCAATGGGCACCCGATCAGCGGGCCCGGTCCGGAGCGCGGCATGGTGTTTCAGGATTACAGCCTCTATCCCTGGCTCAGCGTGATGGAGAACGTGCGTTTTTGTCGCCAGCTCAGGGCCCATCGGGAGCGGTGCAACAGTCCGAAGGAGGTGCATGCGGCGATCGGCCGGTCATATGCTCTGCTGGAATTGATGGGTCTGCTGGAGCGCAAGGACGCCTATCCCAATCAACTCTCCGGCGGGATGCGCCAGCGCGTTGCCATTGCGCGCGCGCTCATGCCGAAGCCGCAGGTGTTGCTGATGGACGAACCGTTCGGCGCGCTCGACGCCCAGACGCGCGAGGTGATGCACGATCTCATCCTGCATCTTTTCAACAAGGAACGCAGCACGATCTTGTTTGTTACGCATGATGTCGAGGAGGCGATTTATCTCGGCCACCGTGTGGTGGTGATGGCGCCGCATCCCGGACGCATAGACAGCATCCATACGGTGCCCTTGCCCGCCGCGCGTCATGCCGACATGAAGCTGGCGCCGGAATTTATCGCGCTCAAGAAAACGATACTGCAACGTATCCGTACTACGTCGGGTGTTTACACCGATCAAGATGTTTTGCAACGTTTGACCGAAACCGAATCCTTCACTCATTAACAGGAGAATCAAGATGCGCCTTCCAAAGCCAGACAGACGCAGCGCCTTTGCGATGAACGCAAAGTCGCGCTCGCATCATCCCCGGTTTGACAAGACCCAACTGCAAGGCTGGAAGATGGCGCACAAGGAAGCGGAGCTTCCCCACAGCGGTTGGGATGCGGAAGAGAGGCGTTGCCTGACTATGGGCCTGCAAGGGGCGGACAGCATCCAGGATAAATCCATACCGACCTTTGCACGCGGGGAATTGCCGCACTTTGCCGGTATCAATACCTTCATGAAGGCGCCGTACGTCGAGGATGTGAAGGACGTCGGCAAGTTCGACGTCGCCGTGCTAGGCGTGCCTTTCGACGGCGGCACCACCTATCGGCCTGGCACGCGTTTCGGGCCGCAGGGCATACGCCGTATTTCCGCGCTTTATACACCTTACAACTATGAGCTGGGCGTGGACCTGCGCGAGCAGATGACCCTGTGTGATATCGGCGATGTATTCACCATTCCCGCCAATATCGAAAAAACCTTCGATCAGATATCGAAGGCCACTGCGCACGTGTTTGCAAGCGGCGCCATGCCGATCATCCTGGGCGGTGATCACTCGATCGGTTTCGCCACGGTGCGCGGCATCGCCAGCCAAACCGACAAAAAGATCGGTATCATCCATTTTGATCGTCACGCGGACATCCAGGAAAAAGACCTGGATGAACGCATGCACACCACGCCCTGGTTTCATGCCACCAATCTGCCCAATGTCCCCGCGACGAATCTGGTGCAGATCGGTATCGGCGGCTGGCAGGTGCCGCGCCAGGCGGTGAAGGAGGCGGTCAAGCGCGACACCACCATCATTACGATGTACGATGTGGAACGGCTGGGTCTCGATAAGGTCGCTGAAATCGCCCTGGAGACGGCCTGGAAGGGCGCCGATGCGGTCTACATCAGTTTTGATATAGACTCGGTGGACGCCGGGTTCGTGCCGGGCACGGGCTGGCCGGAGCCGGGCGGTTTTCTGCCGCGCGAGATCCTGTATCTGCTGGGACGGGTGGCGAAGGAGGGTATCTGCGGCATGGAGGTGGTGGAGGTCTCGCCGCCTTATGACATTTCGGATATTACCTCGCTTATGGCCTTGCGCGGCATCGTGGATGTACTGGGATCGGTGGTGGCGCATGGCAAGCTGGGCGCGCACCGGAAAATCATCCGCGGCTGGAGTTGAGCCTATGTGTTCTAATTAATTAGAAAGGAGCTACAGCTATGAAACTTCGTCATGTAATCGCACTGTTTACGCTGATCTTTACCCAGGGCGCTTTCGCACACACCCCCCGGCGCGGAGGGCGCGGGTTTTTATCAAGGGTTTATCCATCCGCTCACCGGTCTCGATCATCTGCTGGCGATGCTCGCGGTCGGCATCTGGGCGGCGCAAGTCGGCGGATATGCACGCTGGTCAATACCAGCCGCCTTCCTGGCGGCGCTGGCGCTGGGCGGTGGTATGGGCATGCTGGGCTGGCCGGCGCCGCTGGTCGAGCTGGGCATCGCCGGATCGGTGGTAGTGTTCGGCCTGCTCATCGCCGGTGCCGCAAAAATGCCGCTCTGGCTGAGTATGGGTATTGCCGGTCTGTTCGCCCTGTTTCATGGCCACGCCCACGGCGCGGAAATGCCGCAGGCGGCCATGCCCTGGCTCTATGTCCTGGGATTTTTACTGACCACGGCCATGCTGCACGGTTTGGGTATGCTGATAGGTTTCGCCCATCACTATTCATGGCCAGCACGATTGTTACGCCTAGGCGGTGTCAGCCTGGCGGCGGATGGGGTTTGGTTGTTGGCCGGTCTGTGAGTAAAACGGCGCAACGCGCCGAATGGATGGCCGCGCCGCCGCCGGAAGCCGAGGGCTGGCAGGCCGAGTTGAGGTTGCGCTTTGCTCGGGTGCAGGCGCGCACCGTGCTCGCCGCCCGCCGTCATCAGGGGCCGTTGCAGATACAGCGGATGTTTCATCCGGAGCAAAGCGGTGTTTGCCATGCGTATATATTGCATCCTCCGGGAGGAGTGGTGGCGGGCGACAGTTTGGCGATTGATGTGAGCATGGAAGAAGGCGGGCAGACCTTGTTGACGACGCCCGCCGCCAGCAAGTTTTATCGCAGCATAGGGCAGACTGCCTGCGTGAGGCAAAATCTGGTAGTCGCTGCGCGGGCGGAATTGGAATGGTTTCCTCAGGAGAATATTGTATTTCAAGGCGCGCGCGCGGCGATGTCCACGCGCATTGATCTTGCGGCGGACGGCGTATTTATGGGTTGGGAAATACTCTGCCTGGGGCGTCCGGCGGCGCAAGAGGTTTTTTCCGCGGGCGAGTGCCGGCAGAGTTTTGAAATTTGGCGGGCGGGACGGCCGGTGTGGATCGAGCGTGGCCAGTACCGGGGCGATAATCCCGCGCTGGCCGCGAAATGGGGCATGGCGGCTTGCCCGGTCAGCGCGAGTTTTGTGTGCGTAACGCGCCGCCCTGAGCTGCTCCCCGCGTTGCGGGATGTGGCGCGTGCGCATGATGAAGAGTCATGCAGCGTGACGCAGCTTGATGAAGTGATTGTGGCGCGTTATCTTGGGGCCCATGCCGAGAGGGCAAAGAAATATTTTGTGCAGGCTTGGGAAATGCTGAGGCCCGCCGTGCTGGGCCGTGCGGCCTGCCCGCCGCGCATCTGGAATACTTGAATACGATGGAACTGACGCCACGCGAAAAAGACAAGCTGCTCATCTTCACCGCCGGTCTGCTTGCCGAACGGCGCAAGGCGCGCGGCCTGAAATTAAACTACCCGGAGGCGATGGCCTATATCTCGGCGGCGATTCTGGAGGGCGCGCGCGACGGCAAAAGCGTCGCTGAGCTGATGAGTTATGGCGCAACCTTGCTTACCCACGCCGACGTCATGGAAGGCGTGGCCGAGATGATGCACGATGTACAGGTGGAAGCCACCTTTCCGGACGGCACCAAACTCGTTACGGTGCACAATCCCATCGTGTGAGAAGATCATGATTCCCGGCGAGATTATCACTGAGACGGACGAAATCGAACTGAACGCGGGGCGCAAGACGCTGCGTTTGAAGGTTGCCAACAGCGGTGACCGGCCGATTCAGGTTGGTTCGCATTATCACTTTTACGAAACCAATAATGCTCTGCTGTTCGAGCGCGAAAGCGCGCGCGGGTTTCGCCTGAACATTCCCGCGGGTACGGCGGTACGCTTCGAGCCGGGCCAGACGCGCGAGGTGGAATTGGTTGAATACGCAGGGCTGCGCCAGGTCTACGGTTTTCAGGGTAAGATCATGGGGCCGCTGACGTGATCAAGATCGGCCGGCGCGCCTATGCGGAGATGTACGGGCCGACGACCGGCGACCGCGTGCGTCTCGCCGACACGGATTTGTGGATCGAGGTCGAACAGGATCACACCGTCTACGGCGAAGAGGTCAAGTTCGGCGGCGGCAAGGTGATCCGTGACGGTATGGGGCAGAGCCAGCGCACCTCGCAGGAGGTGGCGGACACGGTGATCACCAATACCCTGATTCTCGATCACTGGGGCATCGTCAAGGCCGACATCGGTATCAAACACGGGCGCATCGCAGCCATCGGCAAGGCCGGCAACCCGGATGTGCAGCCCGGCGTCACGATCATCATCGGCGCCGGCACCGAAATCATTGCGGGCGAGGGCTTGATCGCCACGCCCGGCGCGATTGACAGTCACATTCATTTTATCTGCCCGCAGCAAATTGAAGACGCACTCATGTCTGGCGTGACCACCATGATCGGCGGCGGCACCGGCCCGGCGGCGGGCACCAAAGCCACCACCTGTACGCCGGGCCCATGGTTTATGCAACGCATGCTGCAGGCCGCCGAGGCGCTGCCCATGAATCTCGGCTTTCTCGGCAAGGGCAACGCCAGTTTGCCGCGCCCTGTGGAAGAACAAATCGAGGCCGGCGCCATTGGGCTGAAACTGCATGAAGACTGGGGCACCACACCCGCCGCGATTGATAACTGTCTCAGCGTCGCGGAGAAATACGACGTGCAGGTGGCGATACACACCGACACCTTGAACGAATCCGGTTTTGTCGAGGATACTCTCGCCGCCTTCAAGGGACGCACCATACACACTTATCACACCGAAGGCGCCGGTGGCGGTCATGCGCCGGACATCATCAAGGCGTGCGGCGCGGCCAATGTGTTACCGTCTTCTACCAATCCCACCCGCCCCTACACCGTCAACACCGTGGACGAGCATCTCGACATGCTGATGGTGTGCCATCATCTGGACCCCAACATCCCCGAAGACGTGGCCTTCGCCGAGTCGCGCATCCGGCGCGAAACCATCGCCGCCGAAGACATCCTGCACGACCTCGGCGCCTTCAGCATGATTTCATCCGATTCGCAGGCCATGGGCCGGGTCGGCGAGGTGATTACCCGCACCTGGCAGACTGCGCACAAGATGAAGCTGCAGCGCGGCGCGTTGCCGGAAGACGGCGCGCGCCACGACAACTTCCGCGCCAGGCGTTACATCGCTAAATACGCCATCAACCCGGCCATCACCCACGGCATCAGTCATGAAGTGGGCTCCATTGAGGCCGGCAAGCTCGCCGACATCGTGCTCTGGCGCCCCGCGTTTTTTGGCGCCAAGCCCGCGCTCGTCATCAAGGGCGGGATGATCGTCGCGGCGCCCATGGGCGATCCTAACGCCTCTATCCCGACGCCGCAGCCAGTGTATTACCGCCGCATGTTCGGTGCGCTGGCCGATGCGCGCGCGGCAACCAGTGTGACCTTTGTCTCGCAGGCTGCGCTGGTGAAAGGCGTGGGCAAGTCGCTGGGCTTACGCAAACGGTTGGT
>JBGFRC010000043.1:0-12750 GCA_041695325.1 Pseudomonadota bacterium
TAGAGATCTTATAGATGCCATCCCTGGCGTTACTTTATGTTTATCTACAAGCACCTGCCCAGCCCTCCCTGGCTGGGCGTTCGCCGCTCCGCGGCTCACCCTATCACGCCGATCTGCAGGCGGCCGGGCATGCCGGCGATTGAACCGTGGTGAACAGCGCCGTTACACACCGTGCGGCAGCTTTCTCTGATGCGTTCGCATCGCGGCGGGAAATCTTCGCTTGGGCGATGTATGACTTCGCCAACTCCGGCTATACCACCGTGGTGCTCACCGCCATCTACAGCGCCTATTTCGTCGGCGTGGTAGCGCAGGCGAGTGAGCCCGGCAACGGCACCGCCACGCTGCTCTGGACGCTGGCCATGGGCATCAGCAATTTCCTGGTGCTGGCAAGCGCGCCGGTACTCGGCGCCATCGCCGATCATCGCGCCTGCAAAAAACCCTTTTTGCTGTTCACCACCGTGGGCTGCGTCCTGTTTACCGCCCTGCTCGGTCTGGCCGGGCCGGGCGACATCGCCGCCGCCTTTTTGCTGGTGGTGCTGGCGAGCTTCATGTTCAGCAGCGGCGAAAATCTCATCGCATCGTTCCTGCCCGAAATCGCCCCCCCGGAAGACATGGGACGCATCTCCGGCTATGGCTGGGCGCTCGGCTACCTCGGCGGACTGCTGGTGCTGGGACTGTGCCTGGCCTACATCGCATGGGCGGAGACGCAAGGGCAGGGCGCCACGCGGTATGTGCCGGTGACATTATGGATCACCGCCGGCGCTTTCGCGCTCGCCGCACTCCCCACGTTCCTGTGGCTGCGCGAACGCGCCGTGCCTGCACCGCTGCCGGAGGACAAGAGCTATTTCCACGCGGGGCTCGCGCGCGTGCGCCACACGCTCGCGGAGGCGCGCCGTTTCCGCGACCTGTTCCGGTTCTTGATTACGCTCGCCGTTTATTATTGCGGCATCAGCACGGTGGTGGTACTGGCCGCGGTGTACGCGCAACAGGTGATGGGTTTTAGTGCCCAGGAGACTATCGTGCTGATTCTGGTGGTCAACGTCACGGCGGCGGCGGGCGCGTTCCTGTTCGGTCATCTGCAGGATCGCTTCGGCTCGGTGCGCACGCTCGCCGTCACCCTGCTGGTGTGGATCGCGGCGCTTCTGCTTGCCTATTTCATCGAGTCCCGCGCGGGCTTCTGGACAGCGGCGAACCTGATCGGCCTGGCGCTGGGATCCAGCCAGTCCGCAGGCCGCGCCCTGATCGGCCAGTTCTCCCCACCCGAACGCTGCGCCGAATTCTTCGGCCTGTGGGGCCTGGCCGGCAAGCTCGCGGCCATCGTCGGCCCGGTAAGCTACGGCCTCATCACCTGGCTCTCCCGCGGCAACCACCGTATGGCATTGCTCGCCACCGCGATATTCTTCATCGCCGGGCTGCTACTGCTCCTCACCGTGGACGAACAACGCGGACGACGCGCGGCTCTGGCTGGAGGCTGACCACGCCTGACAGCCCTGGATTCAACCCAGCAACAGCATGCGTATGCCCAAAAAGGCAAGAAAGATGGCGAAATAGCGTTTTAATTTTTCCGCCGGCAGGGTGTGGGCCAGCTTGGCGCCGAGGGGGGCGAACAGGACGCTGGCGGCGGCGATGCCGGCGAAGGCGGGCCAGTAGATGTAGCCCGTGCTCCAGGCGGGGAGCGCTGGTGCGTTCCAGCCCATGACGATAAATCCCAGCGTAGCGGCAACGGCGATGGGCAGGCCGCAGGCGGCGGAGGTGGCCACGGCCCGGCGTATAGCAATGTTGCACCACGTCAGAAACGGCACGGTGAGCGTGCCGCCGCCGATGCCGATGATGGCGGACACCTTGCCGATGATTACTCCGGCGAGGCTCATGCCCGCCCAGCCGGGCAACTGGCGGTGCGGTGCGGCCTGGACGCCGAAGCCCATCTGCGCCGCGACCAGCAGTTCGAACACGCCGAAGATGACGCGCAGCGCGGCGTTCGGCAGTTGATCCACGATGTAGGAGCCGAGCAGCGCGCCCGCGACGATGCCGGGCGCGAGCCGCCGGAACACGGGCCACAGCACCGCGCCGTGCCGGTGGTGCGCGCGCACCGAGGAGAGCGAGGTCACCATGATGGTGGCGAGCGAGGTGCCGATGGCCAGGTGCATCGTAAACTCCGGCGCAACGCCCTGGCCGTGAAAAATAAACACCAGCAGCGGGACTATGATGAGGCCGCCGCCCACGCCGAACAGACCGGCGATGGCGCCGACCAGGGCGCCGGCCAGCAGGTAGAGCGCGTAGGTTTCCAGGTTATTAAATCCGGGTTATTTAATCCATATGGTCTTGATATTCACAAATTCACGCAAGCCGTGATAGGAAAGTTCGCGCCCGAAGCCGGAATTTTTCACGCCGCCAAACGGCAGGCGCGGGTCGCTGTGCACGATGCCGTTGACAAACACCATGCCGCATTGCAGCTCGCGCGCAAGGCGCTCGCCGCGCTCACTATCGCGCGTCCACACGCTGGCGCCCAAACCAAAACCGGTATCGTTGGCGATACGCAGCGCATCGCGCTCATCGCGCGCGCGGATCACGCACGCCACCGGGCCGAATAGTTCTTCGCGATAGGCGGGCATGCCCGGTTTGACCCGATCCAGCAGGGAAGGCGCGTAAAAATTCCCCGGCCCCTCCAGTGGCGTGCAACCGGCAAGGGGCAGCGCGCCCTGCGCGATGCTGGCCTGCACCTGCGCATGCAGGGCGGCGCGCAGATCGGCGCGCGCAAGCGGCGCGAGCGTCGTGGCTTCATCCAGCGGGTCGCCCGGCGTAAGCCGCTCTACCGCGGCGCGCAGTCCGGCGACAAATTCATCCGCCACCGCCTCAACCACGATCATGCGCTTGGCGGCGATACAGCTCTGCCCGGCATTCAGAAACCGCGAGGCGAGGCCTTGAGCCACGGCTACGCCGAGATCGGCGTCATGCAACACGACAAAGGCGTCCGAACCGCCCAGCTCCAGCACGCATTTTTTCACATGCGCCCCGGCCACGGCCGCCACCTGCCTGCCCGCAGCGACGCTGCCCGTGAGGCTCACGCCCTGCACACGCGCGTCGGCGATCACCCATTCCGTCTGATGGGTTCTTATCATCAAGGCGCGCAGCACGCCGGGAGGAAAGCCCGCATCGGCAAAAGCGCGCTCGATGGCGAGCGCGCATTGCGGCACATTGGAGGCGTGTTTCAGCAGCACGCCGTTGCCCGCCGCGAGTACGGGCACGGCGCAGCGGAACACCTGCCAGAACGGAAAATTCCAGGGCATGATGGCCAGCACCGTGCCAAGCGCTTCATGGCCGACATAGCTTCTGCCCGCCCCGCTGGAAATCACCTCGTCCGCGAGAAAACCGGGCGCGCGTTCGGCGTAGTATTCGCAGCCCCAGGCGCATTTTTCGATTTCATCGCGCGCCTCCCCGATGAGCTTGCCCATTTCCTGCGTGATGAGGCGCGCCAGCCCTTGCTTGCGCGCACGCAAATGCGCGGCCAAACCTCGCAACAGCGCGCAGCGTTCGCGGAGCGACGTCGCCGCCCAGTCGGACCCTGCGTCATGCGCCTGTTGCAGGCCGTGCTCCAACTCCTCCTCGCTCCAGGAGTTGAATTCGCCTTGGACAGCGCCGGTGGCGGGGTTTCTGGAGATGAGCACGATGGCCGGATTCCCTTGGAAAGACGAAAGGTTTAGTATAACGCCATGAAATGGATGCGCCACCGCCTAGCAGGGGTTCTGCTGGGAGCCTTTGCCTTGCCGTTTTCCTCCGCCGCGCCGGGCAACGTTTTGGACGACCGCGCAAAAGTCGAGCGCCAGCGCGAAGACTTTCTCGCCGCGCGCAAAGCCTATATCGCGGGAGACCAAAAAACGTTTCAGCGTCTGCGGGATAGCCTGGACGGCTATCCGCTGCAAAGCTACCTGCGCTATGCCGATCTCAAGGATCGTCTGGCCGAAGCTCCGATGCGGGAAATCGAGCAGTTTATTCAGGACTACGCCCAGTCCTCAGTGAGCAGCCGCTTGCGCGCCGCCTGGCTGGCGCAGCTCGCGCAGCAGAAGCGCTGGGAAGATTTCCTGCGCGTTTACCAGCCCTATCCCGACATGCAGGGCGTGGCGCTGCATTGTTTGCAGTTGCGCGCGCGCCTCGCCACCGGTGACACCGAAACACCCGCTCAAGACTGGCACGACGAGGTTAAGGAACTGTGGCTGGTGGGGCGCTCGCAGCCGGAGGAATGCGACGCGGTGTTTAAAAGCTGGCACGCTCAAGGCAGCCTGACCAATGACATGATCTGGCAGCGCATCCGGCTCGCCATGGACAACCGTGAGCCGGATCTGGCCGTCTATCTCGCCAAGGACCTCGGTGCGGCAGACCGTAAATTGGTGGAACACTGGCGGCGTTTCCATAAAGACCCCGCCGCGCTGCTCGATCATCCCGACCTCAAGAAGGATCACCTGCGCGTACGCGACATCGTGCGCTACGCGATCAAGCGCATGGCGCGCGGCAACGCCGGTCTCGCTCACGCCAAATGGCGGAGCATTAAAACCAGGTACGCTTACAGCGCGCAAGAGGCGGGCGAAACCGTGCGCGACATCGCCGTCGCCGCCGCCCTGCAGCACGATCCCGGCGCCACGACGTTGTTCGCCGCCGTACCCGTCGGCGCGCTGGACGACAACGCGCATGAATGGCGCGTGCGCGCGGCGCTGCTGCAGCAGGAGTGGCAAGCGGCGTTGAACGCCATCGAGGACATGCCGGCGGGTCTACGCGACAAATCCCCGTGGCGCTACTGGAAAGCGCGCGCGCTGGAGCAAACCGCCCAGGCCCGGAACAAATCCTCCTCCGTACCACCCCCCGCTGTATCCGCGGCCGAGCGGATTTTCTCCGAGCTCGCGCGCGAACGCAGCTATTACGGTTTTCTCGCCGCCGACCGGCTCCATCAGCCGTATCAGATGAACAGCACGCCGGTAGCGGCGAGCACGGAGGAATGGGACGCCTTAAACCGGCATCTGGGCATCGCACAGGCGTATGAGCTCTATCAGCTCGGACTGATCGGCGAAGCACGGCGCGAGTGGGATCACCTGCCGCGCACGCTGGACGAGCGCCAGTTGCACATGGCCGCTACGCTCGCCGCGCGCTGGGGCTGGCATGATCGCGCTATTTTCACGCTGGCCAAGGCCAAGATAACGGACGATCTTGAGTTGCGCTTTCCACTGTTATACCGGGAACAAGTGATGGCCAACGCGAAAAATCAAGATCTTGATCCGTCTTGGGTGTATGGCGTGATGCGCCAAGAGAGCGCCTTCATGAGTGACGCGCGATCAAGCGCGGGCGCAATCGGATTGATGCAACTCATGCCTGAAACCGGAAAAGCCGTTGCGCGCCTGTTGGGCAACCCGATCAGGCACGTAAAGGAGTTATTCGACGCGGATAAAAACATCGAATTGGGAGTCGCTTATTTGAGGCATGTGCTGGACAAAAACGAACAGCACCACCCGCTCGCCACGGCGTCCTACAATGCCGGACCGCAGCGCGCCCGGCAGTGGCTGCCGAAACAGCAAGACCTGCCCTCCGACGTCTGGGTTGAGAACATCCCCTTTACTGAAACGCGCAACTATGTGCAGCAGGTGATGGCTTACACCGCTATCTACACCAACCGCATGGAACGCGAAATGACGCCTTTGCGCGTGCGCATGCCGGATGTCACGCCTCGGCCGTAAATGAACCTTCAACGCGTCTGCATATTGGGCGGCACGGGCTTCGTCGGGCGCCACCTCGTCTACCGTCTGGCCGAGCGCGGCTATCGCGTGCGCGTACCCACGCGGCGGCGCGAGCGTCATCGAGACCTGCTGGTGCTGCCCGCGCTCGAACTTATCGAGGCGGACATCCATGATCCCAAAACGCTGTGCCGGCTCTTCGCGGACTGCGCGGCGGCCGTCAATCTCGTCGGCATCCTCAATGAAAAAGAACATAACGGCCGCGGTTTCTACCATGTGCACGTCGAGCTGGCGCACAAAATCGCCGCCGCCTGCCATAAGCAGAACGTCAAACGTCTGCTGCACATGAGCGCGCTCAACGCCGATGCGCGCAACGGCCCGAGCTTCTATCTGCGCAGCAAGGGACAGGCGGAAGACTTCCTGCACAATACGTGCGATTTGCACGTCACCAGTTTCCGCCCCTCGGTCATCTTTGGCCCCGAAGACGGCTTCTTCAACCGCTTCGCAAGGTTATTGAAAATCACGCCCCGGCTGTTTCCGCTCGCCTGCCCGCGCGCGCGCTTCGCGCCGGTGTATGTAGACGATGTGGCGCGCGCCATTGCTCACGCGCTGCAAGACCGGGACAGCTTCGGCCGGCGCTATGACCTGTGCGGACCGCGCGTTTATACCCTGAAACAACTGGTGGAGTACACGGCGAGCGTCATCGGCGTCAGGCGCCGCGTGATCGGACTCGGTGATTTCCTCTCGGCGCTCATGGCGCGCATTTTTGAATATCTGCCCGGCAAGCCGTTTTCCTGGGACAACTACCGCTCATTGCAAACCGACAGCGTGTGCCGGAGCGGTTTCCCCTTCGGCATCCGGCCCACGCCGCTGGAAGCCGTGGTCCCCGGCTATCTCACGCATAAAACCAGCCGGAGCCGCTACGCGTCCTATCGCGGTCACGCATGAAAATCTATCAAGTCGGCGGCTCGGTGCGCGACCAGCTTCTCGGCCTGCCGGTGCAAGACCGCGATTGGGTGGTGGTGGGCGCGACACCAGCGGACATGGAAGCGCACGGCTTCAAGCTTGTGGGCGCGGATTTTCCGGTATTCCTGCATCCCGACACCCATGAGGAATACGCGCTCGCGCGCACCGAACGCAAAACAGCGCCGGGCTACAAGGGCTTCACCGTCCATGCCGCGCCCGATGTCACCCTGGAACAGGACTTGCAGCGCCGCGATCTCACCATCAACGCCATGGCCCTGGATGAGCAGGGAACGCTCATAGACCCGTTTCACGGCGCGCAGGATTTGAAAAATAAACTGTTGCGTCACGTCTCGCCCGCCTTCGCTGAAGACCCGGTGCGCATTTTGCGCCTGGCGCGCTTCGCCGCGCGCTTTCCGGATTTCCGCGTGGCGGACGAAACCAGACGCCTGATGCGCGACATGGTCACCAAGGGCGAGGTGGACGCGCTGGTGCCGGAACGCATATGGATGGAACTGGAGCGCGCGCTGGGGGAAAAACAACCATCGCGCTTTTTCGAAACACTGCGCGACTGCGGCGCGCTGGAAAAACTGCTCCCGGAGCTTGCGCGCCTCTACGGCGTACCGCAGCCGGAGAGCTATCATCCGGAAATAGACACCGGCGTGCACACCATGATGGTGCTGGACCAGGCCGCACGCATCTCGCCGGATGCGCGCGTGCGCTTTGCCGCGCTCACCCACGATCTCGGCAAGGGGACCACGCCCAGGGACGAATGGCCGCACCATATAGATCACGAAGAACGCGGCGTAAGCATGGTGCAGGCGATATGCGCGCGCTTCAAGGCGCCCAACGAGTACCGCGACCTCGCCGTACTGGTTGCAAAATATCACGGCGACTGTCACCGCGCCGAGGAGCTGCGCCCTGCCACGCTGCTGGAAAAACTGGAAGCGCTCGACGCCTTCCGCCGCCCGGAGCGCCTGGAACAATTCCTGCTCGCCTGCGAGGCAGACGCGCGCGGAAGACCCGGCTATGAAGACAAACCCTATCCGCAGGCGGGCATTTTCCGACAGTCCCTCAAAGCATGCAGCGCCGTGGATGTCCAGCCGCTCATCTCCGCTGGTCTGAAGGGCGAGGCCATTGCGCGAGCATTACGCGAACAACGTCTCCAAGCCATCAGCGCTATTCGATCTCAGCCTGACGCTCCTTAATCAGAGTAAGCAGGGTGTTGAGAAACAGCCTGCGTGCGGTGCAGGGGCGAGCAGCACTGCTGCGAGCGGGCAAGCCAAGGATGGCTTGCCCTGGTCTTGCAAGCGAAGCAGGATGCGAGAGCGCCGCAAGCACCGCCATTTTTCAAGCACGCTTTATGTGCTTGAAAAATGAAGCAAAGCGAAAATGACACTGTTCGCTTTGCGAAACAACCTGTAAGAGCCGTGATCACAGCCGCGCGCGGTCGTCCTTGAGCGCGAAGCCGAGCAGCGGCGCATTGAGGCCGCGCGTGAGCGCGATGGCCTTGAATACCTCGCCCATCTCGTCCGGCAACGTGAGTCTTTTGATCTGTTGCGCGGTCTGCAGCCGCGTTTTGCCGTCCGGCGCGTCCGCCGCCATCCCGGTCAGCCCGCATGAAATAAGAAAATGCGCCTGGGTGGTGTAGCCGGCGACGCGCAAGTCCGCGTCGTGCGCCGCCTCGGCCACGGCGGTGAAATCCACGTGACTGGTGATGTCCTGCAAGCCGGGATATAAAAACGGGTCGCGGTGCGCGCGGTGACGGTAATGGCACAGCAGGGTGCCTTGGGAGCGCTGTGGGTGATACAGCTCGCGGCGCGGGAAGCCGTAATCTATCAACAATATCAATCCCGCCTCCAGCAGCTCCGCCATGCTTTGCACCCAGGCGCGCGCGCTGAGACCGATCTCGCTCGTAAATCCCGGAGCAAGATCACACGCCTTGCGCAGTGCGACAATGCGCTGCTCCAGTTCCGCGCTGCTGGGCGCCGCAAAGTGCCGGGCAAAACCCGTATCCCGCCATGTCACGTAGAGTTCGCTCACTCCGCTATCTTCGATACGGAAACAATGCACCGGCATGGCGTCGAGCAGCTCATTGGCGAAGATCACGCCGCGGAAGCCCGCGGGCGGCAACGCATCGAGCCAGCGCACGCGTCCGGCCAAGTGGGGGATGCGTTGTGCGACACGCCCCCGCTGGCGCGCGCGTAGCTCCGCGCTCAACTCCAGGATAAGATAATGCCGCGGCAAGCAGTCGAGCCGCTCCAGCTCCAGCAGCACATCGCAGGCCAGGCTGCCTGCGCCCGCGCCCGCCTCCAGCAGGTCGCCGCCGCCCAGTTGCCGCAACACCTGCTCGCACTGGCGCGCCACGCAACGTGCGAACAGCGGCGAGATTTCCGGCGCGGTGACAAAATCGCCCTCGGCGCCGAACTTGCGCGCGCCCGCGCTGTAATAACCCAGTCCCGGAGCGTACAAGGCAAGCTCCAGGTAGCGCGCGAAATTGATTTTCCCGCCACAGCGCTCAATTTCAGCGCGGATGAGTTGTTCCAGCCGCCGGCTGACCTCAAGCGTGTCCGCATCGGGAACAGGCAGATTGTCGCGAGCGAGAATACTCACGGGGGTTCCGGTAATGCACAATTTGGTTTAGGCTGTAGTGTATGCATGATAATACAGTGGACGTAACCGGCAAGGTAGCGCTCATCACTGGCGCGGCGCGGCGCGTGGGCGCGGCGGTGGCCAGGTTCCTGCACGGCCACGGCATGAACGTCGCACTGCACTACCGCCACTCGCGGCGCGAAGCCGAGGTCTTGGCCGCCGAACTCAACGGCACGCGCGCGCATTCAATCATCTTGCTGCAAGCCGATCTATTGTATACCGCCAGGCTCGCGACCCTGGTGCGGGAGGCGCTGAGCGGCTGGAACAGGCTGGATGTGCTCATCAACAACGCATCGAGTTTTTATCCCACGCCGTTCGGCGCGGTGACCGATGCGCAATGGGACGACCTCCTGGGCAGCAACCTGAAGTCGCCGTTTTTTCTCTCCCAGGCGGCAAGCGGCGCGCTGGCCGCACAACAGGGCTGCATCATTAACATCGCCGACATTCACGGCGTGCGGCCGCTCAAAAATTATCCGGTGTACAGCACCGCGCAGGCCGGCCTCATCATGCTCACCCAGGCGCTGGCGCGCGAGCTTGCGCCCGCGGTGCGCGTGAACGCCATCGCCCCGGGACCGGTGCTGTGGCCGGAGGAGATGGATGAGGCGATGCGCCGGAACATTATCGGGCGCACCCTGTTGCTTCGCGCCGGCGAGCCGCTCGACATCGCGCGCGCCGCGCTGTACCTGATTCGCGATGCGGACTACGTCACCGGGCAAACCCTGACCGTGGATGGGGGGCGTTCGGTTAAATCCTGAGCAGCGCCACACCACCGGCCTCAAATTCAAAGCGCACCTTGCGCAATGGCTGGCGGGTTTTATCATAGGCCTGCCACAATTCACGGAACGTCTTCCCGGAAACAGGATGACGCGCGTCACCAGCGATCTCCGCCAGGGGGCCCAGCATGAAGGCGTATTCGGTGATTTCATCGCGTGGCACGACGAGGTGCGGTTCGCGCAGCACCAGATCATCGTACAGCAACAGATCAATATCCAGGGTGCGCGCGCAAAAACGTTCCGCGCCGCGTTCGCGGCCGTGACCCGCCTCAACGGCCTGCAGGGCATCCGCCACGTCGCGGATTTTTTTCCGCGTGTCAAACCCCGCCACCAGGTTGTAGAAGTCATCGCCGCTGAAACCGAGCGCCGCGCTTTCATATACCGATGACAGCGTGAGGGCGCCGTACAGCCGTTGCAGCAGATCAACGCCGGCGCGGATATGCCTGTCACGCTCGATATTGCTGCCGATACTGACGTAGACGCGCGCCATTTCACGCCTCTCTTGCGCGCTCGATAATCACGCCCACGTCGCGCGCGCCGCGTATCGCGCCCTGCTTGTTGAGTCGCAGGCGCAACCAGCGCACGTTGAACTCCTTGAGCACCAGTTCCGCGACGCGCTCGGCCAGGGTTTCCACCAGATGGAATTCGCTGTGGCCGACGAATTCAATCACGCGCTTGGCCACCTTCTTGTAATCCAGCGTATCTTTAATATCGTCGCTCGCCGCCGCCCTGCGCACGTCGGCGGCCATGTCCAGATCGAAACTGACGGTCTGTTTGACGCGCCGCTCCCACTCGAAGATGCCAACCACGGTTTCAATCTGCAAGCTGTGTAAATAAATAATGTCCATGCGCACCGCCATGTTTCCGGCTAGTTTATACAGCAAATCGCCGGTCATGGAAATGACATAAACCGGACTTAAAGTATTGACCTCCGTCCGCAGACAGGTTCCAATACACCCCCATGATCGTTCCCTTTTATACCTTTCTGCTCATGGTCGCGGGCTATTTACTGAGCTCGGTATCCTGCGCCATCATCGTGAGCAAGCTGATGCGGCTGCCCGACCCGCGCAGCCAGGGCTCGCGCAATCCCGGCGCCACCAACGTCCTGCGCCTGGCCGGCTACAAGCCCGCGCTGCTGGTGCTGTTGGGAGACCTGCTCAAAGGCGTGCCCACGCTGCTCATCGCCCACGCGCTGAATCTTCCGCCCATGGCCTTTGTCGGCATCGCGCTCGCCGCCTTTCTCGGCCACCTGTACCCGGCCTATTTCGATTTCCAGGGCGGCAAGGGGGTGGCGACCTTCTTCGGCGTACTGCTCGGCCTGCACTGGGTCACCGGCCTCGCGGCAATGGCGACCTGGATTGTGCTCGCCATGCTGTTCCGTCTCTCTTCGCTCGCCGCGCTCGGCGCCGCCTTCGTGGCGCCGCTTTATCTGCACTGGCTGGGCGCGCCGCTGCCGTTTGTGGCGGTGGCGATCATCATGAGCACCTTTCTGCTCTGGCGCCACCGCGTCAACATCCACAACCTGCTGCGCGGCGTGGAGCCGAAAATCAGCTTTAAAAGGACATCGCCATCATGAAGATCACCCCGTTGGCGCTGTTTGAAAAGGTAATGGGTTGGGTATTGGGCGTACTGCTGGTGTTCATCACCTTCGGCATCGTCATCGGCGTACTGCGCCTGTTTCTCAACCTGGGCGATCTGGTGCTCCACGAAGACATCACGCGCCAGTATCAGCGACTGATCTTGGACGTGCTCACGCTGTTCATCCTGATCGAGTTGTCGCGCTCGCTGGCGGATTACTTTGCCACCCACCGTTTGCGCATGACCTTCATCGTGGACGCCGGCATCGTGTTCATCCTGCGCGAGATCATGATAAAAATCTTCGACCACAAGATCACCACCGATGAGATGTACGCCTTGAGCGTATTGCTGTTCGTGCTGGGCGCGCTGCGCATCGGCTCGATCATGGTGTTCCAGAGCGAGAAGAAGATGCTCGGCACGCCGCCCGTTAAATAACTCAGCGCTTTCATGGAAGGGCTTTTTCAACAAACTGTTAGCAGGCTGTTGAGAAACAGCCTGCGTGCGGTGCAGGGACGCACCGCCGTTTTTCAAGCACGCTTTATGTGCTTGAAAAATGAAGCAAAGCGAAAATGACACTTTTCGCTTTGCGAGTTGAAAAAGCCCATGGAAGGGCTTTTTCAACAACCTGTTAGTGCGCGCGCACGCGCAAGATCACGCCGCCCGGCTCACGCGCCAGCGTCTCCATCTCGCCTCCGGTCTCGGACAGATTGCGCGCGAGCCGCTCATCAATCCGGTAGGGATCAAAGATCAGGTGCGTGATGCCCTGAATCTGTTTTAAAAACGCCTCGGCGTCCTGGGCCGGCGGCGGCAGCGGCAGGGTGGCGCGCCTGGTCGCCAGCATGGTGCGCGCGGGCCACTGGCTGGCGGCGTGGAACGGGCGTTCCGCGTCACGCGCCTCTTCGGCCAGGCGCGCGATCAGCCGGTCTTCCGGACTGAGCGCGCCCGTCTTGTTAAACGCGTACTGTTGCTTGTTCGCGCCCATGAATACTATCGAGAGCAGCATGATTGCCAGCAGCGTCAGGCCGCGCTGCGCGAGCAGGCCGCCGCGCCATTTTTGATTGAGCGCG
>JBGFRC010000032.1:0-9226 GCA_041695325.1 Pseudomonadota bacterium
ACGAAGTTGTGCAGCCCGTCGCCGAGCACGACGGCGGCCACGGTGGGATGGCCATGGCCGCCATGATCGTGGCGCCAGAGGGCGAACTTCTCGAGCAGGAAGAAGGCCGCGAGCCCGGCGACCACCGTCGCGCCGACCTTCTCCACGGGCATGGATTGCGCCGCCTCGGGCACGAGCTCCAGCAGGGCCGCCGCCAGCAGGATCCCCACGGCGAAGCTGACGAGTTTCGGCGCCAGCCGTGCGAGAACTGTCAGAGACAGCAGGCCCGCCGCCAGCACCGAGAGCACGCCGCCCGCGAGCGTGGCCAGGATGATCGAAAGGAGAGTCACTCACAGATGCCCATCAAACGCAACAGGGTTGCATTCTAGCAGCGCCTACCGTGTTTGTGCAACTGAGTTGCACTACCCGGCGCATCGCCACCGGCAATCTTGTGGGCCAACCCCTTGGATACCAGCCATTCGAGTACGCGATACAGGATGACCCGATCGAGCGTCCCGCCCCGCGCCCGGGCCAGCTCCTCGATCTCGGTATGCGAGAGCGCATGCTCGGCCCCGAGCAGGATGGCGAACATGCGTTTGCGGACGTCGGTCGGACAGCCGCCGGCCCTCGCGATCCGTTTCGCGAGCCGATCGGGCGAGATGGCGCGCACCGGCTACGACTCGGACAGCTACCTAGGCCAGTACCGCTTGCGCCTCGACCACGCGCAGCAGCTGCGTTTTTCCCTGCAGCAGCACACCGACGCATCCGGCGATAGACCGCACCATCGTCCATTCTCCCGAGCAGCGACGCCGCCTGGCCGAGGCCGGCTACAGCCGCAAGGGAGGAGGCGACCGCCCGGTCAATATCGACGTCCGGCTCTACCGACAGGAGATGCGGCGCCAGATTTTCTCTTTTGCTGAGCCGCTCGATCGCAACATCGCCGAGACGCGCGTGAGCTTCGACACCGACGGGCTCGACGCCAGGGCCGACTGGCTCGCCCATCCGCGGCATCTGCTGTCGTTCGGCATGAACGCGTGGCAAATGCAGGCGTCGCCGGCGCGCCTCATCGCCGGTCGGTCCGCCCACGTTCAACACCCTGGTACGCAACGATCCCTTCGAGGACGCGCGCATCGAGGCCTCGGGATTCTACGTGCAGGACGACATGTCGTACGGCGCCATCAACGTGCTCGCCGGCCTGAAAATTAAAGTTAGGCTCAGAGAAAGCGAGGTACGACGACCGGTGCTTTTGCGCGCGCCCCTATTGCAATTTAATTTAAGAATAATTATCATTCGCATCCACAGCCGCCCGGCTTTGCCGGAGGCCGTATCAGTCCCGAGCGGGCACGTCCCACTCCAGCCAGCCAGACCGGTTTTTTTACCGGTTCCCGCCAGCCACGAGGCCGCCGCGCGGCGATGTCCGACGCGCGCGCCCGAGGAGCGTTGCGCACCCTGGGCGGCCTCGGGCTGCTCAGTTCGTTGGGCCTTTGCCTGCTGGCCGACCACGCCTCGATGGCGGTGCTGGTCTGGGTGATGCTGCTGGCGGGCGGGGCGCTGCTGATCGCATTGACGCTGGCATGGAAGCCTGAGGCACTTCGGGTTCTTTGGCCTGGTGGTCGGTCATGAACGGGGTGAAGGAACAGGTTATGGAGCTTCGCCATCTGCGCTAGTGCATCGCCGTCGCTGCGGAACCGCACTTTGGCCGCGCGGCCGAGCGGCTGTGCAGGCAGCGGCTGGGCTGAAGGTGGGTCCGTCTCTAAGCGAACAAGCCGGAAAGGTCCACCGTGGACTGCGGCGTGACCGGAAGCTGCGTCGCTCCGGGGCGCTCGGCGGTGGAAACGTCCGCGTAGGCGTCGCCTGCGGGAGAGCGGAAGAAATGCAGCAATCCGTTCTCGAGATCCACGATCCGGACCTCCGCAATGCCATGGCGCGCGTAGAGCGGGAGCTTTACGCCGCGGTCGTAGCGCAGCGTCGCATCGCTCACCTCGATCACGAGCAGCACGTCGGCCGGCGCCGGATGGCTGCGCGCGTAGAAATCGGCGCGCGGCTACCCGGAGCGGCGGTTCTGGGGCCGGCTGCGCGCGCAGATTCTCGACTACCAGGCGCGCTTCCCGGCCCTGCGGGAGCGCTTCGCGCTGTTCGACCTGCTGAAGCCATCGTTTACCAAGCTTTGTCTCAACCGCAACCGCCTGTTCGTGGACGGCTACCGCATGTCGTGGCCGGGACGAGCGGACACCCGTAGCCGCGGAGGGCGCGGGCGCATGATGCGGCTTCTTTACCAGCTGCACAAGTACCTCGGCCTCGCCACGATGCGGAACAGCGTCGCATCGCTGCCATCCGCCAGAACGGCGTCTACGCCGGGTACGGCTATGATCTTGCGGGCTCGACGGATGCCTGGCAGACCTTCGGTGAGGCGGGCAACTATGGCTCCGCCCACGAACTCACCCTGAGCGGGCACGCGCCCGACACCCAGTACGTGTACTACGTCGTCTGCTGCGACGCCTTCGGCTTCAGCCTCACGCCACCCGAAGCTTCCGCACCGGCACCGGTATCGAGGGCGGCGAGTACCTCGCGGCTCTTCACACTTTGCCAGAATTTTGCCAGTTCATTTTTTGAGCAGCGTAGATTCCTGTAGGCAGTCGTAGGTCTGGCAGAGTGATGGGCGTTGCAAGGCATTGATTGGTTTAACAACTCAGGGTGCCAGACGTCCTACGAACCAGGCGGTCGGGAGTTCGAATCTCTCCGGGCGCGCCATTTATCCCTTACGCTCTATCTTTGCTCCGGCCGTTGCACCCGGCTTCGGCGACAAGCTTTTGCGCGCCCCGGCAAGCTGGCGCATCAAGCTGGATTCTCGCTTGTAGAACCCTTCCGTGTGCAATGAATCGGCGAGCTTGAGCAGTTCGTAATCCAGGTGGTGGCAAATCTCGTGCAGCAGAGTCCTGAGAAAAGTGCGGAAGGCCACCACTTGCCCGCGCGCGGCGGTGCGCATCCATACGCTGACAACGGGCGTGCCGCGGTGCGTGGCGGGACGGGAATATTCGCCGTGCAGCTCGCCGGTCTCCCAGTTGGGCCGCACCGTGAGCACCTTGACGCGCAGAGGTACTACCCCAAGGCGCGCGGTGATTTCCGCCGCGATCCGCTGGCTTAGGTTTTCCACGGCGGCGCGCTTGCCCTGCTTCAACGCCGCGCTCAATTGACGTGTCAGGCCATGCAGCGGCGCGGGATCGGGTAACGCAATACTGACTACCGCGTCGCTTTGCCGATAGATGCGCTGCTGGCGCGGGGCCAAACGGTGATAATAGGCGAATACCACGATTGCCGGCCTATGCCTCAGGCCAGCGCCGGCGCAGCTCATCACGGTGCAGGGCCAGCCATTGCAACGCGATGATGGGGCTGGCGGAACGGATGCGGCCCTGCTCCAGCCAGCGCATCGCTTCGGCAAAAGACACGACGCGCACCATGATGTCTTCGCCTTCCTCGTGCACGCCGTGTACGCCGCCCGCCTGACGGCTGTCCACCCGGCCGCAGAACAGGCTGATGCGTTCGCTGGTGCCTCCGGGGCTGACTAAAAAATCGCACACCGGCACCAGCTCCTGAACGGCGCAGCCCGCCTCTTCCACCGCTTCGCGCCGCGCCAGGTGTTCCGCGCTTTCACCCTGTTCCATCACCCCCGCCACGATCTCCAGCAGCCACGGGCCGTACTTGTCCTCTAGCGCGCCGATACGGAATTGTTCGATCAGCACCACCGCATCGCGTTCCGGGTCGAAGGGTAACACGGCGGCGGCGTGGCCGCGCTCGAACAGCTCGCGGGTGAGCACGCGGCTGACGCCGCCGGCAAACAGATCGTGGCGCAGCCGGTAACGCTCCAGACGGAAGAAGCCCTGGTGGCACACCTCGCGCCCGATGATTTCATATTTGCGCGTCATCGCGCTTAATCCTCCAGATAGGTGTAGCCGCTCATGCCTTCTCGCAGCTCATGCAAGAAACCCTGCCGCTGCGCAGGCGGCAATTGCGCCGCCTCGAGCTTTTTCTTGAACATTATCATTAAATCTTCCGTGTTGAATTGCACGTAACGCAGCACCGAATCCACGGTGTCGCCGCGCAGCGGGTGGGTGAGGCGATAAGCGCCGCCGGGGTCGAGCTCCACGTGCACCGAATCGGTATCGCCGAACAGGTTGTGCATGTCGCCGAGGATTTCCTGATACGCCCCAAGCAGAAAGATGCCGAGCAGATAAGGCTCGCCGGACCGTACCGGGTGCAACAGCAGGCTGGTCTCCACGCCTTCGCTGTCCACGTACAAATCCAGGCGCCCGTCCGAGTCGCAGGTCATGTCTTGCAAGGTGGCGCGGCGCGCGGGACGCTCATCCAGGCGGTGCAGCGGCATGACGGGAAAAATCTGGTCTATCGCCCAAGCGTCGGGCATGGACTGAAACAGCGAGAAGTTACAGAAATATTTGTCGGCGAGCTTTTCGTTCAGTTCATCCAGCATGTCGCGCTGGCCGCGCGCGCCGCCTTGCAGCAGCTCGCGCACCTTCCAGCAGATGGCGGAATAAATCTGTTCGGCGCGCGCGCGCTGCTCCAGCGTCAACAAACCGTGCGTGAACATCCCGTTGGCCTCGGACAGGCAATGCAGCGCGTCGTGATAGGCCTCCGCCGCGGAGCGGCCGGACAAGCTCTCCAGCCCGCGCCACAGGTCGCGGATCACGCGCGGCTCATCGGCGCGCGCGGGCGCAACCGCCTGCTCGCCCGGCGCGCGCTCGACGTCTATGATGTTGGTAATCAACATGGCGTGATGCGCGGTCATGGCGCGTCCGGATTCGGTGATGATGTGCGGACAGGGCAGACCGCTCTCCTTGCAGATCGCGGCCAGCGCGTGCACCACGTTGTTGGCGTATTCCTGCACGCTGTAATTCATGGAACAGAAGTTGCGTGAGCGCGTGCCGTCGTAATCTATCCCCAGCCCGCCGCCCACGTCCACGCAGTTGAGCTGCACTCCGTGCGCATGCAGCGCGGCGTAGTAGCGCGCACACTCGCCCATCCCGCGCTGGATGTCGCGGATATTGGCGATCTGCGAGCCCATGTGGAAATGCAGCAGTTGCAGGCAATCAAGCATGTTGTTTGCGCGCAGGCGCTCCACCACACGCAGCACCTGGGTAGCGGACAGCCCGAACTTGGCCTTCTCGCCGCCGGTGTTCTGCCACTTGCCCGCGCCGATGGAGGCGAGGCGCACGCGCACGCCGAGCAGCGGCTGAATACCGAGCGCGCGCGTTTCTTCCAGCACCAGCTCCAACTCCGCCAAGCGCTCGATCACGATGTAGACGCGGAGGCCGAGCCGCCTGCCGATCAGGGCCAGGCGCAGATATTCGCGGTCCTTGTAACCGTTGCAGATCACCACCCCGCCGTTCTGATCCGACAACGCCAGCACCGCGAGCAGCTCCGGTTTGCTGCCCGCCTCCAGCCCGACGCGGCCTTGGCCGTGCTTGAGGATTTCCTCCACCACGCGCCGCTGCTGGTTGACCTTGATCGGATATACCGCGGTAAAGCCGTTCTGATAACCTTCCTGTTGCATGGCGCGGGCGAAGCCGTCGCACAGCGTATCCACGCGCTGATGCAGAATGTCGGAAAAACGCACCAGCACCGGCAGCTTCAGGCCCGAGGCGCTGATCTCCCGGCTGAGCCGGTACAGGTCTATGGTCGCTCCCGGCATCCTGCCTCCCGCGACACTAGCAGAACCCTTCGGTGGCGCTCTTCCCTGTGCGTCGCCGGGGCCGTCCCCGTCGCGGCGCGGGCGGGCGATGAGATGTCCCTCGCCGTTGATGTCGAAATAACCGCCGCTCCAGTGCTTGAGGTTATACGCCTGACGCGCGTCGTCTATGCTCCAGTTGTCCATGCCCGGCCCCGAAATGGTGAATTGTTTGCTATTATCGCGTGTTTGGATGGTCAACCGGAAGGGATTTTAAATGGCGCTGGACAGCCGCTGGTATACCGAGGAGTGGGCCGGGCAGGGCGCGGCGGTCTCGCTCAAGATCAAACGCAAGCTGCACGAGGAGCAATCGCCTTATCAACGCATCGAAGTCTGGGAAACCGAGACCTTCGGCCGGCTCATGACTCTGGATGGTCTGGTGATGGTGACGGATCGTGACAATTTCATTTACCACGAGATGATGTCGCATCCGGCGCTGTTCACCCACCCCGAGCCGGAATCGGTGCTCATCATCGGCGGCGGCGACTGCGGCACCCTGCATGAGGTATTGAAGCATCCGGTCAAACAGGTGACCCAGATCGAGCTGGACGAGCGCGTGACGCGCGTCTCCGAGCGATTCTTCCCCGCGCTCACCGCCTCCAACCGCGACCCGCGCGCCCGGCTCCACTTTGCCGACGGCATTCAGTGGATCAAGGACGCCAAGCCGGAAAACTACGATGTGATTATCGTGGACGGCACCGACCCCATCGGTCCCGCCGCCGGCTTGTTCTCCGAGGCGTTTTACAAAGATTGTTGGCGCGCCTTGAAAGCGGGCGGTTTGATCGCCGGCCAAAGCGAGTCGCCGCTGTTTCACGCCGGATTGATTGCGGCCATGCGCCAGGCCCTGCGCGGCGCGGGTTTCAAGGACCTGCAGACCCTGCATTTCCCGCAGTGCACTTACCCTTCCGGCTGGTGGAGCGCGACGCTCGCGGGCAAGGATGGCGCCGTGTCGCAGTTTCGTGAACAGGACGCGCGCAGCAAGCGCTTTGCGACGCGCTATTACAACGCCGGGCTGCATCGCGGGGCGATGGCATTGCCGGAGTTTTTGCAAAATCAGTTGCGAGCAGCGAGTAGCGAGTAGCGAGGAACAACGATGGCCGAGCCTTTCCTCGCCACTCGCTACTCGCCACTGTATTAAACCAACACCAGATTATCGCGGTGGATCAATTCCGGCTCATCCACGTAGCCCAAAAGCTCTTCGATTTTGTCGCTGGGCTGGCGCATGATTTTGCGCGATTCCGAGGCGGAGTAGTTCACCAGGCCGCGCGCGATCTCCTTGCCGTCAGCACTGACGCAGGCCACCAGCTCGCCGCGCGAAAATTCGCCCTCCACCGCGGTCACGCCGACCGGCAGCAGGCTCCTGCCCTCCTCGCGCAATACCCTGGCCGCGCCCGCGTCCAGGGTAAGCCTTCCGCGCACCTGCAATTGGGCCGACAGCCACTGCTTGCGCGCGGCGATCGTGCCTTCGCTTGCATACAACAGGGTGCCGATTTCTTCTCCCGCGGCGATGCGCGTGAGCACCTCCGCATCGCGACCGGGGGCGACGACGGTGGAAGCCCCGGAACGCGCCGCCTGCGCCGCCGCGCGCACCTTGGTCAGCATCCCGCCGCGCCCCAAGACGCCGCCGCTGGCAGCCGCCATGACCTCTAACTGAGCGTCACCCGCGCGCCATTCGCGCAGCAGTTTGGCTTTGGGATGCTGGCGCGGATCGGCGTTGTACACGCCGGCCTGATCGGTAAGTATCACCAGCGTCTCGGCCTCCACCAGATTGGCCACCAGCGCGGCCAGCGTATCGTTGTCGCCGAAGCGGATTTCCTCCGTGGCCACGGTATCATTCTCATTCACCACCGGCACCACGCCGAGCTGCAACAGCGTGCGCAGAGTGCTGCGCGCGTTTAAATAGCGATCACGCTGGGTGAGGTCCTCGTGGGTGAGCAGCACTTGAGCGGTGTGCTTGCCGTGGCGCTGGAAGCAGGACTCATAGGTCTGCACCAGCCCCATCTGGCCCACGGCGGCGGCGGCCTGCAATTCATGCAGCGCGTGCGGGCGCTCCGCCCAGCCCAGGCGCTTCATGCCCTCCGCCACCGCGCCCGACGACACCAGCACCACCTGTGCGCCCCGCCGGCACAAGGCCGCGATCTGCGCCGACCAGTCCGCGATGGCGCCGCCGTCCAGCCCGCGCCCGTCGCTGGTGAGCAAGGCACTGCCGATCTTGACCACCCAGCGGCGGGTTTTGGTGAGCTGTTGCCTGCGTGACATGGCGGACAAGATACAAGAGAAAAGAGGCAAGATACAAGTAAAGACAGAGGCCCCTCTATTCTTTTCTCTTTTCTCTTTTCTCTTGTACCTGTTTCTCCAGATACCCCATCACCGCACGCATCAGCTCGCGGCATCCCGCGCCGTTGATGGCGGAGATGGCGAACACCGGGCGTTTCCACCTCAGGCGCCGCACGATCTCGCGCACGTGCGCGGCGCGCTTTTTTTCCGGTAGCAAATCCAGCTTATTCAGCACCAGCCAGCGCTCGCGCCGCGTCAGCTCGGCGCTGAATTTTTTCAGCTCGCGCGCGACCAGGCGCACCTCCTGTACCGGATCGGCATCGCCCAGGGGCACGGCGTCCACCACGTGCAGCAACAGGCGCGTACGCGCGACGTGCCTCAAGAACTGGAGCCCCAGGCCCGCGCCCTCCGCCGCGCCTTCGATCACACCGGGAATGTCGGCGATGACAAAGCTCTTGTGCGGCTCCAGGCTCACCACGCCCAGGTGCGGATGGAGGGTGGTGAAGGGATAATCGGCCACCTTGGGGCGCGCGGCGGACACGGCGCGGATGAGGGTGGATTTGCCCGCGTTGGGCATGCCGAGCAGCCCCACGTCGGCCAGGAGCTTTAACTCAAGACGCAGGTTGCGCGCCTCGCCCGGCGTGCCGTAGGTAAACTGGCGCGGCGTGCGGTTGGTGCTGCTCTTAAAGCGCGTGTTGCCCAGGCCATGAAAGCCGCCTTCCGCCACCTTGACGGTCTGCCCCGAGCGCACCAGGTCGCCGATCTGTTCGCCGCTGTCGGCGTCGTACACCACCGTACCCACCGGCACCGGAATAGTGGCGTCGTCGCCGCTCTTGCCGGTGCAATCGCCGCCCATCCCCGCCTGGCCGTTTTTAGCGCGAAACACCCGTTGATGGCGGAAATCCACCAGCGTGTTCAGATTGGCGTCGGCAACCAGATATACGCTGCCGCCGTCGCCGCCGTCGCCCCCGTTCGGACCACCGAAGGGGACGAATTTTTCGCGCCGGAAGCTGACGCAACCCTTGCCGCCCTTGCCCGCCTCAACGCGTATCAGGGCCTCGTCTATAAATTTCATAGGGGAGCTTGATGGGATTATTTTACAACAATAGGCGAAGAACCCCGCCGAGGTGTAAAAAAGCCCCGCCCGCCCCTTTGAGTTTTAAAGAGGCGGCGGGGCTTTCAGCGAGGTAATATTAACCCGGCGATAAAATACATCCTGTATTTTTATTT
>JBGFRC010000015.1:0-9222 GCA_041695325.1 Pseudomonadota bacterium
TGGTGGGCCGTGTAGGACTCGAACCTACGACCTACTGATTAAGAGTCAGCAGCTCTACCAACTGAGCTAACGGCCCAACTTTGAATTAACTATTGATTAATGGGGTGAGCGATGGGGCTCGAACCCACGACAACCGGAATCACAATCCGGGGCTCTACCAACTGAGCTACGCCCACCATTTAAGAGGTGATATTGTACTATAAATTTGGCGCGCCCGGCAGGACTCGAACCTGCTACCCCCGGCTTAGAAGGCCGGTGCTCTATCCAGATGAGCTACGGGCGCGGTCTTATTGGTTTCAGCTATGCCATCCCTGGCGCAACTTCATCGTATTCCCCAACCCCGGCCCGTACCTCCATGTACGGGCGCTCGCCGCAGTGCGGCTCGCCCAGATGAGCTACGGGCGCGGTCTTATTGGTTTCAGCTATGCCATCCCTGGCGTGACTTCAGCTTGTTTAATCACCTTGACGGGGACATGCCGCCCTGTCGTCTGAAATGTGGTCGGGGTAGAGGGATTTGAACCCCCGACACCCTGCTCCCAAAGCAGGTGCGCTACCAGGCTGCGCTATACCCCGGACTTTGTGCGGCTGTATTCCCTGCCGCGAATCGGCACGCTCTCTTGCGGTCGCCGAGCTGTTAATTTTAGCAGATCGGCCCATATTCCGCCGCGGACGGCTTGGTAAAGCCGCACCGACATGAGATGATAGTTGCAAAAATAACACACCCATGAGCGCCAGAATCATAGACGGCAAGGCCATCGCGGCCGGCATACGCCAGGAGATCAGGCAGCGCGTCGCCGCGCGCCTCAGTGCCAACCAACGCGCGCCGGGACTGGCCGTGATTTTGGTCGGCGCCGACCCGGCCTCGCAGGTCTATGTGGCGAGCAAACGCAGGGCGTGTGAGGAGGTTGGCTTTCTCTCACTCTCCCACGATCTGTCCGCGGACACAGGCGAGCCGACGCTGCTCACGCTCATAGACAAGTTGAACGGCGACCCCGCCGTGGACGGCATTCTGGTGCAGCTCCCGCTGCCCGCGCACATCAACACGGAAACGGTGATCGAACGCATCCGCCCCGACAAGGACGTGGACGGCTTTCACCCCTACAACGTGGGGCGGCTGGCGCTGCGCCTGCCTTTGTTGCGCCCCTGCACGCCGCGCGGGGTGATGACTCTTCTGGAAAGCATGGGTGAAAAACTCGAAGGCAAACATGCGGTGGTCGTGGGCGCCTCCAACATCGTGGGCCGCCCCATGGCGCTGGAATTATTGATGGCGGGCTGCACCGTAACCGTGTGCCATCGCTTCACTGGAGACCTGCCCGCGCACGTGGAGCGCGCGGATATTCTGGTCGCCGCCGTGGGCAAACCCGGCTTGATTAAAGGCGCCTGGATCAAGCCGTGGAGCATCGTGATAGATGTCGGCATCAACCGCCTGGAAAGTGGCGCGCTGGTGGGCGACGTGGAATTCGAACCCGCCAGAAAACGCGCCGCGTGGATTACCCCGGTGCCGGGCGGCGTGGGGCCGATGACCGTGGCGACGCTGCTGCAAAATACGCTCTACTCGGCGGAGCGCTTCCACGATTGAACGATGACCGCCAAGCCGCGCGTCGAAATCGAATACTGCACTCAATGCCGCTGGCTGCTGCGCGCCGCGTGGCTGGCGCAGGAACTGCTCACCACCTTCGAAGCCGAACTGGGCGAAGTGGCCCTGCTGCCCGGCACCGGCGGCGTCCTCGAAATACGCCTGAACGGCGTAACGTTGTTCTCGCGCAAACAGGCGGGTCGCTTCCCCGAAGCCAAGGAAATCAAACAACTCCTGCGCGACCGCATCGCGCCGGACAGGGATTTAGGCCACAGTGACCGCTGAGCATTCAGTGGTCGTGGTCGTGGCCGTCTCCATGCTCATCCGCCTTGGGCAAGGACATGACGCCGATGCCGTAACGGTACACTACCTCGGCGCCGTGCCAGGCTGTGGTTAACAACAACACCAAGGCAAGAAACGCGACGGTCAGAAATAGCGCCGAGCCGCGGGCGATCTTGCGCCGGTAATGCCATACCGACCAGCCCGTCAGAAGCAGAAACAGTGCCAGGGTGGCAAGCGCCCAATTGCGGTGCTCGCTCATCGCCGCGTGCGACGGCGTATCGTGCACCACGCTGTTAAAAGCCAAGAAGCCGAAAGCGACGGTGACAACGGCGCTCGCCGTTCCCAGCCACAAATTCCAGCGTGCCAGTATCACCCACTGCGCATGAAGCGAGGGGGATTTCACCAGCGGCATGGACAGATAAAACAACGCGGCCAGCGACCCCAGCGCCACGGTGAAGTGCACAAAGACGGGATGCCAGTTGGGTATGATCTCGATCACTCTTCCCCCTATTTGCTCGGCGTGATGCTGATGACGCGATATTTGCCGTTCACCTTCTCCAGCTCGAAGTCCACCTTCATGCCGGGCTCGATGCCTTGCAGCAGTGCGGCGTCCTTGACCGGAAAGGTCATGGTCATGGCCTTCCAGTTGAGACTTGGGATGGGTCCATGTGAAATCTTGACTTTCCCGGCCTGTGCGTCCACGTTGCTCACGGTGCCCTGCCCGCGATGCGCCATCGTCATCTGATCGTCCATCCCGGACATGTTTTGATCCTTCATGCCGCCCATGCTCATCTCGCCCATGGATTCACCCTTCATGCCGTGCTTGCCGTCCATATCGGCATAAAGCGGCGCGCTCAACATGCCGAGGGATAAGGCCAGTGCAAATACGCTGTATGTTGTCTTCATAATCGCCTCCTTAGAAATAAAGTGGTTTGTTAAATAGTCAGAACCAGAAACGCACGCCGGCCATAATGGCGAAGTCCCTGGTTCTTTCTCCTTCACTGCGCGCAATGTCGGCGGTCTCAGCCAGCTTGTTGCTCCAGGACACGCCGATATAGGGCGCAAACTCGCGTTCGATCTCGTAGCGCAGCCGCAGGCCCAGCTCCACGTCGTTGACGCCGGAGCCGACGTCGAATTCCTTGACCTTCTGCGCCGCGGCGTTGATCTCGAAACTCGGTTGCAGGATCAGGCGTTGCGTAAACAGCAGCTCGTAGCTGGCCGTGAAGCGCGCCGAGAGGTCGCCGTCCTCGCTCAGGAACAGCGCCGGCGTCACTTCAAACCAGTACGGCGCCAATCCTTCGAAGCCGACGACGGCGAAACCGCGGTCACGATCCCGCGCGCCGTAAATCCCGTCGTAGCGCAACCCCGCCTGGAAATCCCAGAACGGCGCCACCAGGCGGCTGTAGAGCACCTGCACTTCCCACTCGCCGCTGTTACCGGCGCGGCGATCCTCGCCCTCGGTCTTCAGCCAGAGCTTGTTGTAGTCGGTGCCTATCCAGCCCTCCACATCCCAGTTCAGTGTGTCCGGGCCGTCGTTGCTCCGGTATTCAAGCTGATCCACCAGCAGCAGACCGAGCACCGGATTGTCCTCCACCGGCTCAGGCCAGCCCGGTTCCGCCGCCATGCCCGCAGCGGGAATCAACAGCAGCCCGATTGCGTAACCGCGCAGAGCCTTGCTCATCACGCCGTTTGATCTCATGAGTGTTCTCCCATGCCGTTCCCGGATACGGACACCACGCGGAACATGCCCAAATCCATGTGGATAAGAAGATGGCAGTGAAACGCCCAATTGCCCAGCGCGTCCGCGGTAATCAACAGGGACAGGCGCTCGCTGGATTTCACGCTGATGGTATGTTTGCGCGGTAAATAATCCCCGGCGCCGTTCTCCAGCTCCATCCACATCCCGTGCAGATGAATCGGATGATCCATCATGGTGTCGTTGACCAGTATCAGGCGCAACCGTTCACCGTAGCGGAAGGCAATCGGTTCCCTGGCCTCCGAGTATTTCTTGCCGTCGAACGACCACATGTAGCGCTCCATGTTGCCGGTGAGATGCAGCTCGATTTCCCGCCCGGGCGGGCGCTTGTCATACATCGGCTTCACGCTGCGCAAATCGGCGTACACCAGCACGCGCCTGCCGTCCTGCCCCAGGCCGGCGCCCGGTTCGTGCAGGCGGCTGCGCGACATTTCGGCGATCATCGCGTTGCCCGGCCCGTGAGTGTCGGGGCCGTGTTTCGTCACGCCGCCCATGCCGGACATGTCATGCTCCATGCCCTCCATGTCCATATCGGACATGTCGTGCTCCATGCCCTCCATGTCGTGTAGCATGTCGCCCATACCCATGTCGGCCATGGTAAGCAAGTGCCGCGGCCGCCGTTCCGGGATCGGCGCCGTCAGTCCTGCACGCGCGGTGAGCGTGCCGCGCGCGTAACCGCTGCGATCCATGGTCTCGGCAAAAATGGTATAGGCGCGCTCTTCCCCGGGTTCTACGATCACGTCATAGGTTTCCGCCACGCCGGTGCGGAATTCATCCACGGTCACCGGCTGCACGTTCTGGCCGTCCACCTGCACCACCGTCATCTTGAGACCCGGAATACGGACGTCGAAGTACGTCATCGTAGCCGCGTTGATAAAGCGCAGCCGCACGCGCTCGCCGGGGCGGAACAACCCGGTCCAGTTGGATTCCGGCGCCAGCCCGTTCATCAAATAGGTATAGGTGTAGCCGGTGACGTCCGCCAGGTCGGTTGGCGACATGCGCATGCGCGCCCACATGAGGCGCTCGGCCATCGTGGCGTCCCAGCCGTTCTTTTTCACGTCGCGGAAGAAGTCGCCCACCGTGCGCTGCTGGAAGTTGTAGTAATCACTCTGCTTTTTCAGTTTCGCCAATACGTGGTGCGGATTCTCGAACGTCCAGTCGGAGAGCATCACTACGTACTCCCGATCATAGGAAAACGGCTCCGGCTCGAGGGGATCAATAATCATCGGCCCGTAGTGGCCCAGCTGCTCCTGCATGCCGCTGTGACTGTGATACCAGTAGGTGCCGCTTTGCGCGACCGGAAACCGGTAGGTGAAGGTCTCGCCCGGCTTGATGCCGGCGAAGCTCACCCCCGGCACGCCGTCCATCGCCGCGGGCAAAATGATGCCGTGCCAGTGTATGGACGTATCTTCATCCAGTTCGTTGGTCACGCGCAGCACGGCGTTTTGCCCTTCGCGCAGACGCACCAAAGGCCCCGGTATGGAACCATTGATGGTGACCGCGTGCGCCTCGCGCGCGCCGATGCGCAGCACCGTTTTCTGGATGCGCAGATCAAGCGCCTGCCCCTCCTCTCCGCTGCCCGCGGCCTTAGGCAGTCCGCGGTACTGCGCGGCGTAGGCCGGGGCGAGACTCTCCAGCCCCGTCAGCAGCCCCATTGCCGCCATGCCTTTCAGAAAATGGCGTCTTGTGAGGTTGTTACGATTCATCACACCGCTAAACGGCGGAAAATGCTGCGCGCGTCGCTTGAACATGTTTTATCCCTCTTGGTTGAAAACCACACATCGCGCCCGCGCCATCACACGGGCGCGGAGCCGTCAAGCGGGCACGGGGCCCGCCGCAATCAACCAGGAAGGGTTTGGGGGGGTCTTGAAGCGGTGGAAACAATTATCCCTTTGACAGGGACGGAGAGCACAACAGGCTGCAACGCGGAAGAAATCGTGATACCGGCGGACAAAGAAGGCAAGCCGGCCAGGCAGTGCGCGCCACAGGCGCTGTGATCATGGCCCTGGGCATGGTCATGGCCCTGGCCTTTATCCATGCTCGCGTGCGGGTGGCCGGCCGCTTGCTCGCAATCCGTCAGGTCATGGCTCACCTCACCGGCCAGGTGCTGCGTGGGTCCCGCACTGTGGCCCGCCACGCCTTCGGCCAGCGCCGCAATAGCAGGCCCCAGCGCCAGGCTTAGCACCAGCAGAAAATGGACACCGTAACGGGCAATCATTGTGGCCAATCTATACCGCGCTCATTGACTCTGTCAAGGTAAGACTACGCTTTTCTTGCCGGGTTCCCGGCTTTCCATACGGCCTCCCCGCAGGAAGCTGGAAGGATTGCTTGAGCTGATGCGCGGGTCATGGAGACCGGGCGTAGGTCCCGGCCAGCTCGGCCTCGGCGAGGACGTGGCCGCGCATGGCCTTTTCGAGCCTGGCCTTGGTGGGCGCGCCCAGATCGGGGAGCATAGTATCTAAAGCATAGAGCTTGTGAAAATAACGATGCCGGCCGGAGGGCGGACACGGGCCGCCGTAGCCGGTGGTGCGGAAATCGTTCAACCCTTCCCGGGTTCCGGCGGGCAGTTGCCGCGGCTTCACGGCCTCCGGCAAACCCGTGCTGTCCGGCGGCAGGTTGTAAAGAATCCAATGCACCCAGGCGCGCCCCGGCGCGTCGGGGTCGTCCACGATCAAGACCAAACTTTTTGTCCCCGGCGGCACACCGAACCACGCCAGCGGCGGGGAGATATTTTTGCCGTCACAGGTGTAGATCGCGGGAATCGGCTCCTGATGCCTGAAGGCATGTGAGGTCAATGTGAACGTCATGTGGCGGCTTACCCCGTCCGTTTTATAAGTTTACGCCCTTTCCAGAGCAAGTACAGCACCGGGATCAGGAACAGCGACACCAGTGGAGCGGTGATCATGCCGCCGACCATGGGTGCGGCGATGCGTTTCATGACTTCCGAGCCCGTGCCGCCGCCGATCATGATGGGCAATAAGCCGGCGATGATGACCGCGGCGGTCATGGCGAGCGGACGCACGCGCAGGACGGCGCCTTCCATTACCGCCGCGCGCAGTTCGGCGGGCGTCCTGGGTTGCAGGCGTTTGTATGCTTGATCCAGATAGACCAGCATGACCACGCCGAACTCGGCGCTGAGGCCGGCCAGCGCAATGAGACCGACGGCGACGGCGACGGACAGGTTGTAATCCAATAGATAAAGTATCCAGAAGCCGCCGATCAGGGCGAGCGGCACGGCCCCGAGCACCATGCTGGCCTGGGTGAGATTGCGGAAGCTCAGGTAGAGCAGCAGCAAAATGACGGCGAGCGTGAGCGGAATGACGTATTGCAGCCGCTCCCTGGCGCGCTCCAGGTATTGATATTGCCCGGCCCAGGTGAGGGTGTAACCCGGAGGCAGGCGCAGTTCGTCTTGCAGCGCGCGTTTGGCGTCTTGCACGTAGGAGCCGAGATCGCGGCCTTCGATGTAGACATAGACCCAGCCGCTCAGGCGCGCATTTTCGCTTCTGATCATGTCCGGCCCGTCGGCGATTTCGATGCGCGCGACTTCGCCCAACGGGATGTGCGCGCCCGCGGGCGTGACTATCGGCAATTGGCGCAATTGTTCCACCGAATCGCGCACCCATTGCGGATAACGCAGGCTCACCGGGTAACGCTCGCGTCCTTCCACGCTTTGTGCGACATTCATGCCGCCGATGGCGCTCTGCACCACTTCGTGCACGTCGGCGACGTTGAGATTGAAGCGCGCGGCGGCGCGGCGGTCTATGTCAATGACGATATAACGCCCGCCGCTCACGCGCTCGGCGTAGACCGATGCGGCGCCGGGCAGCTTGCGCAGCGCCCGCTCCGCCTGTCTTCCCAGGTCTTCGATCACCTTGAGATCCGGCCCGGCGATTTTTACGCCCAGCGGCGTCTTGATGCCAGTGGCTAGCATGTCTATGCGCGTCTTGATCGGCATCACCCACACGTTGCTCACGCCGGGGAAGCGCACCACGCGATCCAGTTCCTGCCTCAGCTTTTCCGGCGTCATGCCGGGGCGCCATTGCTCCCTGGGCTTGAATTGAATCAGCGTCTCCAGCATGGTGAGCGGCGCGGGATCGGTGGCGCTGTCGGCGCGCCCCGCCTTGCCGAACACGGTGTGCACCTCCGGAACGGTTTTGATGAGCTTGTCCGACTGCTGCAAAAATTCCTGCGCCTTGCCGATGGACACGCCGGGCAGCAGCGTGGGCATGTACATCAGGTCGCCCTCGTCCATGTCGGGCATGAACTCGGAGCCGAGGCGGCTTAACGGCCAGAGGATGCTGAGCACCAATAATAACGCGGCGACCAGCGTTGTCCTGGGCGCATGCAGCAGGCGTGAAAGGCACGGACGATACAAACCGATGAGCGCACGGTTCAAGGGATTCTTCCGCTCCGGCGCGATTTTGCCGCGGATGAAATAACCCATCAGCACCGGTACCAAGGTGACGGACAGCCCAGCCGCGGCGGCCATGGCGTAGGTCTTGGTGTAGGCGAGCGGCGCGAACAAACGCCCTTCCTGGGCTTCTAGCGTGAACACGGGGAGAAAGCTCAAGGTGATAATGAGCAGCGCGAAAAACAACGGCGGCCCGACTTCGGTGGCGGCCTGTTGCACGACAGTCCAGCGTTGCGCCTGGTCTTTTACCGCTTCACGCTCCAGGCGCTTGTGCGCGTTTTCTATCATCACGATGGCGGCGTCCACCATGGCGCCGATGGCAATCGCAATCCCGCCGAGCGACATGATGTTGGCGTTGATGCCCTGGTAGTACATCACGATGTAGGCGGCGAGCACGCCCAGCGGCAAGCTCACCACCGCCACCAGCGCCGAGCGCAGGTGAAACAGAAAGGCGAGACACACCAGGGCGACAACGATGAACTCCTCGATGAGCTTTTGCGTGAGGTTGTCCACCGCGCGCTGTATCAGGCGCGAGCGGTCATAGGTCTCGATGATCTCCACGCCTTCGGGCAGTTGCTTTTTGAGTTCGTCCAGCTTGGCCTTGACGCCCGCGATCACCTGCCGCGCATTTTTTCCGGAGCGCATCACCACGATGCCGCCTACCACCTCGCCCTCGCCATTCAGCTCGGCGACGCCCTGGCGCAGCTCCGGCCCGATGCGGATCTCGGCCACGTCTTCCAGCAATACGGGCGTGCCGTTTTGCGTAATGCCTAAAGGCACGGCGCGCAGGTCTTCGATGCCGGAGATGTAGCCCTTGGCGCGGATCAGGTATTCCGCCTCGGCCATTTCGATCACTGCGCCGCCGCTCTCCTGCCCCGCGCGCTCTAGCGCGTTGCCCAGCGCGGACAAATCGAGGTTATAGGCGCGCAGGCGCACGGGATTCACGATCACCTGATATTGCTTCACCATGCCGCCCAAGGCGGCGACCTCGGCCACGCCGGGCACGGAGCGCAGCTCGAACTTGAGAAACCAGTCCTGCAAGCTTCTCAGTTGCGCCAGGTCATGCTTGCCGCTGCGGTCGGCAAGCGCGTATTCATACACCCAGCCCACGCCGGTGGCGTCCGGCCCCAGCGCGGGGCGCGCCTCCCTGGGCAGGCGTTCGGACGCCTGATCCAGGTACTCCAGCACGCGCGAACG
>JBGFRC010000027.1:0-72978 GCA_041695325.1 Pseudomonadota bacterium
TCAAGACCTACGTCGGACTCGGTTTGGGGATAGGGCTGCTGGCCAAGATGGCGTTTGATCCAAAGCAGGATAAAAATCTGCGCATGCGCGACTGCGCGCATTTGTTCGAGCCCAGCACCACTCTGATCGCGCTGCGGCGGGGCACGTTTCTGCGCGGCTATATGTACGACTTCATCGAGCTGTTCGCGCCGCACTTGAGGCGCGAGGTTGTGGATGGGGCGTTATCGTCAGCCTAGCACCCCTCTCCCTAACAGGCTGTTGAAAAAGCCTTCCATGGGCTTTTTCAACTCGCAAAGCGAAAAGTGTGATTTTCGCTTTGCTCCATTTTTCAAGCACATGCCGCGGCTTGTGACTCCGGCGGCTCATACGGGGCGGCGTAGCCGCATTCCTTGCGCGGGCACACCTTTTCCGCGCCGCGCCGCTTGGTAGTTTTGACGGTGACGATGGGCCAGGCGCATCGCGGGCAGGGTTCGGCGACAGGCTCGTTCCACACCGCGTAGCTGCAGGCGGGGTAGGTGGCGCAGGAATAGAAAATCTTGCCGTAGCGCGATTTGCGCTTGAGCAGATTGCCCTTGCGGCACTGCGGGCATTCGACCCCGGTGTCGGCCGGCTTTTCCAGCGGTTCCATGTGCTTGCAGGCGGGGTAGTTGCTGCAACCGATGAATTTTCCGTAGCGTCCGCTCTTGACGACCAGCGCGCTGTTGCATTGCGGGCAATTGCGTCCCTCCACGACTTGCGGCCCCTCTGCGCCCGGCTTGTCGTCCAGGTTGCGGGTATAGTCGCAATCGGGGTAACCCGTACAGCCGATGAAGCGCCCGCGCCGGCCCAGACGGATGGACAAGGGCTTGCCGCACTTGGGGCAGTTTTCATTTAACGCCTCCTGCGTCACGTCCTTGCGCTGCACGGTCTCGCCCTTTACCTCCACCTGCTTCTTGAACGGACCCCAAAACTCCTTCATCACCGGCACCCATTCCTTTTCGCCGCGCGCGATGGCGTCCAGCTCGTCCTCCAGGCGCGCGGTGAAGTCGTAGTCCACGTATCGGGTGAAGTGCTGGGTGAGAAATTTATTGACCACGCGCCCCAGATCGGTGGGGGTGAAGCGATGCTTGTCGAGCGTGGCGTATTCACGATCCACCAGCGTGGTGATGATGCTGGCGTAGGTGGAAGGGCGGCCGACGCCGTGCTCTTCCAGCGCCTTGACGAGACTCGCCTCGCTGTAGCGCGGCGGCGGTTCGGTGAAATGCTGTTCGGCGCGCAGCGCGCGCAGCTCGGCCTTGTCGCCCACGGCCAGCGGCGGCAGGGTGCGCTCTTCGTCTTGCGGTACCGTGTCGTCCACGCCCTCCTCGTACACGGCGAGGAAGCCGGGGTCCACAACGGTGGAGCCGTTGGCGCGGAATACGCCCGCCTCGCCCGCGGCCAAATCGGCGGCCACGGTGTCTATGGTCGCGTGCAGCATCTGGCAGGCGATGGTGCGGCGCCAGATGAGCTGATACAGCTTGAACTGGTCCGGCGTCAAACGGGTCTTGATCGCCTCCGGGATCACCCGCGCCGAGGTGGGGCGTATCGCCTCGTGCGCCTCTTGCGCGTTTTTCGAGCGCGTTTTATAGACCTGCGCCTGCGCGGGCAGGGCCTGTTTGCCGTAGCGCTGCTCGATCACGGCGCGGATGTCCGCCAGCGCCTCCTGCGCCAGATTCACCGAGTCGGTGCGCATGTAGGTAATGAGACCCACCGCGCCCTCGCCGGTGTCTATGCCTTCATACAACTGCTGCGCCACGCGCATGGTGCGCTGCGCGCCGAAGCCCAGCTTGCGCGCGGCCTCCTGTTGCAGCGTGGAGGTGGTAAACGGCGCGGCCGGGTTGCGCTTGCGCTGTTTCTTGTCCACCTTGGCGACGGTGAGCTTGCCCTGCGCCGCCTGCAGCAATTCGTCACGCAGCGCGTGCGCCTGTGAGGCGCCGGTGACGCTGAACTGGGTGAGCCTGGCGCCGCGGTGCTCGGCCAGCCGCGCCGTGAAGGGCTGATTCCCCGCCGCGGCGTCGGCCTCCAGGGTCCAGTATTCGCGCGCCTGGAATTTTTCGATCTCGTCTTCGCGCTCGCAGATGAGGCGCAGCGCCGGACTCTGCACGCGCCCGGCGGAGAGCCCGCGGCGTATCTTGGTCCACAACAGCGGGGAGAGATTGAAGCCCACCAGGTAATCGAGCGCGCGCCGCGCCTGTTGTGCGTTGATCAGCTCCTGCGCCAGGCCGCGCGGGTGGGCAATCGCCTCCTGTATCGCGCGCTGGGTGATTTCATTGAACACCACGCGCTTCACCTCTTTGTCCTTGAGCAGTTTCCTGCCCTTGAGGATTTCGTACAGGTGCCAGGAAATGGCTTCGCCTTCGCGGTCGGGGTCGGTGGCGAGGTACAGGGCCTCGGCCTTCTTGATCGCCCTGGCGATGGCCTCGACGTGTTTTTCGTTTTTCTCGATCAGCCGGTACTTCATGGCGAAACCGTGCTCCGGGTCCACCGCGCCTTCCTTGGGCAGCAGATCGCGCACGTGGCCGTAGGAGGCCATCACCTCGAAGCCCTTGCCCAGGTACTTCTTGATGGTCTTGGCCTTGGCCGGCGACTCAACGATGACGAGATTTTTCATAAAGATTCAGTGGCGAGTAGCGAGTGGCCAGGCATCAATTCTTTTCCTCGCCACTCGCTACTAGATGCTGTCTTAATTAAAGCAAAGCCCGCATGACGCGGGCTTTGCTGGAAATAATGATGCACTGGATCGGGGGTTAATGCAACTCTTGCGTGACCTCGTCCATCACCAGCACCTTCATGCGCGCGAGCGCGTTTTCCTGGCCGGGCTGGTTGAACAGCACCATCAGCACCACCCACTTTAATTCTTCCAGATTGATTTCGTCCGTCTCCAGCGCCATGACGCGATCTATAACCAGTTCACGGCTTATGGCGTCGAGCACCCCGACCTGCTCCAGGAAAAGCAGAAAACCGCGCCCTTCCATGCCGAGCTTTGCCGCCTCCTGCTCGGTGAACACGCGGAACGAGGGCCGCGCGCCGCCGTCTTGCCGCGCCGCGTGGCCGTCCTGCAACTCGGCCAGACCCTCCAGCCAGGCCAGCGCCTTGTTGATCTCGGCCTGGGGGAAGCCCGCCTCCAGCAGTTCGGTTTTCAGCGACTCCTGGTCGGAACTGATCTCGGCCTCTTCATCCATATAGCTTTCAAATAAATACATCAACACGTCCAGTACGTTTTCTTTCATCTCAGTTCCTTAAATTCCAAATTCGCACTCAAAGCGCTACCTTCCGTTGGCTGCGTCCTTCGCTCGTCGCCGTACTCCGGGTTTGGAATTAGCTTTATCTCACACGGGAGTAGAAACCTCCGGCGACCGGCGCCACGTAACCCTGCAACTCCAGTATCAACAGCATGGAGGAAACCGTCTCCGGCGTCAATCCACTGCGTTCTATCAGTATATCGGTCGAGGCGGGGTCGAAGCTTAAGGCTTCCAGCACTTTTAACGCCTCCTCCGTGAGCGTCGTGCGTCCCTCGTGGCTGGCCACTACCTTGGTATGACCCGCCCGCGGCCCGTTCAGTTCCGCCCCCAATTCTTCCCCAAGCTCTTCCAGGATGTCCTGGGCGGTCTCGACCAGCTTGGCGCCGTCGCGGATCAGCTTATGGCAGCCACGCGCGAGCGGGTTGTGAATCGAGCCGGGGATGGCGAACACCTCGCGTCCCTGTTCCGCCGCGAGGCGCGCGGTGATGAGCGAGCCGCTCTGCGCCGCCGCCTCCACCACCAGGGCGCCCAGGCTAAGCCCGCTGATGATGCGGTTGCGGCGCGGGAAGTTATCCGGCAGCGCCGGGGTGCCGAGGGGGAATTCCGACACCAGCGCGCCGTGCGCGGCGATCTCGTGCGCCAGCGCCTTGTGCCGCGCCGGATACACGCGGTCCAGCCCGGTGCCGACCACCGCCACGGTGTAACCCCCGGCCTGGAGCGCGCCGCGGTGCGCGGCGGCGTCTATGCCCAAGGCCAAACCGCTGGTAATGACCAGACCGCAGGCCGCCAGGTGCTGCGCGAACTCCGCCGCGGTTTGCGCCCCTTGCGGGGTGGGATTGCGGCTGCCCACGATGGCAAGCTGCGGGCGCGTGAGCAGATCGGCGTCGCCGTGCACGAACAACAGCGGCGGCGCACCGGCAGTTTCGCGCAGCAGGGACGGGTAGCGGGCATCGCTCAAGGCGAGCGCATGGTGTCCCGGTTCGGCCAGCCAGTCGAGGTCTTTTTGCACCGCGTCCCAGTCCGGCTGATTGAGGTAGGCCAGGGTCGCGGCGGCTAGCCCCAAGCCGCTGCGCTCTCCGGGGCGGCGCTCGAACAACGCGCGCGCGCCGCCGAAGCGCTCCACTAGATTATGAAACGTGGCGCTGCCGACGCCGGGGGCGCGCAACAGGGCCAGGTCATAGGCGATGTCCGGTGCGCTCACGCGCGGGGTTCTAAGGGCTGCGCACCCTGTCGCCCACGCGCAGCGGGCGCGTGGCCTGCATCACCAGGGCGTAGCTCACCCGGTCGAACGGGCGGAACACCATGAGCAGCGCGGCGCGCTCGTCGGGCAGGCGCACCGTGTCATGAGGATCGGGGCTCACCAGATCGCGCACCTCATATCCGGCCTGATAGGCCGCGAGCACGTGGCCGGCCTCCATGCCCTGCTGCTTCCCCAGGTTGAGCACCACCACCTGATACTGGCCGATCTGCGACACGCCCTCGATCACCGAGATGATGCGCCCGCGCGCGTCGGCGCCGGGCGCACGCGGCTGAAAGCCGGCGTCATGTTCCTGTTCGATGGCAGGCAGCAGCCGGTCGCCGTTGCGCGCCTCCTGGCGCGAGCCGTCCAGCACAAACGTGGCCGGGTCACCATTCTGCTGCAGTACGGCGTCAGCCACGTAGATCGCCTCGTAGCCCAGGACGTCCTGCTGTTTTTTTTTCGTTTCCGCGCTCGCGTCCGGATCATGATACGCCTGGCCGAGGCGCAGCACGGTATAACGCTCGGCCGCCTCGCCCGGCTTGATGCCGCGCACGTACACGCGATTGCCGCTGGCGGCGATCAGGTGTTCGTCCGCACTTTGCACGATATACGGCGCGGCCTGCATTTCTTCACGGGTCACCACGCGCGGGCGCGTCAGGAACGGCTGGATCACCCCCAGCGGAATGGTGGGTATGGCGCGCGCCAGGGGTTCACTGCGCACCTGCGGCGAGAGCTTGATGGTGTTGCGCGCCTCGCCCTCGCGCTCCAGATGCAATTCGGGCACGCCGTTGTTGAAGCGCAGCGCCAGTACGTCGCCCGGGTAGATCAGGTGAGGATTTTTGACCTGCGGATTGGCCTTCCACAGGTCCGGCCAGCGCCACGGGTCCTTGAGGAAGCGCGCGGAGATGTCCCACAGGGTATCACCCTTCGCCACGGTGTAGCGCTCGGGACGGTCGGGATTGAGTTCCGGCACGTCGGCTTGCGCCGGCAATGACACGGCGGCACACAGCAAAAGCCCGCAAAGAATTTTAGTCATCACGACGCGCGCTCCTGTTCAATGCGCTGGCGGAAACCGCCCGCCATCCAGTATAATAGAAACCCTTAAAAGCCGAGAACTCTCTTTACTTTAGCAGCTTAATTCAACAGTCTACCAGCATTTTTGCTTGAATTTACGCATCCATGGCGCGCCTTGATATCCTGCATTATCCCGACCCGCGCCTGCGCCACGTGGCCCGTCCCGTGGCGCGGGTGGATGCTGCGGTGCGCAAGCTGGTGAATGACATGCTGGAAACCATGTACCAGGCGCCCGGCATCGGACTCGCCGCCACCCAAGTGGGTGTGGCGAGCCGCGTGGTGGTGATAGACCTCTCGGCGGAAAAAAATCAGCCGCTGTGTCTCATCAACCCCGAACTGCTGTACTGTGACGGTGAAGAAGAGACGGAGGAGGGTTGCCTGTCCGTGCCGGGCGTGTATGACGTGGTGCGGCGCGCCGGGCATATCCGCTTTCGCGCTCTGGACCGCGACGGCAAGCCGTTCGAGCAGGAGGCGGGCGGCCTGCTCGCGGTATGCGTGCAGCACGAGATAGACCACCTCGACGGCAAGTTGTTCGTGGACTACCTTTCCGAGATGAAGCGCAGGCGCATCCGCAAAAGCCTGGAGAAGGAACACCGCCGCGCCACGCTGTGAGCGGCGCGAGCGCCCCATGCCCGCATCCGGCTCGCCGCTTAATATCGTCTTCGCGGGCACCCCGGAGTTCGCAGCCGCCGTGCTGCAAGCGCTGCTCGACGACAAGCAGCGGATCAGCGCCGTTTACACCCAGCCCGACCGTCCCGCCGGGCGCGGGCGCAAGCTCACGCTGAGCCCGGTGAAACAGCTTGCGCTGCGCCACGGCCTGCCGGTGGCACAACCGCACACCTTGAAAGGCGCCGAGGCGCAGCAGTCACTAAGCGCGCTCCAGCCGGATGTCTTCATCGTGACGGCCTATGGTTTGATCTTGCCGCGCGCGATGTTGGAGATTCCGCGGCTGGGTTGCGTCAACGTGCACGCCTCGCTGCTGCCGCGCTGGCGCGGCGCGGCGCCGATAGCGCGCGCCCTGCTGGCCGGCGACAGCGAAACCGGCGTCACGCTGATGCAGATGGACGAAGGGCTGGATACCGGGCCCATGCTGGCGCGGCGCGCGTGCGCGATACTGCCCGGCGACAACGCGCAAACGCTGCGGGACCGGCTGGCCGCGCTGGGCGGCGCCCTGCTGGTCGAGTCCCTGCCGGCCCTGGCGCAAGGCCGCCTCATCGCCATACTGCAAGATGACGCGCGCGCAACCTACGCGCCTAAAATAGACAAGCGAGAAGCGCAACTGGACTGGCGCGAGAGCGCCGTGCAACTCGAGCGTCGCGTGCGCGCCTTCAATCCGCGGCCGGTGGCCTATACCTCATGGCGCGGCGCAACGCTGCGCATCTGGGCGGCGGAGGCGCTGGCGCAAGGCGCACCGAAGGCGCCGGGCAGCGTGTTGGCCGCCGGCAAATCCGGCATTGACGTCGCCGCCGGCGAGGGCATATTGCGCCTCACGCGCGTGCAGCTCCCCGGCGGAAGGGTCTTGAGCGCGCAGGCGTTTCTCAACGCCCGCAACCTGCAGGATGCTCGCCTGGGATGAATCCACGCGCGGTCGCAGCGAAAGCGCTGGCGGAGGTCATGCAGCGCAAACACTCGCTGAATCGCGTCCTGCCGCTTCAATTGGCCAGGCTGCACCAGCCGCGCGAACGCGCTCTGGCCCAGGAGCTGTGCTACGGCGCGCTGCGCTGGTATTTCCGTCTGGAGGCGTTGCTCGGCAAGCTGGTCAAGGAAACGCCGAAGGACTGCGACCTGCACGGCCTGCTGCTGATCGGCCTCTATCAGCTCATTTATCTCAACGTTCCCGCCCACAGCGCGGTGGATGAAACGGTGAACGCGTGCAACGCCCTGCACAAACCGTGGGCCAAGGCGCTGGTCAACGCGGTGCTGCGCAACTATCTGCGCGAGGCCCCCCGTTTGCTGGCCGAGACCGATCACAAGGAAAGCGCGCGCCACGCGCATCCGCAATGGCTGTTGACAGCGCTGAAACAGGCCTGGCCGCACGACTGGCAGACCATCGCCGCGGCCAATAACGCCCAGGCGCCGATGTGGCTGCGCGTGAACGCGCGCCGCGCCACGCGCGACAATTACCTGCGCCAGCTTGCCGCCGTGGGCCAAGGCGCACAGGCGCCCACGCACAGTCCGCACGCCGTCTTGCTGCAAAAACCGGTCGCGGTGGAACACCTGCCCGGCTTTGCCGAGGGATGGGTATCGGTACAGGACGCGGCGGCGCAGCAGGCGGCTTATCTGCTCGACGCGCAACCGGGAAGCCGCGTGCTGGACGCCTGCGCCGCGCCCGGCAGCAAGGCCTGTCACGTCCTCGAATTGCAGCCCGCTCTGCTAGAATTACAGGCCCTGGACAGCGACGCGGCGCGCCTCGCCCGGGTGCAGGAAAACCTGACGCGCCTGGGGTTAAGCGCGCGTTTGATAACCGGCGATGCAGCGCAACCCGCCGAGTGGTGGGACGGAAAGCCGTATCAGCGCATCCTGCTCGATGCGCCGTGCTCCGGCAGCGGCGTGATCCGCCGCCATCCGGACATCAAGCTGCTCAAATCCGCCGCCGACGTGGCGGCGCTGGCTGCGCAGCAGGCGCACATGCTCGCATCACTCTGGCCGCTGCTTGAGCAGGGAGGGATAATGCTGTACGCCACTTGCTCAGTGCTGCCGCAGGAAAACGAACAGCAGGTGCAAGAATTTCTGGACGCCCATCCTGACGCCGCGGCGGAAACGATCGTCTGGCCGTGGCGCGCCCGGCACGCGGCGGACGCGCCGGGCGCGCACATACTGCCGGGGGAACAAGGCATGGACGGCTTTTATTATGCAAAGCTGCGCAAACATTAAGCCTTATATATGGCTCCTGGCCCTGTGTGCGTTTGGATTCACGGCCCAGGCGCAAGAAGACTCTGCGCCGCGGCACTTCACGGTATTGCACGCGGACACCTCGCTGGTAAACGGCGTCTATGTGCTGAACGCGCGGGTGGATTATTCGCTCAGCGAGGCCGTGGTGGAGGCCCTGCACAGCGGCGTCACGCTCACCCTGCTGGTGGAGATCGAAGTGGAGCGCGCGCGCGACCTGCTGTGGGACGCCGGGTTGACCAGCCTGTCGCAGCGCTACGAGCTGCGTTATCACGCCCTCACGCGCCAATACCTGGTGAAAAATCTGAACACCGGCGTGCAACAAGCATTCCCCAGCCAGGAAGCGGCGCTGTCCGACTTGGGCGAGATCAAGGACGTGCCGCTGCTGGATGAGCATCTTTTAACCCCCGGCGCGAACTACAACGCGCGGCTGCGCGCGCGCCTCGATCATTCCAAATTGCCCACGCCGCTGCGCTTGACGGCGCTGTTGTCGGCGGCCTGGCAAATTTCCAGCGAGTGGTACACATGGCACTTGCAGCGCTGAAGCGTCCGGGCGCAGGCATCGGGTTCATGCTGGCGCTGCTGGCATTGCTGCTCGGCTCGCTACACCTGATGAGCATGGTGACGCAAAGCTCGGAGCAGTTCAGCCGCTTCTATCTGCTGTTGCTCGCCCTCAACGGCGTGGCGCTGATCGCCCTGGGCGCGCTCATCGTAGTGAATCTCATGCGCCTGGTGCGTCAATACCGACAGGGCGTGATCGGTTCGCGTCTCACGCTGCGCATGATGCTGCTGTTCGCGGCGCTCGCGGTGGCGCCGGTATCGGTGGTGTTTTACTTCTCGCTCGGTTTCCTGCACCGCAGCATAGACAGCTGGTTTGACGTGCGCATTGAACGCGCCTTGGATGACGCTCTGGAACTCTCCCGCGCGTCGCTGGATGCTCGCCTGAGCGAACTGCTGAATCAAACCGCAAGGCTGGCGCTGGAGCTGGAGGAAAAACCCGACGACGACGCGCTCGCCGCGCTCAACGGGCTGCGCGCGCGCAGCAGCGCCGGTGAGCTGACGCTGTTTACCCACAAGGGGCGCATCATCGCCACCAGCGGCGGCGAGTTTTCCAGCATCGTACCGGACACGCCAGGCGAGGCCATTCTGTTGCAGCTCGGCAAGGGACAAGATTACGTGGGGCTGGATCCGATCCGCGACACGGGCCTGCACGTGCGCGCAGTGGTCTCCGCTCCGCCCGGCGGCGCGGGCGAAGAACGGCGCGTGTTGCAGGCGCTGTTCCCCGTCGCCGCGCGCCAGAGCGAGCTCGCCGCCGCCGTGCAGGCGCAATTTACCCAATACAAACGGCTCGCCTACCTGCGCCAGCCGCTCAAGTATACCTTCACCGTGACCTTGAGCCTGGTGCTGGCGCTGTCGTTGCTGTTCGCGGTGTGGGCGGCGTTCTTCTCCACGCGCCGCCTGGTGGCGCCGATCCGCGATCTCGCCGAAGGCACGCGCGCGGTCGCGGCGGGCGACTACACCCCGCGCCTGCCCCTGCAAAGCCGGGACGAGCTCGGCTTTCTGGTGATGTCGTTTAACGACATGACGCGGAAGATCGCGCAGGCGCGCGACGCCTTGAACCTGAGCCAGCAGCGCGCCGAGGGCCAGCGCGCCTACCTGCAGGCGCTGTTGCAACATTTGTCGTCCGGCGTGTTGACCCTGGATCATCAGCAGCGCTTGCGTACCGCCAATGCCGCGGCGGGCGAATTATTGGGCGCGGTACTCGACGAGCATGCTGGCGCGCCGCTTGACACCCTCGCCGAACGCTACCCGCACCTCGGCGCCTTCGTCGCCACCCTGCGCCATCATCTCGCCGTGCCCGCCGGAGAGTGGCGTGAAGAGGTGGTTCTGGAAGACCCGGGCGCACGCAAGATTCTGCTATGCCGCGGCACGGCCTTGCCCGCCACGGAGAGCGAGGGCGATTATCTGATTGTGTTCGATGACATCACCGCGCTGATCCAGGCGCAGCGCGACGCCGCCTGGGGCGAAGTGGCGCAGCGCCTGGCGCACGAATTCAAGAACCCGCTCACGCCGATCCAGCTTTCGGCGGAACGTCTGCGCCACAAATACTTAAAGACACTGGGCGCCGCGGAGGGCGAGCTGCTGGACCGGCTCACCCACACCATCGTGCAACAGGTGGAGGTGATGAAAGACATGGTGAACGCCTTCGCCGATTACGCGCGCAATCCACCGTTGCAGACGCGCCCGCTCGATGTCAACCGGTTGATCAACGAAGTGCTCGACCTGTACCGCGGCCAGCGCGTGCAGTTTCAGACCCGGCTTGAAGCCGGTCTGCCGCCGGTCGAGGCCGACGCCGGACGCCTGCGCCAGTTGCTGCATAATCTGATTAAAAACGCGCTGGAGGCGACACCCGGCCGCGCGCGCATCACGCTGGAAACGCAAAGCCTGCCCGGCTTCGTCGAGCTCAGCGTGCGCGACCACGGCCCCGGCATACCCAGGGAAATCATGGCGCAACTGTTCGAGCCCTACGTCACTACCAAGCCCAAGGGCACGGGGCTGGGGCTCGCCATCGTAAAAAAGATCGTGGAAGAACACGGCGGAGCCTTGAGCGCGGAAAACCCGCCGGACGGCGGCGCGCGCATCGTGCTGCGCCTCCCCGTCACCGCGGCGGCGCACAATGCGCAGGACCATCCCGATAAGGCGCATACGGTATGAAACGCGCCTACATTCTGGTGGTGGACGACGAGCCCGATATTCGCCGCCTGGTGCAGGAAATCCTGGAAGACGAAGGCTACGAAGTGCAGGCGGCGGAAAACGGCGCGGCGGCGCGCGAACGGCGGCGCGCGCGCCGGCCCGATCTGATCCTGCTCGACATCTGGATGCCGGACGTGGACGGCATCACGTTGCTCAAGGAGTGGTCGGCGGAAGACGCGCTCGCCGCGCCGGTTGTCATGATCTCCGGCCACGGCACAGTGGAGACCGCGGTTGAAGCCACGCGCCTCGGCGCGTACGATTTTCTGGAAAAGCCGCTGTCCATGGCCAAGCTCCTGCTCACCGTGCGCCGCGCGCTGGAGGCTGACCAACTGCGCAAGGAAAACCTCGGCCTGCGCCGGCACGCCGCCGCCGTCTCCGAACCCGCCGGCAAGAGCGCCGTCATGCAACGTCTGCGCGAGCAGGCGCGGCGCATCGCGCAGCACGACAGCTGGGTATTAATCAGCGGCGAACCGGGCAGCGGCAAGGAGGTGCTGGCGCGCTATATTCATACCTTGAGCGCGCGCCGGGAAAGCCCGTTCGTGGAGGTGGGCGTAGCCTCCATCGCGCGTGAAAACATCGCCACCGAGCTGTTCGGCGCGGAGCAGGAAGGCAAGGTGCACTTCGGCCTGCTGGAGCAGGCCAGCGGCGGCACGCTGTTTCTGGATGACATCAGCGACATGGCGCCGGCCACCCAGGCGCCGCTGCTCTCCGCCCTGGAGACCCAATCCTTCCTGCGCGTGGGCGGCGCCGCGCCAGTGCGCATCAACGTGCGCGTGATCGCCGCCACCCAGCGCGACCTGGCGCAGGAAGTCGCCGCGCGGCGCTTCCGCGAAGACCTCTACTATCGCCTCAATGTTCTCACCCTCACCGTGCCCGCGCTGCGCGAACACGCCGAGGACGTGCCCGAATTGCTCAACTACTACGTCAACTGGTTCGTCACCCAGGAAGGCCTGCCTTACCGCGGTTTCACGGTGGCGGCGCAAAACCGTTTGCGTCACCACCCGTGGCCGGGCAACGTGCGCGAACTGAAAAACCTGGTACAGCGCGTGCTGATACTGGGCGGCGGCGCGGAGATTACCCTGGGGGAAGTCGAGACCGCGCTGGGCGCGGCGGCCGCTCCACCCGCGGCGCCCGCCGCACCCGTGACCGGCGACTACGACCTGCCGCTGCGCGAGGCGCGCGAGCGATTTGAAAAGGCCTACCTCGAATACCACCTGCGCAGAACCGGCAGCATGGTCAAGCTCGCCCAGCTCACCGGCATGGAACGCACCCATTTATACCGCAAGCTGAAGAGCCTGGGCATCAGCCCGAAACAGGAGGCGGGAGAGTAAATACTGATACAAGATATGATACAAGATACAATAACACCATGAAAATCATCATCCTCGGCGCGGGTCAGGTGGGCGCTTCGGTGGCCGAAGCGCTGGTAAGCGAGGCCAACGACATCACGGTGGTGGACACCGACGTGAAGCGCTTGCAGGAATTGCAGGTGCGCCTGGACCTGCGCACCGTGGCCGGACAGGCGTCGCACCCGGAGGTGCTGCTGCGCGCCGGCGCGGAGGACGCGGACATGATCCTCGCCGTGACCAACAGCGACGAGACCAACATGGCGGCCTGCCGCGTGGCCGCGACCTTGTTCCACACCCCCACCAAGGTGGCGCGCGTGCGCGCCGTGGAGTATCTGAATTATCCGCAATTATTCTCCGCGCAGGCGTTTGACGTGGACGTGCTCATCAGCCCGGAGCAACTGGTCACCAATTACGTGCAGCGCCTGATCGAGTTTCCCGGCGCGCTGCAGGTGCTGGATTTCGCGCGCGGCCTGGTGCAGCTGGTCGCGGTGCGCACCTACCAAGGCGGTCCGCTGGTGGGGCGCGAGCTGCGTGAGCTGCGCGAGCACATGCCGAGCATCGAGACGCGCGTGGTGGCGCTGTTCCGGCGCGGCCAGTCCATCGTGCCGCAGGGCGACACGGTGATCGAGGCGGACGATGAGGTGTTTTTCATCGCCGCCACCAAGCACTGCCGCGCGGTGATGGGTGAGTTGCGCCGTCTGGACAACCCATACAAGCGCATCATGCTCGCGGGCGGCGGCAACATCGGCAAGCGTCTCGCCATGGCGCTGGAAAACGCCTATCAGGTGAAGCTCATCGAGCACAACGCGGGGCGCGCGCGCGCCATCGCCGAGGAGCTGCACAACACCACGGTGCTGCACGGCGACGCCACCGATGAAACGCTGCTGCGCGAGGAAAACATTGAGGAATGCGACATCTTCTGCGCGCTCACCAATGACGATGAGGACAATATCCTCTCCGCCATGCTCGCCAAGCGCCTGGGCGCGCGCAAGGTGATGGCGCTCATCAACCGTCCCGCCTACACCGACTTGATGGAGAGCGGCGCGATAGACATCGCCATTTCACCCCACCAGACCATGATCGGCAGCCTGCTCGCGCACATCCGCCGCGGCGACGTGACGGTGGTGCATTCCCTAAGACGCGGCGCGGCGGAGGCGATCGAGGCGGTGGCGCACGGCGACTCTAAATCCTCGCACGTGGCGGGACGCGCCATTGAAGACATCAAACTGCCCGCCGGCGCCACCATCGGCGCCATCGTGCGCGGCGAACAGGTGTTGATCGCGCACCATGACACGGTGATCCAGGCCGAGGATCACGTCATCCTGTTCCTGGTGGATAAAAGGCGCATCCACGAGGTGGAGCGCCTGTTTCAGGTGGGTGTGACGTTTATCTGAAATAATGCAATTTCTCGTCATTCAGCGCATCATGGGGCTGCTGCTGATGTTGTTCAGCCTCGCGATGCTGCCCTGCATCGCGCTTTCCTGGTTCGATCAGGACGGGGGGTTGGTACCGTTTCTCAAGGCCTGTTTCATTACGTTCGTAACGGGCTTTCTGCTGTGGCTGCCGGTGCGCCGCCAGGTCAAGGAATTGCGCGTGCGCGACGCGTTTGTCATCGTGAGCCTGTTCTGGGGTTTGCTCGCGCTGTTCGGCGCCTTGCCTTTTCAGTTTGTCGGCACCACCACCAGCATGGTGGACGCCTACTTTGAAACCATGTCGGGGCTGACCACCACCGGCTCCACCGTGCTTACCGGTCTCGATCATCTGCCCATGTCCATGAATCTGTGGCGCGGCATTCTGCAATTTCTGGGCGGCATGGGCATCGTGGTGCTGGCGGTGGCGATCCTGCCGATGCTGGGCGTGGGCGGCATGCAGCTCTATAAGGCCGAGACGCCGGGGCCGATGAAGGAAAGCAAGCTCACCCCGCGCATCAAGGAGACCGCCAAGGCCTTGTGGTTCATTTATCTCACGCTTACCGTCGCCTGCGCGCTGGCCTTGTGGGCTGCGGGCATGACGCCGTTTGACGCCCTGTTTCACAGCTTCACCTCGGTCGCCACGGCCGGCTTCTCCACCCACGACGCGAGCATCGCCCATTTCAACAGCCCCGCCATTGAAATGATACTCACGCTGTTCATGTTTCTGGGCGGCGCGAGCTTCACGCTGCATTTTCTGGCGTTTCGCGGCCGCACCTTGCGTCATTACTGGCAAGACACCGAGTTTCGCATCTACGTCGCCATCCTGGCGACGGCCACGCTGGCAACCGCGCTTTATCTGTATATTTCCGCAACCTACTCCGATCCGTTCCAAGCGTTACGCTATGCGCTGTTTCAGGTGGTTAGCCTGGCCACCACGACGGGTTATACCAGCGCCGACTATGTGGCATGGCCGCCCGTGCTCGGCGCACTGCTTATCATGCTGAGCTTTTTCGGCGCGTCAGCGGGCTCCACCGGCGGCGGCATGAAGCTGGTGCGCGTGGTGTTGCTGTTCAAGCAAACCTTGTGCGAGATCAAGCGCCTGATTCACCCGCACGCCGTCGTGCCCTTGAAACTTTCGGGCAAAGCGGTTCCGGAGCGCGCCATCGCCGCGGTATCCGCCTTCTTCGCCACTTATCTCGCCAGCTTCGCCCTCATCGCACTTGCCCTCGCGGCGATGGGTGTGGACCTCGTCAGCGCCTTTGGCGCGACGGCGGCCTCGCTCAACAATCTGGGACCCGGCTTGGGCATCGTGGGCCCCGCGCTCAACTACGCCAGCCTGCCCGAAGCGGCCAAATGGTTACTGTGCTTTGCCATGCTCATCGGGCGTCTGGAATTGTTCACCTTGTTCGTGATCCTGACTCCGGCCTTCTGGCGCAAGTGACGCTGATTGAAAACCTGGAAAAGATGCTGGCAGAGGGCCGGGACAATGCGTTATTGCGCTACAGCCTGGGCAGCGCCTGTCTGAAAGAGGGAGCGCTCGACCGGGCGCGCGAGCATTTAAAAATGGCCGTGACGCTGGATGCGCAGTATTCCGCGGCGTGGAAAAGCTACGCGCAGGCGCTTGAACGCCTGGGGGAGACGGACGCGGCGCGCGTGGCCTACCAAACCGGCATCCGGGTCGCGGAACAAAAAGGTGATCTACAGGCGGCGAAAGAGATGCACGTGTTCTTGCGGCGCCTGAGGAATCTCTGAATTCATGCCACGGCCAATCTCATCAAGCCCGTCCCGCCATCAAAGGCTTCAAGGTGGTCAACAGGCTCTTAAACAGGCCCTTGTTGCCGGACTCCTCGGCGGCGAGCAGTTCCTTCATGTGCTGGCGCTGCATCGGCCTGCGGAAGCAGGCCGGGCAGTTGTCGCGTATCACCGGCAACTTCGCCTCCTCGGCAAACGCCCTGGTCTGACGCTCGCGCGCGTATACCAACGGACGGATCACGCGCACGTCACCCGCGTCGTTCACATAATGCGCCTGCATGGTGCGCAGCTTGCCGCCGTGGAACGCCGACATCAAAAAGGTCTCGGCGAGGTCGTCCAGGTGCTGCGCCAGCGCCAGCACGTTGTAGCCGTTCTTGCGCGCCGCGTCGTACATCACGCCACGCTTCATGCGCGAGCAATAGGCGCAAAATGAATCGTTGTCCATGCTTTCCCTGGCCTGCTCCATGATGGGCTGGGAGCGGTAGAAATACGGCACGCCTAAATCAGCCATCACTTGTGTTAACGGCGAGGGATCGAAGCCATCCACCATCGGATCCACGGTCACCGCGCCCAGCTCAAACCGTACCGGCGCGCGGCGTTGCAGGTGCAATAGAATATGCAGCAGCGTAAGCGAATCCTTGCCGCCGGACACGCCGAGCAGCACGCGATCGCCGTCGCGGATCATGTCAAAATCGCCAATGGCCCGGCCCGCCAGACGCAGCAGGGATTTGGGCGGGTTGTGTGGAATGTGCATATTACTATTTTACGCCATGGTCGCTCCCGGCGTCCTGCCTCCCGCGACACTAGCACGTCCCTGTGCGTCGCGCCACTGGGCCGGAACAGGCGCTTGCATTTAAAGCCCGCTCAAGATATTACTATCGCCCTGGCCGGCCTCGCCGGCCGCGAGGGGTATCCCTGTTATGTCGCCGTTTGAATACATCGTCTATTGGCATTGGTGGATCGTCGCGGGCGTGCTGCTTGTCATCGGTCTCACCACCCCCAGTTTTTACTTTTTGTGGCTGAGCGCGGCCGCGGCCGTCATCGGCGTGTTGTTGTTTTTCATCCCGCTCGGCTTTGTCTATCAACTGGTTCTGTTCATCGCGCTCGCCGCGCTCATCATCGGTATAGCGCGCTTTTATTTCAAAACCACGCCCGTAGCGTGACCGCGCCGCGCATCCATCTCCCGGCTTCCCTGCGGAGCGGCGCGGCCGTCACCCTGGACAAGCACGCCGCGCGGCACGTGCTGCGCGTGTTGCGTTTGCAGCCGGGCGACGCGCTCACGCTGTTCGATGGCCGGCCGGTCAATGACCGTTACGGCGAATACCACGCCACGCTGCTCGATGCAAAAGGCGCGGTGCGGATAGGCGAGTTTGTTCCGCGCGATACGGAGTCGCCGCTCACCATCACTTTGGCGCCGGGCGTCTCGCGCGGCGAGCGCATGGATTACGTGGTACAGAAGGCGGCGGAGCTGGGCGTCACGCGCATCGCGCCGCTCATCACTGAGTTCTGCGTGGTCAAAGTACAGGAGGAACGCAAGCAGAAGCGCCTCGACCACTGGCGCGGCATCGCGGTTGCGGCCTGCGAGCAGTCGGGGCGCGTGCGCGTGCCGGACATCGCTCCGCCGCAAACGTTCACGGCCTGGCTGCCGGCGGCGCACGCGGACGTGAAACTGATGCTCGATCCGTACGCCGCGCTCACCCTGCCGCAATTACCTGAATCGCAAGGCGAGATCATCGTGCTGGCCGGCCCCGAAGGCGGCTTGAGTGACGCGGAGGTGACACAGGCCAAACGGGCGGGCTTTGTTCCGGTGCGCCTGGGGCCGCGTATCCTGCGCACCGAAACCGTGCCCGCCGCGGCGCTGGCGGCGATGCAAACCCTGTGGGGAGACTGGAGGTAAAGGGCATCCTTGCGCGGACGGCAATAGCCACATACTATGTGAGTATTTATAGCCACGATAACCCGCCATGTCCACGCCTGATATTCAAACCGTCAAGACCTATTTGCTGGAATTGCAAGACCGCATCTGCGCCGCGCTGGAAAAAGAAGACGGCAAGGCCGGATTCACGGAAGACCTGTGGGAACGCAAAGAGGGCGGCGGCGGACGCTCGCGCGTGATGGCCGAGGGCGCGGTATTCGAGCAGGCGGGTATCGGCTTTTCGCACGTGTACGGCGAAAAAATGCCGCCCTCCGCCACCGCGCACCGCCCCGAACTTGCGGGACGCGATTTCCAGGCGCTCGGCGTGTCACTGGTATTCCACCCGCGCAATCCTTACCTGCCCACCACGCACTGCAACGTGCGCTTTTTCATCGCGCAAAAAGACAACGCCGAGCCGGTATGGTGGTTCGGCGGCGGCTTTGATCTCACGCCCTATTACGGCTTCGAGGAAGACGCCGTGCACTGGCATCAGACCGCGCAAGCCGCTTGCGCGCCGTTCGGCGCGGACGTGTACCCGCGTTACAAAAAATGGTGCGATGAATATTTCTTTTTGAAGCACCGTGATGAACCGCGCGGCATCGGTGGCATTTTTTATGACGATCTCAACGAGGGCGGATTTGAGCGCTGCTTTAATTTCATGCGCAGCGTGGGCGACCATTTTCTGCCCGCCTATTTACCCGTGGTGGCGCGGCGGAAAAATATCGCTTACGGCGAACGCGAGCGCGACTTCCAGCTTTACCGGCGCGGGCGCTACGTGGAATTCAACCTGGTGTATGACCGTGGCACCCTGTTCGGCCTGCAATCCGGCGGGCGCACCGAGTCCATACTTATGTCGCTGCCGCCACTGGTAAAGTGGCGCTACAACTGGCATCCCGCGCCCGGCACGGAGGAAGCGAAATTGTACCAAGTCTTCCTCCAGCCGCGCGACTGGCTGAGCGGAAAATAGATTACGCCCCGCCTGAACTGAAGCAGGCGTCACATGACAGCCAACACGCACGAGCAATTTCACTGCCCGATTTGCGAAACCGACAAACCGGCGAATGGCGCCGTGCCGCGCGAGCTGATCTACGGCCCGGTGGCGGAGCTCATCCAGCGCAAACGTCCCCATTGGCCCGCGCACGGCCTTATCTGTTCCGATTGTCTCAATCATTTCCGCACCGAATACGTGGAAGACGTGCTCGAGCTGCAAAAGGGCGAGCTGTCCACGCTCGAACAGGAAGTGCTGCAAAGCCTGCGCGAGCACGAGGTGCTGGCCAAGAACATCAATCTGGAATTTGAACAACAACTTACGCTGAGCGAGCGCGCCGCCGACAGGCTCGCGGAGTTCGGCGGAAGCTGGGCGTTTATCGGATTATTTTTCGCCGTGGTGATAACCTGGATCGCCTTCAACGCCGGGCTGCTGCTCGCCCGCCCCTTCGATCCTTACCCTTACATCCTGCTCAATCTGGCGCTGTCCTGCATCGCCGCGATACAGGCACCCGTCATCATGATGAGCCAGAAACGCCAGGAGGCCAAAGACCGCCTGCGCTCCGAGCATGACTATCAGGTAAACCTGAAGGCGGAACTCGAAATCCGCCATCTCAACGGCAAGCTCGATTTACTGCTCACCCGCCAATGGCAACGCCTGCTGGAAATCCAACGCATCCAGCTCGACGCCATGCAGGACTTCGCGCGCAAGGCGCCGACCAACCAGAACACGTAGCAGGGGGTCCGGATTCCGCCTGCCTGCGCAGGCAGGCTGCGCTGCATCCGGCTACACTTGCTGATCCGCGCCCGCAATGCCGCCATCCACCAGCCGTACCTGGCGCTGAGTGAGGACGGAGAGCTGCGGTTCATGGGTGACGGTGATGACGGTCTGGCCGTTTTCACTCACCAGGCGCTTGAAGATGTCGAACACGATGCGGCCGTTTTTGGTGTCGAGGTTTCCGGTGGGTTCATCGGCGAGAATAATCAGCGGCTGGTTGGCGAGGGCGCGCGCGATGGCGACGCGCTGACGCTCGCCGCCGGAGAGCTGGTCGGGCCGTTTGTTCAGCAGCGCCGTCATGCCCAATTGCTCCAGGATGGCCGCGGCGCGGGCGCGCATGTTCTGTTCGCTCTCCTGCGCCAGCTTTTTCATCGGGATCATCACGTTTTCGAGCACGGAAAATTCCGGCAACAAAAAATGGAACTGGAACACGAAGCCGAGTTTTTTCAGGCGCAGTTCCGCCAGCTCGCTGCGGCTGAGCCTGGATGTCTCGCGCCCTTCGAGCAGGATGGCGCCGCTGGTCGGCACGTCGAGCAGGCCGAGCAGATACAACAGCGAGGATTTGCCGGAGCCTGACGGCCCGGTGATGGCGATGAATTCGCCCGGCTCCACGCTGAGATTAATGTCACGCACCAGGGTCACCGGCAGCGGGCCGGGCAGCACGCGCGTGACGCCGCGCGCCTCCAGAAGCATCGTCATGCCGCGCCCCGGATGATGTCCACCGGATTGAGCCGCGCCGCCTTGCGCGCCGGGAGCCAGGCGGCGAAGGTGGCGGAAAGGACGGCGAAGCCGCCGGCAATGAGATAATGAAGGATGGAATAATAGAGCAGGAACCCTTGCGCCGTGACGAAACCTTCGATGTGGAAACGTATCGTGCCGAGCAGGCGCGTGAGCCCGTAGCCGAGCATCCAGCCGAGCAGGGTGCCGACCAGGCCCACCAGCAGTCCCTCGATGAGAAAGATGCGGCGGATGTCGCCTTCCTCGAAACCGATGGATTTCAGAATGCCGATGTCGCGCGTCTTCTCGTGGATGACGGTGGAGATGATGTTGAAAATGCCGAACGCCGCGACGATGAGGATCGCGCCCACGGTGGAGTATATGATGGCGTTCTGGATCACGAAGATGCCGAGGATGTTTTCGTAGGTTTCTTCCCAGGATTCGGTGCGGTAGCCGAGGCGCGCCTCGATGGAGCGCGCGACGTTGCGCGCCTGGTTAACGTCCTGCAGGCGGATGCGGATTTGATTGACGACGTTGGGACGGTTTTGCAGGATTTGCGCCTTTTTGAGCAGCGCATAGGATTCGAAGTTGTCTATCGGCGTGATGCCGGTGCGGAAGATGCCGACCACTTTCATCTTGAGCATCACGCCAGCGGGCGAAATTACCGACAGCGTGTCGTTCATCACCGCGCCGATTTTTTTCGCCACGCCTTCACCCAGAATGATGCCGTTCGCGGCGCTGTATAAGTCATTCAACCGCCCGGCGACGAGGTCGCGCTCCAGATGACTCACGCGCCGTTCATGTTGCGGTTCGATGCCGACCAGGGTGGTGGAGACGTCTTTCGAACCGTAGCGCAGAAACACCTGGCCGCGCAGCGTCGGCGCGGCGGCGAGATCGTTGCGCCGGTTCAGCCCGTCCAGCACGCTTTCGGCGTCCTTGATGCCGCGCAGCTCATCGCGCGGTTTCAACCCGTACAAGGTGACCACACCGCCGCCGAACAGACGCTGTACCGGCTGCAACGGCGCGGCGCGGTATTCATCCTTGATGGTGACGTGCGGCCACACGTCTATCACCTTATTGATGAAGTAGATGTGAAAACCCTGCATCATCGCCGCCATGGCGATGAAAAAGCCCACCCCCATCGCCACCCCCAGCACCGAGACCAGGGTCTGGCGCTTGCGGTTGCGCAGATGGGTGAGGGCGATGGAGAGCGTGAGCGCCACGGACAAAATCAGCGCTGCGGTTTGACGCGCACCGCCTGCCCCGGCTTTAAATCCGCGGGCGGGTTGAGTATGATCTGTTCCGCGCCGGTCAGCCCTTCGATGATCTCGATCTGCTTATCATCGGCGGCGCCGGTTTTGACAGCGCGGCGCTCGGCCTTGCCGTCCTGCACCAGCCACAGCGCGCCGTTCGCCACCGCGCTCAAAGGCAAAAGCCACGCATCGAGGGTAGCGCGCGTGACGATGTTGACCTCGGTGGTCATGCCGATTTGCAGCTTGATGTCCGGCGGCAAGGCGACGCGCACGCGGTAACTCTTGTTGAGCGGATCGCCCTTGGGCGTGATCTCGCCCACCGTGCCTTCCAGCATCTCTGAGGGAAAGGCGTCGGCCTTGATGACCACGCGCTGGCCGGACCGCACGCGCGGGATGTCTTCCTCATCCACCTCGGCGGTGATGCGCAGCGGGCTCGCCTCGCCCACCCAGAACAGCACCTGCGCGCTGGTCGCGGTCTCGCCCGGCTCGCCGTCCTGGCGCAGCACCACGCCGTCCATGGGCGCGCGCAAACTCAGCTCCGCCACCACGTGCCGGGCCGCGGCGAGATTGGCCTCTGCCTGCCGGTGCTCGCTCACGGCGCGGTCGTAGGCCTGTCTACCTACGTAGCCCTTCTCAAACAGCGGGGTGAGGCGCTTGACCTCGTCGCGCAGCAGACGCTCCTGCGCGGCCAGCTGCGCCGCGCGTGCGCGCGCCTCGTCGTCATTCAGGCGCGCGAGCAGCTGATTGCGCTTTACCCGTTCGCCCTCGCGCGCCAGGATTTCCACGATGCGCGCGGTGCTTTTCGGCCCTATCTTGGCCCAGTGCACCGGCTCTACGTTGCCGGTAGCGTACACCGCCTCCACCGCCGGACCGCGCAGGGGCGCCGTCACTTGCACGCGCGGGGTGCTGCTGAAAACAAACCAAAACAACGCGCCGCCCAGCGCAACAGCGGACACGGCGAGCAACCAGTAACGGGGGCGCATTGATTAAAGGAAGGTGGCTACCTGCTTTAGATTCAAATAGTGCCACGACCGGCGTGAGCGCGCCAGCGGCAGACTCCCTTGACAGGCCATATTCTGTTAAGATTTTGTCAAGTCGGGGTAATTTGACCTTGCGGGTGGCTATGCAAGCGCTTGCCTGGAATACTGCTTTTTTGCGCCGTGCGTTAAGCAACGGACGCGCCGTGCAGCGCGCTGCGCTGGCGGTCAATGTCACCTTGCTGATAGTGATCGCCTGGAGCGTGGGGGGTTATGCCTGGACGTGGTGGACCAAACCTAAAACGCCGGTGGCGGCGGCGCCCGTCGCGCCTGCTGCGCCACCCGCGCCGCAGGTGGATATCGCGGCGCTGCACCTGTTCGGCGAGAGCGGCGCGGAAGCCGGCCCCGAAGCGGCGGCCGACGCGCCGGAGACGGCGCTCAACCTCACCCTGCGCGGCGTGTTTTCCAGCGAAAATCCGGAGGCGGCCTACGCCATCATCGCCGGCCCGGACGGCAAGGAAATGAGTTACGGAGTGGAAGACGAGCTGCCCGGCGGCGCGGTGCTGAAGGCGGTGTTGCCCGACCGGGTGACGCTGATGCGCAACGGGCGCAGCGAGAGCTTGAGCCTGTCCAAGCAGCTCCTGGACAAGTCACTGCCCCAGCCCGCGCCGCTCATCAGCGCGCCCGTTCCTCGGCCCAGTGTGCTTCCGCCGGTTATCGAGCAGGGACAGGAGGGGGCGCCCGCAGCGGATGATACCGAGGCGCTGTTGCGCAATTATCGTGAAGCGCTCAAGGCCCATCCGGCAAGCCTCGCGGGCCTCGTGCACACCGAGCCGGTGCAGCAGGACGGCAAGTTCATGGGCTACCGGCTGCAGCCCGGCGCCGACGCCGCTCTGCTCAGCCGTTTGGGGCTGCAACCGGGCGACGTGGTGACGGCGGTGAACGGCGTCACCCTGGACAACCCGGCGCGCGGTCAGGAGGCGCTGAGCGCGCTCGCCGCCGTCAACGACCTGCGCCTGACCCTGCTGCGCAACGGCGTGCCGCACAGTGTAACGTTTCCGGTACAGGAATAGTGCTAACAGGTTGTTGAAAAAGCCCATGGGCTTTTTCAACAACCTGCTTAGATGATTCATCCGCATGACGAGTCGTCAGGCGGCCTCGGCGAGTGCGCTGGCGGTGTAGGCCTGCCAGGGCGTGCGCTGGTTGAGCGACTGATGGCCGCGCTCATGATTGTAGAAGGCGAAATCGGGGTAGAACCCGACTTGTTCAGAGTTTCCTTAACACATCCATAACACATCCCTAACACATCCATAACACATCCATAACACATCCCTCCTAGACTTTCCGCTGCGGGGTACCCAGACACGGTGTTGGGCCGCATGGGACCTGACATGTACAGAGGGAGGAAAGCTGGGCGGTGACGCCCATTGAAATTCCTATCCCTTCATTGAAATTCCTAACCTTTAAGAAGGAGAGATGCTATGTTTCGACTGAAAGTGAAAACTCTCATTGCGGCGGTCCTGGTGGCGACATCAGGAATCGCGTCGGCGGACCCGCAACACTGGCAACACGGGCTACCCGCGAAGAACCTGATCCTGCTCATAGGCGACGGCATGGGCGAGGCCGTCGTGCTTGCCACGCGTTACCAGCAGGTCGGGCGCGACGGGCGGCTCGCGATGGACTGGCTGCCGGTCTTCGGCCAGGTCACGACGCATTCCGAGAACAGTTTGGTCACGGACTCCGCGGCCGCAAGCACGGCGTTCGCCACCGGCACGCGGACCAACAACGGCATGATCGCGCAGACGCCCGATGGCAGCTCCACGCTGGACCGGTCGATCCTGATGCTCGCGAAGCAGGCTGGCAAGAGCACCGGTCTCGTCACGGAGGTGCCGATGGCGCACGCGACGCCGGCGTCCTTCGCGGCCTCGGTCCCGAGCCGGCGGATGATGAACGAGATCGCCGAGCAGTATCTGGCCAACGGCGTGGACGTGATCCTGGGCGGCGGTGAGAGCAACTTCCGCCCGAAGGACACGCCGGGGGCGCACTGCGCGGCGGACAAAACGAAGCGTATCGACGGGCGTGACCTCGTGAAGGAGGCGACGGCCGCCGGCTACCAGTTCGTCTCGAACCGCACAGAGCTCGGCACAGCGACGGCGCCGACCGGCAGGCTGCTCGGCCTCTTCGCCTGCGAGCGCATGGCCTGGGCGACCCAGCCGGTCGCGACCGAGCCGACCAGCGCGGAGAAGACGCGCAAGGCCATCGAGATCCTCGCCCGCAATCCGAGGGGCTTCTTCCTCATGGTGGAGCGCGGCAAGATCGACTGGGCGACGGAGGCGAACAACGCCGCCGAGAGCCTCGCCGAGACGCTCGAATTCGACCGCGTCGTTGCCGCGGCGATGGAGTTCGCGCGCGCCGACGGCGATACGCTCGTCCTCGTGACCGCAGACCACGAGGCCGGCGGGCTGCACATCATCGCCAACCCGGACCGCGGCCCGGTCGAGGCGGAGCGCTTCGACGAGCGCGGCCGCACCATCACCCCGCGCCAGGGCGTTACGCTCACCTCGGCCGACGGGCTGCCCATCCACATGGCCTGGACCACGCATCCGGGACACACCGCCGACCCGGTGGGCGTGCGCGCCTTCGGGCCGGGCGCGCAGCTCGTGTGGATGTGGAAGCTGGGCGGCGCACAGCACTTGACGGATCTGTACGAGGTGATGCGCCGCGCGTTGTTCCTGGGCCGCGAAGAACTCGAAGTCGAAGAACTCGAAGTCGGCCGCTAGCCTCCGTAGGGCCGCCCTCCTCGCCGGGAGCCGCTCCCGGCGAGGGCGGTCTGACGGACACCGAGGTGAAAAAAAATGAAGCAGAGAAAGAGTTTTCTTCGAGCATGGTGCGGAATGCCGAACCGTCGCAGATGTTCCCGCCCGCCGCGGGGGCGGAAGCGGGCAGTTCTTTCACCTGGGTTCACTGAAAAGGAGAGATCTATGTTTAGACTGAAAGCACTCGTAAGCGTCCCGGCGCTACTCGCGTTGGCGCTGGCCATCGGCGCGGGCGTCGGCGCGGCCGGGGAGGCGCGCGCCGCAACAGTGGCACAAGGATATGTGTTTGAAGACAGAAACAGGAACGGGCAGAGGGATGCCAATGAACCGGGCGTCAGGGACGTCATGGTTTCCAATGGCAGGGACGTCGTTAAAACAAACCATCAAGGTTGGTATAGCCTGCCTGCCTACGAAGGGATGACAGTTTTTGTCACCAAGCCCGCGGGCTACGAAGTGCCTGTAGATGCGCACAATGTGCCGCAGTTTTTCTACCATCACCTCCCTGCTGGTTCGCCACCGCTGCGTTTTGGCGGTCTGCGGCCGACCGGTGATTTGCCCGGGCGGATCGATTTTCCCCTGATCAGGGGAAAAGAGGAACGCAAATTCAAGATGATCATCATGGGAGACACACAACCCTATAGCAATACCGAAGTCGGTTATGTGCGCGATACCGTGGCGAAGGCGCTTGCCGCCATGGACAGGGAAGACGTGAAAGGACGGTTGACTTCGCCTCCTGACCGCGTGGGCGTGAAAGGACTGATTATTGTAGGCGACGTCATGGGCGATGACCTCGGTTTATTTCCGCGCTTCAAAGAGATCATGCGCGTGGCCGGGGTGCCTCAGTACTATGTGCCCGGTAACCACGATCTGGACTTTGACGCGACCAGCGATGCTCACTCGTTTGATACCTTCAAGCGCGAGTGGGGCCCGGCCTACTATTCGTTCGATATCGGTAAGGTGCATTTCGTGGTATTGGATAACGTCGAGTATCCGTGCGTCAATCGCAGCGGCGCGCATCAATTTTGCGATCGGTCCACGACTTACAACGGCGTGATCTCGGACCGGCAGTTGGAATGGCTTAAAAATGATTTAGAGCACGTTCCGATGGACAAATTGATCGTGGTGAACACGCATATACCGATGGCTTCATTCATTGATCGAAAGTCAAACCAGCATCAAACTGACAATGCCGGCAGCCTATACCGGTTGCTCGCGGGTCGCCCCGCCCTGGCATTGAGCGGCCACACCCATACGGTGGAGCACCTCGAGCCGGGCGAAGGCGCGCGACCCGACGTGCCCGGTGTCGATATTCCCGCTACGCCCTTCCCGCAGATCATTGTTGGTGCCCCGTCCGGTTCCTGGTGGAGCGGAGACTTTGATGATGACGGCGTGCCTATGTCATATCAGCGGCTGGGTGAGAAGCGAGGCTATATGGTGTTTGAATTTGACGGCAACACCTATAAAAACACCTTCGTAGCGACCGGTGCGGCCTCTGACAGGCAGATCGCCGTCAGCTTGCTGTCGCCCGCCTTTATGAGTTGGTACCAGCAACTGGCGAGCTGGACGCGGGCCGGGGCCATCGGTAAGCCCCCGGTCAATATCAATGACCTCGAAGACACGCATATCGTCACCAGAGATGAAATCAGCCAAACCAGCCTGATTGCCAATGTATGGAACGGATCGACGGCAACCAGGGTAACGGTTCAAATTAATGATCGCGAGCCCCTGACGATGGCGCGCAGCGAAGATACCGTGGATCCGTTTGCGCTCAAGAAGCAGATGTACGTCTTCCGTCATGCCGCGGAGAGTGATTCCGGAAATCCTCGCGCACAAGGCTTCGAGCTCTTTGGGGGTCCCCGCGGGCCGCGCACCTTTGGCCCGAGCAGCCCTCGCCCGGCTCCCGAATGGATGTGGGCCGACGAGTCCAGTCATTTGTGGAAAGTGGCACTGCCAACCGACTTGGACTATGGCGTTCATACCGCCCAAGTGGTTGCCGAAGACAAGTTCGGTCGCGAGTATAAAGAAACGATCGTATTCGAACTGCGGGAGACGCGCCCGGAAAAATTCGCGCGCAAGGATGTTTGGAAGAACTGACCCTGTATCTGGGCTAATCCTCGCCGGAGCGGCTCCCGGCGAGGGCAGGCGGTTCGCTGATTGCGCGAACGACGCGCACTTTCGCCGTCCCTGGCTTGCCCGGGGTTCGCTTGGCTGAATGTCTGGCAAACGCCGGCGAGAGCGGCTCGGCCAATGGTTTCGTGCTTCTTGCGGAGGGACATTCATGAAGATCGGACCGAAGTCTGACGGACACCGAGGTGGAACAATGAACCGGAGGAAGAGTTTTCGTCGAGCGTGGTGTGGCTGGCTTATAGCCTGGATCGGCCTGCTGCCGGCCATGGCTCCCGTTGCCGTCCTGGCACAAGGCGCGGCGTGGACCGGCCGGGTGGCGTTCGTGCAAGGACGGCGACACCGTCTGGTTGCAGCAACCGCTCGCCGCGCCGTCGCCCGGGTGACACCGTGATCGTGGGCCTGGTGGGCACAGACGCGCCCGAGACGTTCACGGCGAAGCGTCCCGAAGCTTCTTGCAGGAACTGCTCCCCCGTGGGACAGAAATTACCGTGGTGACCGACCGGGTCGAGGTGGATGGCTTGGGTAGGGTCTCGGGCTACGTGTACAAGGGCACCCTGGACGTAAACCGGGAACTGCTGCGCAAAGGACACGCCGTCACCCACGTCATCTGGCCGAATACCTACGGCCGTTTCAATGAATTCCGCAACGCACTGCTGGAAGCGACAAGCGCCGGCCGGGGGATGTGGAACCCGGCGAACCCGATCCAGGGAGCTCCCGTTCGAGTACCGGCTGCGGGTGTTCGAGCGCAGCCTTCAGAGGCACGTCGGCGATTTCTTCGCCAAGACCTTTGTCGGCACGGCCGAATACAGGCGCGCGCCGGTGGAAAACCGGATCCAGTTCTGGACCCAACAGGACGCCATCGTTGCGGGGTACCGCCATGCTCCGTGAATCGACTTCTGCAGGCCGACCGCGATGGCCGCGTGCAATTCATCATCGAAACGCGGCTTGACGGCAAGACGCTGCGTTCGCCCGATCACCCTTCGCTGCAGCTTGACCCTGCCCAGGCAACCACTGGAGAATAAGTCACTGCCCCAGCCCGCGCCGCTCATCAGCGCGCCCGTTCCTCGGCCCAGTGTGCTTCCGCCGGTTATCGAGCAGGGACAGGAGGGGGCGCCCGCAGCGGATGATACCGAGGCGCTGTTGCGCAATTATCGTGAAGCGCTCAAGGCCCATCCGGCAAGCCTCGCGGGCCTCGTGCACACCGAGCCGGTGCAGCAGGACGGCAAGTTCATGGGCTACCGGCTGCAGCCCGGCGCCGACGCCGCTCTGCTCAGCCGTTTGGGGCTGCAACCGGGCGACGTGGTGACGGCGGTGAACGGCGTCACCCTGGACAACCCGGCGCGCGGTCAGGAGGCGCTGAGCGCGCTCGCCGCCGTCAACGACCTGCGCCTGACCCTGCTGCGCAACGGCGTGCCGCACAGTGTAACGTTTCCGGTACAGGAATAGTGCTAGACTGGGATGATATGCAGATGAGGCCGTTCGATTTTTTTAAGGAAGCTCTGACTAAGTCTATCCTGGACTTCATCAGAGCACGAACAGCAAAAACGTGGCTATAAGATTTCTTATGGCGCTTTTCTTCATTTTTCAAACACGTATGTGTATGGAAAAAGGGCAGTGCGGGGACACACCGCAGGGAACCTCTGACTTAATCAGAGCTTCCTTAACAAGCCGTTCCGCGGGACCGGTGCTCCTGCTGAGCTTTGTGCTCGCGGCGCTGTTCACGGCCCCGGCGCGCGCCGAACCGGTGACGCTCAACTTCCGCGACGCCGACATCCACGCCGTCATCAGCACCGTGTCGGAGATCACGGGCAAGAATTTCATCGTGGACCCGCGCGTGAGCGGCAAGATCACCATCGTCTCCAATCACCCGATGGAAAAGAACGAGGTTTATCAGGTGTTTCTCTCGGTGCTGGAGGTGCACGGCTACGCCACGGTGCCGAGCGGCAAGGTGATCAAGATCGTGCCGGACGCGAACGCTAGGTTCGGCGACATCCCCACCGCCACCGACGAAGCGCCGGGCCTGGGTGACGAGATCATCACGCGCGTGATTGAGGTAAAACACGTGCAGGCCGCACAGTTGGTGCCTATCCTGCGGCCGCTGGCCAGTCCCCAGGGGCACATGGCGGCGTTTCCGCAGAGCAATACGCTGATCATCTCCGACCGCGCGGGCAACACCGAACGGCTGGCAAAAATCATCCGTCGCGTAGACCAGCCCAGCTCCGACGAGGTGGAGATCATCCCGGTCCAGAACGCCTCCGCCGCCGAGCTGGTGCGCATCCTCACCACGCTGGAGCAGCAGAGCAAGCGCTCCGACCCCACCGCGAAACAGGTGACGCTGCTGGCCGATGAACGCACCAACAGCATCCTCATCAGCGGCGATCAAAACGAGCGCCTGCGCGTGCGCGCCACCATCTCGCATCTCGATACACCCATAGATGAAGGGGAAGGCAACATCCACGTGGTCTATCTGCGCTACGCCAAGGCCAGCGACCTGGTCGCGGTGCTGACCGGCGTCGGCAAAACAGCCAAGGCGGGCAAGGCGCCGGGCGCTGCGACCCCGGCGCCGGCGGATGCGGCGGCCACCCCGCCAGCCACCGGCGGCGCCAACACGGCGCTGAGCATCCAGGCCGATGACGCCACCAACGCGCTCATCATCACCTCCACGCCGGAGCAGTTCCGCGCGCTGCAAAGCGTGATCCGCCAGCTCGACCTGCGTCGCGCACAGGTGCAGGTGGAGGCGCTGATTGCGGAGGTGTCCTCGGACAAGGCTACCGATTTAGGCATCCAGTGGCGCTTCACCGGCGACCCCGACCTCACCGGCGCGGTGGGCGCGGCCACCGTCACCGGCAGCGCCGTCACCCTCAGCCCCACTTCGCCGGCGAGCGGCCTCACCCTGGGCTTTTTCAAGGACAGCACCACGCTGCGCGCGCTCATCAACGCCATCAGCAAGGACACCGACGCCAACGTCTTGTCCACCCCCACCCTGGTCACGCTGGACAATCAGGAGGCCGAGATCACCGTGGGCCAGAACGTGCCGTTCATCACCGGCCAGTTTACCCCTCCCACAGGCACCCCCACCGTCAATCCGTTCCAGACCATCGAGCGCAAGGACGTGGGCGTGAAGCTCAAGATCAAGCCACAGATCAACGAGGGCGACGCCGTGCGGCTGGACATCGAACAGGAGGTCTCCACTGTCTCGCGCGCCGCCGTCGCCACCGGCACCGCGATCTCCAGCGATCTGGTCACCAACAAGCGCGCCATCAAGACCAGCGTGCTGGTGGACGACGGCAAGATCGTGGTGCTGGGGGGGCTGGTCACCGACGACCTGAACGAAACTGTTGAAAAGGTGCCGGGGCTGGGCGACCTGCCCTTGCTCGGTAAACTGTTCAGCACCACCAGAACCAAATTCGTGAAAACCAATCTCATGGTGTTTCTACAACCCACCATCATGCGCGACGCGGCCGACGCAAGCCGGCAGGTGAGCGGTAAATACAACTACCTGCGCGCCAAACAGCTGGAAAGCACCGGGGACGGCGTGGAGTTGATGCCGCGCGAACGGGCGCCGCTGCTGCCGCCGCTGGAAAATTTATTGCCCGGCGCGCCGGTGGCCAAACCTTGGCGTAACCCCGATGACGACCCTGTTACAGAGCCCGCTCCCTGAACCGGCGGCGGAACCCGCCCAAGGTGAAGCTGCCGCGCCGCGCGCGCTGGCGTTTGCCTACGCCAAGCGCCACGGCGTGCTCATCGCGGGCATGGAAAACGGACGGCACGTCATCCTGCATCGCCCCGGCGTGAGGGTTCAAACCTTCGCCGAGCTGCGCCGTCACCTCGGCGCGGCGCTTAAACCGCGCGCGGTCTCCAGGGAGGAATTCGAAGCCCGCCTGCAACAGAGTTACGAGCAGGGCTCCAGCGAAACCATGCAGATGATGGAAGACATCGGCGAGGCGAGCGATCTGTTGCGCGTGGCGCAGGAGCTGGAAGAACCGCAAGACCTGCTGGAGAGCGAGGACGACGCGCCCATCATCCGCCTCATCAACGCGCTGCTCACCGAGGCGGTCAAGATCAACGCCTCGGACATCCACATCGAGCCGTTTGAAAACCGCCTGGTGGTGCGCCTGCGCGTGGACGGCATCCTGCGAGAGATACTGGAGCCCAGGCGCGTGCTCGCGCCGCTCCTGGTGTCGCGCATCAAGGTGATGGCCAAGCTCGACATCGCCGAGAAGCGCCTGCCGCAGGATGGACGCATCTCCTTGCGCATCGCGGGCCGGCCGGTGGACGTGCGCGTCTCCACCCTGCCTTCAGGGCACGGCGAGCGCGTGGTGCTGCGCCTGCTCGACAAGCAGGCCGGCCGCCTCGACTTGCAGCACCTCGGCATGCCGGAGCAGGTGATGAACACGCTGGATGCGCTCATCCACCTGCCGCACGGCATCGTACTGGTCACCGGTCCCACCGGCTCCGGCAAGACCACCACGCTGTACGCCGCGCTCACGCGCATCAACGACCGTAAGCGCAACCTGATGACGGTGGAAGACCCGATCGAATACTTTCTCGACGGCGTGGGCCAGACCCAGGTCAATCCCAAGGTGGACATGACCTTCGCGCGCGGCCTGCGCGCCATCCTGCGCCAGGACCCGGACGTGGTGATGGTGGGCGAGATCCGCGACCTGGAAACCGCGCGGATCGCGGTGCAGGCGAGTCTCACCGGCCACCTGGTGCTGTCCACGCTGCACACCAACAGCGCGGCGGGCGCGGTGACGCGCTTGCGCGACATGGGCGTGGAACCGTTTTTGCTGTCCTCCAGCCTGGCCGGCGTGCTGGCGCAGCGCCTGGTGCGTCTGTTGTGTCCGGCGTGCAAGCGCCCCTACAGCGCCAATGAGCCGGACTGCGCCCAGCTCGGCGTCTCCGCGGCCAAAGCGCCGCTACTCTATGCGCCAGCGGGCTGCGCGGAATGCAATCAGCTCGGCTATCGCGGCCGCACCGGCATCTACGAGCTTATACCCGTGGACGACAAGCTGCGCGCCATGATCCACGACGGCTCCGGCGAACAGGCGCTGGAAGCGCACGCACGCACCCTCACCCCCAGCATCCGCCAGGACGGCATGCGCCGTGTGCTGAGCGGCGACACCTCGCTGGAAGAAGTGTTGCGGGTAACGAGAGAAGACTAGTGGCGAGTGGCTAGTAGCGAGGAAAATCAAATGCAATTCCTGGCCACTCGCCACTCGCCACTCGCCACTCGCCACTGTTTCTAAAATGTCCGCCTTCGAATACCTCGCGTTAGATAACACGGGACGCCGCCACAAGGGTGTGCTGGAGGCGGACAGCGCGCGTCAGATACGCGGCCAGTTGCGCGAGCAAGGGCTTACGCCGCTCACGGTGGAAGAGGTGCAAAAGCGCGAGGCGCGCGCGCAGGTCTCGTTCGCCTTCAAGCGCGGCGTCAGCGCCACCGACCTTGCGCTCATCACGCGCCAGCTTGCCACCTTGGTGCGCTCGGCGCTGCCGGTGGAAGAGGCGCTGCGCGTGGCGTCACAACAGAACGAAAAGCTGCGCCTGCGCAACATGCTGATGGGGGTGCGCGGGCGCGTGCTGGAGGGCCACACGCTGGCGCGCGCCCTGGGCGATTTTCCGCACGTGTTTCCGCCGCTGTTCCGCGCCACGGTGGCGGCGGGTGAGCAGTCGGGTTATCTGGACGTGGCGCTGGAGCGCCTGGCCGATTACACCGAATCGCATCAGCAGTTGCGCCAGAGACTTTCGCTGGCGCTGATCTATCCCTCGATCCTGACCATGGTCGCGCTCGCTATCGTCATCGGCCTGCTCGCCTACGTGGTGCCGCAGGTAGTACAGGTGTTTGAGAACATCGGCCAGCAGCTGCCCCTGCTCACGCGCGCGTTGATTGCGCTGAGCGATTTCCTGCGCGCACACGGCTGGCTGCTCGCACTGGCGCTGGTTGCGGGAGGCGTGATGTTCAAGCTCACGCTCAGGCAACCCGCGGCGCATTACCGGTTTCACCGGTTTCTGCTCAAACTGCCGCTCGCGGGACGCCTGATACGCGGCGTCAACGCGGCGCGTTTCGCGCGCACCTTCAGCATCCTCACCGCGAGCAGCGTGCCGGTACTGGAGGGTTTGCGCATCTCGGCCGAAGTGATTTCGAATCTCCCCATGCGCAAGGCGGTGGAGGAAGCCGCGGTGCGCGTGCGCGAGGGCGCGAGCCTCAACAAGTCGCTGGAGCAAACCCGGCTGTTTCCGCCCATGCTTATCAATCTTATCGCCAGCAGCGAGGCCAGCGGCAATCTGGATGAGATGCTGGAGCGCGCGGCAGTGAGCCAGGAGCGCGAGATGGAAACCTTGATGGCCGCGCTGGTCGGCCTGTTTGAACCGCTGCTCATCGCCACCATGGGCGCCCTGGTGCTCGTGATAGTATTGGCCATATTGCTGCCCATCTTCGATTTGAATCAAATGGTGAAATAAATGATGAAACGGCCCCACAAAGGCTTTACCTTGATTGAAATCATGGTGGTGGTCATCATCCTCGGCATCCTCGCCACGCTTGTGCTGCCGCGGGTGATGAGCCGCCCGGACGAAGCGCGCATCGCCAAGGCGAAGCAGGACATCCGCACCTTGGAGGGCGCGCTCAACCTGTACAAACTCGACAACTTCGATTATCCCACCACCGACCAGGGCTTGGAGGCGCTGGCGCAGAAGCCCGGGGCGCCGCCCGAACCGCGCAACTGGAAGCAGGGCGGCTACATAGACCGCCTGCCCAAGGACCCGTGGGGCGAGCCTTATCAATATCTCAATCCCGGCGTGCATGGCGCGATAGACATCTACAGCCTGGGCGCGGATCGCCAGCCTGGCGGCGAGGGCAGCAATGCCGACATCGGCAACTGGAATCTGGAGTAGCCGCACCGGGCGCGGATTCACCCTGCTCGAAGTGCTGGTGGTAGTGTTCATCATCGGCATTACCCTGACGCTCGCCTCCCTCACGGTAGGCAACCGGGCGCAGGAGGCGCTGGAACAGGAGGCGCTGCGCCTGGCCGCGCGCCTCAAGCTCGCCGGCGAAGAGGCGGTGATGCAGGCCAGGGAGTACGCGCTGGAGCCCACCGACGACGGCTACCGCTTTCTGGTGTTTGAAAATAACGAATGGCGCGCGCTCAAGCAAGACGATACGCTGCGCGCGCGCCGTCTGCCGGACGGGCTGTGGATGAGAGTCAACCTGCCGCAGGAGGCAGCCGAAGAAGAAAAAACAGACGAACCAGCTCCGCCGCGCATCTATCTGCTCTCCAGCGGCGAGATGAGCGCGTTTGCAGTTGACTTCGGCTTCAGCCAGGCCGCGGGCTACCGGCTCATCGGCCAACTCGATGGCTCACTCAAGCTGGAGCGTCTCGGCTCATGAAGGCGCGCGGCTTTACCTTGATCGAGGTCATGGTGGCGCTGGCGGTGCTGGCCATCGCGCTCTCCGCCGTCACCAAGGGCGTAAGCCAGAATACCGCCAATCTCGCTTATTTGCGCGACCGCACCCTGGCGCACTGGGTGGCGATGAATAAAATCGCCGAGTTGCAGATCCGCCGCGACTGGCCGGGGCCGGGCGCCACGCAAGGAACAAGCGATATGGCCGGGCGCGAGTGGCAGTGGATGGCGACGGTGAAGGACACACCCGATGCCGACGTGCGCCTGCTCGAGGTGGAGGTCAGCGCCAAAACCAGCGCCGGACGGGACAGCCAGCCGCCGCTGACTCATTTGCTCGGCTATCTGGGCAAGCCGCAGACAGCGCCGTGATCACTTGCACAAAATGCGCAAAACGTCCGTCACGCGGTTTCACGCTGCTAGAACTGCTGGTGGCGCTCGCCATCTTCGCACTGATCGGCGCGCTCGCCTACAGCGGCCTGTCCGGCGTGCTGGAAACGCGCGAACAAGCGCGGCACAAGGCGGAGCAGCTCGCCGCGCTGCAACTCGCCTTTTCCTTTATCGGACGCGACCTGGAGCAGGCCAGCGCGCGCGGGGTGCGCGACATTCTGGGCGACAGCCTGCCCGCGCTGCGCGTTACCCATGATAACGCGCTGGAATTCACGCGTGGCGGCTGGCGCAATCCCGGTGGCGGCGCGCGCAGCCATTTACAACGCGTGGCATACCGCCTCAAGGACGGAAAACTCCTGCGCCTGACCTGGCCGGTGCTGGATCAGGCGCACACCAGCGCGCCGCAGGAAGCCATGCTGCTGTCCGGCGTCAAGGCGTTCGAGGCCCGCTTTTACGATCAGGCGCTGGCCGTGCAAACCGGCTGGCCCGTGAGCACCGGCAAACCCCTGCCGCGCGCGGTCGAGATCAGCATCGAGCCAGAAGGCTTTGGCCGCGTCACGCGCTTATTCCGCGTTGCGGACGGCACATGAATCACTCGTCCGAAACCGGCGTCGCGCTCATCACCGCCCTCGTCATCACCGCGCTCGCGGTGGTGATCGCGGCGGGCATGGCGTCCGCGCAGCAGATTGACGTCCGCCGCACCGGCAACGTGCTGGACGGCGATCAGGCCTATCTGTACGCGCTCGGCATCGAAAGCTGGGCGCAAGGGGTGCTGGCCGAGGACCGGCGCAATAACCAGACCGACACGCTGCAAGACGTCTGGGCCATGGTGCTGCCGCCGATCAACGTGCCGGGCGGCAAGGTGGCGGGGGGAATCCTGGATCAGCAGGGCTTGTTCAACCTCAACAACCTGGTGCAAAACGGACAAAAGAGCGAGGCGGATGTCAAAATCTTTCAGCGCCTGCTCATCAATCTCAAGCTCGACCCTGATCTGGTGTGGCCGCTGGTGGACTGGATAGACCCGGACGTGGAATTGAGCTTTCCCAACGGCGCGGAGGACGCGGAATACCTCAAGCGCGCGCCGCCCTATCGCACCGCCAACGCGCCGCTGGCAAGCGTAAGCGAGCTGATGCTGGTGAACGGCTACGGCGCGAAGATGTACGCAGAGCTTCTGCCTTACGTGTGCGCCCTGCCCGCCGTCACCCGAATCAACGTCAACACCGCCCCGGCCCAGGTGCTCGCCGCACTCGCCGACGGCATTGCATTGAGCGAGGCGGAGAGCGTAATCAAAACACGCGAGCAGCAACCCTTCGCCTCGGTGCAGGAATTCGCCGCGCATCCCGCGCTCGCCGGGCGCGCTGTCCCGCAGGACAAGCTCAGCGTGCAAAGCAGCTATTTTTTAGCCAGCGGCGCCGCCACGGCGGGACGCGCGCAGGTACAATTATATAGTCTGCTGTTTCGCAACGACGCGGGGGTGGTGAGCACGCTCGCGCGCGCACAAGGGGCTTATTGATGGATGACCGGCTGTTCCTGCGCCTGACCGGAGACGACAGCGCCGTCTGGCTGCGCGTGGAGCGCTCCGGCCTCATGCGCGAGGCGCGCCACGGTTTGCTCTCCGAGGCCACGGCGGACGCCGCAGGCCTGCGCGTGATTGTGCTGGCGCCCGCCTGCGAGGTGCTGCTCACCGAGGCCGCCGTTCCCGCGCCGCCCCGCAAGCAGGCGCAACAGGCCGTTCCTTACATGCTGGAGGAGCAACTGGCCACGGACGTCGAGTCGCTGCATTTCGCTCTGGGCGAGCGCAGCGCCGAAGGCCATTACGCAACGGCGGTGGTCGCGCGCGCGCGTATGGACGCCTGGCTTACCCGGCTTGAACAGGCGGCCATCGAACCCGGCCTGCTGGTGAGCGAGCTGCACGCGCTGCCGTGGCTAGACGGACAGTGGACGCTGCTTTATACCCCGTCCGCCGCCCTGCTGCGCAGCGGCGCGCGCAGCGGCTTTGCGCTCGACCCGGATAACCTGCACACCTTGCTTAGCGCGGCGCTGATTGAAGCGGGCGAACAGAAACCCGCGGCGCTGCGCGTCATCAATTACTCCGCTCACGATCCTGGCTTGCGCGATCTGGCCACAACCTGGGGCTTCGAGTTGCAGGAACAGGCGCGCCATGACGACCCGTTGGCATTGTTCGCGCAGCACTTCGATGAAACCAACGCCATCAATTTGCTGCAAGGAGACTACAGCCGCACCGGACAACTCGGCAAATTGTGGCGTCCCTGGCGCCTGAGCGCAGCGCTGCTTGGCGTGTGTCTCGCGTTTCAGGTCGGCGTCATGCTGTTCGACGCGGTGCGCCTTACCCAGCAAAGCCGCCAGCTTAAGGCCGAGGCCGAACAGGTGCTCCGCGGCGCCTTTCCCGACGCGCGCCTGACCGGCGACCTGCGCCAGTTGATGGAAAGCAAGCTCAAGGAGCTGCGCCGTCAGAGGCAGGGCTCAGCGTTTCTCGACCTGCTCGCCGGAGCCGCCATGCCGCTCAAACAAAATCCGGACGTCAAGTTGCGCGGCATCAGTTACAAGGAGCAGGTGCTGAATCTCGACATCGAGATCAAAGACCTGCAAGCGCTGGACCAGCTCAAGCAGCAGCTCGCCGGAGCGGCGCTGGCGGTGGAAATCCTCTCCGCGCAAACCAGGGAAAACCGGGTGGAAAGCCGCTTGCAGGTGCGGAACCAGAAAACATGAAACAGTGGCTCGCACAACTGAATCCGCGCGAGCGGCGCGCCGTGCTGACTGGGGCGGCGGCGCTGGCCGTCATCTTCGTTTATTTTCTGGCCTGGCAGCCGTTTACAAATCACCTAAAGCAATTGCGTTCAAGGGCAGAGACCCAACAGGAGCAGCTCGCCTGGATGCGCCAGGCGGCGCACGACGCGCAACAGCTGCGCGCAGCCGTGCCCGCCGCCGGACGCTTGCCGCCCGACCAGTCGCTGCTCGGCGTGGCGGACCAGACCGCCAAGGGCGGCAACCTGGGATCGGCCATGAAGCGCATCGAGCCGGAAGGGCAGCACAGCGCGCGCGTATGGCTGGAGCAGGCCGCGTTCGATGACCTGATGCTGTGGCTGCAAAACCTCAAGCGCGATTACGGCGTCCACGCCGCCGACATCGTCATCGAGCGCCAGGAGGCGGCGGGGCGCGTCAACGCTCGCATCACCCTGGAGAGCGGTTGATCCGTGCGGGCGCGATGGCTGCGCGCAAAAAACCCAACACCCTGCGCACCGCCACGCTGGCCAGGACACGCATCTTCCATATCGAACAGGTGGATTTGCGCTTTGCCAACGGCGCGGAGGTGAGCTACGAACGTCTGCGCGGTTCGGGGCGCGGCGCGGTGCTGGTCGTGCCGATGCAGGATGACGACACCGTGCTCTTGATCCGCGAATACTGCGCGGGCGTGGATCGCTATGAGCTCGCCCTGCCCAAAGGCCGCATGGAACGCGATGAGGCGATAGTGGACGCCGCCAACCGCGAGCTCATGGAAGAAACAGGCTATGGCGCGCGCAAGCTCACGCACCTTACCACCTGGACCGTGGCGCCGAATTACCTGAACCACACCATCCACATCGTGCTGGCGCAGGATTTATATCCACAACGCCGGGCGGGCGACGAACCGGAGGAAATCGAAGTGGTGCCGTGGAAACTGTCGAATCTTCCCGCGCTCTTAACGCGCGCCGACGTCACCGAAGCGCGCAGCATCGCGGCCCTATTCATGGCGCGCGAGCTGTTAGCAGCAAGGTCTTAATCCAACGGGCGTTACCACGGCAGCTCCCGGCCGTCATAGGCGATGAAACGCCCGCTGTCTTTCAGTTTAAATTTGTCCATGACCGCGCGCATGCCGCGAACGCTGGTCTCGGTGCTGATCTCCGCGTTGGGACCACCCATGTCGGTCTTGACCCAGCCGGGATGCAGTATCAGCACGCCGATCTTGCGCGGCTTCAAGTCCACGGCGAGACTCACCATCACCGCGTTCAGCGCCGCCTTGCTGGAGCGGTACAAGTAACTCCCGCCGCTGCCGTTGTCCGCCATGCTGCCCATCAGACTGGAGAGCGCCGCGATCAGCTTCTTCTCGCCGCGCGCCACGTTGTCCAGAAACACCTCCGCCATCTTCGCCGCCGCCAGGGTGTTGATGCGGAAACTTTTCCCCCACGCCTCATAATTAAGCGTGCCCAGGCTTTCGTCGCTGTCACCCGCATACACGCCCGCGTTATTAAGCAGGATGTCTATCGGCGCACCGTGCAGCTCCTTCCCCAGCGCGTCAATCTGCTTGTGATCCGCCACGTCGAGCGCGTGCAGCGATATATTTTTGTGCTTCTCCGCCAACTGCTGCAACGCGCGCGCCTTGTCCGGCTGTCTGCAACAGGCATACACGCGCCACCCCTCCTGCGCATATTGGCGCACGAATTCCAAGCCTATACCGCGATTGGTTCCGGTGATAAGTATGGTCGGCATAATGTGGCGCTCTTGCAAAAGAGGTCTATAGTTTTACCAAACATGATGGTGGAGAACAAGGCGGGGACAATCCCCTCCGGGTTTATGGATCACCGGAAATATCACAGAATCATAGGGCAAGCTTGTGACGAATCTGCCCCACAATCCCTAAGCTCTCCCTTTCCTTTTCTGCCATGAGAAACAACCCCTTCCCTTTGCTGCGCGCTTCCCAGAGGGCTCCTATATTGTCTTTCTGCTTGGTGTCTGGATCGTTGATGAGGTGAGCGCCCTTATATTCGACAACAAAGACGCGCCCGTCGTTCAACAATGCGACGAAGTCCGGATAGAACCAGCCTGAAGCCAGCGGCAACCGGAAGGCTGAGTGGGGGCGGCCTGAAAGATCATTCCGTACCCAGAAATGTACATCAGGGTTCATGTCGAGCGCCCGCGCGCACTCGAATTCCTCACCCTCATCCTTCAGTTCGCCGACACGATCCGCGCCGTAATAGTGTTTTGCAAAGCGGAAACTACCACGATAGAACCACTTGGCCGGGTAACGATCGGGCGGTAAATCGAACGCGAAATCGAAACTGACCTCCGTGGGCGCATCGTTCGCAAACAGCACATTCTGGTAGGCGCTTGTTTCGGCCGCTTTGCGGTATCCGGCAATTTTCGCCGTGACGGCCTTGGCGAGCCGGTATTTGGCGAACACCAGCGCCCCAAGCGGAACCTCGCGGTCAAGCTGGTCGGCGACGACGCGGCGCACGAATTCCAGCATCTCCGTCTGGCCGATATCCGGCTGGCGGCATTGGCGGTCGAGCCAGCGCGCCAATACTTTTTCGTCCCACGCGGCATCGAGTCCGCGCAGCTCGGGTTGTCGCACCGAGGCGGAGACGTGACCGTAGGTGATGTGGTCCTTGTCCACGTCGAACTCAAAGCTCTGGTAGCCCTCCACCGGCTTGAATTCGTCGGGAGTGAGTGTGGCTTTATTATCGGGCAGCTTCCAGCCGCCAAGGTCGAGGAACAGATCGGGTTCGGCCAGTTGTAGTTCGCCCTGCACGCGCAGGCACAGGGCCGGCACCGCGAACCTCTCGCCACGCGAGGCCGGACATCCAAGCCGCGCCGCCTGATGGCGCTGGAACACGAGCTGTTTGCGGACCTGTTCCTGCTCGCCCGGCGACACCAGCGTCAGCACGACGTTTTCGTCCTGTTCGCTGAGCGGCTTGCTCACCGTGACGACGGCGCTGCCGTCCGGTGTGGATTCGACGTTGAGCTGTTCGCGCACCGGCGCCGGGAGTGCCGCGACCGCTTGCGCGGACGGCACATGAATGGTTACGGTCGCGGGCGCAGGGGCCATCGCACCGCCTTCCTGCAAGTCGAGGCCCGGCGTCTCGATGTTGTCCTCGGCCTCCTCCGCCTCGAAGCCCATGTCCACGAGCCGGTCCTTCAGGTTCACGGCGGCGTTGATGAAGTCCGGCTCGCATACGTGCGCGTAGGCGCAGTTCAGTTCCTCTACGCTCCGCCGCCGCGCGTAGGGCATGCGCAGCACGCGCCCCAGCAGTTGCTCCACGTCGGTCGCGGAGCGGATGTTGGCCACCGAGCAGAACACGTAGGCGAAGGAGCAGTCCCAGCCTTCCTTGAGCGCCTGCACAGTGATGACGTATTCGATCGGACACTTGGGGTCGAACAAGTCTATGCCATCCAGTTCGCGCTGGTCGCCGGTGACGACAGCGATTTTTTCAGCGGAAATCTGTTCGTTATCAATCAAGTGCTGGCGCAGCGCCTTGGCGTGAACTTCCTGGTCCTGATTTTGCGCCTGAAACAGAATAATCGGGCGAATGAACGGCGTTTCATTTCGTGCTGCCTCCGCCAGCCGGCGCCGTTCAGCCAACGCACCCGACACCGCCGCTTGCCAGCTCGTGTGCGCGGTAAGCACGATCGGCAGCTTGATCATCTCCTCGCTCTTGAGCGCCGAGGCCGACACCGAGAACAGTACGTTGCTCTGCGGTTTGGGCGTGGCGGTGAACTCGACGATGCAGGCGGGATTGAGGCGCTCGTGCATGGTGTGCGTGAGCCCGGTCACGGCGTTGTGCGCCTCGTCCACGATCATGAGCGGCCGGTGCAGGTGCAGCAGGTTGGCGAAGGAATACTTCGGCTGTCCCTGCTCGTCGCGCTCCAGCCCGGCGGGGAAATTCTTGAGCGCGGAGAAGTGCGGCTCCAATGCCTCGTGGTGGTCGTACACCTTGCGGCCTTCGGTTCTTTCCACGCGCAGCGTCTGGATGGTGCCGACAATGACGCAGGCCGCGTCGCGCATGTCGGTCGGGCGGATGTTCGGGAATTCCTCGATGTCGAATACCCGCACCCGGGCCCTCGAAGGCGTCATCCAGCACCCGCCGGTAGGCGTGGCGCGGACTCTTGAGGGCCTCCACCGTCTGGGTACGGATAGTGTTCGAGGGCACGAGCCACAGCGCCACCGGAAAGTCGCGTTCGAGAAAGCTCTCAGCGACGAGCTTCACACTGTACGCGCCGAGAATAGTCTTGCCGCCACCGGTCGGCAGGCGCAGGCAGGCATAGGGCACCTCCGGCATCGCGGCGAGCGGGCGGTATTTACCCTGGTAACGCCCGAGGCTCAAGTCCTTCGTGACTTCCTCGAAGCTCGCCATGGCGTCGTTGGTCTCGCGCACGCGTTCAAGAAAGCGCCTGAGCACCGCCAATGCCTCGCGTTGATAGCCCTTGAGTTCCATCAGCGTGCCCGAATGTCGTAGGGGGTCTGTTTGAAGGTCACGCGCAGGCCGCGCAGCCGCTCGGGCGAAAGCCGCGTCGCCTCGCCGTAAATTACCCACGGCCCGGCGTGGTTCTTCGATCCTCGCTTCAGACGTTCGAGGAGATGCTTGGTAAGCACGTTGCCGCCGTTCACGCTCTTGTCGCCGAGCACGCCGTTGTAGAGCAGGCCGTAGGCCGTGCCCTCGTGAACGCCGAGAAACGGTTTCTTCGGGCTGCCTTCCAGCGGCCGGCCGGTTTCGGTGAACCACACGTGCGCCGCGAGCGCCGCGAACTTCACCTTCGGGTTGATGCGTCCGTCCTCGTCGAACACCGCCTCGCCGAGACGGTAGAAGCGGAACCCGCCGCCGCCTTTCCAGTTCACCGCTTCAGAAATGCCGCCTTGTTCGCCCTCAATGACCTTCTTCAGGCGCGGCGCACAGTGGGTGACCGCGTGCTCGCCAAGCTCGATGCCGATGTAGCGGCGCCCCATTTTGTGGGCGACGGCACAGGTGGTGCCAGAACCAAGAAAGGAGTCCATGACCAGATCACCCGGATTGGTTGCGATATCCAAGACTCTGCGAATCAATCGCTCAGGTTTTGAGCGTATCAAACGCATCGCTTGCACCGAAAAGCTGGTTGATCTCCTTCTTGGCTTCTTGATTGTGTCCGACATCACCATTTTCCCACCATGACCATGAACTGATGCCGGTACTTTCAGAAAGATAGGTTTTTACACGTGGTCTTGATTTTCCATCTCTTCCAAACCACATGCGGCCTTCTGCACAAAGGCGTTTGTACTCAGTTTCAATGTTTGCCCAACATCTTCCTGGCGGAGGCTCGTATTCGAGCCCACCCGAAGTTATCAGTTTGTACATTTGATTTGGTCGCCACCCCTGAGCCGTAAAATCTGTCGAAACCCACGGGCCTCTCGGATCGTTATCGGGATTTTTGTAGTTTTTCGCCTGATCCTCGGATAGGCCGAGCTTGTTCAACCGCAGATGATCCGCCGATTTAGAGAATACCAAAATGTGATCATGAGCTGGCCCAAGATCGATTCTTGCGTCAGGCGACGTACGTTTTTGCCAGATTACGTTTGCGACAAAGCTTGTCCTTCCAAATACCTCATCCAAAATCACTTTGAGATAATGCGCTTCATTGTCATCAATCGAAACCCAGATACTCCCATCCTCGCTCAGTAGCTCGCGCAGCAATTCCAGCCGCAGATAAATCATCGCCAGCCACAGCGAGTGTTCTAGACTGTCGTCGTAGTGCTCGAACGCCGAGCGGGTGTTGTACGGCGGGTCTATGTAGATGCACTTCACGCGCCCGGCATAGTAGGGCAGCAGCGCCTTCAAGGCTTCGAGGTTGTCGCCCTGAATGAGCATGTTGGGGCTGTGCGGATCGCCGGCGCCGAGTTCCGGCGCGGGTTCGAGCAGACGATGGGGCGCGACCTTGGCCTTCTTGATGTCCTCGTCACGTGTGAGCCACTGGAGCCAAGGCATGAGTCAGGAATCCCGTGATGTCGTTTTCTTGTGCCGCCGCTTTTTGTGTCCAGACAGCGCCAGCAATACCATACCGGCCCGGTTCTTTGTGATTTGATTTGTGTCGGCTGAGTGTAACATCATCAACCAGCATCAAGCGCGGATAGAATGCCGGTTTTCTGTTTTGTTGAGAGGGTCTTTGCAAACTTGACGGCAGCGATAATTTGCTCACGAACCTGTGCGCTGATGTCATCCTTCAGTCTACTGATGTCTCGCTCTATCTGCTCGTAAACATCATGCAATGCGATTCCTTTCGCCTCCGTGCAATCAATGAAGGAGTGATGCTTGAGAAACGCATGCTCTTCGTGCCCGATTTCAACCTGACATTGGAACAACCACTCCCGCTGGCGGATAAACTCGCTTACCTTGGAGTTAATGACGAAGAACAATGGCTCGGGTTCGATTCTGACGAGAACCAGAAACTTGTCCTTCGGCTTGGGCTTGGTGAAATCGCAGTAAAGCAATATCACTCGGCCGGGTGTCAGACGTGCGTGAATATATTTGCGCCGCTCCTCTGGCGGAAGCTTGTCCCAGATCGGCACGCCGGCTTAATCGGGGTGGGGGTTGACGAGATATTCCAGTAAATGCTTGGCGTCGGGCAAGGTGGCGACGATCTGCTCCACCTCGATGAACTCATTTTCGTCAGCGGCTTGCCAAGCCTTGTCGTGGCTGATGTCCGTAAGTTTCTTGAAAGGCATCTTGCCGTACTTGGCGATGGCCACATCCAGGCATTCCTTTTCCGATTCGCTCAGTGTGTCGAGATCGGCCTCTTTCAGCGGCACCACTTTCTTTCCGTCTTCAACCTTGAAAGATTCCGCGGCGTGCGGGACGGGACACGGTAAACCGTCACCACGCACATGCTTCATGATGTCATACGTTCCGCTGGGCACCGGCCCGTGCTTCATGGCGACATAGCTGTCACCGCAAATGAAGCGGCCATATTTCGCCAGATGATCCCGGTCGGCGAAGTAAAGAATTTTTGAAATCCGGTGAAAACCCGGATCGGCGACCCGTTTGGCAATGTAGAGAATGACATCTACTGCTTTTTCGGCATCGAAATGGAACTTGATTCGCGAAGGCCAACAAACTTCAGATCTGGCGACCTGTGGCATACCTTGGTTCCCCTTTAAGCTGGATTATGGCTTAGCCCGCAACTCATAGTTGACATACAATTAATAATTCTAACCCCAGCAAACTCGGAATACCACTTCCAGATGAGTGGTGGCCAGGGACGGAATCGAACCGCCGACACGGGGATTTTCAGTTCGAGAATAACACAGAAAAGTTATATAAATCAATCAGTTTATTAGAGTAAACAACAGAACGGTGCAGTACTGTATAATCAATACGTTAGCGTAATTTGTGGGTGATTGCAAAAACTGACGACTGCACCGCCAGTGCACCGAAAAATAAATCAACAACAACGGAGAAAACATCATGCGACTGCTGCTCGCCATCTTCATGCCTTGGCTACAGTTCTTCACCATCGGAAGGCCTTTTGCCGGTTTCTTCTGCCTACTCCTACAGCTGACCCTGATTGGCTGGATACCGGCTATGATTTGGTCAGTGTACTCGCTGAGTCAATACAAGGCTGACAAAAAAATTGAGAAAGCTTTGGCAGCGAAACAAATGGGTTAAACGCATATCCATGCGTATGCCCACCGCCGCCCCGCCAGTCTACTGGGAGAACTGAATGTGCGCCTGGCTACTTTCAACGTTGAGAACATGTTCCAACGCGCCAAGGCCCTGAACCATGCGTCTTGGGCCGAAGGGAAACCGATCCTCGAAGACTTCAGCCGGCTGAATACGCTGATTCAGGCAAACGCCTACACCGGCAAGATCAAGTCCGAACTGCTCAAGATCATCGGCCGTCACCGTGGGCTCGCCACCCAGGGTGAAAGCAAATTCATCCGTCTTCGTGACATCCGCGGAAAACTCCTCTACCGCCCCAAGCAGGGGCCTGTGCAAATCAAGGCAGAGGGCCGGACCGACTGGATCGGCTGGTTCGAGCTGACGAAGGAACCGGTCAAAGAAACCGCCACCGAGAACACCGCCCGCATCATCGGCCTGCTCAATCCCGACGTGCTGTGCGTCGTCGAGGCTGAGGACAGAATCGGCCTGAAGAGATTTAATGAGGACGTCTTGGCCAAGGTAGAGGCGAAGCCCTTCGACCACGTCATGCTCATAGACGGAAACGATGACCGGGGCATAGACGTTGGGATCATGACCCGGGCCGGGTATGACATCACGAGAATGCGCAGCCACGTGGATGACACGGATGAAAAAGGGACTATCTTCGACCGTGACTGCGCCGAATACGAGGTTACAACCGCTCAAGGAGCCGCCCTGCTCCTCCTGGTAAACCACTTCAAGTCCAAGGGATACGGTTCCTTTGCCGAGTCCGCGGCAAAGCGCCTGCGCCAGGCGGAAAGAGTCAGACAAATCTATGATGAACGCATTGCCGAAGGCTATGAGTACATCGCCGTGATAGGCGACTTGAACGAGACCCCGGATGAAACGCCGCTCGACCCCTTGCTGCGTAACGGCTCCGACCTGCAAGACATCATGAACCACCCAAACTTTGCCGGAGACGGCCGGCCCGGAACCCACGGGAACGGGAACAAGTCTGGCAAGCTCGACTACATCCTGATGTCTCCCAAACTTGCGGGGAAGGCCACCGCTGGCGGCATCGAACGCCGTGGCGTATGGGGCGGGAAGAACGGCACCCTGTTCCCTCACCTGCCAACCATCCAGGAAGAAACGGATGCGGCCTCCGATCATGCTGCCCTATGGGCTGAGGTGGATATCTAGCGCACCATGGCAGAAATCGAGACCTGCCCTTTGTCCTGGCCGGACGCGGTGTCGCGCCTCGAGCGACACGGCGTTCCACCTCGCCGTTGTAGCGCACGTCATGGCGTGCGCGCAGCGCAATGAAGCTCGCGCACAGCGCGGCGGAATGGAGCGCAGCAAACGCGATGACGGCGTGATTTTGGAGGGGCTTGGCTTTCAGCGCGGCGCTGGTAGGATGCCCCATGTCGTAGGCCAGCACAGGGGGATGGTGCCTGTGACAAAAATCGCTATTCGCGTTTAACCATAAAACGAAAGGAGGACTACCGTGGAAGTAACCAAGCAAAGACCGGCGCGCGGCATTCTGGTTGCGGGCGGGCTTATTGTGTACGTTGTCGGCGTGCTCAGCGGGGTTGGGGCGCACAGCTGGTACACGAAATCCTCATACGAGGATATTGGCGGCGGCATGTTGATGGAAAAGCGTGACAGCTCCAATGAGGATGAGCAAGAGGCCAAAGCGCGTCGGGAGCGCCAGCGCGAGCAGTTTCTCGAAGATAGTAAAAAAATCATTGACGGCATCTTTGGCGATTTAAAGGATGAAAACATAGAGTAGTGCCGACTCCTATGAAGCATCACATGGATTGGCTTTGCAAACAGGTCAAATGAACGCCCTGCTCGCCTCGTCGCGCGCCCGAAGACGCCGGGCTTCTGCGGAAGCTGGCGAAGGAGCGATCCGCGCTGGAGACTGACATGCGCCGCTCCTTCGCCGTCCCAAAAGCGGCGAACCAGAACTGGCGAGCCGCGCTATTCAGGCAACGGTTTTCCCTCCGGTATCTCCCATTGCCCTTGATCGTCTTGCACGCAGCCGTGCTTCTCGATCAATTCCTGCTGCCTTTTTTCCCACCCAGAAATTGTTATGTCGGTCCAGCACGGCGCGCGGCGCTTCATTTTGGCGATAGCCTCCATGTCGCGCTTGCGCGACGCCTCGCGCTCCGCGCGCCACTGCCGGTCCAGCTCGTTCAAGCGGTCCAGCCTCGCTTGCTCTTCCCGCGATTGCGGCGGGTAAGGGTAAGGCCCCTGCGCCGCCGGCGGAGGTTCAGCCTGCGAGCGCGGCGGCCAGACGCCGGTGAAATACAGCGCCAGCCCCACGATGCCGATCACGCCCAGGATCACCAGCCAGGGCTTATCCTGCCACTTAACGCCAAGTGCCCACCACAGCGCGGCCACCACGCGCCGGTTCGCCTCCGCTGGCGGGCGCACGTTCCGCCGCTCTTCTCGCGCCAGCTTGGCGCGCTCGCCCAAGGCCTGGCGCAAAATCTTTTCTTCCTCACCGCTCAACCCAAAAAATTTCATAGTACCCTCCTATTTTTCAAAACTCTCATCCAGGAACTTTTTCATCGTCCCTGGCGGCACCCCCGCGCCGTGTTCAACCGATTCGAGAAACACGGCGTGCAGATAGTACACGTCGTCCACCTCGCCGCAGCGTAGCGCGTCCTCCAGGTTCGTCACCAGCGCGCGCAAATCGTCGTGAAATCCAACCTCGCTCCCGCGCACCCACTTGACGTTGTTCCCGTGCAGCTCGCGCAGTTCACGCTCAAACGCCTGTTGCGCCTCGTCATTTTTTTTCATCGGCCTCTCCATCACTTTTTTTAATTGCCGCCTCTTCCTGGCCGCCGGTATCGGGCAGTTCCGCCTCTGCCTCGTTTTTGCCGCGCTCCTCGATCTCGGCCACCAGCACCGCCGCCACTCTCGTGGCGAGCGCGTCCACGAACTCCGCCGCCGCTTTTTTTGTTTCATCACTGCATTTTTCGTTCATCGTCTTCTCCTATTTTTTGCCAGTTGTTGAACCCGCACCACCCCCGCGCAACGACGGCAGGCGCGCGACGCCTACCGCCGCCGCGCCGCTTACCAGCCCCTACGTGATGTGCGGAATGTGATACATCATGACCATGATCAGCACGCTCAACGCCGCCACCACCATGGAGGCGGCGAAGTCAGCCCGGGCGCTCGCCAGGATTCCGTCCGCCGCGTACTCTCGGCGCACCAGATCGGTGATCAGCGTGATCGCCGGCGCGGCCAGGCCCACCATCAGCACCGCCACGATTTTGTACAAGGCCGCCACGATGAAAAACCTCAGCCAGCTCCAAAACAGAAACGCCAATTTATCGAAAATCAACCAGGGGATAAAAATCGGCCCGACGCCAATCGCGACGCCGATTAAAACCTCGCCCAGGGCGTACATCACGACGTAAATCAGCGCCGCGAGACTAATAACACCGAGAGTGACCAATTTAACCAGGTACGCCGGCGCGTGGCTGATCACCCACCCGGGCGATTCCCACCACGCTACGCTTTTAGGGATCGCAAAACTCTCCAGCACCGCGCGGCCAGCCTCGATCAGCTGGCTGTGGCCGGCGAACACCGAAGCGCCGGTCAGGCCGGAAAACCGGCCAACCACAAAATCAAAGCCGCCCAGGAACCACTCCAAAAAAAACATCTGATACTGACCGAGCATGAGCCACACAAAACTGAGCAGCATCACCAGGTCCACCAGCTCGCCTATCGTGTCGGCCAGGCTCTCGTCGTTGAGCGCCGCTTTTATCCCGTGCCAGGCCACTACGATCGCGCCCAGCGCCGCGAACACCTGATACGCGTTGGGCAGGATCAGTTCCGCGTAGCTAAGCCCCGCTCCGCGCAACGTGGCTATTGCTTGATTAACCAGCTGCGCGATGTCCACCGTTACCTCGCCCCCGGAATGGTGCTGTCGCGCACGGTTTTCCCCGCCTCGATCGTGCGCCGCTCGCGCTCGCTCGTGGCCCGGTCTGCCTCGCGGATGCGCTCGCGCAGCTCCTCTACCTCGTCGCGGTAGCGCCGCTCGCGGTCGCGCTCGTGCGTCTCGATCATCCCCTGCGCCGCCAGCTGCTGTGCCAGCATGGCGTTCTGGCCGGCCAGCACGTCCATGTACTGGTTCATCGTTTGCATGCTCTGGTGGACACCAGAGCTTTTGACGATCTGCTCCTGGAGCCGGCCCATGCGTTGATAGTTGGCGTCGATCTGTTGCAGCATGGCCGCATCGGTGGCGAACGCCGCGTCGTTCAACGTTTTTTCCCGCGCCGCGTATTCCCTCCAGGTCATGTTCCGGCTGTCGGCCACCAGGGCGTGATCAGTGAACCGCCTATGAGCCGTATTCAGACTGCCGTATAGATTTTCCAGGGCGGATTTGTACGTCAGGAACGTGTTGAGATCAGCCTGCGTCTGCCTGATATTGGGCAGAATCTCACCCTGCCCGAGGCTTTCCAGCTGTCTTAACTGCGTTAGGTACTGCTGCGCCTGCAGGATGTAAGAGTCCACCTGGTGCATCTCGCTCAGCGTGGCCTTGGCCGCGGCCACTATATTCTCTCTGTGATTGCTCGGGTCGTAGACGATGCTGCCCAGTCCGCCCCTGCCGCCAGCCTCGACGGCCAGCGGAAAAACAATGAAACTTAGTAAAACCACAAAAATATTTGTCATTTGAAGCTCCTGTCACAATTTATTTGGTGAAACCCAGCATTTCCAACAATAAAAATTGTTAACCCCCGGCGCGTCCGCGACCAGCGTCACAAACGCCCGCGCCGTGCTCGGGTCCAACCCCTCCGCCGCGCAGCACGCGCGAAATGAAAACGGCCGGAGCGCCTCGTCGCGCGCCCAGTCCAACACCGCGCGCACCTCATCGGCCCGCGGCGGGTAGAGATCGAGCCGCTCCAGCTGCCGCTCAAAAAAACTCTTGTGCGCCTCGATCACCCGCGCGGCGTCGAGCGAAACTATCTCGGCGGCCATCAGCGTCGCGCCTCGTGGCACGCGGGCAGCCTCATCGCCAGCCTGACCTCCGCGCGTTCCAGCGTGTCCTGGCCGCCGCTTTCATTGCGCCACGCCGCCTCGTACTCCTGGATGATGTCCTCCAGGGCCGCCTCCCGCTCGCGCTCGCACTCGCCTACAGACATGTGCGCCCAGCGCGAGCGATTGCACTCGTCCAGCGTTGGGCAAGCCACGGCCGCCACCGCCGCCGGGAACATCAACGCCGCCACCACCAACACTCTAAATTTTTTCATGTTCGCTACCCTCCATTTTCGTGAACCACAACCAACCCAATCCGTCAATTTCCTGCCCGTCCTCCACGTCCGCGCCCGCGCCGCTGCACCGCGCCGCGCTCACAGCCTCCGCCGCCACGCCCGCGCCCATCAGCGCCAGGTAGGTGGCGGGGGTGCCCACCACCAACAGCACGCCCACGAACAGCGCCAGGGCGCGCCAACTCAACACCGGTTTTTGCTTCTGCTTCTTCTTTCCTTTCTTCATTTCACTCTCTCCTTAAAAAATTAAATGCCGCGCTCATGCTCCTGTTGTTTGTCCTGGCCGCGCGAAGCCGCCACGCGCCAGTCCAGCGTGCTTTCCGCCTGCCTGGACTGGCTCATCGCCATCACCACCTCCCGCAGATCGCCAAGCTGCGGATTGCTGATTTCTTTGCCCACCTCCCGCGCCGTCTGCTGCACCGCGCTGGCCGTGGTGACAAACTCCGTCGCCTCCCGCCCGCGCGAAGCCGCCACGTAGCCGTACTCGCGCGTCATGTCCCCTGACAGATAGACGATGGGCCGCTCAACGGTCATTCCCTGGCTCCGGTCAACCGTTATGGCGTAGCCGTGGCGCAGGTCGTGCCTGGCCGGGTCAATCAACACCTCGCGCCCGTCACGGTCGAGTTTTACGGTCACGCCGCGCTCCTCGACGCGCAGCACGCTGCCCAATTCACCGCGCCTCAGATCGTTGCGGTAATCGTTGCGCCCCGCGTGCAGCACTCGATCTCCCGCCGCGAATTCCGTCCGCACTCTCTCCGTGCGAACCTCTCCAGTCGATCGGTCAATGCCGCGCTCCCTCACGGCCTCATACTCGCGCCCGCCGGCCAATTCCCCACGCGCCTGGTATCGCGCGCGGATAACCGCATTGACGTCCTCGACGCGCTTGTTCGTGAGCGCCAGCGCCAGGACCTGCCCCTTGCCCACCTGGTCGGCGGCGCGGACGTATTTATCCGCTATCTCGCGGCACGCGGCGCGATGCGTCCGCGCCACCGACACCTGGCCGCGATCGATGTAGCCGAGCATGGCCCTGGCCGCCTCTCCACGGCTGATCTGGCGCACCGCCTCGCGCTCGCCGGCGTCGCGCTGGCGGTGAATTTCGGAGAGCCTGGCGCACGCGGCCTCGCCAGCCACGTGGCGAAAAGGACTGCCCGCGCCCACGGCCTGCAGCTGTTTATGATCGCCCGCCCAAACGACTTTCGCGCCGCGCTCGTCCGCGAGCGATTTGAGTTGGTGCCAGCGCCGCGCATCCACGCGCCCGGCCTCGTCCACCAACACCACCGTCCGCGCGCTCAGCTGGTCGGCACCGCGCTTGAGATCGCCGGCGAGCTTGTCAATCGTGCTGCACTGCACGCCGAGATCGCGCTGAAGGTCGGCCGCTTTTTTGCCGTCCGTGGCTGTTCCGATAACTCGATAACCTCCCTCTTCATAGGCAAGTTTCAGCGCAGCGAGCGCCGTGGTTTTGCCCGTGCCGGCGTCGCCGATCAGGACTACATCGCGCCCTGGCCTAGTGGCGAGGGTGACAACAGCCGCCCGTTGCTCAGGCGTCAGCGAGTAACTCCTGGCGCGCTCGAATTTCGCCACGGCCGCCGCCACCGCCTGGGCGCTGAGAATATGCGCGCGCTCGCCCGCGCCGGCGCGCGTCATCTCGATAATGGCGCGCTCTTTTTCGAGCAGCTCCCGCGTGGTGTAGCGCGACTCGCCACGGTCGTTGACCAGGCTGACCGCCTGGCCCATCGCCTGCTCGCGCAGATACTCGCCCGCCGCTCGCCCCTGGCCGGTGCCAGCGACACCGACGAGCGCGGCGAACTCAACTTCTTTTCCTTTCAACACCGCCTCGTACTCCGTCGCCCCCCGCAACACCTCGGGGGCGCTGATTTTCTCGCGCGCCGCCCCCACCGCTTCCCCTGGAATCGCCTCCCGCGCGCGGAATACCGCGCCACACTCTTTAACCCAGCCACCGCGCAACTCGTCTGGCGTCGCCTCGTAGTTTTTCTTGGCGCGGGTCGCCAAATTCGCGGCCTCGGCGGCCCTGGCCCCGCTCGTCCCGCGGGCCGCCATCTCGGCCTCGATGCGCGCCCGCCCTTTGCTCAAACGCGCCTCTACCGCCCGCGGCACCGAGCAAATCCTGAAACTCTCCCCGTCGCGCTCCGTGCGCCAGCCGAGCTGCCGGATGCGCTCCTCGAGGTGGAGGCGGTACACCACGCCCAGGACTTTTTGGTACTCGTAAAACTGCCTACCGTCTATGGTGCCGCCGGTGCCGTCGGCGCGCTGGCAGACGTTCAGTATTGTTGCGTGCGTGTGAATTTGGGGATCGAGATCACGGCTCGTGCCGTGCCTCCACGTAGCCGCCACCACGCCCACCTTTTCCGCGTCCATGCCGTCCCGCCCGCGCCGCGTCCAGACGAAGCGCTCCTCCATTTCGTCGAGCGTTTTTTTTACCGCGAGATCATGCGCGCCCTCGATCATTTTCTGGACATCTTCCTCGCCGATGGCCCAGACAACGCTCACCGATTTCGGAGCGCTGAACGTGCAGTCGTACAGCGCGGTTCGGGTTTCATTCCCCGCGTTTTGCGCCAGCGCTTCGCCGGTGCGCGGCGCGAAACCCAGGCACGCCGAACGAAAGTCCGCCTCGCGTACCTGGCCGCTCAACCCAAGCGCCTCCGCGCCTTTTCCGTGCCAATAGCCCTCGCCGCGAGAGTAATAGTCCTCCTTCCGCAGCCCGTCGAATAGGTGAGCGTCCTCTTTAAGATGCGTGTAATAACTCACCGCCGCTCCCGCTTTGCGCGCGCTGACGCTCATCATTTGCCACCTCCGCGCAGTTGCTCCAGGGCGTTTTTTAGCGGCTGTTTCCTGTCCATCGCGGCCGCAGGCAACAGAGAATGTTCAATCACCGCCGCGAGCGCCGCGGAAACTTTTGAGTCCCCGCCGCTCTTTAAAAGCTGCTGGATTTCGCCGCGCACTCCCGCGCCCGCGCGTTCGGCGAGCGCGTTCATTCGCGCGGAGAGAGTTTCGGTCACCCGCAAAATTTGAGCGTCGAAGTGTGCAACCAGGGAGGCGTGGCGCACGCAATACGCGAGGCGCTCCGAGCGAGACTGCCCAGGGAAACTATCCAACGCCCGCAGCGTTTCGGCGTCAACGCGCGCGGTGATGTGCGTGCTTTTTCTCATTCGTCCTCCGCCTCTTTTTTATTCCCGGATGCGCTCCTGAATCTCTCCGCCAGCCTTCTAAATTCCGCGTCCAGCACTTCCGCGCCCAGATCAAAATCGAGCAGCCCTGCCCGGTCGGCTGCGCGAGAAATCGCCGCTTTTCTCGCCTCTCGTTCCGCCCGCTCGGCGCTCAACAATTCCGCCTCGAGCGCCTTAATTTTTTCTCTGATTTTTTCGGTTTTCACTTTAGTTCCTCCTCTGGTTCCCATCAAAAATTTGTGTTACAACTGCTTCAATTTTCCTCAAAATTTGTAACACAGTTAAACGTTACTAAAATCAACGGCGTAGCGCAAAATCAGCGCCGCCGTGTAACACAAATGTGTTCAGCCGTAACTCATTGATTCTCACCTGGAAAATCCTCCTTCTCACGCCCCTGCTGTCGCATCGGCGATGCAGGGGTGTGAGGGATTTCCGTTTTTTGGAAATCCCGACCTGAGGTTGTTGTGTTTCCGTTTTTTTCAGGGGTGTTGGTGGGGTTGGGAAGGTCAAAAAAAGGTTCAGTTCTCTGAGGACGATCAACGATCTCTACCTCGATTTTGCAGGCTGGATAATCACCAGGCAATTTCAAAAAACCATGTCGATCTCGCAGATTCATAACCTCGCTCGCCAGCACAATTTTGCGCATCGCCCGCCTGGTCGAAATCGTTCGACTGTCGCTCTCCCCGTGCGTCTCGCTCGCCTCCTGGCGCTCGACTTCCTGCTCGCCGAGGTGATCGGACATCGCCTCCGCCGTGTGATGATCGCCCGCCCGGAGAATCAGCCACGTGCCGAAATTATTCAGCAACGTCCGCGCATCCTCCCTCCCGTAATTGCCCTCGAGTTGGGACAGCGCCTGTAGCCCAGCGGCCACCACACCGCCGTGCTGGCGGAGTTTAGTTAGCCCATGCTTCAACGAGGATAGTTTTTCCAGCGAGTCCAGTTCGTCCAGCAGAAAAAATAACCGCCGATTTAGGTCAGGCGGCAAGCTCAGCGCCGCGGACACTGCGATGTCCAGCCAGCAACTAATCAAGGGCCGCACCGCGAGGAACATGTCATCACGGTGCGTGATAAACAGGCACCCGTCCCCGTTCTCCACCCACCGCCGCACCGAAAAATCGCCCTCCGCCGGCCACAAGAGCGGCGGCAAATACGTTGCGAGCACGGCGCGAACACTGCCAAAAAAACGTGCGTTTGCAGAATCGCAATATTGCGCCAGCGGGTGCCCGGCCAGGAGCGCCCGAAGCTCCTCGGGCGGAGCCTGGGACAAGAGATAGACCAGCCGCTCTGTGTCCGCCTCCCCGCGCTCGGCGAGGCGCTGGGAAACGGCGGCGTAGAGAGATTGGGCGTTTTGGTGCCACTCAGCCGCCGCTCCCGCACCGTCCGGAATAATTGCCCTCGCCAGCCGCGTGTGGTCGTAGGCTGATCGTATCTCGTTAAATGGAGTCCAGCCCTCGCCTCGCGCATCAAACGGGTTCAGGATTTTGTCCCCCTGGCGCGCGAATTTGCTGTAGTAGCTCCCGTTTGGATCGTTGATTATGGCTCGCTGCCCGCGCGCGCGGACGCCCTCCAAAAGCTCGGAAAAAGCCAAGCTCTTCCCGCTGCCGGTTGCCCCGCAAAACAGCAGGTGCCGCGTTTCGAGATCGCGCGGCAGCGGAATCCCCGCCACGGTGAGGCGCTGCGGGCACTGCTTTCGCCCGCCTCCGAACAAATCAAAAAATCTCATCAACCAACCCTCCAAAATTTTTCGCGGCGCAACTGCGGCTCTTTGCGCCATTTCTATCTCCGCCGCCGCTCCTCGCGGCGCAAACAAGGCGCTTTGCGCCATCAGTCCTCCCTGATCACCCTGCGGCGAAGCTCGTCCAACCCCGCCGGTTCCCCGCGCGCTCGTTCTTTTCCCTCCGCGCGCTCCACCAACGCCGCCACTTCCTGCGACGTTGCCAACCCGCCCCCGCGCAGCACCGCGTCCGCCTCCGCGCCGGTGCGCGCCCCTGTCCACAGCTCGTGGCCGAGCAAATTCATGGCCGTCCCTCCGAGCGCGAGCGCCCCTCCAGCCCCAGGGTCAAGCGCCGCGACGGGTATCGAGGCAAACACCGCCACCAGCCCGCCGCAGGCCGCCAGCGCCGCCGCCCGCGCGGCGTGGCCCCATCCTCCCCCGCCACCCCTCTCGGCGAAGCGCCAGGGCCGCCCGCAGGGGCACGGTGAGCCAGCCAAACAATATGCCCCAGCGCCAGATCAGTCGGAATTGCCATCCGAAAAATTTGAGCAATAGATACTCCACTATTAATCCTCCCCAATCCTGCGCCGCAACTCGCGCGCGTCCACCACCACGCCGCCGCGCAACACGTCGTCGCGCTCGCCCCTGCGCCGCCAATGCCACAGGGCGGTGCCTACCGCTGCCGCCGTGAGCATGCCCAGCACCAGCGCCAGCGCCAGCAACCAGTTAAAAAGTTCGTGCGCCTCCTGCGGTGCTCGCGCCGCCAGCTCCCTCGCGGTATAAAAAATTCGGTTGAGTCCGTCCCGCGCGCCTGAACCCCCGGGCACCCAAGCCAAAAATTTCGCCTCAACAAAAATCCACCAGTCCACCCAGCGAGATTCGCCAAAAATTTTTCCCAGCAGATAAAAAAATCCCGCGCTGAGCGCCAGGGCCAGCACGAAATAACGAACGGCCCGTTGAGCAACCCCCGCGCTCCCGCGCACCCTGATCCCCGTACTCACTTTCCGCCCCTCGTTTTTTCAAGACCCTGCGCCGCCGCCCGCGCGGCGCGGGCGGCCAGAACGTATTGCGCGCCATCCCCCGCAACCCCGTGGCTGCGGAGCGCCTTCTGGCGAGCCTCTTCTGCCGGCGTTGCGCCGGCTGGCTCGTCAATGGCGCGTGTATAGCCGCAATCTGGGTAACCCGTACAGCCAACGAATTTACCGTGCCTCCCTCGCCTGGAGGTGAGCGGTTTTTGGCACTGAGGACAATCACCAAAATCAACAGACTGGCACTGTAGAGTTCTTGGAGAGTTAACTGAAGTACTAGAGTCACTCTGGGTGACCGCCTTTTTGCACTTAGGATGACCACCTTTATCACCCAGGATGACCACCTTTTTATCAAGGCGGTCACTCTGGGTGACCACCTTTTCCGGCCACGCCAGGCGGTAATCATGCCTGGCCCAGCGCTGATCCCCGAAACCGTGTTTTCCGATCGTTATCCACCCGCCGCCAGCCGCAATTTTCAAGTGCCGGATGACCGTGAATCGCGCCAGCGCCGTCTCCCGTGAGAGGCGTGAAATTGAGGGATAGCACGACTCGCCGGCGTCGTTCATGTGGCACGCGAGGGTCAGCAGGACATGGCGCGTAGTGGCCGGCAAATCTGAGTCCAAGATCGCCGCTCTCCACGTGAAAAATTTCTTCACCCCTGCTCCCCATCCAGCAGCCGCGCGATAGCTACTGTGCGAAAGTAGACGCGCCGCCCGATCTTGACGCGCGCGGCATTGAATTTAGTCATGATTTTTTCCAGATCCGCGACCCCAGACGCAAGTCTGGGGTCGCGGCCTTGTCACGAGGTTAGGTCTGGAATCTCCTCCCCGAACAGCTCGCGGTAAAGATCGGTTTCGTTGCGGCGCATTACCGCCTCCTTCGCCTCCTCCTCGCTCACTACTTTGGCGTAGTCACGCTCGCCCTGCCATTGCGTGCCATGACAAAGGTAGAATTGCCCTGACCGCGTCCGCCCGACACCTAGATGGCGTCCGGTACTACCGCACGTAAAATTGCCGCCGTCCCAGTCGTCGAGATTTTCGGTGTAGCTGACGCGCCCGACGCAGCGCTCGCCGTCGTACAGAGGTACCTTATAACCACTCATTTTGCGACTCCTGACCTCAATGCCGGAGGTCTCACGGTGCCGATCAGGCCGGACCGGCTACGGTAGTTTGGCTGGCTCACTTTAGATGTGCGTACGGAGTCACCCCTGTTCCTCCCCATCCAGCAAGCGGGCAATCTCGACCGTGCGAAAATACACGCGCCGCCCGATTTTTATACGCGCTGAATTTAGCTGCTGCGCATACGCGGAATTTCGCCGCAAGCTAATCCTCAAGCCGTCGCGCGTGCGGTGCAGAACGCCGCTCAGCTGATCAAAATTCATCAGCGGCCCAAAACGGTCCATCAAATGCTTCGCGGTTGTATCCATTCTCCAAACCTCATTATTGAAAGTGAGCGCATCGTTACGCACATTCGACCACAAAAACCTTGACTGTCAACGTCGCGTGTCCTATAGTTAGGTTTACCACCTTGACGGGACTAGGCTGGATGCAAGACCTCGATTATTTTTTTACTTGGCTAAAGGCGCGCATTCACTACTCCATCCACGCGCGACACGTCGTCGCGCCCGCTGCATGGCTCGCTTGGCCTGGCGTGCTAAAAAAGCTGGATCGAGTTGCGCCGAGCCATCCATTTCACAAGTTGCAGGCCCGCCCTGATTCAGCGACCCTCCTCTCCGCGATGGATACAGCAATCGCCCGCGCCACGCAGCAGCTCAGAGGGCCAGAGCGAAAACTGCTAAGAGAAGCGCTGCGACTGGATCAGTTGCCAAAACCCTCTAAGCGCTGCCTCGTTGCGCTCAAGGGGGTAAGCAATGGCCGACTGGGGGCAGATGCACAAAACTGCCTCGAAGCCGGGCGAGACTTGTTTTACATCGCGGAGAGCCTGGCCGACTTATCTTCTTCCTGGCCGCTCCGCTTCCCGCGCAAAGATAGCGCGCCGCCTGAATCACCAAATCCCGCCCTCGCAATTATCGCCGCCGCCGGATATGGACTTCTGCTGCACGGTCTGTCGCTCGCAAGGAAGTCCGCCGGCGCGCGCCGCAGGTGGTGCAAAAGCTGTTTCCGGCTTGCGAGCAATGGTTCCCACTGCGAGGTCCATTTGCACACCCGGGACCACGCCGCTCGCCGAGCAGCCACGTCGACACACGAGACGCCCTCCTCGCCGCGCAAACACCAAACGAGACTCAATCGAGACCTCCGAGTGCAGCGCGCGATGAGCGGAGAAGAAAGGAAACTAATCCATCGCCAGCAATACCTCATTGATAGCCTGAAGGCCGCGGCGCTTACCAGACCCCACGATGCCGATCACGCCATCACAGAGTGGTCGGAGTGGCACGCGCGGTTTTACGGCCGCGCGAGCCTTCCCGCAAAGGCGGAGCGGTGGAAAGGGTGGCTTATGTGGGAACTGCTGATGAACCCACGAGTTGCAGCGATCACCGCAGACGGTGCAACGCTCAAGACCGAAATTGAAAAAGCCACAGACTGGCACGCGGCCCGCCGCGTGCTGCGGACTTACTTGCAGCGCAATGAGTTTTCCAGCGACACACAAGTTTGGAGCTTGACCCTGGAAATGGCCGAGCACTGGCTAAAGATGGTCGAGAAATACGGCGACGCACGGAAGTCCGCCGGCGCGGCCACCGTCTCGAAGATACAAGAGAAAGCCAGGCAGGGAATGACGCGCGCCCAGATCGCCCGAGAGCTTGGATTGTCTCGCATGGCGATTACCAAGGCCGTCCAACGCGACCCGTGGCTGCGCGAGCATTTCTCGGTAACCGCATGATAAAAGTACATTGACAATTATCACTTGTCTATGTAGGATGGTTAAAGAATAATGATGGGGCGGCGCATTGATCCAGAACTTCCGGCATAAAGGCCTGCAACGCCTCTATGAGAAGGCTGATCGTAAGGGCCTCTCGCCAGAGATGACGCCAAAGATCAAGCGGATCGTGGCGCGCCTCGATGTGGCGGCAGGCCCGGAGATGATGAACCTGCCCGGCTTGAAGCTGCACCCCCTCAAGGGAAGGCTCAAAGGCTTCTGGTCCGTGTGGGTTACGGGCAACTGGCGGATCATCTTCCGCTTTGACGGAGGCCATGCATACGATGTTGACCTTATTGATTATCACTGACTGGGACAGGAGGTAGTCTAATGCCGATGAAAGAACCACCGCACCCTGGATTATCGGTGCGCCATGATTGCCTGGAGCCGCTCGGAATTTCGATCACGGAGGGGGCGATGATTCTTGGCGTGACCCGCCAGGCTTTAAACAACCTTGTGAACGGCAAGACCGGAATTTCTCCGGAAATGGCGATCCGCCTCGACAAGGCCTTCGGCGGCACGGCCGAGGCTTGGCTCTCGCTCCAGACTGCCTATGATCTCGCCCGGGCGAGGAAAAAGGAGCGCTCGATTGCGGTGAGGCGATACGTTGTAAAAAACGGCGGGGAACAGATTTTGGCTCGAAACTAACGCCCCGGCAGCAATCGATCCAGCTTCTCCACTAAGTCCTCCGCCCGCAGGTGCGTATAGCGGCGGAGCATCTGCATGGACTTGTGGCCGGACACCGCGCTTACTTCCTGGTCGCTCAGTCCCGCCTCGACCAGGCGGCTGACGGCTTCATGCCGCAGGTCGTGGAAGCGCAAGTCGTTTAAGCCCGCCCGCTCGCGCGTGATCACCCATTGCGATTTCAACGCCCACGGCCTGCGCTTTCCGTCGCGCCCTGGCCCGCCGAAAAAAACCAGATCGGTGTCTATCGGGCGCACCGGATTGGCGAGCGCGGTGCGGAAGGCTTCCGCCGCGGCCAAGGTCAAGGGCACTGTCCGCGCGGCTTCGTTCTTGGTGTCGTAGAGTCGGACCACGCGCCGGCCAAGATCAATCTGACGCCGGCGCAGGGTAAGTATTTCCGATGCGCGCATGCCGGTCTCAATCGCAATGCGCACGATCCAGCCCAGCATCGGGTTGCTGTGGGCGTCGGCGTGCATCAACAGACGCTGCTGCTCATCGGCGCTCAGGCGCCGGTCGCGGCCCTGCCCAGGGCTTGGCTTGCGGATGTTCTTGATGGGGTTGTACGCAAGCCCCAAACCCCACTCCCGAATCGCCACGCTGAACAAATGGCTGAGCAGCGCCAGCTCGAGGCGCACCGTATTGTTGGACAGGCCCGCCGCGATTCGCGCGTCCCGATACTTCGCCGCCAGTTCGGCGGTAATCGCCGCCAGCGAATACCTGCCGAAAAACTCATCCAGCGGCTTTGCCTTCACGACCTCCGCTTTCTGCGTCGAGGGTTTTTTCGTCGTGGTGACTTCGCTCAGATAGCGCCGCAGCGCGGCGCTGAAGGTCATGCGTTCGGACGGCGTGCGCTGGATGTGGACGCCGCGCACCATCTCATCCTCAACTCGCCGCGCCCAATCTTCGGCGTCGCGTTTGGTGCGGAAAGTCTTGACCGTGGCCGGCCAGCCGACCCGGCGGATGACGGCCTTCCAGGTGTTCGAGGGTGTCTTGGTGATGGTCGCCATGGTGCGAGCTCCGCGTTGGCACTGTACCGAAACTGTACCGAAAGGCGAAAAGAAAGGCAAGCGGTTTACGGGATGGCTATGTAACACATTGTTTTATTGTGGGAGTTTTGGTGGCCAGGGACGGAATCGAACCGCCGACACGGGGATTTTCAGTCCCCTGCTCTACCAACTGAGCTACCTGGCCCTGATAAACCTCTATGATGCCGTCCTTGGCTTAACGGCATCGTCATGCTACACACCCGCCCAGCCTTCCTTGGCTGGGCGTTCGCTCGCTTCGCAAGCTCACCCAACTGAGCTACCTGGCCTCTATGAACTTCAAGGATGCCGTCCATGGCGGAACTGCATCTCAATTTTTCACACCAGCCCAGCCATCCTTGGCTGGTCGCTCGCTGCTACGCAGCTCGCCCAACTGAGCTACCTGGCCCAAAGGCAACGAAGGGCCGTATATTGTACCCTGTCAGGTACGGGCGATAAAGATCAGGCGATGACTATTTCCGGCAGCTCCGCCGAACGCGTGCCGGGCAGGGGATGGTTGTCCACGCCGTGGTAGGTGAAGACCAGGGAAAATTTGGTGTGCGCGGTCTGGTTGCGGCCCGCGGCGTGCAGAGTGCGGCAGTGGAAAAACACCACGTCGCCCGGCTCCAGCTCGGCCAGGCGCGCCGTGGCGATGAGGGCCTGATTTTGCGGGAGATCGGTGCGGAAAAAGGTCGCGGCGTCGAAACGATCCGGCGCAAACTCCATTTTATGGCTGCCGGGGATGAATTTGAGCGCGCCGTTGTCCGCGCGCTCGGCGCCGAGCGCAAGCCACACGCTGATAAGCTCCGGCTTCTCGAATGACCAATAGCGGATGTCCTGGTGCCACAGGGTGTCGCTGCTGTAGCGCGGCTGTTTGGTCATCAAGCTGTTGTGATGGGCCTGCGACAGCCTGAGATCAGGGCCGAGCAGTTGCGTGAGGCGCGCGCTGACTGCGGGATGCGCCGCCCAGTCGCGGAACAGGGCGCCTCGCGCGTAAACCTGCAACAGGCGCCGCACCGTGCGCCCGCCCGGCGCCTCGCGCGAAGGCGGCGCGCCCGGATAGTGCAGATCGGCCTCGTATTCCACCGCGCCTGCTTCGCGCGCCAGCGCTTCTTCGGCATGCGCCTTCATGCGCGCGCATAGCTCGCGCGGCGCGAGCCGGCGCACAATGAGGCAGCCATCACGGTTAAAGCGTGTGATTTCGTCCGGCGTGAACATGCCGCCTATTGTAATCTGCGGAGCCGCGCCAGCGATATGTTAAAATTCAGCTGTGGACGATGAACGGCTGCTGGATAATCTGAATGACGCGCAACGCGCCGCGGTGACCGCGCCGCCCGGCTCGTTGCTGGTGCTGGCGGGCGCGGGCAGCGGCAAGACGCGGGTGCTCACGCAGCGCATCGCCTGGCTGATCCACACCGGGCAGGCCTCGCCCTACGGCGTGCTTGCGGTGACCTTCACCAACAAGGCGGCAAGCGAGATGCGCGCGCGCATCGAGGAGCTGTTGCAGATGCCCGCGCGCGGGCTGTGGGTGGGCACGTTCCACGGCCTGGCGCACCGCCTGCTGCGCGCGCACTGGCGCGAGGCGAAACTCCCGGAGACCTTCCAAATCCTGGACAGCGACGATCAGCAGCGCATCATCCGCCGCGTGCTGAAGGCGCTCGCTCTGGACGAGGAGCGCTGGCCGCCGCGCCAGATGCAGGGCTTCATCAACGCGCGCAAGGACGAAGGGCTGCGCCCGCAGCATCTGGAGGACCGTGACGATCCTTACTTGCGCCAGATGCTGCGCGTGTATCGCGCCTACGAGGAAACCTGCGAGCGCGGCGGCCTGGTGGATTTCGCCGAACTGCTGCTGCGCGCGCACGAGCTGTGGCGCGATGACGCGGCCGTGCTGGCGCACTACCAGCAGCGCTTCAAGCACATTCTGGTGGACGAGTTTCAGGACACTAACGCCATCCAGTACGCCTGGCTCAGGCTGCTCGCGGGCAGCGACAACAAGCTGTTTGCGGTGGGCGACGACGATCAGTCCATCTACGGCTGGCGCGGCGCGCGCATCGAAAACATCCAGCGCCTCACCAGGGACTATCCCGGCGCGCAAATCGTCCGCCTGGAGCAGAACTACCGCTCCAGCGCCACCATCCTGTCGGCCGCCAACGCGCTCATCGCGCACAACAGCGGTCGGCTGGGCAAGAACCTGTGGACCTCGGGCAGCCGCGGCGATCCGATCCGGGTGTACAACGCGTTTAATGATCTGGAGGAGGCGCGCTTTGTGGCGGAGCGCATCGCGCAGTGGTTCTCGCACGGCGGCCGCTATTCCGAGGCGGCGGTGTTGTACCGCTCCAACGCGCAGTCGCGCGTGCTCGAGGCGGCGCTGTTGCAGGCGGGTATTCCCTATCGCGTGTACGGCGGCCTGCGCTTTTTCGAGCGCGCCGAGATCAAGGACGCGCTGGCCTACCTGCGCCTCATCGCCTCCACCTCCGACGATGCCTCGTTCGAGCGCGTGGTGAACCTGCCCACGCGCGGCGTCGGCGACACCACCATGGAAACCGTGCGTACTATCGCCAGGCAGCGCGGCAGCACGCTGTGGAGCGCCGCTCAAACCGCCCTGGCGGAAAACGCCTTGAGTGCGCGCGCGGCGAACGCCTTGGGCGGTTTCCTGAAGCTGATCGAGACCCTTGCCCTGGAAGTGCAAAACCTGCCTCTGTTCGAGCAGGTCGAGCAAACGATGCAGCTGAGCGGCCTGCTGGAGCACTACCGCCAAGGGAAGGGAGAAAAAGACCAGGCGCGGGTGGAAAACCTGGATGAATTATTGAACGCCGCGCGCGAATTCGAGCACGAGGAGGGGGATACGCTCGCCCCGCTTGATGCGTTTCTGGCCCACGCCGCGCTGGAGGCGGGCGAGGGCCAGGGCGGGGCGTGGGAGGATTGCGCGCAGCTTATGACCCTGCACTCGGCCAAGGGGCTGGAGTTTCCGCTGGTGTTTCTGTGCGGCATGGAGGAAGGGCTGTTCCCGCACGAGCGCTCCATCGAGGAAGGCAGCCGCTTGGAGGAAGAGCGGCGTTTGTGCTACGTCGGCATCACGCGCGCCCAGCGCGAGCTGTATCTTACCCACGCCGAAGTACGCCGCCTGCACGGCTCGGAAAGCTACCGCCTGCCGTCGCGCTTTATCGCCGAAATCCCCGCCGAGCTGGTGAGCGAGATCCGCCCGCGCCTCACAGTCGCGCCCGCGCGCCCTGCCCAGGTTCAACCCGTACGCCTCCGCCCCACGGCGAATGAGATACCCAACACCCGTCTGCGCATCGGCCAGCAGGTGTTGCACGCCAAGTTCGGCGAGGGAGTGATCCTGAACTACGAAGGGGCGGGCGAACAGGCGCGGGTGCAGGTCAATTTCGGCCGCGCCGGGGAAAAATGGCTGATGCTGGCTTATGCCAACCTGCAAACACATTGAACTCCCCCTCTGGGCCGGACTCTAATCGTAAGCCCCTGTTCAGAACGTTGTATTTTTGTAAAAATGACTTGATCTTTAAATCGGGTTTAATGAGAATACTGCCGGGTTGGTTGCTACCGGTGTAAGGCCCGAAGTACGACCGTCACCCCAAAAATTTAATCTTTATCTTAGTTCTCAAGGAGAAAATAATGAAATCACGTTGGTTAATCGGCGCCGGTGCCGCCGCCCTGTTGTTTTCGGCTCAGGCAAATGCCGCGCTGGATATGGAAGCGGGCAAGGCGCTCGGCAAGAAGAGCGGCTGTTTCGCCTGCCATCAGGTGGAATCCAAGCGCGTTGGCCCGTCCTGGAATGACGTCGCCGCCAAGTACAAGGGCAACCCGGACGCCAAGAAGATACTGGTGGAGTGGACCAAGAAGGGCGGCACGGGCCGCTGGCAGATGGGTGTGATGCCGGCCTACTCGCCGCGCGTGTCGGATGCGGATATCGAACAACTGACGGATTTCATCCTCTCGCTCGCGAAGTAACAACCTCTTCAAATTATCGTAGCACACCAAAGGCCGGCGCAAGCCGGCCTTCTTTTTTGCTCTTTCCACCACGACGCCCTAAACAAAACCCTTGACTCTATTAATGAGAATAATTATCATTCATATATAGATTTTATTTATGGAGTTTACAGGACGTGACTAAGAAATGGTGGTTGGTAGCTCTGCTGGGCCTGAGTTCAATCGCCCAGGCGCAGGCTGCGGAAGAAGTGGTGGTGTACTCCGCGCGCATCGAGAAACTGATTAAGCCGATATTCGACGCCTATACCCAGGAAACCGGGGTGAAGATCACGGCCGTCACCGGCAAGGAAGGCCCGCTGATGGAGCGGCTCAAGGCCGAGGGTGCAAAGACCCCGGCGGATATCCTGCTCACCGTGGATGCGGGCAACCTGTGGCAGGCGGCGCAGGAGGGCCTGCTCGCCAAGGTGGACTCCAGAATCCTGAACGACAACATCCCGGCCCATCTGCGCGACCCAGACGGCCACTGGTACGGGCTGTCGGTGCGCACGCGCGCCATCATTTACAACACGCGCAAGGTGCAACCGGGCGAGCTGTCCAGTTATGAAGACCTGGGCGGCGCGAAATGGAACAAGCGTTTGTGCCTGCGTAGCTCCAAGAAGGTCTACAACCAGTCGCTGGTGGCGATGATGATTGCGCGCCACGGTGTGGATAAAACTGAAGCCATCGTCAAATCCTGGGTCGCCAATCTCGCCGCGCCGGAGTTCTCTGATGACGATTCCGTGATTAAGGCCACGGCGGCGGGGCAGTGTGACGTGGGCATCGTGAACAGCTATTATCTGGGCCGCCTCCAGAAAGAGCAGCCCGATCTGCCGGTGGCGATTTTCTGGCCCAACCAGCAGGACGGCGGCGCGCACGTGAATATCTCCGGCGCGGGCGTGACGCGCCACGCCAAGCACCCCGACGCGGCATTGAAACTTCTGGAGTGGCTGTCCTCGGACAAGGCGCAAAAGCTGTTCGCCGACGCCAACCTGGAGTTCCCGGCCAACACCAGGGTGCAACCCGATCCGCTGGTGGCGGCGTGGGGACCGTTCAAGCACGACGCCATCAACGTCTCCGAGGCCGGCAAGCGTCAGGCCGAGGCCGTGATGCTGATGGATCGCGCGGGTTACAAGTAAAACTCCCCGATGAGGAGCGCCCTGGCGCCTCCTCTAGGCCGGGCGCCCGCCCGCCGCACGGCGGCGGGCGGTTCGCGCGCCGGCGCATGGCGCATCGCCGTCTGGCTCATCGTCATCCTGGTCGGCGCGCATGTCCTGCTGCCGTTTGCCGCCTGGCTGGTCCCGCAAACAGCGGTATGGCGCCACCTGGCGGATACCGTACTCGCTGAGCTGCTGCTTAACACCCTGATACTCAGCGTAGGCGTGGGGCTCGGTGTATTGGTGACAGGCGTGGGACTCGCCTGGCTCACCACCCTATGCGAGTTTCCGGGCCGGCGCGTGTTCGAGTGGGCGCTCATGCTGCCGCTCGCACTACCCGCCTATGTGCTGGCCTTCGTCGCCGTCGGCCTGCTTGACTTCAGCGGGCCGCTGCAAACCTGGTTGCGTAGCGTGTTCGGTGATGAATTACGCCTGCCCGCGATCCGCTCCGCGGGCGGGGTGATCATGGTCCTGACGCTGGCGCTGTATCCTTACGTGTACCTGCTGGCGCGCACGGCGTTTCTTGCCCAGGGACGTAGCCTCATGGAAAGCGCGCGCATGCTGGGTTTGAACCCGTGGCGGGCGTTTGTGCGCGTGGCGCTCCCCACCGCACGCCCGGCCATCATCGCCGGCCTTGCGCTGGCGCTGATGGAGACGTTAGCCGATTTCGGCGCGGTGTATATTTTCAATTTCGACACCTTCACCACCGCGATTTATAAAACCTGGTTCGGGCTGTTCAATCTCAGCGCCGCGGCGCAGCTCTCTTCCCTGCTGCTGTTGCTGGTGGCGCTCGCCCTGTTTGCCGAACAAAGAGGCCGCGGGCGGGCGCGTTATTATTCCGGCGGCAAGATTGAGGCGGCGAAGCGTTATCCCTTGCGCGGCGCGCGCGCCTGGGCTGCGACCGGCGCGGCGCTGCTGGTGCTGTCGCTCGCCTTCGTGATTCCGCTGATTCAATTGACAATTTGGGCCGCGCAGGCGGTGCGTGACGGCGTCAATGAAAATTATTTCGGCCACGTCACGCACACCATGCTGCTCAGCGCCTGTGCCGCGCTGCTCATCGTAGCCACGGCGCTGCTGTTTGGTTTCGTCCAGCGGCGCTGGCCGGGCGCCCTAAGCCGTGCCGCCGTGCGCCTTGCCACCCTGGGCTACGCCCTGCCCGGCACGGTGCTCGCAGTGAGCATCATGCTCTCCTTCACCGCGCTGCAAAACCAGCTCGACGCAATCGCGCGCAGTTGGTTCAGCCTGGATACCGGTCTTTTATTGAGCAGCTCCGTAGCGGCGCTGTTGTTTGCCTATCTGGTGCGCTTTCTGGCCGTAGGCTACGGCCCGGTGGAGAGCGCGCTCACGCGCATCACGCCCGCCATGGAGATGGCCGCGCAAAGTCTGGGCGCAACGCCGCGTGAAACGCTGTGGCGTATTTATTTGCCGCTGCTGCGGGCCGGCCTGCTCACTGCGGCGTTGCTGGCGTTTGTGGAGGTGATGAAGGAGATGCCCGCGACCTTATTATTGCGCCCCTTCGGCTGGGATACGCTGGCGGTCAACATCTTCGAGCTGACTTCGGAAGGCGAGTGGGCGCAGGCGGCGCTGCCCGCCTTGACACTGGTGCTGGTGGGCCTGATCCCGGTCACGATGCTGATGCGACCAGGAACGACCAGGAACGGCTAGCCCCGCACTTTAGTGCGGGGTCGAGTCTTGATGATGCTCAAGACGATCGAGACGGCGAGTATCAACGCCACCACCGCGAGCGCGGCGAGCACGGGAATCTTGAACAAATCCACAATCAGCATCTTGACGCCGATAAAGACAAGCACCAGGGCGAGGCCGTATTTGAGGTAGTGAAAGCGCGGCGCCACATCGGCCAGCAGAAAATACATGGCGCGCAGGCCCAGGATGGCGAAGATATTAGAAGTGAACACGATGAACGGGTCATCGGTAATGGCGAAGATGGCGGGTATACTATCCACCGCGAAGATGAGATCGGACACTTCGATCAACACCAGCACCAGAAACAGCGGGGTGGCGTAGCGAACGCCGTTTTTCCATACCAAAAATTTTTCCCCGTGGTATTCTGGGGTGATCCTCAGGTGTCCGCGCATCCAGCGCAGGATGGGATTTTTCTCCAGGTCCGGCTCATGCTCCGCGAACAGAAACATCTTGACGCCGGTAGCCAACAGAAACAGTCCGAAGAAGTACAGTATCCAGTGAAACTTGGCGATCAGCCAGACGCCGAGCAGTATCATCACGGCGCGCATCACGATCGCGCCCAGCACGCCGTAGAGCAGCACCCGGCGCTGGTATTCCGCCGGCACCGCGAAATAGCCGAACAACATCAGAAACACGAAGATGTTGTCCACCGCCAGCGACTTCTCGATGAGATAACCCGTGAAAAACTCCAGCGCCTTTTGATTGGCCAGATCGCGGCCCGCCGCGCCGTCGAGATACCACCACAACCCCGCGTTGAACAACAGGGCCAGAGTCACCCACACCAGCGACCAAGCCGCGGCCTCCTTCACGGAAACCTTGTGCGCGCCTTTGCGCCCAAGCAGAAACATATCCAGCGCCAGCATGATCGCCACCAGCAGGATAAAACCCGCCCACATCCACCAGGTTCCAATGGTCTCCGGCACTATGCGCTCCCTTTTGCATGAGCGGGGGCCTTGGCCCGTTCCAGCAGGCGCGCCTTGACTGCCAGGGCGGCGGCCAGGGCCTGCTCCGGTGATTCGTCGAGACAGGTAAAGTGTCCCATCTTGCGCCCCGGGCGCGGCTCGTGTTTTCCGTAGAGATGAAGTTTTGCCTGCGGATGTTGCAGTACCTCTTCCCAGCGCGGTTCACCCCGCGCCCACAACTCGCCGAGCAGGTTCACCATCACTGCCGGGGAAAGAAGACGCGCGGCGCCGAGCGGCAGGCCGCACAGCGCGCGCACCTGTTGCTCAAACTGGCTGGTCATGCAGGCGTCCAGGGTGTAATGCCCGCTGTTGTGCGGACGCGGCGCGATTTCGTTGATAATAAGTTTGTCACCGGCCAGCACAAAAAATTCCACCGCCAGCACGCCGCAGTAGTCGAAACACCGGGCGAGCTGCACCGCCATCTCCGTCGCCTGGTTTGCAAGTGCCGCGCTGATGCGCGCTGGCGCGATGCTGATATCCAATATGCCGCTCTCGTGCCGGTTCTCGGCCACCGGGAAACATGCGGTGGCGCCGTTCGCGCCGCGCGCGAGGATCACCGAAATTTCCCGTTCCAGCGCCAGACGCTGCTCCAGCACGCAAGGCTCTTGATTAAACTCATTAAAGGCGGCAAGGGCCTGCCGCCGGTCGCGCGCCTGCGCCTGGCCCTTGCCGTCGTAACCCAGGCGGCTGCGTTTGAGCAGCGCGGGATAGGGGAAATCGCGCTCATCCAGTGCTTGCGCCTTGCGCGCCGCGATAAAAGGCGCGACGGGAAAGCCGTGCTGTTGCAGAAAGGTTTTCTCGGCGATGCGATCCTGGGCGATGGCGACGGCGCGCGCAGCCGGGCGCACGATGCTGTGCGCGGCGAGAAATTCCAAGCTTTGCGCCGGGACATTTTCAAACTCAAGGGTGACCGCGGCGCAGGTTTTGCCCAGCTCGTTCAGCGCGTCCGGGTCGTCGTAGCCCGCGCACAGGTGCTTATCGGCAAAGCGTGCGGCGGGGCTGCGCGGGTCGGGGTCGAGCACGGTGACGCGATAGCCCAGGGTGCGCGCGGCCACGGTAAACATGCTCCCAAGCTGCCCGCCGCCCAGGACGCCGAGCATGGCGCCTGGCAGGATCATGCGCGCGGCGGGAGCGTCATGGCGAGCACGGCCTGCTCTTGCGTCTTGCGAAACGCGTGCAGTTTCGCGGCCAGCGCGGAGTCGTTGCGCGCCAGGAGCGCCACGGCGAACAGCGCCGCGTTCACCGCGCCCGCCTCGCCGATGGCGAAGGTCGCCACCGGCACGCCTTTCGGCATTTGCACCATGGACAAAAACGAATCCACGCCCTGCAAGTGTTTGGACGGCACCGGCACGCCCAGCACCGGTACGACGGTTTTGGCGGCCAGCATGCCGGGCAGGTGCGCCGCGCCACCCGCACCGGCGACGATGCAGGCCAGGCCGCGGCCTTCCGCGGAAGCGGCGTAGTCATACAGCAAATCCGGCGTGCGATGCGCGGAGACGACTTTCTTTTCGTACACAACGCCGAACTCTTCCAGCGTGGCCGCGGCGTGGCGCATGGTTTCCCAGTCGCTGTCGCTGCCCATCACCACGCCCACCCGCGGCTGCGTCATGTTCATCACTTATTCCAACTCACACTCAAAGCGCTGCCTTCGTTGGCGGCGTCGTTCGCTCGTCGCCGTATTCCTTGTGCTGACTCCTCGCTCACTCCTCGCCGCCTCGGTATCATCTTTGATTACAAATTGGAATTATTCACTGTAAGGCATGCGCGTGTGGCCGTAACGGATGGCGAGCACCGCCAGCGCCAGCACCAGTATCGCCAGCGCAAGCGCCACGATATCCCAGCCGCTCATGTCCTTCATGCCCATGATGATGAAGCGGGCAATCGCCACCATGGCGATGTAGATCGGGTAGCGCACCGGCAGCTTGCCGCTGGTGAAATACAGGCCCACCATGGTGAGAATTTCCAGGTAGATGAACAGCAGCAGGATGTCGTGCAGCAACACCTCGCCGCGCTCCACCATGAGCAGGGTTTCCTGCCCGATGGCAATGATAGTGGCGATAGAGATCAGCAGCAGGCCGGCCCACTCCACCGCGTACAGCGCGCGCATGACGGGGCCGGCTGGCGATTGGAGTATGCGTTTCATGCGGGCCTGGTTTTTTTGATATTAACCCGGCAATGTTCATCGCCGGATTAATAGTATACCCGACTCCGGCGTCATTGCGGCGTTAAGCCTCCGCCCCATTGCTTGAAAGGTGCGGAATGCAGGGGGCATGGATGTAGAGCAGTTGGAATAACACCACCAGTACTATCGCCAACGCGAGGTACGGACTCATCTTGGGCCGTCTCGCCGGGTGGCCAACAACAACCAGCAGTAGCCCAGCGCGCCCGCCACCAGCGAGGCGCACAAAATCCCTATTTTGGCCATCAACAGCTGCTCTGAATGCTCCGCAAAGGCCAACTCGGCGATAAACAGGGACATGGTGAAACCGATCCCCGCCAGCAGACTCACCCCCGCGATGTGGCGGAATTCGGTATGTTCCGGCAATTGCCCGATATTCAACTTGAGCGCCAGCCAGCAACTGCCGGTGATGCCGAGAAACTTGCCGAGCACCAAACCGATCGTTACGCCGAGGGTCACGGGATGACGCAAGGCCATTTCCAGCGTCTCAAATGCGATGGAGACACCCGCATTGGTCAAGGCAAAGATGGGGATTACCAATAACGCCACCGGCAGATGATAAAGATGCTCCAGGCGCTGCAGTGGCGTGTCTACCAACTCAATGTTGCGCTCCAGAGTGCGCAGGATAATCCGCTGCGCCTCGTTGGTGCGGATGTCCGCGTCGGGCCGCTGGCTGGCGTCAAAACGGTTCATCAACTCACGCATCTGCCGGCTGAATTGCAAGGTATCGTATTTGAATCGCGCGGGGACGGTGAAGGCTCCCAGCACGCCGGCAATAGAGGCATGCACGCCCGATTTCAACAACATCAGCCACAACAGCAGGGCGATGATAAAGTACGGCACGGCATGACGTATTCCGCCCAGATTGAACACAATCAAGACGAGAAACAGCGCCAGCGCCGAAGCCAGATAACCCAGGGCGATTTGCTCGGTATAAAACAGGGCGATGATCAACACCGCGCCCAGATCATCAGCGATCGCCAGCGCCACCAGGAACATTACCAGCGAGCGTGGGATACGGCTGCCGAGCAACACTAACGCCCCCACGGCAAAGGCGATATCAGTGGCCATGGGAATGCCCCAGCCGCGCGCCGCAACGCCCTCCGGATTCATCCAGTAATACAGCAGCGCCGGAACTATCATTCCACCCAGCGCCGCCACGACGGGTAAAGCGGCCTTACGGAAACTGGAAAGTTCCCCGACCAGAATGGCGCGCTTGATTTCGAGTCCCACCACGAAAAAAAACAGCGCCATCAGGCCTTCGTTGACCCAGTGATGCAGGCTTTTTTCCAACACGAAATTGCCGGCTGTGAGGGCAATCGGGGTATTGACAATCTGTTGATATATGCCCGCGAGAGGAGAATTGGCTATCAACAGGGCGATGACCAGGCAGACCATCAAAATGATGCCGGACGTGGTCTGGTTCTTGATGAACTCCTCGAAAGGAGTGATGACTTTCCTGAAAGGACGCTCCCAGGGCGCGTGATACACACCCGGACTGATCTCGTCCTCCGCAGATTCTTGAGTGTCCTTGATTCCCGGTTTGTCAGCCATTTAGAAATGAGCGGCAAATGCGAGGATGAGTAATCCGGGAAAGGTACTATAAATCAAGGTAATTAGGGCGTTTCGTAACCATCGTATAGTGGGAGATACGCATGGTTACTGGGAAAGCAAGCCATTTCAGTTGTGCGGCCAACTTTTTGCGGGGTCGCAAGTGTGTGTTTTGTGGC